>JAIELD010000034.1 GCA_019753285.1 Beijerinckiaceae bacterium | reverse complement strand
TGCCCATGATGTCAGCATATTCGACATCGAACAGGCCTTGTTTGTTGAGCTCATAGGATTGGCGGCGCAGGCCGCGCCCCACCACCTGCTCGCAGAGGAGCTGGGTGCCAAAGGCGCGGACGCCGAGAATATGCGTGACCGTATTGGTGTCCCAGCCCTCGGTCAGCATCGACACGGAGACAACGCAGCGTATGTGCTCGCCGAGCCTGCCCTCACGTCCGACCGTGTTCATCACCTCACGCAGGATGTCGGCGTCGCTGGCCTCGCCGCCGCCTGCGCCTTCGCGTGCCTTGCGTTCATCCTTGAACAGCTGGATCTGCGTTTCGGACGCCTTCTTGAAGGCCTCATCGAGCGCGCCGCCGGATTCGAGTTGGCGCGAGTCGATCAGCAATGTTCGCGGCTGCGCGAGGCGGCCGCCATGCTCGTCGTAATTGCCGAAAAGCTCCAGATTGCCGACATTAAAGGCGGCTCGCTCGCCCTGCTCGGCATCCCCCCGCTCGAAGCCGGCGATCCATTCGAACACCAGCTTCGAAATCGCCGTGTTCTGGCAGACCACGATGAAGACGGGCGGCACCTTGATGCCGGCGCGCTGCCAGCGCTCATATTCGCCCTGATAATGGCTGTAGAGCGCGAACAGCGCCGTCTGCAGTGTGTTGTGAAGATCGAACGGGCTGATCTTCGCCGCCCCTGCGACTGTTTTAGGTAACGACTTGCCGACATGCTTCCAGAGATCGCGGTAAACGACGGTTTCTGTCTGGACGAGGTTATCCGTGACAGGCACGCGCGGCAGCTTGACGATGCCGCATTCGATCGCGTCCATGAGGCTGAAATCGGAGACGACCCAGGGAAACAGGGTGCCTTCCCGGTAGCCAGAGCCACGCAGGAAGAACGGCGTGGCCGATAGGTCATAGACAGCACGCACGCCCTTGGAAAGCTCCCGGTCGAGCGCCTCGACGCCGTTGATCCAGAGCCTCGCCGCCTCCTCGTTCTCGGCCGCCTCTTTCCTGTCCTCGCCGGTCAACGCTTCCTCGGCGGCGCCAGCCTTATGCCGGTAGCAATGATGCGCCTCGTCGTTGAGCACGTTGACGCGCTCGAAGGAGAGCAGCTTTCCGCAGGCGCGCTCCAGCATCTGCCGATCGGTTTCCAATGTGCGCGGAGGCTCTGGGTCGTTGCCCTGCAGGAAGCCCTTGGCGACCTTACCAAGCGGCATCGTCTCCCGGTGCTGGAAGGCGTGGTAGTTCGTAATGACGATTTCGGCGCGCCTGATTTCCGGCAGCATCTCGGGCGGGACCAGTTCGCGCGTCGCGTAATAATTGTCAGGCTCGCTTGGCTGGAGAACGCGCAGGCGATCGCGGATGGTGATGCCGGGCGCGACGATCAGGAACGCCCTTGAAAAGTCCTTCGACGCCTTGCGCGCCGCATTGACCGACTGCCAGGCGATCAGCATCGCCATGACGGTTGTCTTGCCGCTGCCAGTCGCCATCTTCATCGCCAGGCGGAACAGCGCGGGGTTGGCCTCCTCGTTGGCCTTGGCGATGCGGTCGAGCAGCCCCTTGGTCACAGCCCGGCGCGGGGCGACCTCGGTCAGCCAGATAATTGTCTCGACCGCTTCGACTTGGCAGAAGAACGGACGGGCGCCGACGAATTCATGGTTGCGCCAATGATCGAGCAGGCGAGCTGTCGCCGGCGTCACGCCCCAATCAGCAGGGTTCGGTATCGAACGCCAGGCGCCGAGATAGCTGCGGATCTCGTTGACGAGGGCATTATCGTCGTATTGCCCGAAGTCGAAATCGTCTTGGTCGTTGGCAGCCTTCTTCCTCGATGCGGGAACCGGCACGATGAAGCGGCACGGCCGACGACCGTCCAGTGGCTCGCCGGCGACGGGTTGCCCTTTGCTATTAAGCGGATGATGAAGCGCTGGCGGCAAATACGGCGAGTTGAGGATCGGCCGATCGTAAAAACTGGTCAAAACGCGCGAATCCTCATGGGCTTGCGCGATCATAATCGACGTAGCCGATCTTCCTACCGTAAATTCTAGAAGCCCTGACGTCCCGCTTTCGAATGCATCAAAATGGCGTCAACGCCCGTCCTATCCGGGATTCTTCAGCAGGCATGAATTGTCGCAGATAATTAGTTCTTTGCGATGCTGAAACCGAGCAGCCCTTGACAGAGCATCCATCAACGGAAACGTAATTCACCGACATCATGAAGCAAATGATGACGTGAACGGGGCCGAGAGCGGACCGGCAGATTTTGGCAACGAATTTCGAATAGCGGACCTTCACGACATGGCAATCACGGGCTTGGGTGCAAGACCGAACGCGTCTGTCATGTAAGGGGCGAAGCGTAGCGTCGTGGCGCGGTCGACTTGGATTGCGGTTGGCTTCAGGCTGCGGGCCATGTTTAGACCACTCAGTTCGATACTCGCTCATCCGGAATGCAACCCTTGCGGCGCCGCTGAGGGGGCTATTATAGTGAGAATAGGGAACATGAGCAGACAAGGCTCGGGAAGGAAACGAAATGTCGGATGCCTTGCGCATTGCGCATGGAGCCTTCGGGCGGGTGGCACTGCTGGACATGGATCGGAGCCTCGTCCGGCATGCGCACCCGCATTGCCACGTCCTGCTGAAGGTCGACGGCGATGACACTCAGTTCCTGGTCGGCGACCACGTCGCGCCGTTGACCGACGATATCGCCGTCCTGGTCAACGCCTGGGAGAGCCATGCCTATATCCACGACCCGCGCCGCAAGAACGCGCTGATCCTGGCGCTATATATCGAGCCAGACTGGCTCCGCAGCTTCAGACCAAACTGGGCGGCGAGCCGCGCACCGGGCTTTTTCGAGAAATCGGCTGGCGGCGTCACGGGTCACATCCGCCAGCTTGCGCTAGACCTTGCAGCTGAAATGGTTCACGAGCCCGGTGCCTTGCGCCGGCAAGAGGACTTGTTGTCGGAACTGATGATCGCGGTGATCGAGCGTTTTGCCCCCTGGCGCACGGTCGGTGCGTCTCTGCGCGAGATCGCTCGTTCCAGCGCAATCGACTGGCGTGTCGGCAAGGCCATTTCATTGATGCGCGCCGATATCGCGGCCCCGCTGAGCGTCGACCG
This sequence comes from Beijerinckiaceae bacterium, assembly GCA_019753285.1. Taxonomy (GTDB): domain Bacteria; phylum Pseudomonadota; class Alphaproteobacteria; order Rhizobiales; family Beijerinckiaceae; genus JAIELD01. The sequence continues at coordinate 76,106 of JAIELD010000034.1, read as the reverse complement.
GTTGGCGAAGGAGGCAGGGCTATCGCGGGCCCATTTCTTCCGCACCTTCGAGGAGTCGACCGGGGTGACGCCGCATGTCTTCTTGAACGTCGTCAAGGTCGAGATGGCGGTCGGGGCAATCGTCGAGGGCAAGGAGACCTTCGCAGCAATCTCGGACAGTCTCGGCTTCAGCGTGCCGGCCCACTTCTCGCGCTTCTTCCGTGACCATTGCAGCGTCGCGCCAAGCGCCTTCAGGCAGGTTGCGCGGCTGGGCCGATAGCCACCTTCCGCTTCCGCAAGTCATTTTTGAGACTATTCGGTAAGTCGCGAGACTCTGCGGGATCGCGCGCGGATCGGTATCCGCCCAAACCCTTGTCGAGACGCCCACCAGAGCGCGTCATCGGGAGCAGACGTCGGTGCGGCCAGAAATCATGTCATGGACGGGACAATCGGTGGAGCGCGTCGAGGACGCAGCTCTGCTGACCGGACGTGGTCGCTTCATAGACGACCTCGGAGGCAGGCCAGGCACGCTCCACGCTGCATTTTTGCGCTCGCCTCATGCCCATGCCGACATCGTCAGTATAAATTCGGCCGCTGCCGCTGCCATGCCGGGTGTCGCTGCCATCATTACGGGTCGCGATCTCACAAGGCTGACGACGCCGATGGTCGCAGGGCTCAAGGTCGCGGTCGAGAACTGGCCGATGGCCGTCGAGCGCGTGCGCTATGTCGGCGAGCCGGTCGCAATCGTCGTCGCGCAGGATCGCTATCTCGCCGAGGACGCTCTGGACGCGATCGAGATCGACTATGCTCCGCTTGCTTGTGTCGTCGATCCGATTGCGAGCCTCGCATCCGATGCACCGGTCCTCCACGAAAATGCAGGGGCCAACCTCGTCAGTGACCGTCGCTTCCGGTACGGCGATCCGGAGGCCGCCTTCGGGGCAGCCGCGCACAGCGTTGAAGTCTCAATCGCCTATCCGCGCAACACCGGCGCGCCGATGGAAACCTTCGGCGTCGTTGCTGAGTACGAGCCCCATGAGGACGCCTATGAGATCCTCGCCAATTTCCAGGGGCCGTTCAGCATCCACGCCGTGATGGCGCGATGCCTGAAGGTTTCGGGCAATCGTCTGCGCCTGCGCATGCCGCCGGAGTCGGGCGGCAGCTTCGGTGTCAAGCAGGGCGTCGCGCCCTATGCGGTCATGATCGGGGTGGCCGCGCGCGTGGCCGGCGCCCCGGTCAAGTGGATCGAGGACCGGCTCGAACATCTCAGCGCCGCCGTGGCCGCGACCAACCGCGTCACGACGCTGAAGGCTGCAGTCACGAAGGAGGGCCGTATCACCGCGCTCGACTGGGATCAGGTCGAGGATTGCGGTGCATATCCGCGCGCGCCCGAACCTGCAACTCTCTACCGCATGCATGGCAACATGACCGGGGCCTACGACATCCGGAATCTCGCCATCCGGAACCGCGTCGTGCTGACCAACAAGGCTCCCACCGGCCTCGTGCGCGGCTTCGGCGGCCCGCAGGTGTATTATGCGCTGGAGCGGCTGATGCAGCGCATTGCCGTCGAGCTAGAGCTCGATCCGCTGGCCGTGATCCGTGCAAACCTCATTCAGGGCGGAGCGTTTCCATACCGCACGGCCTCGGGCGCATTTTATGATTCCGGTGATTATGCAAAGGCAGTGGACGTCGCAGTGGCCGACGGCAGGCTGGCCTCGCTGGAGCGACGGCGTGATGAAGCCCGCGCGGCCGGCCGGCGCTATGGCATCGGCTTTGCTGCGGCTGTCGAGCCCAGCGTTTCCAACATGGGCTATATCACCACGGTCCTGACTGCCGAAGAGCGAAAGAAGGCCGGGCCCAAGAACGGCGCACAGGCGACCGCGACCGTCTCGCTTGATCCTGTCGGTTCGGTCAGCGTCCATGTCGCTTCCGTGCCGCAGGGACAGGGCCACCGCACGGTCCTGGCGCAGGTCGTGGCCGATGTCTTCGGCCTGTCTCCCGCAGCGATCAAGGTCGTTGCAGATCTCGATACAGGCAAGGACGCCTGGTCGATCGCGTCGGGCAATTATTCGAGCCGCTTCGCAGCCGCTGTCGCCGGTACAGCGCATCTGGCTGCAACGCGGCTGCGCGACAAGCTGGCCGCCATCGCCGCAAGTCAGCTCGACGTCTCGCCCGGTCAGATCGGCTTTGCCGGCGGTGCCATCTTCGCGACGGGCAATCGGGCCAAGACGCTGCCTTTCGGTCGTGTCGCCGCGCTCTCCCACTGGTCGCCGGCGCTTCTGCCCGACGGCGTCGACCAAACGATCCGCGAAACCGCCTTCTGGGCACCTCCCCAGCTTGCCGCCCCGACCGAGAGCGACGAGGTCAATTCCTCGCTCTGCCATGGCTTTATCTTCGACATGGCCGGAGTCGAGGTCGACGTCGAAACGGGCAAGGTCCGGATCGACCGCTATGTCACCATGCATGACTGCGGCCGCGTACTCCATCCCGCGATGGTGGACGGGCAGATCAGGGGAGGCTTCGCTCAGGCGCTCGGCGCGAGCTTCTACGAAGAGCTCGCCTACGCCGATGACGGCGCTTTTCTGACCGGGACCTTCGCCGACTACCTGCTCCCGACCTCGACAGAAACGCCCGATATCGAGATCCTTCATATAGAGACGCCATCGCCCTTCACGCCGCTTGGCGCAAAAGGCGTCGGCGAAGGCAATTGCATGTCAACGCCGGTCTGTCTCGCCAATGCCGTGGCTGACGCGCTCGGAGTCGCCGAGCTCAACTTGCCGCTGACGCCAGCGCGTATCGCCGCACTCATCGCGTCTCCTGAGCCCGCCCTGCCAGCAGCCAATCGCGACCGCCCAGCAAGTCTGGGCACAGTCAAGCCCGGTGACCGCACGCTGCGCGGCGAAGGGATGGCCATGGTCGCGGCCACGCCGGAGGCGATCTGGTCGATGCTGCTCGACGCCGATCAGCTGGCCTCGATCATCCCTGGCTGCCATGGCGTCAAGAAACTGTCCGAGACCCATTTCAAGACGGATGTGACGCTTGGCGTCGGTCCGGTGAAGGGTCGGTACAAGGCAGAAATCAAACTCTCGGATCTGGATCCGCCGAAGGCAGCGACGCTGTCCGGCTCCGTCTCGGGCGCGCTCGGAACCGGCGGCGGTTCCGGGCGCGTAAAGCTTGCGCCTGGTGAAGGCGGGGTCACCGTCATCTCCTACACCTATGAAGCGGCGGTCGGCGGCAAGGTCGCAGCCATTGGCGGACGCCTGCTCGATGGCGCGGCCAAGGCGATCATCGGGCAGTTTTTCGCGGCACTCGCTCGCAAGGCCGCCCCCGAAAGCAAGAGGACAGGCTTCTTTGCACGCCTGTTTGGGCGTCAGACATGAAGCCCGCCGCTTTCGACTTCATTCGTGCCGGCAATCTCTCCGAGGCACTCGACGCGCTCGGACAGTACGGATCGGACGCCCGCATCATCGCTGGCGGACAGTCGCTGATGCCGATGCTGAATATGCGGCTGGCGAAGCCTGCCGTGCTGATCGACGTCATGGGCATTCCCGGCCTCGACGCAGTTCGGCGAGAGGGCGATACCATCGTGATTTCCGCCGGAGTGCGGCAGGCGGCGCTGATGCAGCGGCCGAACCTCGCATCCGAACTGCCGCTGCTGGCGGCTGCCCTGCCGTGGCTCGGGCACTACCAGACGCGGACACGGGGCACCGTCTGCGGCTCGGCCGCCCATGCCGATCCAAGCGCAGAGATACCGCTTTGCCTCGTCGCGCTCGACGGCGAGGTCCGATTGCGTTCGCGCAAGAGAAGCCGGCGCGTGAAGGCAGGCGATTTCTTCGTCGGCATGATGGTGACCGACAAGGCCGATGACGAGCTGATCGAAGCGGTCACCTTCCCGGTATCCAAACCCGGCAGCGGCCACGCCTTCAAGGAGGTTGCGCGCCGTCACGGCGACTTTGCCATTGTCGGCTGTGCGGCGCTCGTCACGCCGGATGCGATCCATCTCGCGGTGGCGGGCGTCGCGGACAAGCCTCAGCGCCGCAGTTTTCCGTTGCTGGACGGATCTGCCCTTTCGGACGCGCTCAATGCTTTCGCATGGGATCTCGACGCGCGCGACGATTACCACGCCACCGCGCGGCTTCGTCGCGACCTCGTGCGCTCGCTCGGCCGTGACACGATCAAAGAGGCCTTATCATGTCGCACCTGAGTGCCGCAACACGTCACCGCGTTGCCTTCACGCTGAATGGCAGGCCGGTTTCGCTGGAGGCCGAGCCGCGCCTGCTTGCGAGCGATGCGCTGCGTCATGGCCTTGGTGCGACGGGAACCCATGTAGGCTGCGAACACGGCGTTTGCGGGGCCTGCACCATCCAGATCGACGGCGTTCCGGCGCGTGCCTGCCTGACGCTTGCGGTGCAACTCGAGGGGCGCAAGGTCAGGACGGTCGAAGGGCTCGGTCCAGCTGCTGACAGGCTGTCGGTGCTGCAGGCCAGTTTCCGGCGCCATCACGCCCTGCAATGCGGCTTCTGTACCGCCGGCATCCTCGTCTCGCTCGATGCCTTCCTCCACGAGCAACCCCATCCGAGCGAGGAGGAGCTGCGCATTGTCGTCGGCGGCCATCTCTGCCGTTGCACCGGTTATACGCCCATCATCCGGGCCACGCTCGAAGCCGCCGAACAGCTCCGCTCCGATCCATCCCTTCCGGACTCATCCCATGTTTGATCTCGGCACCAGCTTCCTGGCCAGCGTCGCGCGCGATCCCGATGCGCTCGCCATCGTCGATGGCGATGTCCGCCTGAGCTATTCGCAATGGCTCGGGCGCATCTCGTCGCTGGTTGCGGCCCTCGACGGCATTGGTCTGAAGGCAGGCGACCATGTCGTGACCGTGCTTCAGAACCGCTGGGAAGCCGCAAGCCTGCATTGGGCCTGCCAATTTGCCGGTTTGACGATCGTGCCGATCAACTGGCGCGCCAAACCTGACGAGATCGATTTCGTCATCGAGAATTGCAATGCCAGGGCCATCGCGTTCGAGGCTGTCGCCGGACAGTCCATGGCCGAGAGCCGGCTTGCCCCCTCAATCCCGCGCATCGGCGTTGGCGTCCAAGGAGGGGAGGCGGAGCTTGCATTCGCGGAGATGGCGGCCATGCCGGCTCCGATCGCCACCGCGCGCGCGTCCGCCGACGCCTGGTCGCTGATGCTCTATACCTCCGGCACTACGGCGAAGCCCAAGGGCGTGCCACGCCGCCACCGGGCCGAACGCATGGCGGGTGTCGCCCATGTCGCACAGAACCTTTATGGGCATGACGAGCGCACGCTCGGCGTCATGCCGCTCTATCACACCATGGGTGTGCGCTCGCTCATCGCCATGTCGCTGATCGGCGGGGTCTTCGTCTGCCTGCCGCGCTTCGATGCTGGTCAGGCGCTGACGCTGATCGAGGCGGAGGCCATCACCAACCTCTATCTCGTGCCGACGCTCTACCACGATCTCGTGCATCATCCGCGCTTCGTCGAAACGAATGTCTCCAGCGTGCGCAAGCTTGGCTTTGCGGGTGCGCCGATGACAGACGGGCTCCTCGGCAAGCTCACCGACGCCTTTTCACCCGAACTCTTCGTCAATCACTACGGCTCGTCCGAAATCTACACCTTCACCATCAACCAGAAGGCTGCGGGCAAACCGGGCTCTGCCGGCAGAGCCGGTTTGAACCAGCTCATCCGCGTCGTGAAGCTCGGCGCAGCTTCCGCGCGCGATCTTGCCGCTCCGAACGAAGAGGGCGAGATCATCGCTCTGGCCACGAGCGATGAGGCGTTCGAGGGCTATTGGAAGCGCCCCGAAGCCGACGCCAAGTCGCTGCGTGACGGCTGGTACTTTACCGGCGACACAGGCTTCTTCGACGCAGACGGCGATCTCTACGTTTCAGGCCGCGTCGACGACATGATCATCACAGGCGGCGAGAACGTCTCGCCGGTTGAGATCGAAAGCTGCCTCTCGCTGCACCCGGCCGTCTCCGAGGTCGCCGTGGTCGGCCTGCCCGACGAGCGTTGGGGCAAGATCGTCGTCGCCTTCGTCCGCCGCGCCGGACCAGTCACCGCCGACGAACTCGACCAGCATTGCAGGATGACCGGGCTCACCAACTTCAAGCGCCCACGCCGCTTCGAATTCATTCAAGCCATCCCGAAATCACCCGTCGGAAAGCTGCTGCGCCGTCAGCTCGTTTCCGGCGATTACGAACGCGAACAGCCCGGCCACTCCGCCGGGATCCCTTCATCCCCCGTCACCATCGAGAGCCAGCCAGATGAACGCTATATCCCCGATTCACTCCGCATTTAACGACCTTGACGGCTTCAGCGTCGAGGTCGACGCCGCCCGTGAGCGTGCCGACATCGTCCTCGGCCGCCCGCCGATGAACGTGATCTCGATGCCGCAGCGCGACCAGTTGCGAAAGGTCTTCGAGACGCTCGACGAGGATGACCGCGTTCGCGTCATCGTGCTGCGTGCGACCGGCGAGCACTTCTCCTCCGGCGGCTACATCAAGGGCTTCCTGGAGGCTTCGCCCGAACATGTCTCCAAGCTCGCCTGGAACATCGCCGCTCCTGCACGCTGCACCAAACCGGTGATCGTCGCCAATCGCGGCTACGCCTTCGGTGTCGGCTTCGAGATTTCGCTCGCCTGCGATTTCCGCATCGTTTCCGAAACCTGCCAGTACGCGCTGCCCGAGCAGAAACTCGGCCAGATTCCTGGCTCCGGTGGCTCCGCCCGGCTGCAGAAGATGGTCGGCATCACTCGCACCAAGGACATCGTGATGCGTTCGAAGCGCATCTCCGGGAAGCAGGCCCATGACTGGGGCGTTGCAACCGAGTGTGTGCCCGATGCCGAGCTTGAAGCGGCGACTGACCGGCTCGTCGAGGAATTACGCGGCTTCTCGCCGATGGCGCAGCGCACGGCCAAGAAACTGCTCAACGACACCGAGGATTCGACACTCGCCATCGCGATCGAGCTGGAGGGGCATTGCTACAGCCGCCTGCGGCAGTCCGACGACTTTCGAGAGGGTGTCGAGGCCTTCCACGCGAAGCGGGCCCCGAAATTCATCGGGAGCTGATTCATCCGCGCGGCGAAGGAACCTCGTGGGCACCTGACACCGTCGAACCATAAAAACAAAGCAGGAGGGAAACGACCATGAAAACTGCGACAATCACGCCAATCGCCGCCGGACTACTTGCCGCCACCACCCTTGCCGGAAGCGCATTCGCGCAGTCTGGCCCGATCAAGATCGGGGTCGTCACGCCGCTTTCAGGAACCTACACGCCGATCGGCCAGCAGGTCCGCTGGGGTCTCGAGCTTGCGGCGAAGGAAATCAATGCGGCGGGCGGCATCGCCGGGCGTCAAGTCAATTTGCTGTTCGAAGACGAGGAGGCAAATCCGTCTGTCGCGGTGCAGAAGGCAGAGAAGCTTTTCCAGGTCGAAAAGGTCGATTTCCTGACCGGCACCGTCAACTCCGGCTCAACGCTCGCCGTTGCCCAGCTCGCGGAGCGCAACGCCAAGCTCGCGGCGACGACGGTCTCCTTCGCCGACTCGATCACGACCGACAAATGCTCGCCCAACATGTTCCGGGTGAACGCGCGCGCCGAGCAGCAGTCGGTGGCGCTCGCAGCATGGCTCGCCAAGGAGAAGCCCAAGGCCAAGGTCTTCTATCTCGGACCTGACTACGAGATGGGGCGGTCCACGGTCGCCGCCTTCAAGTCAAGCGCCGAGAAAGGTGGAGCGCAAAGCGGCGGCGAGGTCTTCGCTCCGCTCGATTCCAAAGACTACACCCAGTATTTCGGCCAGATCCGCGCCGCTCGTCCCCAGGTCGTCTACACCTCCGTTGCCGGCAACGACACGGTGCGCCTGCTGACGCAGCTCCAGGATTTCGGCCTGCTCTCCGGTCTGACCGTCGTCGGCGCGTCCGGTACGGTAACCTCGCAGAACATCACGGCAATTGGCGCCGCTGCTGAAGGCTTCGCAACCGGCGTCGGCTACTCGCCGCAGATCGACTCGCCAGCGAACAAGAAGTTCGTTGCGGCCTTTCGCGAGGCGAACAAGACCGATCCCGATCTCTATGGCGCCGATAGCTATGGCCTCCTGTTCGCCTACAAGGCTGCCGTCGAGAAGGCCGGCTCGACCGAAACCGACAAGGTCCGCGAGGCGCTGCGTGGGCTGAGCTGGCAGACGCCGCAGGGCACCAAGACCATCCGCGCCGGCGATCACCAGGCCATGCAGCCCATGTATGTGGTGCGTGTCACGAAGGGCAAGTTCGACATCATCGACAATGTTTCTTCGGAAAACGCCATCGGCCCCGACACCTGCACACGGTTCTAAGCAGCAAAAAAAACGATCCCTCCCCTTGCCGGGGAGGGGAGATCGCGCCGAGCCCCTCATCGAGGCCCCTAGCCATGACGCCCGTCGATTATCTTCAATTCGTCCTCGCCCCGCAGGTCGTGAACGGGCTCGCGCTCGGGATAGCGGTCGTTCTGGTGGCGCTTGGGCTCACGATCATCTTCGGCATGCTCGACGTCATCAACATGAGCCATGGCGAGTTTTACGCAATCGGCGCTTATGCGGCGCTTGCACTCGGCGCGGCCGGTGTCGGATTCTGGTTCCTGCTCATCCTGGTGCCTGTCCTGATGGTGCCGCTCGGCATGGTCGCCGAGCGGCTGCTCATCCGCCCCGTTTTCGATACGAAGGACCGTCACGTCACCACGCTGCTCGTGACGTTCGGGCTCGGCCTCATCGTCGAGGACGTGCTGAAGATCATCTTTGGTGCCAACACGCAGCGCCCGCCGACCCCGATCCCCGGTGCGACCGAGATACTCGGCATCATCTTGCCGAACTATCGGATCTTTCTGATCCTCGTCGGCGTGGCGATCGTGCTCGGCGTCGCCTATGTGGTCTACAAGACCAGGCTGGGGGCAATGGTGCGCGCGGCGGCGTTCGACCGCAACATGGCTGCCTCGCTCGGCGTACCGGTATCGCTGGTCTATGCCGGCACCTTCGCCTTCGGGGTCAGTCTTGCCGGGCTCGCCGGCGTGCTGCTGGCTCCGATCTACTCCGTCTTTCCGACCATGGGACGCGACTTCATCCTGCTCGCGTTCACCGTCGTCATCGTCGGCGGAATGGGCTCGATCTGGGGTGCGGTCGTTGCAGGCCTTCTGCTGACGCAAGTCCAGGCGCTGGCAAGCCTAATCATCTCGCCGGTCTGGACCGACCCTATCGTCTTCGGGACGATGGTCGCCTTCCTCGTTTTCCGCCCGCAAGGCCTGTTTGGGAGGCTCGGCCATGCATGACCGGTTGACGCAATCGATGCGCGCGAGCCATCTGCTGGCGCTGCTATTCGTGCTCGCCTCTCTCGCCCTTGCCGCGATGGGCACCGCGACAGACGACACATTCTATCTGAGGCTCGGCACAGAGGCGCTGATCTTTGCCGGGCTGGCACTCTCCGTCGATCTCCTGCTGGGCTATTCCGGGGTGCTCTCGCTCGGTCAGGCACTCTACTTCGGCATCGGGGCTTATGTCTCGGCCCTGACGCTCATGAAGGTGCCCTCCTTCTGGCTTGCCATGGCGGCAGCGTTCACGGCATCGCTGCTTGCAGCGATCATCGGCGGGCTGATCGCAAACCGCGTTCGTGGGGTCTATTTCGCGCTGATCACGTTCGGCCTGGCGCAGGTTTTGGCGAAGGTCGTCTACAACACCCGCGAGCTCGGCTCTTCCGACGGAATGATCGGCATCCCGGTGATCGAGATTGCGTTCGGTCCATTTTCCGTCTCGACGGGAAGTCCCGTCGGCTTCTTCCTGATTGTGCTCGTCGTCATCATGGCGCTCTACGCACTGACAGCCTATCTGCTCGACACACCCTTTGGACGCGTTCTGACGGCGCTGAAATCAAACGAGCGACGCGTGCCCTTTCTGGGCTACTCGGCCTGGCGCGCGCGCATGGCGGCCTATGTGCTGGCTGGCGTGGTTGCGGGTCTCTCCGGCGCGCTCTACCCGATGCTGCGCGGCTTCGTTTCACCTGAGCTTATGTTTTTTGCGACTTCGGGCAACGCTGTGATCTCGGTGGTGCTCGGCGGCGTCGGCACGCTGGCGGGCGCGATCTACGGCTCGGTTCTGCTCGTGATCCTGAAGTCGATCATCGGCAGCTGGACAGAGCATCACCTCATCGTCATCGGCCTGATCTTCATGCTATGTGTCCTGTTCCTGCCCAAGGGACTGGCGGGCGTCCTGCGTCCTCCTGTCGAAGCCTGGCTCTCGCGTCATCGCCGTATTCCCGGCCCCGTGCCGGATGCCCCAGTGCTGCCCGCAATCGCCGTAGATACCAAGGCTGCCCCACAATGACGCCAGTCCTCGACATACGTGACCTCGGCGTCTCCTTCGGCGGCCTCAAGGCCGTCGATCAGGTCAGCTTCCAGGCGCAGCGCCACAGGATCACGACCGTGATCGGGCCGAACGGCGCCGGCAAGTCGACGCTGTTCAATCTGATCAGCGGCGCGCTCAGACCCCATCGCGGCCAGGTTCTGATCGACGGCGTCGACATGACTGGTGCTGCGCCCGAGCGCACCAAGGCAGCCGGGCTCTCACGCTCCTTTCAGATCACCAGCCTCTTTTCAGAACTCACCGTCGCGGAAAACCTCAGGTTGGCCGCGCAAGTACTCGAGCCCGTCGGGCGCACCCTGCTGCCGATCAGCCGCTCGACGCGGGCGTTGGCCAAGACAGGTCAGATGCTGGACCGCTTCCAACTCGCCCATAAGCGCGACGATCTGGTCGGGAACCTTTCTCATGGTGACCAGCGCCGGCTGGAGATCGCAGTCTGCCTCGCCTCGGAACCCAAGATCCTGCTGCTCGACGAGCCGACGCAGGGAATGAGCCATGGCGATACAGCCGCGACGGCCGAACTCGTGCGCGGGCTCACTGACGATGTCACCGTGCTTCTGATCGAGCATGATATCGGCCTCGTGATGAGCCTGTCAGATCATGTCGTAGTGATGCATCAGGGTCGCAAGCTCGCGGAGGGATCGCCAGATGTGGTGAGAGCAGATCCCGCCGTTCAGGCCGCCTATTTCGGACATGCGTAAGGACCAAGGCCATGCTTGCCATAAGCGGATTGCACAGCCATTACGGCCAAAGCCACATCATCCAGGGCATCGACATCTTGGCCGGCCCGGGCGAAGTCATCGGCATATTTGGTCGTAACGGCGTCGGCAAGACGACGCTGCTCAAGACGATTGCGGGCTGGGTTCGGGCCAGTCAAGGCGCCATCACGCTCGATGGCGAGGCCCTCACCGGCCTGACGCCCGAGCGCATATGCCATGCCGGCGTCGGTTTCGTTCCGGAAGACCGCCGCATCTTCCCGGGGCTTACCGTCGGGGAGAACCTCTCGCTCGGATTGCTTCAGGTGAGGGGGCGCTCCTCGCAGGACGAAAAGCGCGCGATCGACGGGATCTACGACCGCTTTCACAGGCTCGGAGAACGTCGCAACCAGCTCGGCACGACGCTTTCGGGCGGGGAGCAGCAGATGCTGGCCATGGCGCGTGTGATGGTTGGCAAGCCGCGCCTCGTCCTGATCGACGAACCGAGCGAGGGGCTTGCTCCGATGATCGTCGCCGAGATCTTCGCGATCGTGCGCGAACTGCGGGATCAGGGCGCGATCATACTGCTCGTCGAGCAGAACGTGCATGAAGCCCTGTCCGTTGCCGACCGCTTCCATGTCGTCGAACGCGGTCAGATCGTCTTCAGCGGCGACGCTGAATCCCAGCCGGATCGAGAGCGATTGCTCCAGCTCATCGCCGTCTGAAATGAAATTCGAAATGGCGACGAGCCGTTGAGGATAACGAACGTCCGTTAATTGCGGCGACTAGCTGAGTCCGGAACGACCGACTTGGGACGCAAAACTGCCGGTTTTGGGGCCGGTATGGGACAGACAGCTTCCAGGAGATCGATCCAAGAAGGCTGCCACAGCTCGCGGCGCACGGCAGTTGTCGACCTTAAGCGGTCGTTCGTCCGCGGGCGCATGACATACCCGTTGGTTACGGTAGGCTAGGCCCGTCGTGAGCAGTTTGCTCGGCCAACGCGCGCCAGGCAGCCAGGTCTGCGGACACCTCCGCCAGCTTGCCATCAATCCGCGCAAGTGCATCCCGGCGCAGCGGCAGGCGTAGGGGTGGCTGTTCGGCAAGGATGGCCTTCATGAGCAACGTCATGCCTTTGCGCGGATCACCCGGCTGGGCACCATCGTTCGCCGCGCTGAAGTCGCGCGTCGCGCCGCTCGTGGCTTCGTAGGCGGCTAGGCGAGTTGCTCCCCTAGCAATCGAGCGACCGAGGAAAGCGGTGCGAAAAGCGCCGGGTTCGACAATGATCACCTTGATGCCGAACGGAGCGACCTACTGTGCCAAGGCTTCGGATAGGCCTTCGACTGCAAACTTGCTGGCATTGTAAAGGCCAAAGCCCTGCCGCCCGGTGAAGCCGCCGACAGACGAGAAGTTCACGATCCGCCCGCCGCCATTACGCCGCATGAGGGGCAGCGCAGCGCGCGTCACCTCAATAACGCCGAACAGGTTGGTGTCGAACATAGGGCGGTATTCGTGAGGCTGCAGCTCCTCCACCGCGCCTACCAGCCCGAAGCCGGCATTGTTGACCAGCACATCCACGCGGCCAAATGTGACCTCGGCCTGTGCCATGGCTGCATTGATGGATGCGGGGTCGGTCACATCGAGCGCCAGCGTCAACAATTGATCAGGTCGCCCGGCGGGGAGGTCGATAAGTTGCTCCACCTTGCGGGCTGTTGCGATCACGCGGTCGCCGCGTGCCAGCGCCATCTCGGCCAGGATGCGGCCGAAGCCGGATGAACACCCGGTAATCAGCCAGACTTTACTAGAAGTATCGCTCATGACGCGTCTCCTTGAGGTGTGATTCAGGCAACGGTAATGGCGATCTTGCCCTGTGCGCGCTGGGCGCCGTTGCGTCCGGTCACGGCGTCATAGGCCGCACCAATCTGATCCATTGTGAACTGGCGCGGATCGAGCCGGGGCAGCAGCTGGCCGCGTTCGGCCATGCTGGAGGCCGCGTGCAGGATCTCGCCATAATGCGCACGCCCTTCGTCGGCCAACAGGCTGTGGAGTGTGAACACGCCGGAATACGTGGCCTGCTTGAACGACAGCGGAGCGAGCACATGCGCACCCCAGCCAAGGCAACTGACCACATGGCCAAAGCGGCGCACCGCCTGGAACGAGCCATCGAGCATCGCACCGCCGCCGGTGTCATACACCACATCAAACCCACGCCCTTCGGTGTGCTCGGCAACATAGTCGGTCACATCTCGCGTGGCTTCGATCGGAAAGGCACCTAGACGACGCAGATAATCATGGTCTGCCACAAAGGCGGTGGCGAAGACGCGAGCGCCTCTGGCAAGCGCGATCTGCACCGCGACGTGGCCTACGCCTCCTGCGCCGCCTTGCACCAGCACCGTGTTGCCGGGGCGGATGGCAGCGCGGTCTACCAGCCCTTCCCAGGCGGTGATCGTCACCAACGGCAGGACCGCTGCCTCACGCATCGTCAGGTTGCTGGGCTTGTGAGCCAGCAGGCGAGCATCTGCGACGACATGTTGCGCCTGCGTGCCAGGCAACGAGCCCACGCCGCCAATCAGGCCGTAGACCTCGTCGCCCTTTTCAAAAGCGGTAACGCCGGAACCAATGTCATCGACGACCCCGGCCAGATCCATGCCCAGCACCGCTGGCAGCTGCCGGCTGGCATGGGCCGCCTGACCGGCGTGGATCTTGGTGTCGAGCGGATTGGTGCCGCTGGCGTGGACGCGGATCAGGACCTCGCCTGCGCCCGCTTCGGGACGGGCGACCCGGCGTAGGTTGAAGGGACCATTGACGATGTCGGCAACGGCAGCGAGCGTGGTGGGTGTAGTGTTCATCAGGCATCTCCTTTCAATGCTCTGATGATGCGACTGTCATCCTTGAATGGAAATCGACGATGTTGCATGATCGTCATTCATAAATGTTGAGCTGATCATCATGCCGTCTGCGCCACTGGAATGGAGCGATCTGCCGGTCTTCCTCGCCATTGCGCGTGAAGGCACGCTGGGTGCGGCAGCGCGGCGGCTTGGCCAATCGCAGCCAACCATGGGGCGCCGGCTGCGCGCGTTGGAGGAAGCTACGGGTAGTGCCTTGTTCCAGCGCACCGCTGATGGCTTCGTACTGACCGATGAAGGCGCACTGCTGCTGCGCCATGCCGAGCGGATGGAGACCGAGGCACAGGCGCTATCGCGCGAACTGGCCGGTAGCGAGCAGCGGCTGGAGGGAATGCTGCGGGTGACCTGTTCGGACTGGTTCGGCCGGGTAATACTGGCACCCATGCTGGCGGCGTTCCACCTGCGTCATCCCGGTGTGGTGGTTGAAACTCTCACTGATCCGCGTGTCTACAGCTTGGCCCGACGGGAGGCAGACCTGGTGCTGCGCATCGCCCCGTTTGATGAGCCCGAAGTGATTGCGCGCCGGCTGACGACGGTGCCCTATGCGCTCTATGCCCCTGAAGGATATGGTCCGCTGCGCGATGATGTGCCGGTGGTGGTAATGGACACAGGCTTTGGCGGGATGCCCGATGTGGGCTGGCTGATGGAGAGCTTGCCCAGCGCCCGCATTGTCGGGCGCAGCAACAGCCGCGAGATGCAGGCGCAGTTATGCGCGTTGGGCACAGGGCTCGCGGTCCTCCCCAAGCCCTTGGGTGCCGCCACCCCCGGACTGGTGGAGATCGACCTTGGCGTTGCTCCGCCCACTCGTGATACCTGGCTGGGATATCACCGCGACCTGAGGCGGTTGCCGAGGCTGCGTGCCTTGGTCGACCTGATCGTGGAAAGCGTTGAAGTCAGATGATTGCGCGAATGTCCGACGCCTGCGTGCGAGCTGCCGTTTTAGCTGTCGCGCGGCAATGACAGCCAAGTCCCAGACCTGGCCATGCAAGCCGATTAAGGATGTTGTCCGCTTTCAGGCAAGCAACAAAAGGTCCGCCATGACCGACTTTGGGCGCAAAGCGGACCAGCGAAGGCAGCGCGAATTTGTCTCAGATATGAGAACCCCTCCGTCTAACCACGCTACGAGCTGTGAAAGACCACGGCGCATTTTTTTTAGCCTCCACCCACGGAAGGAGCCTAATCGGTTGAGGCTCAAGATGAGCGGTGAGGTTGGTAACCTTCAGAAGGTCTTCAAGCTGATTGCGGACATATAGTGCATCAGCATATCGGCTCGAGGATTCGCTGCCGCCCTTATGTCCCATGAAATCTTGCCGAATCTCCTCTGGCACGCGCTTTTGTTTCAGGTCGTTATTGAAAGCGTGGCGAATCTGGTGCGGCGTGACACCAATCTGCCGGAAACCGGGCAGCCATTCATCATAAAGGCGGTCGCCGAGAGAACTCTGGCTCGACGGAGACACGAGGTCCGGAAACAACATCTTGTAACCGAGCGCCTGCACGACGGCGTGGTAGTCTGGAAATTGCAGTCGGATGATTTCCGGATGAATCGCCTGCATCCGCTCGGATTGAGCGTTCTTGATCGTGCCGAACTCGTTCGCGCAGATCTTGAAACAGGGTATTCCATCGATGACAACAATATCGTCGACGCCCATGGAGGCAAATTCATTACGCCGAAGTCCGTGATAATGGGCAAAGAGCGGGAAGAAATACACGGCCCGATGGAATACATGGTCGCCGGCCGTGAACATCTCACTGGTTTGGCCATTCTTGCGATGGCCCCAGCCAGCACAGCCGGTCAAGGGCGGCAAATGAAACATCGCCTGCACAATCTCGGGTTCTGGGATACTGCGTTGCTTGCGAGCGTCGCCTTTCTTTATTTTTTTCAGCAGGCCTTGGAATTCGAAGGCCTTGAGCGCCACACCGTTGATCCTGGCTCGAATAAACAGTTGCCTGATGTAGCCCCAGTATCGATTGCGCGTCTTTAACGACAGCCGCGATTTCCCCGAGTAACCGTCGACATACCGCCGAATATAATCGTTTGCGGACAAGTCGGCATCGCCGGAGGCCTTGCCGTGCCGCGGATTGATCCGCTGCAGAACGCCGTTGAATCCATCGAGATGCCGCTGTTCAATATCCTCAAGATACACGACGCCATGGACGTCCCTGAGGTAGCGCACGAGCAGGCCGACGATCGCGCTCGCCTGCTTGATCGTCTCTTCGGACCAGCCCTGTTCACCGCCATCCGCGTCCCGGGCAATGCGTCGCTCGTCAATCGTTAGATTTAAAATCGTGCTGATGAGCGTCTCGCGGCCGCATGATGGCACACCGATATGTGCGGTCGGATCGGCGATCGTTGGCACGAACGCAGGCGGAGGCGTTGTTAGAGGTAAAGACGTTGCTTGCGTCATCCCGGGCGTCAGCACCGCGGCAGCAGCCGCATCGGGACTGAACGCGCGGGCATAATCCTCGTCCGGATCGACCATGAGCGCCCTGGCATGCTTGTCATAGGCCGCCGCCGTGCCGCGAAGCACCGCCGCATCGATCATCGCGAGTTGAATATCCGTCTCCGGCTGTCTGATGCCAAGGTTGGCCGCAAGACCGGTCAGATAGTCAGGCTGATGGCTGACAGGATCGCACCAGGTTGCGAGGTCGAGCACATTGTCGAGCACGGTGATCATGCGCTCGGTCCAGCCCGCCATACGCAAGCGACTTTTTTCGTATTCCGCAAGAGGTTGCGTCGCCATCGGAGAGGCACGCCGGCGGTCGCATTCGGCCGAGACCTTCAGATCCTCGACCGGATGAAGGCCCATGCGGTTCTTGGTTGGCAGCCCGCCGTGGAGGCGGTCGAGCGCGGCCTCGTCGGCGAGACGCCCGTCGATCTCGTGCGCCTGATGACGCATGATGGCCGTCAGCTCGTCATTTGTGAGCATTCCCTGTCTCCCATACTCAAACAGATCGTGACTGACAGCGGTCAGCCGCGCAGAACGCCGGCGTGCGATTCGCGGATCGGCGGTCTTGAGACTAATGGAAACAAAGAGCGAACTGCAACCTTGGCGTTGCGGCAGTCTCCGGCGCCAGTAATAGATGGCGCCGCGGCGAATGACGTTGGGGATCAGGGCCATGTGTATCACTCATGTGTGACAGTCCTGTATGCCAAACGCGTTTTCCTCCCCAGCCAGTGGTGAGAAAGCTAGATAAAACAAAGAGATGGGAGAGTTTTGGCTGGGGAACCTGGATTCGAACCAAGATTGACGGAGTCAGAGTCCGTAGTTCTACCGTTGAACTATTCCCCAATGCATGAAGGCCGGTGAATCAATCACGGCGAGCGCATTTCCGCGCTGTGCTTAATGCTGCAGCCGGCGAGCGTCAAGCAGGAACATCGCCTGCCCATTAACGCTGTTGGTTAGCCAAACGTTAAAAAAGCCATTTCAATGCTTGAGATCGCGGTGTCGCATCGGCTACTTACGCGGTCAGTCCCGTTTGCCCTCAGGAACGCCATGTCCGACCCTTCTCCACGATTGAACGTGACGGCCCTGCGCTTCAGCCTTCGGCAGGCGCGGCAACGCCGCCGCTGGGTGACGATCGGCGCGGGGTCGGTGATCCTTGCAGCGTTTGGTTCCATGATGGCTTATGCGGGAGACGATACCGGCGTCTACGCGTTCATCCGTTCGCAATCGCAGCCCGCCAAGACCCGGTCAGCCGCGCCGCTCCACGCCGTCTTCGTCCCGTCCGCCAACAGGCGTGCGCTCGGCTATGCTCCGGCAGCGCTGGAGAGGCCGCAGGCCTTTCGCTACACACAAGGCGACCTTCGCACGGGGCAAGCGCAATCTGGCGAGTTCGCAAGCCTCTCGCCGCTGACCCGGACCACCGAGGTCGGCCGCAGCAGAGTTGCCCGTCATGGCCTGCCCCGCGCGACGAAATACTGCGTTCGGCTCTGCGACGGGTTTTTCTTTCCCTTGAGCCTCGCCGAAAGCGAATCTGGCTATGGACAAGCGACCTGCAGCAGCCTCTGCCCCGCGGCGGAGACGCAACTGTTTTCCGCGCCACAGGGCAGCGACGGCATCGAACTGGCGAGCGCGCAAGGCGTGAGCTACTCGAGCCTGCCGCGCGCTTACGCTTATCGCAAGCAGGTGAGCCGAAGCTGCACCTGCACGTCTTCGGGCATCGGCCTGAACGTGCCGCCGATCGGCCAGGACCACACGCTCAAGAAAGGCGACCTCATCGCCACCGTCAAAGGCGCTCGACGCTTCAGCGGCACAACGCCGTCTTTGCGGCGGCTGAGTTCGACATGGACGCTCGAAGCGTCCGTGAGATCAAAAGTGTCCGCGAACATCGACCGCCTGATCGGTACGCTGCAAACCGGTGCGGCGACCAGGCTCGAACAGGCGGATCGCCTGCCGAGAACGTCCGCCAAGGTCATGGATATCCCTGCCTTCAAGCCGGGCTTCGAGCGGATCGGCACGCAGTCGGTCGCCGAACTTGGCCAGCGTGGCGGTTTCCGCGCGCTGGAGCCGAGCGTGAGCGGATGGGGCGCACCGGTAAGCCTGCGCTGATTGTCCCCAGACGCCGAACCCTGTAGACGCCGAACCCTGTCGGCCAGTCGTCAGGCAGCTTTCGCCAGCGCTCCATGCACGCGGAAATTCGCGTCGGTCTTCGCGCGGATCTCATCGAGCGTCACGCCATCGGCGATCTCGATCAACTCCATGCCTGCGCCGCCCTTCTTGTCGATGGTGAAGACGCCGAGATCAGTGATCACCATATCGACGACGCGGGTGCCGGTGAGCGGCAGATTGCAGGCCTTCAGGAGTTTCGGCTCATCCTTCGCCGTGTGCTCCATGAGCACGACGACGCGCTTGACGCCGGCGACGAGGTCCATCGCGCCGCCCATGCCCTTCACCATCTTGCCAGGGATCATCCAGTTGGCGAGATCGCCGTTCTCCGCGACCTGCATCGCGCCGAGGATCGAAAGATCGATGTGCCCACCCCGGATCATCGCGAAGCTGTCCGCACTCGAGAAATAGCTCGTGGTCGGCAGTTCGGTCACGGTCTGCTTGCCGGCGTTGATGAGGTCTGCGTCTTCGTCGCCCTCATAGGGGAACGGGCCCATACCCATCATGCCGTTTTCGCTCTGCAATTGCACGCTGATGCCGGCCGGGATGTAATTCGAAACGAGCGTCGGGATGCCGATGCCGAGATTGACGTAAAAACCGTCCTGCAATTCGTGCGCTGCGCGCGCAGCCATCTGATCGCGTGTCCAGGCCATGTGATGTCTCCCTGTCGATTGTCGGTTATTCGGCCGCGACGGGCCGTGGACGCGTGGTGCGCTGCTCGATGTATTTGATGCTGTCGGGTACATGAATGATGCGCTGCACGAACACGCCGGGCGTCATGATATGGTCGGGATCGATCTCGCCTGGCTCGACGAGGTTCTCGACCTCTGCGATTGTCAGCCGTGCAGCGGTCGCCATCATCGGGTTGAAGTTGCGCGCCGTCTTCCGGTAGACGAGGTTGCCCTCGGTATCGCCCTTCCAGGCATGGACCAGCGATATGTCGGCGACGATGCCGCGCTCCATAAGATAGGTTTCGCCGTCGAAATCCTTGTGTTCCTTGCCCTCGGCGATCAGCGTACCGACGCCGGTCTTGGTGTAGAAGGCCGGGATGCCCGCGCCGCCGGCACGGATGCGCTCGGACAGCGTCCCCTGCGGCGTGAATTCGAGTTCCAGCTCGCCGGCGAGGAATTGCTGCGCGAAGATCTTGTTTTCCCCGACATAGGACGAGATCATCTTCTTGATCTGGCGCGTCTCCAGCAGCAGGCCGAGCGCCTTGCCATCGACGCCCGCATTGTTGGAGACGAAGGTGAGGTTTTTTGCGCCGGACTCGCGCACCGCGAGGATCAAGGTCTCCGGAATGCCGCAAAGACCGAACCCGCCGGCCATCAGCGTCATTCCATCCTTGATGGCACCGGCCAGCGCCGCGGTGGCGTCGGGATAAACTTTTTTCATGCGTTCCTCACCTCAACTCGTTGCGGCGAATTTGCAAAGATTTGCCCGGACAAGCAAGGTCTTTGTGCTCGCACGCGCTTTCCAAACGATCACGAAAGCATTAGGCCTCGGAGCCATGGACCGGGCAGGTCGGACGCCTGCCCGGCGAAGATGTCAAAAGACGCGCACCGAGGAACCATCCGCATGCTCAGCTTGAAGAAAGCCCAGACCATCCTGAAGACCGCGCTGGCGAAAGCACGCGAGCAGAACTTCAAGCCTCTCGCCATAGCGGTGCTCGATGCGCGCGGCGCCATCAAGACCGTCGCCGCCGAGGATGGCTGCTCGCTCAAGCGCTCCGAGATCGCGATCGGCAAAGCCCATGGCGCAGTCGCGCTCGGCGTGGGCAGCCGCACCCTGCACAAGATGTCGACGGACCGGCCGCATTTCATGGCTGCCGTCAGCCATGTCGTCGGCGGCTCGCTCATCCCGGTTCCTGGCGGCGTGCTGATCCGCGACGCCAAGGGTGAACTCGTCGGCGCAGTGGGCGTGTCAGGCGACACATCCGACAATGATGAAATCGCCGCGCTCGCCGGCATCGAGGCGGCCGGCCTCAAGGCCGATACCGGCGCGTCCTGACCGACGCTTCAGGCGTTGGCGGAGGCGCAAGAGCGCATCATCGCCGGATGGCAGGCTTGGAGGCGAGGCGGCATGAATTTTTACAGCTTCAGGCCGGCGAGCCTCGATCGAGACCATCCGCTCAACGTCTGGGACATTCTCGCCGCGCTGCTCATTCTCGGCCTGCTGGCTGCCTTCGCGCTCGGCGCGCGCAACGCCGGCGCCTCGTTGGATCAACTCCAGCGCTCGCCCATCACGCTGGACCCACTGGCGCTGCCGGAATACGCGGCCCGCACCACGCTGCGGATGTTCGCGGCAATGACGATCTCTTTCGCCTTCACGCTCGTCTACGCGACGATCGCCGCAAAAAACAGGCGGGCGGAACTGATCCTGATCCCGTTGCTCGACATCCTGCAATCGGTGCCGATCCTCGGCTTTCTCACCTTTACCGTCGTCTTTTTCATGCAGCTTTTTCCCGGCCGGGTGCTCGGCGCTGAATGCGCGGCCGTGTTTGCCATCTTCACGAGCCAGGCCTGGAACATGACCTTCAGCCTCTATCAGTCGTTGAAGACGGTGCCGGGCGACCTGCGCGAGGCGACCCGGAGCTTTCGACTATCGCCGCTGCAGACGTTCTGGACGCTTGAGCTGCCCTTCGCCGCACCTGGACTCGTCTGGAACGCCATGATCTCGATGTCGGGCGGCTGGTTCTTCATTGTGGCCGCCGAAGCGATCACGGTGGGCGATACGACGATCACCCTGCCCGGCATCGGCTCATATGTGGCGCTGGCGATCCAGCAGCAGGATCTCGGCGCGATCGGGTATGCCATCGTCGCCATGCTGCTGGTCATCTTTCTTTATGACCAACTGCTGTTCCGGCCAATCGTCGCCTGGGCGGACAAATTTCGCATCGATCAGACGGCCGCAAGCCTGCCGCCATCCTCCTGGGTGCTCGACCTCTTCCGCCGGACGCGCGGCCTGCGCCTGCTCGTTACGCCGATCGCCAGCCTCGTTCGCGCCTGCGCAATAATACGGCTGCCATGGCGAAAGCCGTCCCGGCCGCATACCGGCGTCGTGCGAACGCGGTCGGGGGACGCGATCTTTGCGGCATCCATCGGCCTGTTCGCTCTCGCTTCGCTCTATGCGCTCTACCGGTCGTTCGGCGAGGGCTTATCGCTTGAGGACGTGTCCCTCGCCTTCCGGCTTGCTCTGGTGACGCTGATACGCGTCATCGTGCTCATCGTCCTGGCCTCGCTCATATGGGTGCCGATCGGCGTCTGGATCGGTCTTCGCCCGCGTATGGCGACGCTGGTGCAGCCGATAGCGCAGTTCCTCGCCGCCTTCCCTGCGAACATCGCCTTTCCTGCCGCCGTCTACCTCATCGTCAGCCATCAGGGCGACCCGGACATCTGGCTGAGCCCGCTCATCATTCTCGGCACGCAGTGGTACATCCTCTTCAACGTCATCGCCGGAACGCTGGCGCTGCCCGGCGACCTCAAGGATGCGGCGACGAGCCTGCAATTGAGCGGCTGGACCTGGTGGCGGCGCATCATCATTCCGGGCATCCTGCCGCATTACGTGACCGGGGCGATCACGGCTTCGGGCGGCTCCTGGAACGCGAGCATCGTCGCGGAGGTGGCAAGCTGGGGCGATACGCGACTGACGGCGAACGGCCTCGGCGCCTACATCGCTCAGGCGACGGAATCCGGTGACTACGCGCGCGTCATGCTCGGCATCGCCATGATGTCCGCCTTCGTCGTGGTGTTCAATCGCCTCGTCTGGCGACCTCTTTACGATCGCGCCGCGCGCCACGCGGTGACAGGGTGACGACAATGGATGAGGCGACCCCCATCATCGAATTGTCGCGGATCAGCCGGTCCTTCCCGCGCAGCCGCGGCAACGACCTCCTCGTTCTGGAGGATGTCGACCTCACGCTTCGACAGGACGAGATCGTCGGCCTGCTCGGCCGTTCCGGCTCGGGCAAGTCCACCCTGCTGCGCATCATCGCCGGCCTGATCGAACCGAGCAGCGGGTCTGCGAAATGCCGGGGCGAGCGCATCGACGGACCGCCGAAAGGCGTATCGCTCGTCTTCCAGTCTTTCGCGCTCTTCCCTTGGCTGACCGTGCTCGAAAACGTCGAGCTCGGCATGGAGGCGCTCGGCGTCGCCAAGCCCGAGCGGCGCAAGCGTTCGCTCGCGGCGATCGACCTTATCGGTCTCGATGGTTTTGAATCCGCCTACCCCAAAGAGCTGTCCGGCGGCATGCGCCAGCGCGTCGGTTTCGCTCGCGCGCTCGTCGTCCATCCCGATCTGCTTTTGATGGACGAGCCGTTCTCGGCGCTGGACGTTCTGACCGCTGAAACCCTGCGCACCGACCTAATCGACCTCTGGATGGATCGCAAGCTGCCGATCAGGGCGATTCTGATGGTGACGCACAATATCGAGGAGGCGGTCCTGCTCTGCGACCGGATTCTCGTCTTCTCGTCCAATCCAGGACGAGTCGCGGCCGAGATCAAGGTCAACCTGCCCCATCCGCGAAACCGGCTGCATCCGGCGTTCCGCAAGCTCGTCGACAGCATCTATGCCCGCATGACGCAGCGCGAAGCGCCGCGCCCGGCCCGCGCGGACGCCTTGGCGACGAACGGCGTCGGCCTGAAGCTCGACCACATCTCGACCAACGTGCTGTCCGGCCTCATCGAGGCGGTCGCCGGCGAACCCTACCACGGACAGGCAGACCTTCCGGCGCTCGCAGGCGCGCTGCAGCTCGAAGCCGACGAGATGTTCCATATCGCAGAATCGCTTCAGATGCTGCGCTTCGCAGAATTGAAGGAGGGCGATCTCGAACTGCTCGATGCCGGCAAGCGCTTCGCGCAGATGGAAACCGACGCACGCAAGCGATTGTTCGGAGAGCACCTTTTGCGGCATGTGCCGCTGGCCGGCCTCATCCGCCGCGTGCTCGACGAGCGACCGAGCCATACGGCGCCCGCCGCACGGTTCCGCAACGAACTCGAAGACTACATGTCCGAAAGCTATGCCGAGGAAACGCTGGATACGGTGATCTCCTGGGGCCGCTACGGCGAATTGTTCGCCTATGACGAGCAGGCCGAGATGTTCAGCCTCGACAATCCGGTTTAGGCCGGCGCAAGCGTGCGGCCATTCTCGATGCGGATGACGGTGTCGGCCAGCATTTCGACCTCCGACGCGACATGCGAGACATAGACCATGGGCATGCCGGCCTGCTGCTTGAGGCGCAACAGATAGGGCAGGATTTCAGCCTTCAGCGCGGCGTCCAACGATGCAAGCGGCTCGTCCAGCAGAAGAAGCCTCGGCTCGCTCAACAGAGCGCGACCGATTGCGACGCGCTGGCGCTCGCCGCCCGATAGAGCGCCCGGCCTGCGTTTGAGAAGGTGGCCGATGCCAAGAAGCTCCGCGACCTGATTCATTCTTTCAGCGTTCCTGCCTAACCCATTCATCCAGCGTCCATAATCGAGATTGGACGCAACGCTGAGATGGGGCAGTAGCCGCCCATCCTGAAAGACATATCCGATCCTTCGGCGATGCACGGCGATGTCGACCCTCGCGGCCGCATCGAAGAGGATGTCGCCATCAAGCCTGATATGGCCGCTGTCAGGCTTGATCAGCCCGGCGATCATGCTCAGCACCGAGGTCTTTCCTGCGCCGGACGGTCCGAACAGCGCCGTGACAGGGCCACGCGCCTCGAAGGCACAATCGATCTCGGTCGCGCCGAGCCGCTTCACCAGGCGAATGTCGAGCATCGCTCAGAGGCCCTGCACGCGTCGGCCGGCGCGGCGGGAAAGCCACTCCGAGCCGATCAGCGCCGCAAGCGCGACGATCACCGAAATCGCGGTGAGGCGGAGCGCGCCGGCATCGCCGCCAGGGGTCTGCGTGTAGCTGTAGATGGCGGAGGAAATCGTCTGGGTTTCGCCCGGAATATTAGAGACGAAGGTGATCGTCGCGCCGAATTCTCCAAGCGCCTTGGCGAAGCACAAAAGCAGCCCCGCAACAACGCCGGGCATCGCAAGCGGCAAGGTAACCGTGAGAAAAACCCAGAAACGGCTCGCGCCGAGCGTTGATGCGGTCTCTTCAAGACGACGGTCAACCGACTCCATCGACAGGCGAATCGCCCGCACGAGAAGCGGGAAACCCATGATGCCGCAGGCGAGGGCCGCCCCCGTCCAGCGAAAGGCGAGCGTCACGCCAAACGTATCGAACAGGAACATGCCGATCGGCCCGCGCCGGCCGAATAGAAGCAGCAGGATATAGCCGGTGACGACCGGCGGCAGCACCAGCGGCAGATGCGCGAGCCCGTCGAGAAGCGATTGGCCGGGGAACCGCGTTCGGGCAAGCAGCCAGGCGACGAATACGCCGAAGGGCAGCGCGACGAGGGTCGCCACCGACGCGATGCGAAGCGAGAGGGCAATCGCGGTCCATTCCTGATCGGAGAGATACGCCACGCCCACCGCCTCGACCGGCTCAATTGGTCTGTTTTGGCGGGCCAAGCAGCCTGAAGCCAGCCTTGGCGAAAATGGCACCAGCTTCAGCCGATTTCAAAAACGCCATGAAGCGCGCCCCGTCTGCGCGGCTGCCTTCGACGATCGCGAAGGGATATATGATCGCCGGATGCGAGTTTTCCGGGAACGTCGCGACCACCCTGACATTGGGCTCGACCGCCGCGTCCGTCGCATAGACGATGCCGAGCGCCGCCTCACCCCGCGCGACGAAATTGAGGGCGGCCCGCACATTGTCCACCCCGGCGACTCGCGGCTCAACGTCGGTCCACAGACGGAGGTTGCCGAGCGCCGTACGTGCGTACTTGCCGACCGGAACCGAGTTCACTTCGCCCGTCGCGAGCTTTCCGTCCGGCCCGAGCGCGTCCAGCACGGATTTGGCGTCGAGCTTCAAGTCCTTCAACGCGGATCTGGACGGCGCGATCACGACCAGCGCATTGCCGAGAAGGTCCACGCGCGTCTGCGGTTTGATGAGACGGCGCTTGTCGAGATAGTCCATCCATTCGAGATCGGCCGATGCAAAAATGTCCGCTGGCGCGCCCTGCTCGATTTGCTTTGCGAGCACCGAGGTCGCGGCATAGCTCGCCCGAACCGTCTCGCCACCTTGCCTCGCATAAGCGGTCGCAGCCTCGTCGAGCACGTTTTTGAGGCTGGCGGCGGCGAAAACGGTGAGCGGTTCCGCCGCGTGAAGTGGCGAGCCGACCAGCGCCAGTGACATCGAAATCGCGATCAACCATCTCATCATTGCCGCTGCTCCTTGAGCTGCTATATCCGAGTGGATATAACGCTATGTCGAGCATCACCGCAACCTCAAGATCGTCAGGTCGGGTCGCGATCGGCCAGCATCGCCTCGATCTCGCCGAGCTCGTTTCCCGATCGCTGTCGGAGCGTCGCCTCCATGGCGCGATAGAGCGCGATCAGTCGTTCGCCATGGTCCGTGAGCCACGCACCCCCGCCCGATTTGCCGCCCGGCTTGGTCGCGACGATCGGCGCAGCGAACATGCGGTTGAGTTCATCGACGAGCAGCCAGGCCCGTCGATAGGACATGCCGAGCTCACGCCCCGCCGCAGCGATCGAGCCATGCCGCGCGACGCCCTGCAGCAGGGCGATCTTGCCGGGACCGACCCGCTGCCCGGCGGGAAAATCCAGTCTCAACGTCAGCCGCGTCGCCATCTTTGCGTCCTCGCCGCCCATCATGCGTCGTTCGCGCGGCTTCATGAAGCCTCGACATGGGCAGGCGCGACGAGCGCCTCGTCAAGCCCCATCTCGTCGAGCGCACGCCGGATATTGCCATTGCGCTTCTCGCCCTCGATGAAGGTGTTGATGAATGCGAGGCCTTCGGGAAGGCCTTTCTGCACCGCTATGGCGGTCGTCGAATTGAAGAACGCGCCATCGATAACTCTGCTGCCCGGCAGACGACGCCTTATGCCGAGCAAGGCGTCTCGTCCGAGCGCGAGCGCCTCCCCTTCGCCGCGCCGCATCATCTCCACAGCTTCGATGGCGGAGGCCGCAGCGATATGGACAGCGCGGGGCGCGTTCAACTGCGAGGCGCGGAACGTCGCAGTGTTGAGCAACCCGACGATCCGGATGTCGGGCGCGTCAGCCGAGGCGACAGTGGAGAGCGCAGAGCCTTCAGGAACGAGATAGGTGCTTTGCGCCACATGATAGGCGTGGCTGAAATCGACGAGCTTGCGGCGGTCGTCATCTGCCGGCATGAACGAGATGTCCCAACGGTTCTTGATCGCGGTCGACTGGATGGCACCCGAGCTGTCGAACGGCAGGAAGGTCAGCCCCACGCCAAGGACGGCGGCGAGGTTTCGGGCAAGTATGACCGGCACTCCGCGAAATCCGCCATCGCCATCCTCGATCGAAAACACGGCGGACGGTACGGGACCGACCGCGATCGCCGCCCGAAGTTTCCCCATTGGCGTCAATTGGGCTCGGACGGCGTCGCTGATCATCAGGCCCCCTTGGTTACGGGCTGCCGCCGGAGGAGGAACGCTGAAGCGCCATCACGCGAGCCCGAGCTTTTCAGCGAGCCCGATACGTTGCAGCTTGCCTGTCGCGCCGAGCGGAATCTGATCGACGATCAGGATTTTACGCGGCACCTTGTAGGCCGCGAGCCGCTGGCCAACGAAGTCGCGCAGCTCCTTCTCCTCGACGCTCATGCCTTCGCGCAGCACGACTGCGGCGGCGACATCCTCGCCGAGCTTGTCATGCGGCATGCCGAACACCACCACCTGCTGCACCGCCACGTGGTCCATCAGCACCTCGTCGACCTCGCGCGGAGAAATCTTCTCGCCGCCCCGGTTGATGATCTCCTTGAGGCGTCCGGTGAGGCTGATGTAGCGCTCCTCATCCATCACGCCCTGGTCGCCGGTGCGGAACCAGCCATTGGTAAAGCCTTCGGCGTTCGCTTTCTCGTTGTTCTCGTAACCGCGCGTGACGTTGTCGCCGCGGATCACGATCTCGCCGATCTGGTGCGGCGGCAGGATCGTGCCATTCTCTCCCATGATCGCCACCTCCGGCCCGGCGGCGAGACCGACGGAGCCCGGCTTGCGTGTGCCGTCGATCGGATTCGAGGCCATCTGGTGCGAAGCCTCTGTCATGCCGTAGGCCTCGATCACCGGCGCGCCGAATACGGCCTCCAGCTCCGTGATGACCTGCGGCGGCAGCGAGGACGACGATGAACGGATGAAGCGTAGCGGATAGCGCTCGATCGTTTCCTTGTTGCCGGCGGCGCGGGTCAGGATCGCCTGGTGCATGGTCGGGACGGCGGTATACCAGGTCGGTTTCGCCTCCTCCATCTGTGCGAAGAAGCGCAGCGCGTTGAAGCCCGGCGTGCAGAACACGCTGCCGCCTGCCGAGAGCGGTGCGAGGATGCCGGCGATGAGGCCGTGAATGTGGAAGAGCGGCATGATGTTGAGGCCGCGATCGGCCGCGCTGAACTTCACCGATGCCGCGATGTTGCCGGCCGAAACGCTGACGTTCCGCTGCGAGAGCGGCACGATCTTGGGGCGCGAGGTGGTGCCGGATGTGTGCAGGATGAGCGCCGTTTCGTCAGGGGCGGCGTAACCGGCGAGGCAATCGCCGCCTGCGCTCTCCGCGCTGAGGATAAACGCGCCTGCGCCGGCGTCCGGCTTTGGGGTCAGCGTGACGATGCGGACGCCGAGCTTTTGCGCCGCGGCCACGGACGCCGAGGTACTGCCGGCCTCGACGACGAGCGCCTTGGCATTAAGGTCCGACATGTAGAATTCGAATTCCTCGCCCTTGTAGGACGGGTTGAGCGGCGCCGCCGTCGCGCCCGAGCCGATTGCGATGAAGGCCGTAGCCATCTCAGGCCCGTTCGGCAGCACGATCGCCACCCGGTCATTGCGGCCGATGCCGAACCCGTTCAACGCCGCTATCGTTTCGGATACGAGCGCTCGGAGGCCCTTGTAGCTGAGCGGCTTCGCGCCTTGCGCGGAGATGGCCGGCGCATCGTCCGCGCCCGCAGCCATCAGCTCCTTCAGCGTGGAGCAGCGGGCGGAGGCGGACATGGAAGCACTCATGGACATGATGGCCCTTTCTTTTTTTGATGGCGCACGGCTCAATGTTCGATCTTGAGCCGGCCTTTTTGATCCTGCAACATTTTTGAAAGCAGCTTCACCAGCGCATAAACGCTGTCGATGTGCGGTGAACGCAGGCCGACGATGCGGCCAAGCTCGATCACCGAGCCGATCAGGGCATCGGCCTCGACGGCGCGGCCCGCTTCGATATCCTGCAGCATCGAGGTCTTGTGCGCACCCACAGCCTCGCCGCCGGCGATGCGCTTCTCGATCGAGACGCGGAACTTGATGCCGAGCGCTTCGCCGATCGATTGAGCCTCGCGCATCATCTCGGTCACGAGCGAGCGCGTCAGCGGATAGCGGCAGAGGTCTTCCAGCGTCGAATGCGTGAGCGCGCTCACCGGGTTGAACGACAGGTTGCCCCACAGCTTGGTCCACATTTCGGCGCGGATGTCCGAGATGACCGGAGCCTTGAAGCCAGCCGCGCGGAACGTCTCGGAGACCTGCTTGATGCGGTCCGTCTCAGCGTTGTCGATTTCGGCCAGCGAGAAACGGTTGCCCTCGATGTGCTTGATCACGCCGGGCTCGATGATCTCGGCGGCGGGATAGACCACCGTTCCGATCACACGTTCGACGGGCAAGCTGGCGGCGATCGCCCCACCCGGATCGACGCTTTCGAGCGTGCGGCCCTCATACGGTCCGCCATGCTTGAAGAAATACCACCATGGAATGCCGTTCTGCGCCGTCAGGACCAGGGTCTGCGGGCCATACATCGCGGGTAGATCGTGGACGACCGCCTCGACCTGATGCGCCTTCATGCCGAGAATGATGAGGTCCTGCTCACCTGCTTCTGCGATCTTGTCGGTCGCCTTCAGCTTGGCGACCGTGACGACGTCGCCTTCTTCGATGAGCTTCAGACCGTTGTCGCGGATTGCCTTGAGGTGCGGGCCGCGCGCCACGACCGTCACGTCGTTGCCCGTTTCATGCAGCTTGACCGCGAGCAACCCTCCGATCGCGCCAGCGCCAACAACGCAAATCCTCATGCCGTGTCCTTCTCTGCTGCTGCGACGAACCGGTTTCGCAAGCTTCCTATGCCATCGATCGCGACCTCGACCTCCATGCCCGGCCGCATCGGCAGAACGCCGACTGAGGTTCCGCAGGCAATGAGATCACCAGGCTCCAGCGTCATTTCGCGCGACAACAGGCTGACGATCCGGGCTGGCGGCAAGATCATGTCGCCGAGCGGATAGTTCTGCCGCTCGCGGCCATTCAGCAAGGTTCTGACCCGGGCGGCAGACCAGTCGAAGCCGGTGACGATGCAAGGACCGACCGGCCCGTAGCCGTCGCAGCTTTTGGCGCGTGCCCATTGCGGAAAGGCGGGATTTTCGGTGAGGAGATCGAGGGCGGTGAGATCGTTGACGCAGGTATATCCGAAGATCGCCGCCTCTGCCGCCTGCTCGTCGACGTTGCGGCAGGTTCGCCCGATCACGACGCCGAGCTCGCCCTCATAGACCGTTTTGCCCTGATAGGATGGCGGCGCGCTGAAGGCGGTCTCAGGACCCGCAAGGCTGTTGCCGCCCTTGAGGAAATAAAGCGGCGTATCAGGAATGGCGGCGCCGAGCTTCGCCGCGAGTTCATGGAAGTTGTTCCACAGACCAATGAACTTGCCCGGCGCAACGGGGGCCAGCAGCGTCGCCCCGGCTGCCGGGACGCTCGTGCCGGTGGCCTTTGGCTCACGGAACATATCGCCTTCGAACACCTCTATTGAGGCGCCGTCGGCAGACATTCGCCCGAATGCATCCGTCCCATCATGACGAAAACGAACCCAGGATGGCATCAGGTCTCCTACCCGCTTGTTTTCGCTATCCATCGCATTGCATCGCGCGTTTGCCAAGTTGCGTTTGCCAAGTCGCGCTTCAACCGAATGCCCACGGTTGCACGGCCTTCTGCTTCTGGTACGCAAAGCCCGCGAGAGCCGGCAAAAAAATGCACGGCGGCGGAGGAGGATCGCGTTGAATCTGTCGATCGATGAATTGCGCCAGTTGGAGCGCCTGCATGTCGCCGCATGGCCGGCCCTGCGCACATGGACGATCGACGGCCTGTTGATGCGTCATTCTGGCGGCGGGTCAAAGCGCGCGAATTCGGTCTCGACGATTGATTTTTCCGGCAACGACATCGCCGATGCGCTCGCGAGGATCGAGACCTCTTACGCCGCGCTCGGCAGCCCGGCACAGGTGCAGACCTTTGCCGGAACGCAGCCGCCTGACCTGCCTCGCATTCTTGCAGCGCGCGGCTATTGCGAGGGCGAAGCGACGACGACGATGCTGAAGCGGCTCGACCAGCCGTTCGACGCGCCGAATGCGCCGGACCTCGGCGGCGACGAGCCGGACGAAGGCTGGCTCGAAACCTACCTGCTCGCCATAACGCCTGACCGGCGCGAGGCGAATACGAAGGTGCTGAAAACGGTGCCGCATCCCCGCCGGTTTTTCCAGGCCCGCGCAGATGGCCTCACCCTCTCGACCGTGCTTTGCGTCGCAGCCGCCGGCCAGGCCGTCTTCGAATGCGTGGCGACACGGGCGGAAGCGCGGCGCCAGGGCGCAGCGCGCCAGGCGCTCCTGTCAGCGGAGGCTTGGGCGCGCGGCATCGGAGCGCGCTGCATCGGGCTGCAGGTCGTCGAGGATAATGCGCCCGCGATCGCGCTCTATCGCAGCCTGGGCTTTGTCCCGGTCGATACCAGCCGCTTCTGGCGGAAGGCGGTCTGAACCCGCCCCAGGCGACGCGCGAATCTCGTCGTTGGCGATCTGACTCCATTATGTCATGCTTTGTGCAACAGGCTGATGGACGGAGACTGCGATGCCCAGTTTTTCAACCCTGCGTCGATGCTGGCTGTCGCCGGCCCTGGTTGCGCTCGCCGTTCTCACCGCGCCGCTTCCAGCCCTTCCCGAAGAAGCCAAGCCTGCGGTCGATGTCCTTCTGGCGCTGGGTGTCGATATCTCCTACTCGATGGATGAGGACGAACAGTACCTTCAACGCAACGGCTACATGGATGCGCTGCTCAGCAAGCAGGTGCTGGATGGGATCGCAGCCGGCATCCATGGCCGCATCGGCATCGCGTATTACGAATGGGCGGGAACCGGCGAGCGGCGCACCATCGTGCCCTGGACGATCATCGACGGCGCGGCGACCGCACAGGCGTTCGTCGACAAGCTGCGCAGCCAGCCCTATCGACGCGCCTCGCGCACCTCGCTGAGCGGCGCGATCGATTACGGGGTCGGGCTGCTCGAAGATGCGCCGTTGTCCGCGCCACGCCGCGTCATCGACATCTCCGGCGACGGCCCGAACAATCACGGCCGCCCGGTCGAGATCGCGCGCGAGGAAGCGCTCGCTCAGAACATCGTCATCAACGGCCTGCCGATCATCTTCCAGCGGCGCTTCAACAGCTCGTTCGACATCGACAATCTCGATCAATACTACTCGGATTGCGTGATCGGGGGCTATGGCTCATTCGTCATCGCCATCAGCAATCAGGAGCAGTTTTCGACAGCGACGCGCCAGAAGCTGCTGCGGGAGATCGCCGAGACCGATCCGCCCGCCCGGATCGTGCCGATCGCCGAACGCTCCCGCGCCGACTGCATGGTCGGCGAAAAGATGTGGCAGCGCCGGTTCGGCGGTGATTGACATCACATGTTCGCGCGGCGGCTTGCCAGCATTTCGACGCCGTAGCAGTCTAGCCTCATGTCTGCAGTCACAACCATAACGTTCAGCGCGGGCGACGCCGGGCATTGGCATATCGAGCGCGTCATGCCGGTAATCGGCGAGACGCTTCCCGGCGCGGCACGGCTCGCCATCGACGATACGCCTCACCGGACCGCAGCGTCCGATTGGGCGCTGCGCGGCGTCATCAGCAACCACCGGTATACGCAGGCGGCGGAATTGGGCGAACTGCGATCGGTCTCACCTTCGCTATCCCGCCCGGAGGCGCGCTGCGCGGCCTTGATCCCGATCCGCAAATCGCCCGAATGGTGGGGCCTCGCGCAGGACGAACGCCGCGCGATCTTCGAGGAGCAGTCAGGCCACATCGCAAAATCGATGAAATATCTGCCGGCGATTGCCCGCCGCCTGCATCATTCGCGCGATCTTGGCGAGCCATTCGATTTCCTGACCTGGTTCGAATACGCGCCCGAGCACGAGCCTGCCTTCGACGCGCTGCTCATCGAACTGCGCGCCTCGGCGGAATGGCGCTATGTCGATCGCGAGGTCGATATCCGCCTCAAAAGCGCCGTTGACTAGAGCAAGGTGAGACCGGGAATACCCATGGCGGCGCGCTCGGACATCGCTTCGACGCGCATTCGCGTCGCGGCGGCCGCGCGTGCCCGCAGATCCGGCTCATCGATCAGTTTGACCACGGTTTCGATCCAGGCTCTAGCCTCGTTCGGAATGATGCATTCGCCCGACGAATCAGCCTCGCCATAGGTGCGAGAGGCCGAAAACACGCCGGCCGCGCCGAACCGCGCCACGTCGATGCGCTTGGTATCGGCCCGCGTGCCGTTGACCCGTGACGGCATGAGCGGCACGAGCACGATGTCGGCGCCGGCTTCGCGCGTCGCACCGACATAATCGAGCCAGGGCACCTCCGGCACGAGCGCGACGCCGGGGGTGCCGCGCCAATGCGGGATGCTCCGGCGCTCCGCTGAAATCTCGATCTGAACGCCTGGCCGGGCGGACAGGATTTCCGCGACGATTGGCGCCAGGAACCGGTGCTCGGTTTCGTGGACGGCCTTGGCATGAAAGACGATCCGCACGGGAGCACTTGCATCGTGGGGCTTCCCGGCGCTCCTCCACAAGTCCGGCGGCGGAGCGGGAGGCAGAAGGACGGGCCTTGCTTCGGCAAAAACATCCGCCAGCGCCGGCGTCGAGACATAAAGGATATCGATCTGGCGATTGAGCCGCCGCAACGGCCAGATGCCGAGACCGAACAGGAAGAACCGGTAGCCGAGGTCCGCATCGTTGGAGGAAACGAACGCCGAGACATCGTCATCCGTGAAATACCCGACGCCGGCGAGCCGGTCACGGTGCCGTTCGATCCAGTCGAGCACCTTGGCTGAGGTGTATCGGCAGATAAGGGCGAACGTGCCGTCTGGCTCGGCCCGCTCGATCTCGGGATCGCGAATGTCGACCAGAACGGATTGCGGCTGACCCGCCGCGTTCATGCGGGCCGAAAAATAATAATCGAAGGTCGGGTTTGGCAGCCGCGCGAAGACGATGATCCGCTCGACGGGTTTTCGCAATCCGGCGGCAGGACGAAGCCTTGGTCTTGGCAGAAGCCCTGCCAGACGATCCGCAAGGGACATCAGCGTGGCCGGGAGGACTGGTCGCGCCCGTGGTCTTCGCTTGTCTTGCGCGCCCGCACGGGCGGCTGGCCCCCGGGTGCGTCCGGCGGCGGCAGATTGTCGTTGACGTTGCGCCCCACGAAGCCGCTTGCCTGGGTGTCGATCATCGAACGAGCCGCCAGCGATTGCGAAAGAGGCATGCGGTGGGCCTCCGGCACTCGGCCATTCCCTCCGGTCTCGTTTTTCCGCATCTCAGCCTTGACGAGCCGGGGCGGCGGCGTGACGAAGGCCCCGGGTTCGTTCACCGATCCGTTGAGGATTCGATCGGCCATAGCACCGGCGGCAAGCGCCCGGCCGTGCGGGTTGTAAAAATTACCCTTGACCTGGATCGTCGCCGCGAGCGCCTTCACAAGATCGCGCACCAGATCGGCATCGACAGGCTCCGGCTCCCGCCAGAAGGTGTCGAGCGGTCCCTGATGCGTCAGGCCGTCAATGTCGTAAATGGCGACGCCGAGCACTTTCGTTGGCCTCAGCGCCTGGATGCTGTGAAGGCCGACCGTGGAATTGACCACCAGGACGCCGTTCGAATGCTTGATCAGCGCCTGAAGATCGCCGCCGTCGATGACGACCACCCGATCGGCGACGCGGTGGCGCTCGGCGATCGATCCGGCCACCTTGTCCCAGCGCTCCCAGCCATTATCGAGCGGGTGCAGCTTGACGACGAGCCGATCCTTCGGCGCGGCGTTGCGCGCGAACGAGCCGATCGTCTCCTCGAGCATGTCCTTGAGGTGCGCGTAATGGGAATTCGCGCGCACTTGATAATCGCTCTGCAATTGCATCCCGAGCAGCCAGAACGGCTGGTCGAGCGTCGCTTCGATCTGGCGCGTGTTCCTCTTCGCGCGCCGGCTCGTCACCATGCGCGGAAACCACATCATATATTCGAGCAGCGGATCGTAATACTTGTCGGCGTCGAATTTGGGAAAAAAGGCCCAGCCGAAATAGCTGGCGAGGTTGTAGGTCACCTCGTTGAACGCTTCCTGCCCGAATGTGTGCGTGTAGCGCACGCCCATGTCGGGCTCGTCCACCTCGGCGGCGATGCTGCGGATGGTGTCGGGATCGACGGGAAAATGCGAGAAGCTGCCCATGCCGCCCTTCTCGAGCGTCAGCCAGTCCGGGCGCAGATAGCCGAACTCGACCGAGTAGCAATTGACGCCGCGCGTCGCCGCGACACGCGCCGCCTCGACATGATAGGGAAGCCGGTCCGTGTAATAGAGGATATCGGTGACGCCATGGTCGTCGATGAGCTTTGCGAGAAATTCAGGCCACGCCTCGAGCGAGCCACGATAGTTGATCGCGCCGCGTCGCCGCCAATAGAGCCAGTCTCCCAAGGAGAAATTGACCCGCAAAGTCTTCGCGCCACGCGAGGCGAAGGCTTCCGCCAATTGCGGCCAGAACCCTGAGGGCGGCCCTTGCAAGAACAGAATGACAGGCAAGGGGCTGGGCTTCATGTTCGAGCGTTCGACGATAAATTTTTGATGCCGGGCGTGTGTAACTGGGATAGCACGCGGAGGCAATGCTCAAAACGGGCTTATCGACCGGCGCACCGCCGGAACAGGGATGAGGGCGACAGGCTTGGCATCCGCCGACATACCTCCAGAACCGACGAAAAAGCGTGTCTATCTGCTGCTCCAGGGGCCGGCGTCGCCTTTCATGCGGCATGTCGCCGACAATCTCTTGGAACGCGGCCATGAGGTCCATCACGTCAGCTTCTGTCTCGGAGACTGGATTTTCTGGGGCTTGCGCGCCACGAACTGGTTTTTCGGGCGGCCCTCGGAATGGCCAGCCCATGTGGCTGACCTCATCCGCGCAAACCGCATCACCGATCTGTTGATGCTGGGCGACGGGCGTCCGGTCCATGCCGAGGCGATCGAGGCCGCCATTCCGCTCGGCTGCCGCATCCACATCCTGGAGCATGGCTATATCCGACCCGACTGGCTGACGATCGAGCCGGATGGCATGTCGGGCTTTTCGCGCTTTCCGCGAGAGCCGGCCTTGATCCAGCAGCAGTCACGCGCCCTGCCCGCCCCTGATCTGCGGCCGCTCTACCGGTCGAGCTTCTTGGTCTACGCAATGTACGATCTCATCTACCACCTGCCCAACGTGGCGCTCGGCTGGCTCGTCCACCCGCACTATCGGCGGCACGGGCCCGTCCATCCGATCGTCGAATATTCGGGCTGGATCTGGAAGGCGATCAAGAGCCGATGGGAGGCGCGCCACAGGCGGCATGTGCTCGGATCGTTCATGTCAAGCGACCGACCGTTTTTCCTGTTTCCGCTGCAATTGCCCGGCGATTATCAAATCAAGGTGCATGCGCCGGGCGGCGATCTCTTGAGGCTCGTCAATGCGGTGATCGCCAGTTTTGCGCAGCATGCTCCGATGGACGCACGGTTGCTCTTCAAGGTCCACCCGATCGATAACGGCCTCTCGCGCTGGCACTCGCGCATCGGTGAGGCGGCGGCGCTCTCAGGCGCGGCCGATCGCATCGCTGTCGTCGATGGCGGCTCGCTCGACGCCATGATCTCAGCCTCCGCCGGCGTGGTCACGATCAACTCGACCGTCGGGACGGCGGCGCTGATGATCGGCAAGCCGCTGATCGCGCTTGGCAACGCCATCTTCGCGCTTCCCGGCCTGACCCATCAGGGCCCGCTTGCCGGCTTCTGGACGGAGCCCTCGTCCCCGGACCCTGAACTCGTCGACGCTTTCATGAAAGTGCTCGTCGATCGCATTCAGGTGCGTGGCGGATTCATCGCGAGCGAAAGCGTTCGGGATGGGGCCGCCGCAGTCGCCGGACGCATCACAGAGGCAGAGGAACGACTGCCGATCGCCGACCGCCGCTGCCGCAAAGTGGTCATGTTCCGATATCGCGAAGAACTGTTCGGCGAACCTTCGACGTCGGCCGTGAAGCGAAGTTGAAGAGGCGTCACCATGATTTGACTTTGTTTTGACTCCCGAAAATGGGAACACGAGGCTGCAACGAGCCCTTAACCGGCTCGGGCAATGCACTCAGGTGGGGATTGTATCAAATGGCCGAGCAGAACACGACGTCCAAGCCGAGCGCGGCGGGGGAGGAATACGATCGCAAGATCGCTCTCGTTCTGCAGGGCGGTGGCGCTCTTGGCTCCTATCAGGCCGGCGTCTTTCAGGCGATGGCGGAGACGGGCTTTTCGCCCAAATGGGTCGCCGGCATCTCGGTCGGAGCGATCAACGCCGCAATCATAGCCGGCAATGCACCTGAGAACCGCGTGGCGCGTCTGCGGGAGTTCTGGGAGGAGGTTTCATCACCCTCTGCCTACTGGCCGGTGATCGGCGGCGACTTCTGGGGAATAGCCAACCGCAAGGCAGGGTCGCTTGCGGCGCTGATTTTCGGTCAGCCTGGTTTCTTCAAGCCGACCTATCTTGAAAACATGATGCTGGGCATGGAGCCGACGAGCTATTACAGCACCGGCGACCTCAAGCGTACGCTGGAGCGGCTGGTCGATTTCGATCGGATCAATTCCGGCGAGACGCGGCTCAGCGTCGGCGCGGTGAACGTTCGCACGGGCAACTTCAACTTCTTCGACAGCGACTTCATCAAGATCAGGCCCGAGCATGTCATGGCAAGCGGCGCGCTGCCGCCCGGCTTTCCGGCGGTGGAGATCGACGGTGAATATTACTGGGATGGCGGCCTCGTCTCCAACACGCCGCTCCATTACGTGCTGAACGCCACGCCCCGCTTCAGCATGCTCGTGTTCCAGGTCGATCTCTTCCCCGCCGAAGGTCATATGCCTCACAATCTCGATGAGGTTTCGGAGAGGCTGAAGGATATCCAGTATTCGAGCCGGACGCGGCTCAGCACCACCAATTTCCAGGAGATGCACGATATCCGGCACAAAGTCAGCAAGCTCTTGAAGAAGCTGCCTGAAGAGCTGCGCAACGAGCCCGAGGCGATCGAGCTGAAAAACATTGCCTGCCAGACGAGGTTCGATATCGTTCAGCTCATCTACCGCCCGAAAACAGCGCAGGGCTCGGCCAAGGATTACGAGTTCAGCCGCATGACCATGCTTGAGCGCTGGGCCATCGGGCAGGAGAACGCCGCTCTTTCACTCGAAGCAAAACCGTGGCTCGCGGCCGTTCCGCGCGGCGTTGGGGTGCGGACCTTCGATTTGCTGCGCGAAACGCATGACCGTCAGGAAAAAGTCGCTAAGTAGAGCTATCGCTTCCCATTCAACAGCAAAAAGGATGTTCGCATGACGCGTTTAGAGGGCAAGGTCGCCATCATCACCGGAGCCGCGAGCGGCATCGGTAAGGAAATCGCCATCGTCTTTGCAAAAGAAGGCGCGAAGATCGCGATCGCCGACCTCAACGTCGAAGCGGCCAACGCCGCCGCAAAGGAGATCGAGGCGATGGGCGCCACCGCCATCGGTGTCGGCATGGACGTCTCCAATGAGGATCAGGTCAACGCAGGCGTCGAAGAAGTCGTCGCCAAGCTTGGCAAGGTCGATATTCTCGTCAGCAACGCCGGCATCCAGATCGTGCATCCGATCGAGGAATTTCCCTTCGCGGACTGGAAGAAACTGCTCGCTATCCATCTCGACGGCGCGTTCCTGACGACGAAGGCCTGCATCAAGCACATGTATGCGCAGAACTCGGGCAGCATCATCTACATCGGCTCGGTGCACTCGAAGGAGGCTTCCGTCCTCAAATCAGCCTATGTGACGGCAAAGCACGGGCTGATCGGTCTCTCCAAGGTCATCGCCAAGGAAGGCGCAAAGCATGGCGTGCGCTCGAACGTGGTCTGCCCCGGCTTCGTGCGCACGCCGCTGGTCGAAAAGCAGATTCCCGAGCAGGCGAAAGCACTTGGCATCACCGAAGACGAGGTGATCAAGAACGTGATGCTGAAGGAGACCGTCGACGGCGAGTTCACCACCGTGGACGACGTTGCCGAAGCCTGCCTCTACTTCGCCTCGTCGAAGACGAACGCGCTCACCGGCCAGTCCCTCGTCGTCAGCCATGGCTGGTTCATGGAATAGATGGTATCGCGATCACGACACGGAAAGCCGGCCCTCGAAGGCCGGCTTTTTCATGAGGCGAGCGCCAGCGTCCTGGCTTTCGGCGCGAAGACGCCATCCGGCTGGCGCTGCATGTCGACCCGCGCGGTGTGGAACTCGTGCAGCGTCGAGCGATGCCCGATCGAGACGATGGTCGTCTCCGGCAGTCTCTCGCGCAGAACCCGATAGATGAGCGCCTCCATGTCCTCGTCGAGCGAGGCGGTCGCCTCGTCGAGGAACAGCCATTGCGGCTTTGCAAGCAGCGCGCGGGCGATCGCCAGCCGCTGCTGCTCGCCGCCCGAAAGGCGCTGCGGCCACTGGTCGTCATCGTCGAGGCGATCGGCCAGATGGCCGAGTTGGGCCGCGATCAGCGCGTCCTTAAGCTCCGCATCGCCGAATTCGGCAAGCCCGCCGGGATAGGAGACCGCAGCGCGCAACGTGCCCATCGGGATGTAGGGCCGCTGCGGCAGCAGAAGGATGCGGGAGCCGGCCGGAACATGGATGAGGCCCTCGCCATAGGGCCAGATGCCTGCGACGGCGCGGAACAGGGTCGACTTTCCGGAACCTGACGGCCCCGTCACCAGCGTGCGCTCACCCTTTGCGAATGACAGCGCGTCGACCGTCGCGATCACCTGACCGGACGGCACGGCGAGCTTGGCGTGCTCAACGTCGAGCGTCGATCCGTCTCGTCCATCGCGCTTGAAGGCGCCGGTCTCGCGATAGGCTTGCTCCATCGTCGCATCGAAGCCGACGATACGGTCGAGCGCCGCGCGGTAGGCCGCGAGCCGCGTATAGAGGTCGACGAAGACCGTGAAGCCGTCCTGCACCTGCGAGAACGCATTGGCGGTGCGCTGGAACCCGCCGAGATCGGTCGCGCCGCTGAAATAGGCGGGAGCCAGCAGTACGTAGGGCAAGACGACCGAAAGCTGCCCGACCGAGAAGTTGAACAGGACGAGGTTCTTCTGCCGGTCGACGAGCGCCCACGTCGCGGCAACGACGCCGGTATATTGCCGCCGCAGGCTGTCCGTCTCGGTCGGGCCGCCCTTCAGCAGCGCGATCTGCTCGCCATATTCGCGGGTGCGGGCCAGGGAAAAGCGGAAATTCGCTTCGGCCTTCTCCTTGTTGAAGTTGAGCCGGATGAGCGCCCGTCCAATGAGATGGGCGACGAGCGTGACGATCACCGCGTAGGCGAGCGCGACCCAGACGAGATAGCCGGGCACGCTGTCGAGGCTGACCGAGCCGATCTGATATTTGAACGTCGCGGACAGGCCCCACAGCACCTGGACGAAAGCCGCAAGCGACAACAGCTTGCTGAACAGGTTGAGCGAAATCGTGTAGGTCTCGACGACATAGGTCCGGATGTCCTCGGCGATGCGCTGGTCCGGGTTGTCGGCCTTCTCGCCGTAAAACTGCATCCGGTAGTGGGTGGCATTCCGCATCCAGCGCTCGAAGAAGGCGGTGGACATCCAGCGCCGCCAGCGGATGAGGAGATACTGGCCGCAGACATATTCGATGACCTGCGAGATGATCCAGGCGACCGCAAGCAACAGGAAGATGGCGATCTCCTGCCCAAACGAGGCCGCATCCTTGTTCTGCAAGGCATTGAAAAGACGGCCATACCATTCGTTGAACAGGATGGTGATGTAGACCTGCACGAGATTGAGAGCGAGGATCGCGATCAGGAAGAACCGCCCGATCTGCCCCTCGGACATCTGCCAGCGAACCTTACCCCAGGGCAGGATGGCGTCGGGCGACCGGCTGGTGAAATAAGGCTCGCAGAGCTGCATCATCATGGAGATGAGCGGAATGCGCGAGATGCCGTAGACGATCCAGGCGAACACCGTCACCGCGATCATCAGGAACGGCTTCGGCCGCGTGCTTTCGAGAAGCTCCGGCACCGCATTGTAAGCGAACGCGACAAAGGCAAAGGAGAACAGCAGGAACACGGCCACATAGGCGAGCACGAACATGCGCAGGAACGAGACGAGCCGCGCCGACAGGAACGTGACGACCGCCATGGCGACGCCCGTCACCGGAACGTAGAGCGGAATGCTGTCCGGCTGCGCGTAGCCGACGACGGCCATGACGATCGTCATGATGAGGATGAAGGCGCTGAGCACGCGCATGGCTCGATTCTCCGCTGGTTCGCCGCAGGCTGTCGCTGGTCTTTAGGAAACCATGTGAGACTTGGCAAATACAGCAAAACGCGGGCGAACCTACGTCTTTGCTGTCGCAGAGCCTATTGCAGCCGCACCGAGACGCTGTCGCTCGCGCCTTTCGCGTCCATCACCAGAATGCGGACGAAGCCGAGGCCGTCCGGCGTGAAGGAGGCTTGCCGCCGGCTGTTGGAGACACCGAGCGGCTTGCCGTCGATGATCCAGGTGAGCGGCGTCACGCCGCCTTGCGCTTTGAGGAGCACGTCTCGCACGCCCTCGCCAGACGAGGCGAGATCGAGCTTCGCCCCATCTGGCGGGAAGGCGATCCGCACCTGCTGAGCCAGCGACGTCGCGGTCTTGGCAATGTCGGTCCGCGTATGCCGCAGGGGAGCCGGCAATGTAGCGTTGGTCGCGACGAGCGCATTGACAGGCCTTGGAAAGGCCTCCGGTGCGACGCCGAGGCGGGCGAAAGCGTCATTGAGGATCGGCGCGGCGACGAGGCGCCCGACAAGGCCCGGCACCGGCGCGCCATCGGCCCGACCGACCCAGACGGCAATGGTGTGCTTCGTGTCAAACCCGGCAGCCCAGGCATCGCGATAGCCGTATGAGGTGCCCGTCTTGAACGCAAAACGGCCTGCCGGCGCATTCGGCGCGGGCGGAGAGCCGCGCAGCACGTCCGCGAGATACCAGGCGGTAACGGGATCGAGAAAGCGGTGTGTCTCCGGCCGCGCGCCGTCGCCGAGCCTGCGCACGAGGTCGAGGCTTTCGCCGCCACGCGCCACGCCCATGTAAAGCTTGGCGAGGTCGGCCAGAGTGATGCCGACGCCGCCAAGCCCGACGGACAGGCCCGGCACCGTCGCATCGGGCAACGCGACCGCCGCCCCCGCGACACGCAGCCGGGTGAGGAAGCGTTGCGGCCCGATGATCGACAGAAGATCGACCGCAGGCACGTTGAGCGACATCTGAAGTGCCTGTCTGGCGCTCACCATCCCCTGAAAGGTGAGGTCGAAATTCTCCGGCGCGTAGAGCCCGTATTTCGAGGGCCGATCCTGCAGCAGCGTCTCGGGATGAGCGACGCCCTCCTCGAACGCTATGCCGTAAATGAAGGGTTTGAGCGCCGAGCCGGGCGAGCGGATCGCGCGCGTGAGGTCGATCGCGCCAAGGCGTTCGGCGGAGAGATACTCCGCGCCGCCGACAGAGGCCAGAACCTCGCCGCTCGAATTGTCGAGCGCCACCATTGCGACCGAGACCTTGGGCCCGATGGCGGCGGCGCGCTCACGCGCCAGCGTTTCGAGCGAGGCTTGCAGGGTGAGGTCCAGAGTCAGCCGATGCACCGTTTCGGCAGGCCGCTCCCGCAAGGCCGCTTCGGCCGCCTGCGGCGCGCGCGAGGGGAAGACACGGCGTTCGCCCGGCACAGGCTCGGCGCGAGCATTGTCGATTTCGGAGTCGGCGAAGAGGGCGAGTGCCTGCGCGCGGTCGAGCACGCGGTCGCGCGCCTTGCGGGCGACGGATGGAAAGCGATCCGGACGGCGCGTCTCGGGCGATTGCGGCAAGGCGACGAGCAGCGCCGCCTCGCCGAGCGACAGGCGTTTCGGCTCCTTTCCGAGATAAGCGAGGCTTGCCGCCCGCACGCCTTCGAGGTTGCCGCCGAAGGGCGCGAGCGCGAGGTAGAGCGTCAGGACATCATCCTTGCCCATGGCGCGCTCCAGTTGGACGGCGCGCGTCGCCTGCCGCAGCTTTGCGAGGATCGAGCGCTCACCCCGCGGCTCGATGAGACGGGCCACCTGCATGGTGAGCGTCGAGCCGCCCGAGACGATGCGCCCGCGTGCCACGAGCTGAAGCCCGGCCCGTGCCATCGAGCGTGCATCGACGCCAGGGTGCGAGCGGAACCGCCGATCCTCATAGCCGAGCAGAAGCTTCACATAGCGCGGGTCGACATCAGTGAGCGAAACCGGCAGACGCCAGCGTCCATCCGGCGTCGTGAAGGGCCGCAGCAACGCGCCATGCCTGTCGAGAACGACCGGAGACCGTTCGCGCGCCGCGCTCATGTCGAGCGGCGGCAGGCTCCAGGCAAAACCCGCCAGACCCGCGACGAGAGCGAGGCACAGTGCGCCGGCGACGATCGCAAGCCGCACCCAGCCGCGCTCGCGCCAGATGGTCACCGCGCCGCCGCGATTTCGATGATGCCGGTGTCGGTGCGCCCGAACCGGTCAGGCCGGTACATATCCTCGATCACTGCGCCCGGCCTTACATAGCGCCCCGGCGAAACGGCACGCACGATATAGGCGACCGAGAAGCTTGCCGCCTGGCTCGACTCGCGCTCGAAGGCCGCGACAAACCGATCGTCACGATATTCGGTGCTTACCGGCTCGACCTCGCGCTTCAGCCATTCGGCGTCGGGCACCGCGGCGTTCTCGACGAGGTTCGGGTTGTCGATCTCGAGCCCAGCGGGGAGCGGATCGACCAGCAGAAGCCGTCCGAACTTCACCTGCCGCTCCGTGACCTTCAGCGAAACGATCAGGCGATCATTCTGCCTGATCTTCGTCGGATCGACGACCTGACCCTTCAGGGTGAAGTAGATGCGCTCGACCTTGAAACCCTGGTCGGCGGCGGGCTCTGGCATCGTCGGCACGCCTGCGAC
This sequence comes from Beijerinckiaceae bacterium, assembly GCA_019753285.1. GTDB lineage: Bacteria > Pseudomonadota > Alphaproteobacteria > Rhizobiales > Beijerinckiaceae > JAIELD01. The sequence continues at coordinate 32,253 of JAIELD010000034.1, read as the reverse complement.
GCTGATCACGGCGCGCGAGGCGCTCGCGCCGTCATTGGCGATCGTCACCGGCTTTTCCGCGAGTGCTGCCTGGCTGTAGGTCTTGTAGAATGCACCCTTCCTCGATTGCCCGTCCACGCTGATCGAGATCGCGTCGGCATCCTTGCTCAGGGCCTGGGCCGCGAGCACCATCCAGTTCTGCTCCTGCGTCGAGGTATATCGCGAGACCTCGCGCGCCCGCTCGACGACGAGGCTTGCACGCTGGATATCGGCGCGCGGACCGCTCGTCTCGGCCAGCAGCGCTACGATGCCAACGCTGTCGCGCAGCTTCGATCCGTAATCGGGCCGCGAGAATCCGTCGTCCCGCGCCGCGTCGAGCAGATCGAGCGCGCTCTTGAAAGCAGCGGCGGCGCGGCCCTTGTCTCCAAGCAGCGCCAACGCTGCGCCAAGCTGCGCGCGGCCGAGCGGCGAGGTGAAGTCGGACAGCTTGGTATCGACGAGATAGCGCAGATCGCCCATGATCGGACGACCGTTGCGGGCGAGCACATAGATCGCGTAGGCGATGCCGGCCGACTCCTCCGGCTTCACCGCAGAGGCGTTGACCACGCTGTTGCGCAGGCGATCGAGCGCCAGATCGAACGCCTTTTGCGGTATCGCAAAATTCTGCTCGCGGGCGCGGGTCAGGAAGTCGGCGGTGAACGCGTCGAGCCAGACATCCTCGCCGCCGGCCGACCAGAGGCCGAACGATCCGTTCGACGCTTGCCGCGTGAGCACGCGTTCGATCGAAGCCTTGATCCGGTCATCCGCCTTGTCGTCGAGCCCGAAGCGCTCCTGCGCCTCGAGCCGGTTGACGTAAAGCAGCGGCATGGCGCGGCTCACCGTCTGTTCCGTGCAGCCATAGGGGTAGCGGTCGAGTTGCTTCAAAAGCGCAGGAACGTCGAGCGAGGCGAGCGGCGAGACGGAGACCGAAACGCTCCCGGAGCCGAGCAGCATGTCGCCGAGAAGATCGCCGGACAGGCTGATCGAACCGCCGGGCGGAAGCGGCCGCACGGAGCGGCGCACGAGCGCGCTTGCTGCCGGCTGCACACGGAGGACGAGCGCCTGCGCGATGTCGATGCCCTGCCCCTTGAGGCGAAGATCGAATGTGGCTGTCCCGATTCCCGCCGCAGTCACCGGCAGCACGAGCGCCGCCTTCTGCCCCTTGGCGAGCTTCAACGTGGTACGGAGCGCTTCCGCTGGCACCGAGACGGGGCCATGCACGTCGACATCGACGACGTAATCACCGGCCGGGGCCTCGACATTGTCGAGCGCGACGTGGAAACGCGACTGGTCGCCGACATTGAGGAAGCGCGGCAGCGTGCCCTGCAGCACGATCGGATCGCGGATGATGACGTCCGCCCTGCCCTCGCCGACCTGCCCCGCCGACCAGGCGACCGCCATGACCCGGACTGTGCCATTGAAGGCTGGAATGTCGAACTCGACCGTCGCCTTGCCGTCAGCGCCCACCTTGGTCACGCCCGAATAGCGCGCCAGCGGCTCGAATATGGGAGGCGCGCCGTCTGTCGCCGGCCCCTTGCCGTCACCGCCCGAGCGGATCGCGCCGCGCGTGCCTTGCAGCCCGTCGATCAGGAAGCCGTAGAGATCGCGCAGATCGAGCCCGAGCTGGCGTTGGCCGAAATAGAACTCGCTCGGCTGGGGCGGCTCGTAGCGCGTGAGATTGAGAATGCCGACATCGACGGCTGCGATCGAGACATAGGCTTCGTCACCCGCCTTCAGCCCGGCCAGCGTCACCGGAACGGAGAGCTTCGAGCGTGGCAGCATGGTCTTCGGCGTATCGATGCCGACCTTGAGCACTCGCGCGGATTTTTCGATGCCAAACCAGGCAACGCCGATCGAACGGCCGGGCGCGCGCTGGGCGCTGACGTCGAGCGGGCGATGGGCGAGCGCGACAATGTATGCCCCTGCCCCCCATTCGGGCTTCACCTTAAGGGAAGCCGTGCCGCCACTGGCCGGCACATCGATCGTCTCGATGTCGTGCAGCTTGTCCGATACGATCGCCAGTGTGGCCTTGACGCCGAAGCGCGGATCGAGCTTCACCTGGATCGTATCGCCGGCCGCATAGGCCTTCTTGTCGAGCGTCATATCGAGCACGTCGGGCGTATTGGCGGTGCGCTCGCCATCCCACCCGACCGAGAAGCTGACACTCGTCTCCGCGCCCGCAAGCCCGTCGGCCGTGACGTCGAGCCGGTAGCTGCCGAGCTTGACGACCGAGCTGATCCGGGCGTCCGTCGTCTCGCTGAGGTCGACAGTGCCGTTCGCGACGGCGCGGGTCGTTTTCAACGCCTCATAATTCCAGCGGCCTTCCTTGAAGAACCACTGGTAGCGCCGATCGACCTTGTTCAGCACCCATTTGACGCCGGGCCGCGCTGTGCGCTTGCCTTCCGGGTTGACGAGCACGACGTCGAACTCCGCCTTGCTGCCATCCGTCAGCTTGTCGCTGTCGTTGAGCGGTTTGACGCCGATCAGCGAGCCGACCGGCACCACAGGCACAGTGACCGACCGCGTAACAGCCCGGCCGCCAGGCTCGGCCGCATGCAGCGTAACGCCGACCTGGAGCGGCCGGATCGCGGTCGTTTCCTGCAGCGCGACGACGACGCGCGCCTTGCCCTGCGCGTCGGTCACGGCATCTGCCTCGATGTCGCCCGTGACAGCCTCGAAGGTCTCGTCCGTCAGACCGACCTGGTAGCCCTTCAGCGCCGGCAGCGCGATTTCGTCAGCCGCCTCCAGCTTGAACTCGCCGGTGACGGTGAGGTTGGAGCCGACCGCGCCGTAAAGGTAACGGGCGGCAAGATCGACCGTGACGGGCTCGCCGGGGCGGACGAAGGCGCTCGCGGCCTTGAGGTCGAGTTCGAGCCGCTCAGGCACGTAATCCTCGACGAGGAAAGTCATCGAGCCGATGGCGGGGCGCTTCGGATCGGAGAAGATGTCGGCGCGCCAGGTGCCGGGCGCAGCGCCAGCGAGCAGCGGCACGGAGATCGACCGGCCGCCGAGCCCATGATCCTTGACGATCTCGCGCTTGTACTCGACGCCGTCCGGTCGGGTGATCACGCTGGTCAGCGGCAGGCCCGAAACGGCGGCACCTGCAGAATCACGAAGTAGCGCGGTGACATAGACCGTCTCGCCGGAGCGATAAACGCCGCGCTCGGTGAAGACGAACGCATCGAGCGGGCCCGGCGCGGTGCGCCCCTTGACACCGCGGTCGGTCAGATCGAAGGCCGTCTGGCCAAGATCGAGAAAACCGTAGTCGCCCTTGCCATCCGTCACGGTGAGAAGCGCCGGCGCGAGCCCATCGCTGCCGCGCGCGAGGCCCGGATCAAAGCGCAGATAACCGTTGGCGTCCGACGTCTTCGCGCCGAGCACTTCGTTGTTCTTGGCAACGAGCCGCACCTCGACGCCCGAGACGGGCGCGGCGGTCGCGAGCGAGCGCACCAGCACATGCACGCCGTCATTGCCGGAGAATGAGGTGAGGCCGAGATCGGAAACGACGAACCACTGCGTCGCACGGCTGCTGTAATCTTCGTCGCTTTCGCCATCGGCCGTCCGCGTCTTCCCCGGCGGTTTGGCGAACATGACATAGATGCCCGGCTGCATCGCCTTTACGGCGTCCGAGATGGGAAACGCGGTGATGACGTCCTGATTGAGGTCGTTCTTCGTATCGAGCGTGCCCGACCAGATCTTCTCACCCTTTTCGCTGGCGATCGTCTGCGCAGTGCTGCCCGACACCTGCTCCATGAACTCTTCGGAGCGGATGGTCGGCAGCAGGCTGCGATCGCCGATACGGTAGATTTCAAGATCGACGGCGGAAGTATTGATCGTGACGACCGGGATGCCCTGCTGGCCGATCTTCGGCAGCACGTAGTTGCGGCCGGTGAAGCGCACCGATGGCGAGCGGTCGCGCACATAGATCGTGTAATCGGCCGACTTCAGCAAATCCTCGCCGACATCGGACGGCAGCCCCTGACGTATTACGATGTTGTAGCGTTCGCCGTGCTTCAGCCCCTCGACGCAGAGTTGCGCATCCTCGGCCGAGACGGATGTGCCGCCTTGATTGCCGGCGACCGCGACATAGCTCGAAAAATCCGCCTTGCTGCGCTGCAGGTTCTCGGAAAACTCGAAACAGGCGCGCGGCGCGGCGGCGTCGGAATCGACCTTGTATTCGCGGATCTGGAAGCCGTACTTCTCGCGCAGTTGCTCGTAGGTCTTGCGAACGCCGAGATTGTCTGCGAGCGCGAGGCTGGCTCGGAGCGCCGTAAGGCTCTGCCGCCAGAATTCGCGTTTCTGGTAGGCCGAGCCGAGCAAGGCCAGCGCGGTCGCCTGATCACCGGCGGTCTTCGACTTCGCATAGGCCGCATAGGCCCCGGAGACGCCGAACTCCTGCAGCGCGTAGCGTTCGCTATAATCCTTGAATTCGGTGACGAGCTGCGCGGCGCGCGACAGCAGGAACCAGCCGACCGGGTCGGCGCCATCCGCGGCGATGGCGTTGCGCGCGAAGCTCAAGGCGCGGCGCGCATCGCCCTTGGCGAGGGCTTGAGCGCCGTCGCGCTTGAAGCCGTCATTCGGCTGGCTGACGACGCTGGCGTTCTCGCGCTTGATCCGCTCCTCGAGTTTGACGATCTGTCCGGCGAGGTTCTCGTCCAGATAGGGCTTGGCGACTGCGGGAGCAGCCGCCGGATTGCCGGGCGTCTGGGCAAAAGACACGCCGCTGACGGCAAGACACGCAAGAAAAGCAAAAAAGCCAATGAATCTGCGCATCGATCTCTCCCCGGATTGGCCGCAACGTGCCACATATCCATGACGCGAACAATGCGGTTTCAGCCGTCGACCGCCGAGCAGCGTGACGGTTTCGCGGGGAGAAAACGGGATGCGTAATCGATCTTCGGCCATCGGCTTTTGCCTTCTCGCGGCGGCATCGCCCATTGGTCCAGTTCATGCCCAGCCTGCGCCGCCCCAGGCGAGCGCGCCTCGCCCGGTCGATCCCAGAGTGACGGCCGCGCAAGCCGCGTTCGAGGCCCTTCCCGAGCCGACCCGCGTGGCGATCCAGAACGATCTCGTCTGGGTCACCAGCTTCAGCGGCGCGGCGCTCGGCACCTTCGGCCGCCTCACCTACGAAGCAATCTCGGCCTATCAGAAAGCCATCAACCAGCCGGTCGACGGCGTGCTCAACGAGAAGCAGCGCGCCCAGCTTGCGGCTGACGCCGGCAAGGCCCGCGCCGCGATGCGGTTCATAATCCAGGCGGATCCGGTCACGGGCTCCGGCATCGGCATTCCCGCCACGCTGCTCACCAAGGCGGAAAAGACGCCGATCGGCGGCAAATGGTCGAGCGAGAACGGCAACATCGTGCTGGAGACCGTGCGTACGGCACCGGACAAGGCCGACATGCCGGGCACCTTCGAGCGCTTCGTCAACGCTGCGGTGCCAGGGCGCAAGGTAACGTACAAGCTGCTGCGCCCCGACTTCTTCGTCGTGACCGGCGAGATGGCTGCAAAGAAGTTCTATACGCGCTTTGCCCCGACGGCCGAGGGTTTGCGCGGCTATACGCTCACCTACGACGCCTCGCTCTCGCCCGGCATCGACAAAATCGTGATTGCGATCGCCAACACGTTCGAGCCTCTTAAGGCCGCGCGCCCCGCGACACCCGCAGCCGGGGCACAGGCATCGACCCCGCAAGCGCCAGGCGCGGCTCCGCTTGCGCTCAGCCCCGTTCAGGCAGCGCCGACCGAGCGCGCGCTGACGGCGCTCAATCTTGGCGGCGGCAAGCTTCTCACGGCGGCGAAAGCCGTGCAGGGATGCAAGACCATTACGCTCGGAGGCAAGCCTGCCCAGATCGTGGCGGCGGATGGAGCCTCCGGACTGGCGCTGCTCGCTGCCGAAGGCGCACCGGCGGCGAGCATGCCCGCCATGCGCGAAACGGCCATTGCCGGCGGTGACAACCTCGTCGCCTTCGGCATCGACGCGGCATCGCGGAAGCTTGTCGTGTCGCCCGGCGTCGCGGTCGGAGGCGACGCCAGCCCAAGTCTTCCGGTCGCGCTGCAGAACGGCTCCGCCGGAAGCATCGTTCTCGACAGGCAAGGCCACCTTGCCGGTCTTGTGACCGACCTGCCCCCGCTCAATGTGCAGATCGCTGGTGTCGTACCTGTCAGAGCCTACCGTTTCGCGCCGGCAAGCACCGTCCGCGCCTTCCTCGACCAGAAGGGCGTCAAAACGCAGGCAGGCGGCGCGGCTGGCGACAAAACAACGGGTGAGCTGGCGCAGATAGCCGGCAAATCATCCATCTCCGTGAGCTGCGGGCTCTGATGGGCACTCGGTATTGCGGCTTTGCCTTTTCGGCCTCGCCTGTGGAAGAGTAAGGAGCATTCTTCATGTATACCCCGCCCGCCTTTCGCGTTGACGACCGTTTGAGCCTCGTTGAGACGATCCGCGCCGCGCGGCTGGCGAATTTTATCACCGCGACTGCCGAGGGGCCGCTGGCGACGCCGCTGCCACTTTTCCTCGCTGAAAGCGAAGGCGAGCATGGCGTCCTCTATGGTCATCTGGCCAAAGCCAATCCGCAATGGCGCGTGCCGCCGCTCGGCGATGGTCTTGCGATCTTCATGGGCCCGGACGCCTATGTCAGCCCCGGCTGGTATGCGGCGAAGCGCGAGCACGGCAAAGTCGTGCCGACATGGAACTACATCACCGTTCATGCCCACGGCCCGGTCGAATTCATCGAAAATTCCGAAAGGCTTCTGCGCATCGTCGAACAGGTGACCAACCTCAAGGAGAAGTCGCAGGCGACGCCTTGGCAGGTCAACGATGCGCCGCCGGATTTCGTCGCCGCGCAACTGCGTGGCATCGTGGGCATTCGCATGCCCATCGCGCGGCTCGAAGGCAAGCGCAAGATGAGCCAGAACCGCAGTGCCGCCGATCGCGATGGGGTGGCGGCCGGACTTGCCGAAAGCAGCGATCCACTCGATCGGAAGGTCGCCGAACTCATCCCGCGCGAGTGATTTCGTGCCAGTGAAACAGCTTGGTTACGCTTGATCTAGGCTGGAGGCGGCTCAACGGCGAAGCACGCGACCTCACGATGCTCGGCCGTCATCAGGCGTGGAGTTTCGACGCGGCACCGGTCGAAGACGAGCGGACAGCGCGGATTGAAGGCGCAGCCCTTCGGCGGATCGAAGGGCGACGGCAGTTCGCCACGCAGGATGATCCGCTCCTTTTTGGCGCCGGGTTCGGCGACGGGCGTCGCTGACAGAAGCGCCCGCGTATACGGGTGCTGCGGGTTCGCGAAGATGGTTTTCGCCGGGCCGGTTTCGACCGCGCTGCCGAGATAGATCACCATGATCTCGTCCGCGATGTGCCGCACGACCGATAGATCATGGCTGATGAAGAGATAGGCGAGGTTGAACTCCTGCTGCAGCTCGGCGAGCAGATTCAGGACCTGCGCCCTGATCGAAACGTCGAGGGCGGAAACCGGTTCGTCGAGCACCAGCACCTTCGGCCGCAGCATCAGGGCGCGTGCGATGGCGATGCGCTGCCGCTGCCCGCCCGAAAACATGTGCGGATAGCGCGTGTCGTGCTCCGGCCTGAGGCCGACGCGCGCCATCATTGCCCGACCCGCCTCGCGGCGCTCGCTGGCCGACAGCGCGGTATTGACCTTGAGCGGCTCTTCCAGCGCATCACGGATCGTCTGGCGCGGATTGAGCGATCCGAACGGGTTCTGGAACACGATCTGCACGTCGCCGCGCAGCGATCTGCGCCGTTCCGAGCCCACCGCGCCGATATCCGCGCCGTTGAGGCGGATGCTGCCCGCCGTCGGCTCCTCGATCATCGTGACAAGCCGGGCGAGCGTCGATTTGCCCGATCCGGACTCGCCGACGATGGCGAGCGTGCGCCCGGCTGCGAGCTCGAAGGTGATGCCGTTCAGCGCCTTTACGGTCGCGGGCTTGCCGAAGAACCCGCGCTTCACGCTGTATTCCTGGCGGACGTCGGTGACTTCCAGCAATGCGCTCATGCCGCCGCCTCGCGTCCGAGCGGGACGCCCGCCGCCAGTGGATAATGGCAGAGCGCATGGCCGAGGCGCGGCTCCGCGTGCTCGGGTGGCAGGGAGCGGCAGCGATCGGTCGCAAAATCGCAGCGCGGCGAGAACAGGCACCCGGCGGGCCGATCGAACTGCCCGGGCACCATTCCGCGGATGGAGGGCAGCAGCTTCGAGGTCGCCCGCTCGGGCAAGGCGGCGAGCAGCGCCGCAGTATAGGGATGGTGTGGATCGGCAAACAGCGTCTCGGTCGGCTGGCTCTCGACCTGCTGGCCGGCATACTGCACCACGACGTCGGTCGCGGTTTCGGCCACCACGCCCATGTCGTGCGTGATGAGCACGAGGCCCATATTGGTGTCCCGCCGCAGCGTCAGAAGGAGATCGAGGATCTGCGCCTGAATCGTCACGTCGAGCGCGGTGGTGGGTTCATCAGCGATGAGGAGCTTGGGGTTGCAGGCGATCGCCATCGCGATCATCACGCGCTGGCTCATGCCGCCGGAGAGCTGGTGCGGATAGGCGGCGAGCCGGCGTTCCGGATCGGTAATGCCGACCTGCTCGAGCAGTTCGATCGACCGCCTGCGGCGCGCAGCCTTGTCCATGCCAAGATGGGTCTTCAGCGTCTCACCGAGCTGGAAGCCGACCGTGAAGCACGGGTTCAGCGACGACATCGGCTCCTGGAAGATCATGGCGATGTCCTTGCCGATGATCCTGCGCCGCGCTTCGGGGCTGATCGTCTTTAGATCGAGCGCATTAAACCTCATGGCGTCGGCCGTGACGGTCGCGGTCCAGGGCAGAAGCCCCATGACCGCCAGCATCGAAACCGACTTGCCCGATCCGGATTCCCCGACGATGCCGAGCACCTCGCCGCTGCGCACGGTGAGGTCGACGCCATCGACCGCCTTGAATTGTCCGCCACGCGTCGCGAAGGAGACGCTGAGGTTGCGGATTTCGAGCAGATTCTGGCTGCTCATGTCAGCTCCGCCGCAGTTTTGGATCGAGCGCATCGCGCAGCCCGTCGCCGAGCAGGTTGATCGAGACGACCGTGACGAGAATGGCGAGGCCCGGTGTGGTGACGATCCACGGATTGGAGCGAATGAACTCGCGCCCGTCGCCGACCATAGCGCCCCATTCCGGCGTCGGTGGTTGCGCGCCGAGGCCGAGAAAGCCGAGCGCGGCGGCTTCCAGAATAGCATCCGACACGCCGAGAGCGCCCTGCACGATCAACGGCGCGAGGCAGTTCGGCAGGACGGTGACGAACATCAGGCGCAGCGTTCCGACGCCGACGACGCGGGCAGCGGTGACATATTCCTTGTTGAGTTCGCCGAGCGTCGAGGCACGCACGAGGCGCACATAACGCGGCAGGTAGACGATCGTCACCGCCATGATGGTGTTGAACAGGTTCGGACCCAGAACCGCGACGATCAGGATGGCCATGACGAGTCCGGGCACGGCGGTGATGAGGTCCATCAGTCGCATGATGATCGTATCTGCGATGCCGCCGCGAAACGCCGCGATCAAGCCAAGCACGATGCCGCAGGCGACGGAGATCAGCATCACGCTGAGCCCGATGAACAACGAGATGCGCGCGCCATAGATGACGCGCGAAAGGATGTCGCGACCGAGATCGTCGGTGCCGAGCAAAAAGCGCGTGGAGCCGCCCTCCGCCCAGAATGGCGCGACGCGCACCGCCTCCCTGTGCTGTTCGGCTGGCGGGAACGGCGCGACGAAATCGGCAAGGGCGGCGAGCAGGACGATTGCGACGACGATGCCGAGTGCCACGACCGCGCCGCGGTTCTCGCGGAATGCATACCAGAAGGCCGCGAGCGGACGCGGCGGCGATCCGCCGGCGGTCGGCAGCGCGACTGGCGCGGGGGCGAGCACGCTATCGGCCATGGCGGATCCTCGGATTGATCGCGCCATACATGACGTCGATGAGGAGGTTCATGAGCACGACGATCGACGAGATCAGCAGAATGCCGCCCTGCAGAGCCGGGTAGTCGCGCCGGGCGATCGATTCGATGAGCCACTTGCCGACACCCGGCCAGGAAAAGATCGTCTCGGTGAGCACCGCTCCCGCCAGCGCCGTGCCGACCTGCAGACCGATCACGGTGACGACGGGTATCAGCGCGTTGCGGAGCGCATGGAGCCCGACGACGCGGAATGGCGACAGGCCCTTGGCCCGTGCCGTGCGGACATAATCCTCGCTCAGCACTTCCAGCATGGACGAACGCGTGATCCGCGCGATGACGGCGAGCGGGATGGTGCCGAGCACGATGGCCGGCAGGATGAGATGGCGAAGCGCATCCCAGAACGCGCCCTTGTCGCCGGCAATGAGCGTGTCGACCAGCATGAAGCCCGTGATCGGCTCGACGGAAAATCGGATGAGGTCGGTCCGGCCGGAGATCGGAGTGAGCCCGAGATATTCCGACATGAACATGATGAGCAGAAGGCCCCACCAGAAAATGGGCATGGAATAGCCGGTGAGCGCCGCGCCCATCAGCGCGTGATCATAAACGGTTCCGCGCTTCACCGCGGCAAGGATGCCGGCAGGGATGCCGAGCACCATCGCGAACAGGATCGCGAAGAACGAAAGCTCGATCGTCGCCGGAAACAGCGCCGCGAACTCCGTCAGCACCTTTTCGCTGGTCACGAGCGATGTACCGAAATCGCCGTGCAGGATACCCCAGACATAATCGACGAACTGCTTCCAGATCGGCTGGTCAAGGCCAAGGAGATGCCGCATCTCCTCCGCGCGCACCGGATCGATGCCGCGCTCGCCCATCCGCACCTCGACCGGATCGCCCGGCACCAGCCGGATCGCAAGAAAGGTCAGCAGCATCAATGCCAGAAAGGTCGGCAGGGTGAGGGCGAGGCGTTTCAGGAGGAATTTGAACATCGAACAAATCTATCGCGTCATCCCGGACGGCCTCAGCCGATCCGGGATCCAGGCGAAACTATGAAATCTGGATCCCGGCTTTCCGCTACGCTTCAGCCGGGATGACATCGTTTCAAACGCTACTTGAGGTCGACGCCATTGAACTGATGGCGGTTGAACGGGCTCTGCTTGTAGCCCGAGACTTCCTTGCGCATCGGTTCATAGACGGTCGAGTGTGCGATCGTGAAGTTCGGAGCCTCCTCCTTCATGATCAGCTGCATCTCCTTGTAGAGCTTGGTGCGCTCCTCGAGGCTGGTGCTGGACCGGGCCTTCAGGAGCCGGTCGTCATACTCCTTGTTGCACCATTTGGAGGCGTTGCCGCCGCCGGGGCGCGCGCCGGCGCAGCCGAGCAGGAAGAAGAAATTGTCCGGGTCGCCATTGTCGCCGGTCCAGCCGAACTGGGCAGTGAGATGCTCGCCCTGCTGCAGCCGCTTGCGGTACTCGCCCCACTCATAGGTCACGAGCTTGGCCTTGACGCCGATCTTTTCGAGATCCGCCTGCATGATCTCGCCGATGCGCTTGCCGTTCGGGTTGTAGGGCCGCTGCACGGGCATGTACCAGAGGTCGATCTCGAGCGGCGTCGTCACGCCGGCCTTCGCCAGCAGTTCCTTCGCCTTGGTCGGGTCGTAGGGGTAGTCGGTCACTGCATCGTTATAGGACCAGATCGTCTTGGGGATCAGGTTCTTGGCGGGCTGACCGGCGCCGAGATAGACATCCTTCACGATAGCGGCCTTGTCGATCGCCATGTTGAAGGCCTGACGGACCTCCTTCTTGTCGAACGGAGGCTTCTGGGTGTTGAAGGCCCAGTAGGCGATGTTGAGGCCGGGCTGGTTGATCACGTTCAGCAGCGGATCCTTCTGCATCTCCGGCAGGTCGGCCGGGCGCGGATAGCCCATCACATGGCATTCGCCGGCGCGAAGCTTCGCAAAGCGTGCGGTCGGATCGGGCGTGATTGCGTAAACGAGATCATCGACGAGCGCTTTTTCGCCCCAATACTCCTTATTGGCCTTGAAGCGGATCACTGCGTCCTTCTGGTAGCTCACGAAGCTGAACGGACCTGTGCCGACCGGCACCTGGTCGAGCTGTTCGGGCTTGCCGGCCTTCATCACCTGCGCGGCATACTCAGCCGAGTGGATCGCTGCGAAGTCCATCGCGAGGTTGGCGAGGATCGGCGTGTTCGGCTCGTTGAGCGTCATCTTGACAGTGTAGTCGTCCATCTTCTCGATCGACTTCAACAGCTTCGGCATGTCCATGTCGCCGTAATAGGTATAGACGCCGCCAGAAACCTTGGAGAACGGATGGTCGGCCTTGCCCTGCCGCTCGAAGGAAAAGAGCACATCGTCGGCGTTGAAGTCGCGTGTGGGCTTGAAGGTCGCGGTCGTATGAAACTTCACGCCCTTGCGCAGCTTGAAGACGATCTCCTTGCCGTCTGGCGTGATGGTCCAGCTTTCGGCGAGGCCAGGCTCGATGTCGACGGTGCCGCGCTTGAAGCTGATGAGCTCGTCATAGATCGGACGCGCCGCATCGAAGCTGGTGCCGGTCGTGTTGAGCGCCGGCGTGAAATTCTCGGGGCTGCCTTCGGAGCAATAAACGAGGGTTTTGGACGAGGCGGCGGTGCCCGCCATCAAGACAGCCACCAGCGCTGCAAGCGCCGAACCCGCGAATTTACTACTGCTCATCATCCACTCTCCAAAGCTACGCGCCGCTCGCGCCTCGATGCGCGGGCGGCTGCCAATGCAGCGGTACGGTATCTGCTGAAAAGATATTGGCAATAGCGGAATGGCAGGCGGCCGCGAGATTTTACAGCGCGGGACCGGTCTTTACGCGCCGGGCAGGCACGGCGGGCGCAAAGACGATCACGCGGCGTAACGCGCCATGGAGAGGTCCGTGGTATCGATCTCGGACTTCCGGTTCGAGATGATGTCCGCAAGCACCCTGGCCGAGCCGCAGGCCATCGTCCAGCCGAGCGTCCCGTGCCCCGTGTTGAGATAAAGATTGTCGAGGCTCGTGCCGCCGATCAGCGGCGTTCCGTCCGGCGTCATCGGCCGCAAGCCTGTCCAGAATGTCGCGCGCGATACGTCGCCGCCGCGCGGGAAAAGATCGCCGAGCGATTGCTCGAGCGTCGCGCGCCTGCCTGCGCGCAGCGTGAGATCGTAACCTGCGATCTCGGCCGTTCCGCCGACGCGGATGCGGTCTCCGAGCCGGGTGATGGCGACCTTGTAGGTTTCGTCCATGACCGTCGACTCCGGCGCCCAGCTCGGATCGGTGATCGGCACGGTGATGGAATAGCCCTTGATCGGATAGACCGGGATGGACAGGCCGACCTGCTTCAGCAGCAACGGAGAATAGCTGCCGAGCGCACAGACATAGGTATCCGCGGCAAAGACCCCTGCATCCGTCTCGACGCCTGTCACCCTGCGGCCGGCCATCGTGAGCGATTTGATCTTCACCCCGTATCGGAACGTGACGCCGAGCGCCTCGGCCAGCGCGGCAAGACGGGTCGTGAACATCTGGCAGTCGCCGGTCTCGTCGCCGGGCAGAAAAAGCCCGCCTTGAATGATGTCGCGATTGCTCGCGAGCGCAGGCTCCTTGCGCACGCACCCTGCCCGGTCCAGAACCTCGAACGGAACGCCATAGTCTCTGAGCACGGCGATGTCGCCGGCCGCCCCATCGATCTGCTTCTGCGTGCGGAAGACCTGGAGCGTGCCCTGGGTGCGCTCGTCATAGGCGATGCCTGTCTCCGCGCGCAGATCGCGCAACACGTCGCGGCTGTATTCCGCGACGCGGACCATGCGGCTCTTGTTGAGCGCGTAGCGTGCGCCGGTGCAGTTGCGCAGCATGCGGACAACCCAGGCGATCATGGCCGGATCGAGCATCGGGCGGATCTTGAGCGGCCCATGCTTCATGGTGAGCCATTTCACCGCCTTCATGGGAACGCCGGGACCAGCCCATGGCGACGAATATCCGGGCGACACCTCGCCCGCATTGGCGAAGCTCGTTTCGAGGGCCGGCCCACTCTGGCGGTCGATGACGGTGACCTCGTGCCCCGCCCTGGCGAGATAATAGGCGGTGGTGACACCGATCACGCCGCTGCCGAGGATCACAACCTTCATCGCACGCCACTCCAGATGACCGGAAATTTTGCTAAAGCCAGTTTAAGCGATAGAAAGCTCCGAAATCAATGAAATACCCGATCAATTACAATCGATTATAGCCAGTCATGCAAAATTAAATTGCATCTATTTTGCCATTATCGATTTTTTGGATCGAGGGCATCTCTGAGACCGTCCCCAAGCAGATTGAATGCCAGGACGCTGATGAAGATGGAAAGGCCCGGCCATACAGCCATCCAGGGCGCGTTCGTGAGAAAGCGCTGCGCGGAATTGAGCATGCTGCCCCAGGACGGGGCCGGCGGCTGTTGCCCGAGGCCGAGGAAGGACAGGCTTGCCTCCGCGATGATGGCGCTTGCGATGGTGAGGGTGATTTGCACGAGCAGTTGCGGCAAAACGTTCGGCAATATGTGTCTGACGGCGATGCGCCATGGCGGGTTGCCAATGGCGCGGGCCGCCTCGACATAGGTCTCGACCGCGATGCCCATCACCTGCCCGCGCGTCAGCCGGATGAAGACCGGCATCGCGGTGACGCCGATCGCGATCATCGCGTTGCCGAGGCTTGGACCGAGGAACGCGGCCAGCGCGATGGCCAGAATGAGAAACGGACAGGCGAGCATTGCATCGGTGAAGCGCGAGATGAGCGCATCGATGAACCCGCCGCAATAGCCGGCGATCAGACCGAGGGGGACACCGAGCAGCATGGCGATGCCGACGGAGATGATCCCGGCCGAGAGTGAAGCCCGCGTGCCGAAGATAATGCGGGCGAGAACGTCGCGTCCAAGTTCATCGGTACCGAACCAATGCTGCAGCGAGGGCGCTTTCCTCACCGCGCTGTAGCTCTGCTTGATGGGATCATGGGGCGAAACGAGATCCGCACAGATGGCAAGAGCGATCAAAGCGACGATCACGATCAGGCCGAACATCGCGCCACGGCGTTTTTTGAGCCGCCGCCAGGCCCGGCGCGACGGGCTGTCGACCGGTTCGGCAACCGTCGCCGGCGACGAAAGAGCTACGCCGGCCATCATGCCCTGAGCCTTGGATTGGCGAGGATATAGCCGATATCGGCCAGGAGATTGAGCACGATATAGACCGCCGACGTCACAAGAACGACGCCCTGCACCACCGCATAGTCGCGATTGAGCACGGCATCGACGATGAGCTTGCCGAAGCCGGGTATGCTGAAGATCTGCTCGGTCAGCACAGCGCCCGAGAGCAGCGTCCCGAATTCGAGAGCGCCGAGGGTGATGATCGGCGTCAGCGCGTTGCGCATCGCGTGGTGAAGCACGACGCGCGGCTCATGGAGGCCCTTGGCGCGCGCAGTGCGGACATAATCGCTCTGCAGCGCCTGGAGCATGGCACCTCTCGTATGGCGCATCAACACGCCGGCGATGCTGTTTCCAAGCACGAAAGCCGGCATGATGCTCGCCTTGAGACTTTGCGACAGATTCTCGAACGGGCTGACGAAGCCGGATGCCGGCAGCCAGCCGAGTTGAACGGAGAACAGGAAAATCATCATGATGCCGAGCCAGAAGTTCGGCGTCGAGATGCCCCAGAGCGCGAAGAGATTGGCGGCCGCGTCCCATCCCGTGCCCTTCTTCACGGCTGATAGCACGCCCATTCCGACGCCGATGACGAGCGCGATGACCATCGCCATCGAGGCAAGCTGCAGCGTGACCGGCAGCTTCTGGGCGATGAGCTCGCTGATCGGCTGCTTCAAACGCATGGATTCCCCGAGATCGCCCACGAAGACGCCCTTCACCCAGTAGAGATATTGCAGCACGATCGGCTGATCGAGATGATACTGCGCCCTGATCTGCGCGATCACCTCGGGGTCCTTCTCTTCACCGGCCATGATGAGGGCCGGATCGCCCGGCAGCAGATGCTGGAGGCTGAAGATGATCACCGAGACTAAGAAGATCGTCGGTATCAACTGCAGCAATCTGCGGGCGAGCAAGCCGATCATGCCGAGGCCTTCACTGGGCGAGCTTCAGGCCGACGACCCGGATCATTCCATCAGGTGCCTGCACATAGCCGCTCAGCTTGTCCGTATGAACGATCAGATGGCGCTGATGATAAAGGTAGATGATCGGCAGGTCTTCGAGCAGGGTCTTCGTGATGCCGGTGTAGATGGCCTTGCGAGTCGGTACGCCATCCTTGGAGCGCGACTCCTCCAACTGCTTGTCGAGATCGGCGTTGGTGTAGAAGCTGTAATTCTGCGGCGAGCCGCTCTTCACGAAAGTGTAGAGGTTGCCGTCCGGGTCCGTGCGGCCAGACCAGCGCAGAATATAGGCCTGGAAGTTACCCTGCTCGGCCTCGTTGAGCGAGGTTGCGAATTCGGTGACGCGGATCTTGACGTCGAAGCCTGCTTCCGCCGTCATGCCCTGCACGAGCTCGGAGACGGCGCGGGTCTCCGGATTGTTCGGCACCATGAGATCGACCGTGACCGGCGTCTTGACGCCTGCCTCGGCCAGCAGCTTCTTGGCCTTGGCGACATCGCGCGGCCGGACCGGCATCGTCTCCTGGTAGAAGGGATTTGCGGGGCTCACCCACTGGTTTCCGGGCACGAAATTGCCGTTGAACACCACCTCGTTGATGGCCGCCCGGTCGATCGCGAGATCAAAGGCCTGGCGAACGCGCTTGTCCTGGCCGAGTGGGCCTTTCGACTTGTCGCCCTTGCCGACATTGATCGTGATGCCCTGATATCCGAGTTCCAGCGCCGTCGCGAGCTTCAGCTTCGGATTGGACTGGATGTCCTTGATGTCGGTCGCCAGCGCCCGCTCGATGAGATCGAGCTGGCCGGATTTCAGATTGGCGAGGCGCACGGTCGAATCCGGGATGGGCCGATAGACGATCCTGTCGATCGAGACGTTTTGCTTGTTCCAGTAATCGGCGAACTTCTCGACGACGATCCGGTCCTGCTGCACGCGCTCGACGAATTTGTAGGGTCCCGCGCAGACCGGGCCGAGCCCGAACTTGTCTCCCGCCGCCTTGGCGGCTTTCGGCGAGACCATCATGCCTGCGCGGTCGGTGAGCTGGGCGATCAGCGGCGAGAACGGCGCCTTCAGGACGAGCTTCACCGTCAGCGGATCGACGACCTCAACATGATCGACCGAAGCAAGCTCGGGCTTCCGGAACGAGCCCTGAATCGTCATGTGGCGCTCGAGCGAATACTTCGCCGCCTCGGCGTCGAGCGGCTCGCCATCATGAAACTTGACGCCCGGCCGAAGCTTGATCGTGACGGACAGCCCATCCGCCGATGTTTCGCGCGAAAGTGCAAGTTGTGGAATGACTTCCAGCTTCTCGTTGATGTCGAACAGCTTGTCGCAGATCGAGCTGAAGACGATGCGGCCCACATAGGTTCGGGCAAGCGAGGGATCGAGTATGTCGGGGTCTTCGGCCAGGCCGATGCGGAGCGTCGACTGGGCCTGCGCGGCCAACGAGCTTCCGAGCAGCAGGGCAGCGGCGTAAAGGGCTGTTCTTCTCTTTTGCATTCTCTTTGTTTCCTCTGACGACGTGTTTTTCAAAAGCGGACTATCGCATGCAAGTCACGAACCAAGAGCATCAGGCCGCACGCGGACCGAATGCCGCAATCAGCCGCTCAAGCGTCGGCGACAATTCTGTCTCGGCGCGACCCGCACCGTCTGGCGCAGCGATTTCATGCCATCGATGGCAGGCGACCGAATGCCCCTCCGCGGCAGCCGACAGCACGGGTCGTTGCTCCACGCAGACAGGCGCCACATGGGGGCAGCGCGTGTGAAAGGCGCACCCCGGCGGCAGGGATAGCGCGCTCGGCACGTCGCCCTCGAGCTTGAAGCTGTTTGCAGCGCCTCCCGGATCGGCGATCGGGATCGCGCTGAGCAGCGCCTGCGTGTAGGGGTGGCGGGGAGAGGCGAACAGCGTCTCGGCCTCGCCGACCTCGACGATCGAACCGAGATACATCACCGCTACGCGCTGCGCGATGTGCTTCACCACGGCAAGGTCATGCGAGATGAACAGATAGGCGACGCCGAGCCTCTCCTGCAGATCACTGAGCAGATTGAGGATTTGCGCACGGATCGATACGTCGAGCGCCGAGACCGCCTCGTCGCAGACGATCAGCTTCGGCTCCACCGCCAGCGCCCTCGCGATGACGATGCGCTGGCGCTGACCGCCCGAAAATTCGTGAGGATAACGCGCGGCCTGCTCGGGCTTCAGACCGACGAGGCGCATCAGTTCAGCGACCCTCGCCGGTTGATTCTCTCTCTCCACGATTCCATGCAACATCAGGGGTTCACTGAGGATTTCCCTCACGGTCATGCGCGGGTTGAGGGCCGCGTAGGGGTCCTGGAAGATCATCTGCATGTGCCGGCGGGCAAGGCGCAGCGAGGCGGCGTCCAACGCACCGATGTCGGCGCCGTCGAACCGCACCGTTCCGGCGCTGGGCTCGATCAGGCGGAGCACGAGACGCCCGAGCGTCGATTTTCCGCAGCCGGATTCCCCGACGAAGGCGAGTGTCTCACCGGGCGCAATCTCGAAGCTGACATCGTTGACCGCCGCGACCTGCGCGAGCGGCTTGCCGAAGAGCGAGCGCCGAACGACGAAGTGCTTCGACAGCGATTCGACCGCTAGGATCGGGGTCGTCATGCGACCAGACTTTCAAGCGGCGCTTTCCAGCATCGCGTCGTATGGCCTGCCTCCACCTCGCGGATGGGCGGCGGCATGGTGCGGCACTGAGCGTCAGCAAACGGGCAGCGCGGCGAGAACCGGCAGCCGGCCGGCAGGGCGCGCATATTGGGCACGCTGCCCTCGATGGTGGCGAGGCGCGGCTTTCGCTCGGCCATGCGCGGAATAGCACCCATGAGCCCGACCGTGTAGGGATGCTGCGGCGCGCGAAACAGCGTTCCCACGCTGGCGCGCTCGACGACCTCACCGGCATACATGACGAGTACGTCCTCGCAGACCTCGGCGACGACGCCGAGATCATGAGTGATCAGCATGATCGCAGCGCCGGTGTCATCCCGCAGGCGGCGCAGGAGATCGAGGATCTGCGCCTGGATCGTGACGTCGAGCGCCGTCGTCGGCTCATCGGCGATCACCAGCTTCGGATCGCACGACAACGCCATCGCGATCATCACCCTCTGGCGCATGCCGCCCGAGAGACGATGGGGATAATCGTGGAAGCGCGTTTCGGGCGAAGGAATGCTGACCTGCCTCAACGCTTCGAGGGCACGCGCCTCGGCGTCCTTGCGCGACAGCGCCCTGTGCCTCTGGATCGCTTCGACGATCTGCGCGCCAACCGTGTGGGACGGGTTGAGCGAGGTCATCGGCTCCTGAAAAATCATGGCCATCCGGTCGCCTCGCAGATCGCGAAGCCGCGATTCGCTCTCGCGTCGCAGGTCGATGCCCTCAAACGTCACCGTTCCGGAAACGCTGGCGGATGCGGGGTCGAGCAAACCCATGATCGCGAGAGAGGTGACGCTTTTCCCGCAGCCGGATTCCCCGACGATGCCGAGCGTGCGGCCGGTGCCGATCTTGAAGCTCACCTTGTCGACGACCGTGGTCATGCGTCCGTCCTCGCCAGCGAAGGATACGGAAAGTTCGTCGACCTCGAGCACGCTGGACATGGGCAATCCTCAGCCGCTCGTGTCGCCGTGTGCCGCAAGCACGCTCTCGGCCTCGGCCGCCTCGGCGATTGATTGCGCGATCAGGCGCTCGAGCTCCTCGCGGTCGGTGATGCCCGCGGGGTTTGCCCGGCTTGGCTGGAACTTCTGATAATGGATCGAGCGCTGCCGACTGACCGCCTCCAGCCGCCTCAACTCGGCAAGCGGATCGACGTGGTCGTCGACCCTGATGTCGAGCAGCGGATACTCCTCACCGCCATGGATGAGAATCGCCGCGGATTGCTTGCCCCGCTTGTCGCCGCCTGCCGCCTCGCCGGCATCGAGCGCTTTCAGAAACCGGCGCGGCAGCGGATCGCCGGCGGATGCCTCGAAAACGCGCGCCGTTTCCTCGATCACGGCTGCCCCACTCAGCATGTTGCCCGCAACCGAGAACCCCTTGCGCACCAGGTGGCCGCACCAGGGAATGCAATCCGCGCCCGTGTAGGCGGCCTGCCCGCCATGCCGGTCGATCGCATGGACCTGCCGCTGGCCACGCCCTGCATCGCTCGACGTGACGATGGCGATCATCTGCTCGGCGCTTGCGCCGGCTCGCATCAGCTCGATCCCGCGCCTGCCATAAAACGGATTGACAAAGGCCTGCGAGGCGATGGCCCCGGTCTCCGTCTCTATGAACGGCACTCTTGATCCAACCGCGAAAGCGCAGGTGCTGACTGCGATACCGAGCAGACCTTTCTCCGTGTCGCGATAAACGATCGACCAGGTCATCGGCCCACCGCATAGCCCTGCATGCCGCGTGGATTGGCTGCAGCTTTCAGCATCGTTCCATCGGTGGAGGCGGCGGTCAGCCGGCCTTCGGACCATGGGCCACCGACCTCGACGACATGCCCGCGCCGCCGGAGCTCCTTCACCGATGCTTCAGGCACGCGGCTTTCCACGACCAGCACGCCAGGGCGCGATTCACGCGGCCAGAACGAGCCCGGGAAATGCTCGCTGTGCCAGGCCGGCGCATCGATCGCCTCCTGCAGGTTCATGCCCGCATGGGCGTGCCTGAGGAGCAGTTGCGGGATCCACTGGTCCTGCTGGTCGCCGCCCGGGCTGCCCCAGGCAAGATACGGCTTGCCGTCCCTGAGAGCGATCGTCGGCGTCAACGTGGAGCGCGGCCGCTTGCCAGGCATGAGACCGGCCGGGTGCGAAGGGTCGAGCCAGAACATCTGCGCGCGCGTTCCGAGACAGAAGCCAAGCTCGGGGATGACCGGCGAGCTTTGCAGCCAGCCGCCGGACGGTGTCGAGGAGATCATGTTTCCATGGCGGTCGATGATGTCGAAATGCACCGTATCACCCTGCACCATGCCGTCGCTGCTCACGGTCTCGAGATGCCGGCCGACTGTGGGTTCGCCCGCGCCGCTTCTTGCATCGATGCCGGTCGTGCCCGCGACGCGCGCATCGAGCCTGCCTCCGAAGCCCGGCACCGAGCCCGGACGCAGCTCCAGCGAAGCGGTCTGGCCGACGAGCTTGCGGCGCTCGTCATTATAGGCCTTTGACAGGAGCGTATCGATCGGGACGTCCACAAAATCGGGGTCGCCGTAGAAGGTGTCGCGATCAGCGAAGGCGAGCTTTGCGCATTCTGTTTGAAGATGGATGAAGTCCGGCCCGGCCGGATCGAGCCCGTCGAGATCGAAGCCGCTCAGCAAAGCGAGTTGCTGGAGGCAGACGAGCCCCTGGCTCCATGGGCCCGGCTTGCAGACGGTGTACCGACCATAATCGTAGCTGATCGGCGCTTCGACGCTCGCCTGCCAGCCGGCCATGTCCGCGCCGTTAAGGACGCCGCGATGCCGGCGACCGCTGGAATCCATCACGTCCTGCGTGCGGCAGAACCGGTCGATCTCCGCCGCGACGAAGCCCTCCGACCAGACCAGCCGCGCCTTCTCGATCTGGCGCACGCGATCGCCTCCGACGCTCTCCGCCTCGCGCAGGACGCGCTCATACATGTCGGCGAGCTTCGGGTTTCTGAAGAGCTGGCCGACTGGCGGCAGATCGCCGTTGGGCAGATAGATGGCAGCCGAGCTTGGCCAGTGGTCCTTCATCATATCCTTGACCGAGGCGATCGTCGTGACGATGCGGTCGATCATCGTGTAGCCGTTGCGCGCGTAATGGATCGCGGCTTCCAGCACGTCGCGAACGCTCATCGTGCCGTAATCGCGCAGCAGCAGCATGAAGGCGTCGAAGCTGCCGGGGATGCACGTCGCGAGAAGGCCTGTTCCAGGCACCATGTCGAGCCCCAACGAACGGCAATGCTCGATGCTGAGTCCTGCCGGCGCAGGCCCCTGCCCGCAGATGACCTCGACCGTATCGGACCCCGCCTTGCGCAGGATGATGGGCGTATCGCCGCCGGGGCCGTTGAGATGCGGCTCCACCACCTGCAGCGTGAAAGCGGCCGCCGTTCCGGCGTCGAAGGCGTTGCCGCCACGCTCCAGAATACCCATCCCCACGCTCGACGCGATCCAGTGGGTCGAGGCGACGACACCAAAGGTGCCGCTGATTTCCGGCCGCGTCGTGAAGGGGGGCGGCGATACTGGGCTCATTCAGGCAAGACTTTCGAAGGCAGGAAAGGCGAGGCGGACGGGAGCCGCCGGCCGGCAAGTTGGTGTCGGACTGTGAAATAGATCACCCGGATATGCAAACGCGATGTTGCAGCTCGCCGGCACGGTCCGCGCCATGCGCTACTGCGCGGCGGCCGGCTGTGGCGTCGGCGGGCGCTGCGGCGCGATCTGGTCGCGGCGACGCACGAACAGGTTGGCTACGAGCGCCTGCGCGATGTGCTCCGCCATGCACTGATAGCCAAGATCGTTGAGGTGGAAGTTGTCGTCGGCCATCATCTGAAGATTGGCCCGGGTGCGGGCGATGAACTCCATCGCCTGATACCGGCGGACATAGAGGATGTGCTCCGCCTCGGAGACGCGGTTCACGGCCTTGCGAATCTCGATGTAGTTCTCGTCGCGCGCGAATTTGGGCGTGTACTGCAGGCCGACGAGAACGACGTCGATGTTATGCTGCTTCAGGAGATGCACCGTGTTGGTCAGCGTCTCCTCGAAGTCCTCGACGCGCACATGCGAGACGGCATCGTTCGTACCGACTTGCCAGAGCACGAGATCGGGGCGCACAAGCGCGGCCTCACTCAGCAGCCGCTCTGCCGTGACCGCCGCGACTTCGCCTGACACGCCGCGATTGACGATGGTAACGTCGACATCCTTCCAGACCTTTTCGAGAATGCCTTCCAGCTGCGATGGATACGCCTTGCTGCGGTCGGACGCGCCGACGCCGACGGTGGACGACGAACCGATCGCGAGGATCTTGAGCCTGCGGTCCTTCTCGATCTTCGCCGTCACGTTGGACAGCGGCGATGGCTCAGCGATCTCCTTGGTCGGCAGCGAACACTGCACGCTCATCACAGGAACCGCCGGGTTGACGCCTGATGCCGAGATCGGCGCGACCGTGAGGTTCGGCCCAATTGCCGGGACCGGCGGCTCCTTCACCGGCACCTGAGCCAGGCCGATCGACGACAGGCAGGCAAAAGCGGTCGACCCCGCAAGCGCGGCGGCTTTGAGGGCGGACGACATGTCGAGCCGCAGTTTCACAATCGAGAGCGCCATTCGTTCAACCACGCAACCAATGTCAGACACGCTATTCCCACACCAATTACCATCAAGTCGGTGGCGATGCTAATTTCCAGTGCAAATCTGGCCATTTGTCCAGACAGGCTTAACAAAGAACCGGCACAAAATACGTGCAGCGAATTGCGGCCAAGCAGAGCAAAGAATGCGCCAACCGGCCGAAAAACGTCGAAGCGCATCAGCCGATCGAACGCGCCGGCGAAAAACGCGACGAGCCCAAGCAGATGCAGGTATCGCGCCGGCGTGAGGAACGTCTTGTTGAAAACGAACACCAAATGCGGTTCAGGCACGGTGAATGCGTTGGGGCTCCAGTCGAAAAGACGCGTCGCGAGCCCCGCGGCCACGATCATCGCGCCGATGACTCTCAAGGCCGTCAGATGCCTGCGGGCGACGGAACCCAAGCCGGTCGCACGCGCCACCACGAAGCCGCTCACGAAATCGAACTGCCAGGCAAGCGGGTTGAAATACCACCGTCCTTCGACTGGCCATGTCGGCAGGTTCACCTCCGACACCAATGTCGCGACCCACAGGGCGAAGGACAAGGGCAGCAGAAGAGATGGAAGCCGCCGATGCAGCAGAACGATGAACGGCGCACAGATCATCAGGACGATATAAAGCGGCAGAATGTCGAAATAGCCGAGCTGGTGGGTGAGCGCGGCAATGCCTATGATCGTCGGCACCGGCTCCTGAAAGAATGCCTGCGCATTGTTCCATTGCAGCAGCAGCGGTGTCTCGAAATAGAGCGCCCCTGCGGCAAGCATCGCGAGCGCTACAACCGTGATGAGGATTTGCGCGGCGTAAAGCGTGAAGGCGCGGGCTTCGAGCCGCATGAACAGCCGGACGGTCGTCAAGTTCTCGGCGCGGCTCTCCGAGAGAAAGCGCAGTGAAAACCCGGCAAGGAAAACGAACAGCTCGGCGGAGTCGGAAACGCCGAGGTTTCGATAGGTCCAGGCCTCGAAGAAAATGCCCGGTATGTGGTTGATGAAGATCGAGACGAGCGCGAAGCCGCGCCAGAAGTCGATTTCGTTGGCCGCGCGACGCGGCAGGATGGCGTCTTTGGCAAGGCCATGCGGCGTGGCGTCATGTGTCATCGATGAGGCAGGCATGAGGACGGTCGGAGTGGTTGGCACGGTCGGCATCACGCGGCAGCGCAGGCACCGGCGCCGATTTGCGGCCCGTAAAGCCTATGGCTTGCCGCGCTGCGCCGCAACTTGCATGATGCGCAGATGTCCATCCAACACGATGCGGGAATCGGTTCGAGGTTCTCTCCGCCATGAACGTGCCGACGATGCTGCGCGTCGCAAGACTGGTTTCAGGCCTCGTTTTGATGGCCTTCGTCGCCGGCCATCTCCTCAACCTGTCGCTTGGGCTGCAATCGCTTGCGACCATGGAGGCCTGGCGCAAGACGCTGATGCAGCCCTGGCAGACGCGGCTTGGTGAAACGCTCCTTCTGCTGTCGATGCTGGTTCATATCATGCTCGGGCTCCATGCGCTGGCGGTACGCCGCACGCTGGTTCTCAGCAGGACTGATTGGGTGCAATTGCTGCTCGGCCTCGCGACGCCGCCTTTGCTCATCGGTCACATCCTCAGCATGCGCGTGGCTGGCGACCTCATCGAAGGGTTCAGCGCCGATTACGGCTTCATCCTGTCCGTCTACTGGAGCCTTGCTCCGACTTTCGCCTTCCAGCAGATCATCGTCGTCGTCATCGTCTGGATCCACGCCTCGCTCGGTCTTTACAGCTGGCTGGTGCTGAAGCCTGTCTGGTCGAGGATCAAGGTCGTTGTCCTGCCGGCGCTTTTCCTCGTGCCGATCGTTGCGCTGCTCGGCTTCGCGGAAGCGGGCAAGGAGGTTCTGGCGAAGCTCGCCACCAATGCGGAATGGCAGGCTCAAATCATGCGCCGGGCTGCCCTGCTGGCGTCCGTCCAGGACAGGTTGATGGCGATCCAGCGTCAGGTCGTCGTCGTCTTCGCCATCCTGGTTCTCATCGCCGCGACGATCCTCGCGCTGCGGATGATGCGCAACCGCAACCGGTTGGCGACGGTGAGCTATGACGAGGGCTTTTCGGCGGCCGGCCGCTTCGGCCTTTCCATTCTGGAGATCAGCCGGCTCAACAACGTGCCCCACGCCCATGTCTGTTCAGGCCGCGGCAGTTGCGGCACGTGCAGGGTGCGGGTGGATGCCGGCGATGAGAACCTGTCTCCGCCTGGCGAGCGGGAGCTCAGAACCCTGCGCCAGGGCCTCGGACGATCGCAGGAGCATGCCGATGTCAGGCTTGCCTGCCAGGCGCTGGTGCTGAAGGGCCATGTCTCGGTCGTGCGGCTGATGCCGGCCTATGTCGATGCGGCGGCAGCGCGCGCACCGGACGAATGGACGGAGCCGATGTCCGCCGCGCCGGGCAGCGAGCCGATTCTGCCCGATGCCGCCGGAGCGCCGGCATGAAGGGCCTTTCGCTCCTCGCAACCCAGAGCTTGCTTCTGGCCGGCCTCTGCACGCCGGCCCGGGCCGAAGATGCCGGGCTGCCGATGATGAGCCTCGTCGCGCTCGCCAAGGCGCGGCTCGGCAATCTTGCTGCAGACCTTGCCAGCGCCGGCGCTGACTACACGCAGATCCAGCGCGCCGCGGCCGCCATGCTGGTGACAGGCGACGGAGTGCGCGCGGCGACCTATGCGATGATCCTCATCATCATCGGGTGCGGCGTGGAGTGGTTCTACTGGACCTACGCCATCGGGCCATTGCGGGCGCTCTATGCGGCACGGATATCGTCGCCGAAAGAGGCGCTGCGCTTCGCTTTGCGCCGCCTTGCGCTCGTCGGCTCAGGGATCGGATTGTTCGGCGCGGCGACGATCGGTGCTTCGCTCGCCTTCGCGTGGCCGCCGGGGCTCGATGCTGCGATCGTCGGACTCACGCTCTTCGTCGTTCTGCTTCGCGGCGCCGTCCTGCTCATCGATCTCGTTCTTGCGCCGAGGCGGAGCGAGTATCGCCTCGTGCCGCTGTCGGACCGGGAGGCTACCCGGTATGCGTGGCTGATGTCGTTGCTCGCTGCTCTGGTTGCGACGAAACTGTTCGTACCCGCCATGGTCGAACTCTACGGGCGACCGAGCCATCTTGCCGAAGCGTTGCGCTTCATTTTCGGCACGCTGATCGCCCTTGCCCTTTTTTCCGCATTCTGCCTGCCCATGGTGCTTGGCGAAGATCGCGCGCCCCCCGGCTCGAGGCTGCCGCGTATTCCGCCGGCCTTCTTCGGCGCGGTCGCTGTCGTTTCGACCTACCTCGTCTGGCTCTTTCAGGGCGACGAAGCCGGGCTGCTGATGGCAGTCGCGCTTCTGGTGCTCGCGGCGCAATTCGTGCTGCGGGACTGCGTCTTCTTCTATTGGCGGGACGAGATCGCCGAACCGTCGCAGGACACGACCGGGCTGATGGCGGACCCGACCCTGGTGCCGACGATCGTGCTGCTTGGCCTGCGTCTCGTAACCGTGCTCGCCGGCCTCGCCGCCGCCCTCGCCGTCATGGGCGCGTCCATGACCGGATTTGCCAGCGAGAATGACCCGGTAGCGCGCTTCGTGCTGCGCGTTCTCGGGGTGGTCGCGCTCGGCTTCGTCACCAACATCGTCTGGCTCGCGATCAAGTCGACGATCGATCATCGCCTGAAAGCCATCGGCAGCCACCATGCCCATCCGGAGACCAACCCCAACGCGCGGCTGCTGACGCTGCTTCCGCTCCTGCGCGTCACGGCCGCGATCACGCTCGGCGGCATGTTCGTGCTCTCGTCTCTGTGGGGTCTCGGCATCGAGATCACGCCTTTGCTCGCCGGTGCCGGCGTGCTCGGGATCGCGCTCGGCTTCGGCGCGCAAGCGCTGGTGCGCGACGTCATCGCCGGCATCTTTCTCCTCGTCGAGGATGTGTTCAGGGTGGGCGAATACATCGAGAGCGGCACGAGCACCAAGGGCACTGTCGAACGGATCACCCTGCGCACGGTCGCGCTGCGCCACCATAACGGCCCGCTGCATTTCGTGCCCTACGGCTCGCTCGGCACCGTGCGCAACAATTCACGCGACTGGGTGATCGAAAAGTTCAACCTGCCGCTGAAGATCGACGTCGACAGCGAGAAGATCCGCAAGATGATCAAGAAGGTCGGCGAAGCGATGCTGTCCGATCCGGAGATCGGGCCGCTCATGCTTTCGCCGCTCAAGGGCAAGCTCTACCGCATCGATCCGGGCATCAAAATCTTCCGCTGCAACTTCCAGACGACGCCCGGAAACCAGTACGATGTGAGGGCACAGGCCTATAAACGCATCGAAGCGGCCATGCGCGATATGGGCATCACCTTTGCCGACGGTGCGCAGACCTTCGTGATGACGCAGGCAGATGTGAACCCGGCCTCGGAACGCCCGCCCAGCGCCCAGGCGGACCCCGCCGCCACGGCGCCAGGCGCGCCAGCCGCCGCCTGATACGCCCAGATTGCTTATTTTACGATACGGAATTATGTTTCGGAATTGACGCAACGGTCGGTTCTCGGGCGCTGCGTGTCCTTGTTCGAACGATCTGATCAGCATGCGTAAGAGAGAGCTTGACGTCACCCTGGACTCCGGCGACGAGCGCGACCCCCAATTCATCGCGGCGCTGGCCCGTGGGCTCGACGTGTTGAGGGCCTTCCGGCCAAGCGATCCGTCGCTTGGCAACCAGGAAATCGCCCGACGCACCGGCCTTCCGAAGCCAACCGTATCGCGCATCACCTACACGCTGACGAAGCTCGGCTATCTTTCCTACCTTCCCGACATCGCACGCTATCGCCTGTCGATCGGCGTGCTGGCCCTCGGCTATACCTGCCTCGGCAGCATGGGCATTCGCGATGTCGCCCGGCCGATGATGCAGAAACTCGCCAACGAGACCGGCATACCGGTTGCGCTCGGCACGCGCGATCGCCTGACGATGGTCTATATCGAGGTCTGCGTCGGCGACAGCCCGTTCAATCTCGCCCTCGAGCCCGGCTCCCACATCAAGCTTGCCACATCCGCGATGGGCCGGGCCTATCTCGCCGCGCTGCCGCCGGACGAATACGCACTGATCGCCGAGCAGCTCGCAAAGCACGAGGGCAAGGAATGGCCGCGCCTGCAACGGGGCATCGAAAAGGCCGTTCTCGATTACAAGCTCAGTGGGTTCGTGACCTCTGCGACGGAGTGGAAACCCGAGGTCAACTCGGTCGGCGCGCCGATTCCCCTCGGCCATGGCCGCGCCGACTACAGCCTCAACTGCGGCGGACCAGTCTTTCTGGTGCCGGAGCGTCGGCTCTATGACGATCTCGGCCCCAAACTCGCGATGCTGGCGCGCGAGATCGGCCGGACGATGGAGCGGCACTCCTGACGCTTCTTCAAGCACCCCGATCGCCGAGCCGTCAGTCTGCGCCCTTCTCGCGATTTCTCTTTTGACTTGAAGCAGGAACGCTGTACGTTAAATCAGATTACCGAAATCATATTTCGAGATACGAAAATACAATCGGTATGAACAATCTGGTCCGGCCTTGGTCGTAGCCGGATAATATGAGGCCGAACGGCCCGTCGGACGCGGAGGATAACGTTTGGTCATATTCTTTCAGCAGGTCCTCAACGGCCTGACTGTTGGGAGCGTCTACGCATTGGTCGCGTTGGGGCTGACGCTCGTCTATGGCATCCTTCACGTCCCGAACTTCTCCCATGGCGCGCTCTACATGATCGGCGCCTACGCCGCGTTCTTCGCCGTGAATTCGCTGGGTGCGAATTATTGGCTTGCGATGCTCGCGGCCGCCGCAGTGGCGGCGATCATGGGCGTGGTGTCCGAGCGGCTCGTGTTCGCACGGCTCAAGGATGCGCCGCCCATGCACGACATGATCGCGGCGATCGCGCTGCTGCTGTTTTTCGAGGCCGCGGTGCAGGCCTATTGGGGTGCGGAATTCCATCGTCTCGCGCCGCCCTTCCCCCAGATCGTCCGCGCCTTCAGCCTGACTGCCCCCGCACAGCGCCTTTTGATCATCGCCGCCGCCTTCGGGCTGATGCTGGCGCTGCATCTCTTCCTCAACCGGACATGGATCGGCTCCACCATCATCGCCACGGCGCAGAACCGGCAGGGAGCGGCGCTTGTCGGCATCGATCCCGCCTTCGTCTCCACGCTCACCTTCGCGATATCGGGCGCGATCGCCGGCGTCGCCGCCGTGCTCTTCGCGCCGATCAATCTCATCTCGCCGACCATGGGCGATCTCGTGATCACCAAGGCCTTCGTCATCATCATCCTCGGCGGCATGGGCTCGGTCGGCGGGGCGATCCTCGGCGGCCTCATCATCGGCTTCGCCGAAAGCTTCGGCGCATTCTATATCTCGACCGACTACAAGGACATCATCGCTTTCGCGCTGTTGATCCTCATCCTGTCGCTGCGGCCGCAGGGCCTGTTCCCGCAGGGTGCGCGATGAGCGTGCGGCTGGCCATCACTGCTCTCGCGATCGGGCTTGCTCTGGTCTTCCCGTTCATCGCGCCGAACGACTATTACCTCTCCGTCATGGCGCTGGTCTACGTCAACGCCCTCGCCGCGCTCGGGCTCAACCTCACGGCTGGCTACACCGGCCAGCTCAATCTCGCTCATGGCGGGTTCGTCGCCATCGGGGCCTATACGGTCGGGCTGCTGACGGTCGACTACGGCACGCCCTTCTGGATCGCGTTCGCGCTGTCGGGCGTCGTCGCCGCGGGGCTCGGCTTCTTCGTCGGCCTGCTGTCGCTTCGCCTCAAGGGCCACTACTTCGCAATCTTCACGCTCTGCGTCGGCTCCGTCATCACGCTGCTGATCGAGAAATGGGACAGCCTCACCCATGGCGTCGTCGGCGTGATCGGCATCCCCGCGCCGCCGGGCTTAGGGCCGATCCGATTCGATACGAGCATCGGGCAATACTACCTCGTCCTCGCCTTCCTGCTGCTCGGACTGTTCGTCATGCGCCGCATCGTCGATTCGCTGGTCGGGCGCACCTTCGTCGCGATCCGCAACAGTGAAGACCTTGCCGAGGCGCTCGGCATTGACCTGATGCGCAACAAGATCCTCGCCTTCGTCATCTCCACCTTCTACGCCGGGGTTTCCGGGGCGCTTTACGCGGGCTACGTCCGGTTTCTGGGGCCGGACATTGCCGGCGTCTCCCGCACCTTCGACCTTCTCTCGGCTTCCGTCCTCGGCGGACTCGGCACGCTCACGGGGCCGGTCGTCGGGACGATCATCGTCGCATGGCTGACGCAATATCTCCAATTCCTGCAGGATTACCGCATGGTCGTGTTCGGCCCGCTGCTCATCCTGGCGTTGATCCTGTTTCCGCGAGGCATCGTCGGGTCGCTCGAGCTCTGGGCCGCTCGGCGTAAGGCAATGGCCGAGCCACGCGCGCCGCAGGCCGCTCCTCTGGCAGGAGCGTCTGAGAATGCTTGACGTCCAGGGTTTGAACAAGGCGTTCGGCGGCCTCCGCGCGGTGCGCGACATCGACGCCTCGTTCGAACGCGGCAAGATCACGGCCATCATCGGCCCGAACGGCGCAGGAAAAACCACCTTCTTCAACCTCGTCGCCGGCGCGATCCGCCCGACCTCCGGGCGCATCCTGTTGAAGGGCGAGGAGATGACTGGCCTCCGGGCCGACCTCATCGCCCGGCGCGGCGTCGCGCGCACCTTCCAGACGACGGCGCTGTTCGACCATGCGAGCGTGCTCGACAACCTCATCGTCGGCCACAGGCTGCGGACACGGTCAGGCTTCTGGGACGCGCTCATCGGCAGCGGCCGCCTGGCGGCCGAAGAACGCGAATGCCGGCGCAAGGCCGAGGAGGCGCTCGACTTCGTCGGACTTTCCCATATCGGCAACCGCCTCGCCGCCGATGTGTCGCAGGATGAGCGCAAACGCATTGCCTTCGCGCTGGCTCTGACCACGGAGCCGGAGCTTCTGCTTGCCGACGAGCCCGCCGGCGGCGTCAATCCGGACGAGACGAACGGCCTTGCCGCACTTATGCGCAAGATCGTCGCGACAGGCGTCACGCTCATCCTCATCGAGCACAAGATGCGCATGGTGATGGAACTCGCCGACAAGATCATCGTGCTCGACCATGGCGAAAAGATCGCGGACGGCACACCGCAGGACATTCGCTCGCACCAGCGCGTCATCGACGCCTATCTTGGAGCCGATCATGCTGCGGCTCACTGACGTATCGGTGAATTACGGTGCGTTTCGCGCCCTTCACGACGTCACGCTGCATGTCGGCACTGGCGAACTCGTCGTCCTGCTCGGCGCGAACGGCGCTGGCAAGAGCACGATCTTCAAGACGATCAGCGGCCTGCTGACGCCGCGCTCGGGCGCGATCAGGATGGCCGATGAGGAGATCGCCGGCCGCAAGCCCGCCAGCATCGTCGCGGCAGGACTAGTGCATTGCCCGGAAGGGCGCAGCCTGTTTCCGCGCATGTCGATCCTCAAGAACCTGATGCTGGGAGCCTATGTCCATCGCGGCCGCGCGGCGGAGGTGAAGCGCAGCCTCGACGAGGTGTTCTCGCTGTTCCCAATCCTTGCCGAGCGACGGTCGATGCCGGCCGGTTCGCTGAGCGGTGGCCAGCAGCAGATGGTTGCGATCGGCCGCGCGCTGATGGGACGACCGGAGTTACTGCTGCTCGATGAGCCGTCGGTCGGCATCGCGCCACGGCTGAAGGGCCTGATCTTCGATGCGATCCAGCAAATCCGGAAGGACGGCACCGCCATCCTGATTGTCGAGCAGGACGCGACCTCGACTTTGCGAATCACCGACCGCGTCTATGTCCTCGAGCATGGCCGCACCATTCGCGAGGGCACGCCGAAAGACCTCGCGGGCGATAAGTACATTCAACAGGTTTATCTTGGT
>JAIELD010000055.1 GCA_019753285.1 Beijerinckiaceae bacterium | reverse complement strand
TCCTTTACGCCGTGCTGGCCGCATGGCTCCTGCTCACCATCGTACGGATGCTCGGGCTTGCCGTCGCCGGCGATACCGATCCGGAGAACAGCCGCTTCAACAAGCCTCTCATCGCGGCGGTCCAGCGCAGCTTCGTGGTGATCGCCACGGTGATCGTGGTGATCATCATGGCGCGCATCTGGGCGGTCGAGGTGTTCGGCGTCGTGATGGATGCGCAGCTAGAGACGCTCACCACGGCGCTCAGCAACTCATTCATCGTGCTCATCGGCGGATATGTCGCCTATGAGGCGATCAAGGCCTGGGCAGCCGCACGGTTCGGCACCGACGTCGCGCTTGCCGGCCCCGAGTCGGAGGACGTCGAAGATTTGCGGCCGCGCTCGCGCCTCAGCACGATCATTCCGTTCTTAACAGGCTCGCTTCTCGTGGTGATCATCATGATCGCCGCGTTGCTCGGCCTTTCGGACCTCGGCTTCAACACCGCGCCCATTCTCGCCGGCGCGGGTATCTTTGGCCTGGCGATCAGCTTTGGCTCGCAAGCGCTCGTCCGCGACATCGTCTCGGGCATCTTCTACATGATCGACGATGCGTTCCGCGTCGGGGAGTATATCGAGACCGGACGGCTCAAGGGCACGGTCGAGAAGATCATGCTGCGCTCGCTGCGGGTTCGCCACCAGAACGGGCAGTTCCACACCATCCCTTATGGCCAGCTCGGCGCAGTCACCAATTACAGCCGCGATTGGTCGACGATCAAATTCAACCTCTCGCTCGCGCGGGACAGCGACCTAGAAAAGGTGCGCAAGGCGGCGAAACAATGCGGGCAGGCGCTGCTC
Source organism: Beijerinckiaceae bacterium (assembly GCA_019753285.1). GTDB lineage: Bacteria > Pseudomonadota > Alphaproteobacteria > Rhizobiales > Beijerinckiaceae > JAIELD01. The sequence continues at coordinate 82,769 of JAIELD010000055.1, read as the reverse complement.
GCAGACCCCGATTTCGGGATCGAGTTCATCCTTCCGCTCAAATTGCAGGGTGTCGCCGACATTCGCGAGAACGCGATCATCTGTCGCTTCAAGTTCACCGTGCGGCCGCTGCGCCCGACGCAGGTTCAGCGGGAGGCCTTGAAGCGGCTGTACCAGGCTCTCATCGAGAAGGGAATCGAGTTCGCGACCCATACGGTCAAGGTCGTGACATCCGACGGCGGCGCTGCTACGGACATGGTCGTGCAAGGCGCATCGACCATGTCCATCACTCATCTCAGGCCGTCAGGGCGCGAGGAGGGCGTGGCGGTGCCGGTGTTCGGTTTGACCGGGACGGAAGTCGGCCAGCGTTGATTGACCATGTGTGTCGGAGCGCTTTCATCCGCGACTCAAATCGACCAACCGCTCGCCGAGAAAGACCGACCGCCTGATGCGCCTCTTGTTCTCGCCACAGACCATACCGTTCCTGGCGCTCGCCTTCCTCGGTGTGGCGCGGCTCGCGGGCCTCGGCACGGCGGGAGACGAGCCGGCAAGCCTTGCCTTCACCGGTCTGCTGCTTCCGGTGCTGCTCGCCACCGTCTTTGCCGCCGTGCACCACGCCGAAGAGATCGCGCACAAGACCGGCGAGCCTTACGGCACGCTCGTGCTCACCGCCGCCGTCACGGTGATCGAAGTCTCGCTCATCGCCTTCCTGATGCTGGGCGAGGGCAGTTCGCCGACGCTGGCGAGGGACACGGTCTTTTCGGTCATCATGATCGTCTGCAATGGCATCGTGGGCCTTTGCACGACGGTCGGCGGCTTGAAATACGGCGAGCAGGGCTTCCGGACGCGCGGCACGGCGGCCTATCTCATGGTGCTCTCGGTCCTGGCGACTCTTGCGCTCATCCTCCCCAACCATACGGTCACGACGAGCAGCCCGACATTCTCGCTCGTCCAGCTCATCTTCGTCAGTCTCGCGACGATCATCCTCTACGCGACATTCGTCTACATCCAGACGGTGCGTCATAGCGATCTCTTCATCGAAGAGCCGAAGGAGGACGCTGAGGGCGGCACGTTCGGCGGCCATTCGAAGTCGATCGCGCAGGATATCTTCTTTCTCGTGGCCGCGCTTCTGGCGGTCATCCTGATGGCGGAGAGCTTCGCCCACGGCATCGAGACGGTGCTGCACAAGATCGGCGCGCCGCCGGCCGTGACCGGTGTCATCATCGCGCTTCTCGTGCTGCTGCCGGAAGGGGTGGCGGCGCTCATTGCGGCGCGGCGTGACGAGCTGCAGAAGAGCGTCAATCTCGCGCTTGGCTCCTCGCTCGCCACCATCGGGCTCACCATCCCGTCGGTCGCGATCCTTTCGGTCATTCTCGGCACGCCGATCATTCTGGGCTTGCCACCCCGTGATGTCGTCCTGCTCGTCCTGACATTGATCGTGAGCCAGCTCACTTTTGGCAGCGGGCGCACCAATGTGCTCAACGGCATCGTTCATCTGGTGATCTTCGCCTCGTTCCTCGTCTTCACGATCCTCCCTTAGATCGCGAGGGCGACCGCCAAGCGGTCATGGGCGCGTCGGAACCACACGGCTCGTCGAGCGCAGCGCGTCTGCGGTCGTTCCGCCGAGTTCGTCCGCCTGATCGCCGAGCGTATCCCGTGTCGCAGGATCGATGATCGAGATCGGCGCCGAGATCGCCAGCGTTGCTGCGGAGCCGACGGTGAGCGCCGCGCCGGTCGTGACCTGGCCGATGCGTTCGCCGAGGCTGCCCTGGGATTCGCTGATCGACTGGCCCGCGATCAACCGTTGTCCGATCAGACGTACGACCTCTGAATTCTGCGCGAATTTTCCGTGGTTGAGCGGATCGTCCGACCGCAGCTTGGTGAGGTCCACCACGGCGATCTTTTCGGATGCGAGTTCGTCGCGATAGGGCTCAGCCTGCGGATCGATCGCGCCGACCCTCGGTACGTCGCCCCAGATGCGTCGGGAGATGGCCAGCGCCTGATCGTCCTGCGAGACGAACAGCGTCATGGCCGGTCTCGGCGTGCCGAGTTGCCTCATCTGGGTACGGAAGACGTCGATATCGACATCGGGGGCGGCCAGCATCACGTTCTTGATCGCGGGAGGAAGCCGCCCCTTGCGGATCGCCATCTGGCGCAAGGCTTCGAGCGTCACCCAATTTCCCATCGAATGGGCGAGAATCGAGATTTCGCCGACCGACGGATCGTTCGACAGTCCGGTCAACACCGCTTCAAGGCCATCCCGCGAGTAGTTCGTGCTCTCGCGGTCGTAATTGTAAGCGAGAAGGCGTCCGCGCGACGGCCAGGTGAACAGGACCGGCACCGCGTCCGCACCTGAATCGTGCATGATCTGCGCGAAGCGAAAGACGGCCTCCTCAAAGCGCGTGTTGTAGCCATGCACGAAAACGAGCACGCGGCGATGCGGCGTTCGGAGAATTGCGGAGTGAAACAGGGAAAGCGCCTTGGCGCGATCAACCGGATCGACGTTCAGCGCTGCGAACTGGCGGGCCGGGTCCGGCGGCGAGGTCGGCCAGACGATATCACCCGGCTTGCGGCTGGGGTCCGCCGGGACCGAAACGCCGATTGACACGAAAGCGAGGTCGCGGCCCCGCTCACCGGTAAAAACCTCTCCGGCCTTGGCGCCGACGCTGCTTCGCGTCGTGGCGACGATCATGTCGACGCGGCTGTTACCCGCAAGCGGCGCAACGGTCGGTGACAATGTGCCGGTGGGACGGCCGGCGCAGCCTGTCAGGCATACGGCGAGCGACAGGCCTGCCAAGAAACCGGTGAGGCGGTACGATCGTGAAATCAATATCGCCTCGTTGGTCGGGGCCTCGATCAGCTGTGCTGCAATACCACCACCGGGGCGCCAACCGCAACACGGCGATGCAGATCGATGATGTCCTGGTTGAAGAGCCTGATGCAGCCGCTCGAGACGGCTTGCCCGATGCTTTCCGGCTCGTTCGTCCCATGCAGCCGGAACAGCGTATCGCGGTCGCCATCGTAGAGATAGAGCGCGCGTGCGCCCAGTGGATTTTCGATGCCGCCCGGCATTCCGCCGGCATATTCCTTGAGGTCCGGCCGGCGCTTGATCATGCTGGCTGGCGGCGTCCAGGTTGGCCATTCGGCCTTGCGGCCGACGCGCGCCCGACCGCTCCAGGCAAATCCTTCGCGCCCGACGCCGACGCCGTAGCGGGTGGCTCGCCCGCCATCGCGCACGTGATAGAGAAAGCGTGCATCCGGATCGACGACGATCGTTCCCGGCGCGTGCGGGCCCTCATAATCGACCGTCTGGCGAAGCAACTCGGGATCGATCTCGCTGGTGTCGATGGCGGGCACGGGAAACGGTTCGGTGTCGATCTCACCGTAGATGGACGATGCTGAGGGCTGATAGCTCGCGACGACCAGATTGCTTCTGACGGTCGGGGTCGAGCACGCCGCAAGCGCCAGCGGAGCACCGGCTATGAACGATCGGCGGGACAAGGTTGAAAGACGCATGGGAGACCTGACTTTTGGCGGGAGAAAACGTTTGGGTGCGGCTCGCCTTCAATTGAGTGCGTTGTTGGGCGCATCAGACCGTGAAACACCACGCCGCGTGTGGAGTTCCCGTGCGCCCGTACGAAGCGGAGACAGCGCTGCAATTTTGCAACAGAAAAAAATGTCAAAAAAAGTGTCGTGCGTTCGGAACTTCAATCATCGGATCGAGTTTCAATCGCGAACCTCTCTCCAAGTGCGTTCGAGCTAGAAAGCGGTGTCTTTTTGCCCCCCAAACGGTATCCGCTTTCTAAAAGAAGGGGCTGCTGCAGAAATGTAGCAGCCCCTTCGCTTTTTGACGTTTAGGCTCGTTGCTTCGGAGCGCGGCTTGGCTTGAATGATTGGCAAGCATAATGACGGCAGAAGGCGTCTTTCTCTGGATCTTCATAGGTGGCCTCTCCGGCTGGATCGCTGGGCTGCTGCTGAAAGGTCATGGCTTCGGACTTTTAGGCAACCTTATCGTCGGAATGCTCGGATCGGTCATTGGCGGCTGGCTATTCGGGCCTTCCAATGGCGCGATCGAGCAGGGCCTGTTCAGTCTCGTGGCCGGTGCGACCGTCGGCGCGATCATTCTTCTCTTGCTGGTGAGGCTGGTGAACCGCGTGGCCTGACGCGTCGTATCTGTCGTGGGAAACAGCGGCAAACGTCGCTGGAGCGGTTCGTGCGCCGCCGTCCGCTCCCGTGGAGACAGCGTTTCATGACCAAGCTCTTCGTCGCGTATCTTTCGGCCACTATCTTCTTCATCGTCGCAGACTTCATCTGGCTCGGCTTCATTGCGAAGAATTTCTATCAGGCGAGCCTCGGGCACATCATGCTCGAACGGCCCATTCTCTGGGTCGCGGCGCTGTTCTACCTCATCTACCCGATCGGCCTCGTTCTGTTCGTGATCGAGCCGGCCACCGACGCCGGCAGTGTGATGCGGGCATTGACGCTCGGCGCGGTGTTCGGCGCGATTGCCTACTGCACCTATGATCTTTCCAACCTGGCGACGCTGCGTGGCATTCCGGTCAGTTTTGCGCTGACGGACATCGTGTGGGGCGCGTTCGCGAGCGCTTGTGCCTGCGGTTTCAGTACGTTGCTGGTGTTGCGCTTCTTGCGGTAGCGCTTCATTTCCCCTATCAGACGGGAACGAGCAGGGGCGGAAGCGATGGCGGGACATTCATCTCGACCGAATGGAAGCGACATTGATGTCGGCGCGCCAGACGCCGAACAGGCCTCCGAAAGCCGACGCCAGCCATCTTTGGAATCCGCGAAACTCGGGGGCGATGCCATTGGCCGCGCTCTGCAGGCCCATTTTCGCGATCTTGCTGCCGAGCCGATACCCGATCGCTTTCTCGATCTGCTCGCCAGCCTGGAAAGCAAAGAAAAAAGCTGATCGCTCTTTCGAGCGGAACCTTTTCCCTTTCAAGACGTTACAGGCATCAGGAGGTGGGGGCATCCGTTCCCGCCGCGCGTCTCAACGACGCTGATGCCTGTAGTGCATACAGAAAGGAACAATCCAATGCTTCGAGCCGCCAAGGACGTCAACCTCTCTGACCAGATCGACCGGATGCAGTCCGAAATCACCAATCTGACCTCGCAGTTGAGCGCCTATGTCGCTCGCGAGGGCAAGACCGTGAACGGCATCGCGAACAAGCTGGTCGACAATGTCAGCAGCAAGGTCAACGACTATTCCGGCCAGATCGGCGATCTGACGCATGAGCAGCTCGATGGGCTGCAACGCTTCCTGACCGTCGAGGTCAAGCGTCACCCACTTCGTACGCTCGCCATCGCCGGCATTGCAGGCCTCGTCATCGGCGCGATGTCAAGGAGCCGTTGATGAACCCCCTGGGCCTGATCTCCCTTCTCGGGGCAGTCATGATCAAGGACCGCATACGGCGCGCCAAACAGCGCGCCGCTTTGCTTTGTCTGGCTGCAATAACCGGCCTCGTTGCGGCCGTTCTTTTTCTTGCCGCCATGCAAATCTGGCTGGCCGAGATTTACGGGCCATTCAACGCCAATCTGCTTCTCGGCGGCATATTCCTCGTGATCTGCCTCTGCTTCGTGGTTACGGCGCGTGTCATGTCAGGGTCCGCACCGGATGTCTCGACGTTCACCAAGCCGGCGTTGCGTGAGTCTACCAAATTCGTCGCGCGCCAGCGCTACGCCTTCGCCTCCAAGGCTCCGCTCGTTATCGGCACGACGGCGATCATCGGAGGCCTCGTCGGTCGGTATCTTTCACGCTGAGCTGAACACTCTTTTCGCCCTGGAGTTCGCCATGCCCCAATTTCTCGCAGCAATCCTGATCGGTGCGACCGTCATTTGCCTGTCAGCCACGATCGCCGGGATCTGAAGTTGAAAAAAATGGTTCAAGCCATTGTGAAATGGAACCAAATGCTGGCTGGCGTGTTTTATTTCCAGAACGTCGACGACGTTCGAGATTGTATTTGAGAGGAGATCGTTATGGATAAGGATCGTCTGGAAGGCGTCGCCAATCAGGTCAAGGGCACCGTCAAGGAAATGGCGGGCAAGGTGCCCGGTGATGCCAAGCTTGAAGCAGAGGGCAAGGCCGACAAGATGGCAGGCAAGGTCCAGAACGCTGTCGGCGGTGCCAAGGATGCGGTACGCGACGCGACCAAGCCGAACTAATTCGGCTTCGTTTCTATAATACATGAGAAAAGCCGGAAGCTGAACGCTTCCGGCTTTTTCGTTTGTCGCTTTGCTTGAGCCGCCGCCCCGATCATCAGGCGGCGGCGACATCTGTCTTCAGGATCTGGGATGGGATGAGCAGTTCCTGCGGGCTGTCGAGACCCATGAGCTGCGCGAGCTTGGTGCGACCGCGATTGACACGGCTCTTGATCGTGCCGATCTGCACGTTGCAGATTTCTGCCGCTTCTTCATACGAGAGACCCGACGGGCCGACGAGGATGAGCACTTCACGTTGCTCGACGGGCAACTTGTCCAGAGCCTTGCGCAGATCGGCAAGATCGAGCCGACTTTCCTGCGCGCCCTGCACGCTGACGCTCGCCGCATAATATCCGTCGCTGTCCTGCACCTCGCGGTGACGCTTGCGGTACAGCGAATAATAGCCGTTGCGCAGGATGGTGAAGAGCCAGGCGCGCATGCTGGTGCCCATTTCGAACTTGGTCGAGTTGGCCCAGGCTTTCATCAGGGTTTCCTGGACGAGATCATCCGCGAGATGGAATGATCCGCACACCGACACGGCAAAGGCGCGCAGGCTGGGGATCTCTGCGATGAGCTGGCGCTTGAAATCCGTGTCCGTCATGGTTTTTTGCCTCCGGATGCTTCAAGCTGAGCAAGCAGCTCCATGAACTTGTCCGGGATAGGAGCTTCCACGAGATCGTCGTAATGCGCCTTCAGCGCCTTGCCGATCACCAGTCCGAACTGCGCGCCGAGCTGATCGGAGTTTGCGGGGTTGATGGGTAAGGCCTGGTCTTTTCTGTCCTCGTCGTCAAAATCCGGAAGCATTATCGAACCCCATTTCAAATTTTTAAAACCTCAACGCGATCAGCGCGTAACAGCCGGATTCTCAAACGGACGCCAACTCTCCCAAACACTTTGGGAAATCGAAAAGTTCCGCCTCGAAACTATTTTTTTTCGAGGCTTGACGTGCTTGGAACGAAGCGTGAATTAGAGTGAAAACAGAAAGGTCTCTCTATGTCGCTGGCCCAAGATATTGCTCCGCATCTCCCCTTTCTACGCCGATTTTCGCGTGCGTTGAGCGGTTCCCAGCAAGGCGGCGACGCCTATGTCGTCTCGACGTTGGAGGCGATCGTCGCAGACCCTTCCTGCTTTCCGACCGACATCGATCCGAGAGTGGCGCTCTATCAGGTCTTTCTTCGCTACTGGTCTTCGCTGACGATCAACTCGGAACCCGTTCCGTCTGCCGGCATGGAGACGATCGGGTCCATGGCCGAGCGTAATCTCGAAGCGATCACGCCGAGGGCGCGTCAGGCTTTTCTCCTTCGCGTCGTCGAAGGGTTTTCGGTCGGCGATATCGCAACCATCCTTCGGGCGAGCGATGCCGATGTGGATGCCCTGATCGACACGGCGGCTCAGGAAATTGCGCGGCAGGTCGCGACCGACGTCCTCATCATCGAAGATGAGCCGATGATCGCGCTCGACATCGAGAGTCTCGTTCAGGACCTTGGCCATAGCGTGATCGGCATCGCCCGCACGCATACCGAGGCGGTCAAGATAATCCAGGAGAAACGGCCAGGGCTGATCCTCGCCGACATTCAGCTCGCGGACGGAAGTTCGGGGCTGGAGGCCGTCAACGAGATCCTCGGCAGCTTCAATGTGCCGGTCATCTTCATCACCGCCTATCCAGAGCGGCTTTTGACAGGCGATCGTCCGGAGCCGGCCTTCCTCATCACCAAACCGTTCCAGACCGATGCGGTGAAGGCCGCGATCAGCCAGGCGCTGTTCTTCGACCGCAAGACCTCACGCAAGGCGGCGGCCTGATCCTTCGCTCATCCCGTTGCAGGGCCCGTGTCGAAGCGCTAGCGCGGCACGGTGATGAACACTTTCAGCCCGTCACGCTCGAATAGCATTTTCACCTCGCCCTTCAATTGACGGGCGAGGATTTGTTGCAGGAGTTGCGAGCCGAAACCGCGACTGCTCGGCAGGGACACTTCAGGTCCGCCGACTTCTACCCAGCTTAGCGACAAGGTGCTTTTCTCGCCTTCCTCATGCGGCTCGAGAACGTGCCAGGCGATGGCGAGCCTGCCTGCCGGTCGTGAGAGCGAGCCGTATTTCACGGCGTTGGTCGTCAGCTCATGGAACGCCATGCCGAGCGCGAGTGCGGTGTCCGAGGGCAGGGCAATGTCCTCGCCGTCGATCGTCACCTGCGGTGACTCGTGGTTGATGTAAGGGTCGAGCTCGCCTTCGATCAGTGCCCGCAGCGGAATCTCAAGCCATGAATTTTCGATCAGCAAGGTGTGTGTCCGGCTGAGCGACATGATCCGATCGGCGAATGTCTTGCGGAAGCTCACGATGTCGGAGGCGGACCGCGTCGTGAGATTGGTGATCGCAAGCACCGTCGCGAGCGTATTCTTCACGCGGTGGTGAAGTTCGCGGTTCATCAGCCTGTGGTCGTCCTGCGCGCGCTTCATGTCGTCTATGTCGACGATCGCGACCAGCGCGCCGGTCATGGTGCCGGCGCTGTCGCGGATCGGCGCGCCAATGATCCTGATCCAGGCCTTGGTCCCGTCACCCCTCAGCGCCTGGCATTCAAGCTCCGGGCGCTCTTCGTTGTTCCGCAGCACACGGTACATCGGATATTCGTGGCTCTCGACGCGGGAGCCGTCCGCGTGGAAGGCGATCCATTGATGGTAGTCGTCGACCGTCTCGCACGCGATGACCGGATACCTCAGGATGTTCGACGCGGCGTGGTTGCCTTCGACGATGCGTCCGGAAGGCGCTTCCGCCACCACGATGCCGACGGGATCGGTTTCGTAGATCGCCTTCAACCGCGCTTCGTTGGCGAAAAGCGCATTGGCGTGCTCGGACAGATTGAATGAAGTCTCCGCAAGTTCGGCCCCGATCTCGTTGATTTCCTTGATGGGTGTGACGAGAGGGGCTGAGCTGCCGCCGCTCGCGCTTGTCGTGGCGCTGTGCGTCAGCCGCTTGACCGCGCTGGTCAGCCGGCGGCCGATCATCAGGGCGAGTGCGATGGCGACGACGAGGAGCAGGGCGGTGATGGCGAGGAACTGGAAGAGCGATTGCCGGAACGGCATGCTCATTTCCTGCCGGTTGATGCCGATCGCCACGCGCCACCCCGATTGGGCGGCACGGGCGTAGACCGCCAGAACCGGGCGGCCATCTTTCGTTGCGCCGAGCCACCGCCCCTCCGATCCCTGCGCATTCAGTCTCAGATCGTCGCTGGCTGTCTGCCCGACGAACCGCTCTGGCTCGATACTTCGAGCGACGATCCGGTCCGACCGGTCGACGATCGAGGTCAGGTCGTTGCCGGTCTCCGTCTCCGTGAGAATGCCTTGGAAGATCGAGACGGGGACCTTGATCCGAAGAACGAAATTGGCGGCAGCGCCGCCGGCAAGCCACGGCTCCATTTCAAGGGACACGACATTTGCGTCGAGGTCGGGATCATGAATGAGGTCCGATACCTTCGGAGCGGCGTGCGTCGCTGTCTGTCCGTTGGAGATCGCCAAGCGCAGCGCCACTATCTCGCCAGCATCGGGCGGCCGACGGACGCCGCGTATTTTCGATCCGCCGACCATGAAAGGCGGCTCGCCCCTGCGTCCGAGCGAGACCATCTGGCCTGTGCGGACGGCAACCGAGTCGAGCTCGTTCTGGAAGGCGTCGAGATCGACACGTCGCAACGCGTCGGATGCCGCAATGACCTGCAGCGACTGCGAGAACGCGTTGATCTGGCGATCGACATCCACCGCGATGGCTCGGGCAGATTGCAATGCCAGCGCCTCGATCCGCGCGCTTTCCGTGTTCGCGATGCTCCATAATGACAGGCCAATCACGAGCGCGACCGGAACGATCAGCGCAAGGCCGAATGTCATGAGGTGCCAAGCGAGCGACCTGGGACGATTCAGGATGGACCCAAACTCCATCAGGATAAGCCGTCCCTAACCGTTTGCATGCTGATCTACGTCCAATGTCTTCCAACTTTTGACCGCTGCCGATGTTCCGGCCGCACCCCTGGGGCGGCATCGATCGGGCGGGTGTCATAAAGGAGTTCGGCGGGAGACCTACAGTGAGCCTGTCGTAGGAACATTCGAAAGTCCGGTACGTTCCTGGAGGCAATTCAATTTCCAGACATATCAACGAGGATGCGCTATGGAAAACCCTTCTTTCAATCCGATGTTTGCTCCGCAAGCGATGACGCCCGTCATCACGCTCTGGCAGTCATTCTGGCAGCGATACGTTGATAACTCTACAAAAATGATGTCGATCTGGATGACGCTGCCATTTGAGATGATGGCGTCGGTCCGGTCCGAGACCCCTGTTTCGCAAGCCTACGAGCAGGCGTCTGACACGTACGGCTCTGCGCTTCGCGAGACCACCGCGCTCAGCCAGGATACGGCGGCAGCCGCCGTGCAGGCGGTGAGCAAGACCAAGGATCGCGTCTCGCAGTAGACGTATCTTTGTCTTCTGGTTGCAAGAAGCCGGCGATGATCGCATCGCCGGCTTTTTTCATTGCTCACCGGATGTTTCACCTTAAAGTGTAACTCCGGCACGTTTTGACTTTGCGGGATCCCGCGACAGTTTATATGACGCTCTTCCGCATGGCGTTCGGAGGATCGAACCATTTCCGCGATCAAGACCCTGGACCTTCTTGGAATCGGCGAGCCTCTGATGGAGTTCAGTGCGCTCGCGAAGGATGGTGAGACCGTCTACAAGCCCGGCTTTGGCGGCGACACGTCCAACGCCGTGATCGCCGCCGCTCGTCAGGGTGCGCGCACTGCCTATTTCTCGGCGGTTGGCGCCGATCCGTTCGGCGCATCGTTCCTGAAGCTGTGGGATCGTGAGAGCGTCGACCGCAGCACCGTCATCGTGCGGGAGACGGTGCGCACCGGCATCTATTTTATCACCTACAGCGACCATGGCCACGAATTCACCTATTGGCGCAACGGTTCGGCCGCGAGCTTGATGAGCGTGGCGGAACTGCCGCGCCAACAGATCGGAACCGCGCGCGTCCTGCATGTCTCGGGAATCAGTCAGGCGATCTCGCCTTCGGCGAGCGATGCGGTCGCCGAGGCAATTTCCATCGCCCGCGATGCAGGAACGCTCGTCAGTTACGATACCAATCTCAGGCTGAAACTTTGGTCTCTCGAACAGGCGCGCAAGACCATCCACGCGGCTGTCGCCCGTTCCGACATCGCAAGGCCGGGACTCGACGACGCGCGGCAGCTCACCGGTCTTGATGGACCAGAGGAGATCTGCCGGTTCTATCTCGACCTCGGCCCCTCGATCGTCGCGCTCACCATGGGCTCCAAGGGAACGATGGTGATGACCCGCGGCGAGACCCGGGTCATCGAGGCTCGCCCGGTGAAGGCTGTAGACGCCACCGGCGCGGGCGATACGTTCGACGGTTCGTTCCTCGCCGAATATCTGCGCACGCATGATCCGTTCGCAGCGGCCGCGTGGGCGAATTGCGCAGCCGCGCTCTCGACGCAAGGCTATGGCGCGGTCGATCCCATGCCGACGCGTGCCGAAACGGCCGCCTTCATCGCTGGTCGGCAGTCCTAAGGCCGGCCTGATTTGCCAAAGCACGAAGAGCGGCCTTAGCTTGGCGAGATGACCAGGGCTTTGAAGCGCGTGCTTGGATCATGCTGATCCGCCAGTTCACCTATCTCGTCGCCTTGGCGAAGGAGCGCCATTTCGGGCGAGCCGCTGCCGCCTGCAACATCTCGCAGCCATCGCTCTCCGCCGCGATCAAGCAGCTCGAGGAGGAACTCGGCGTGCCGATCGTCGAGCGCGGCCATCGCTATACAGGCCTTACGGCCGAGGGAGAGCAGATTCTCAGCACCGCGAAACGCGTGCTGCATGAGACCGAAATCATGCGGCAGATGCTGAGCGGCTTTCGTGACGGGCTCGGCGGCAAGCTCCGCATCGGCGCTATACCAACCGCCCTGACGCTCGTGCCTGATCTCACGGCCGAATTCAGTGCGCGGTACCCCGGCGTGACGTTCGAGATCAGCTCGCTGACCTCGGAAGAAATCCAACAGCGGATCGACGATTTCACGCTCGATGCCGGCATCACCTATCTCGACAACGAACCGCTCCAGCGTGTGATCGCAAAACCGATGCACCGCCAGACGTTTCGCCTGTTGGTGCGGAAGGATAGTCATCTTGGCGCATGCACAGAAATAAGCTGGAAGGAGGCTGCCGACCTCAATCTCTGCCTGCTGACGCCGAACATGCAGAACAGGCGGATCATCGATGGCGTCTTCCGCACCATCGGCCGCGCGCCGAAGGCTGTCGTCGAAACGAACTCGATCCTGATCCTGTGCGCTCACGCAACGATGGCGGGTTTCGCCAGCATCGTGCCAAGCCAGATCATCCAGTCCTTCGCGATGCCGGCGAACACGGTTGCAATCGACCTCGTGAAGCCGATGATTAGCCGGTCGATAGGGCTCATCATCTCGGATCGCCAACCCTCGCGGCCGCTGGCGCAAATCCTGTTCGACATGACGCGATCGATCGAGATGGAGCGTTAGGCAAAACCTATTGAGATGCGACTTTCGTCTATGGCGTGAGCCCACAAAGCCGGAAATATTCTAATATTGCAGCGCAGCAATTGTACCGGCAGGTCAAATCAATAGCCTTAGCCTATTAATCGATCCGAATTATCGATTTGCGCACCAGTCTGATTTGCGGCACCTTGTCTGGAACAATTTCAAAGAACGCGTCTGAGCGGGGAGCCAATGCCAGCATATCGTCCGTGGAATGCGGAGACAGCGTCGGCGATTATCAATGAATTGAAATCGATGCCTGGGGCGACCCTGCCCATTTTTCATGCGCTGCAGAACGAATTCGGTTTCGTCCATCCTGACATCATCCCGGAAATCGCGGACGCCCTGAACATATCGCGCGCCGAAGTGCATGGCACGCTCACTTTCTATCACGATTTTCGCACCGAACTGCCCGGTCGGCGCATTCTCAAGATTTGCCGGGCGGAGGCCTGCCAGTCGGTCGGTTGCGAAGACATCGTCTCGCACCTCGAGGCGGCGCATCGGATCAGCATGGGGACGACGACGGATGATCGCCGCCTGACCGTCGAGACGATCTACTGCCTCGGCAACTGCGCGCTCGGCCCGTCAATCATGCTCGATGGCGAAGTAATCGGCCGGGCGGACACCGATCTCATCGACGATATCTGTCATTCGCGCCGCAACGAGCGCATCGGAGCCGAAGCATGAGCGCGGTGAAAATCTACGTACCTTGCGACTCGGCCGCGCTGTCGGTCGGCGCCGACCGCGTCGCCAAGGCGATTGCGAGAGAAGCGGAGCAGAGGGGTATCGCCGTCGAGATCGTGCGCAACGGCACGCGCGGCATGCTCTGGCTCGAGCCGCTCGTCGAGGTGGAGACCGCGGGTGGGCGCGTCGCCTATGGTCCGGTGCGTCCTGCCGACGTAGCGAGCCTGTTCGATGTCGGCTTCCTTGCTGGCGCGGAACACCCGCTTGGGCATGGCCTCACCACTGAAATCCCCTATTTCAAACAGCAGGAGCGCCTGACATTCGAGCGTTGCGGCGTGATCGATCCGCTGTCGCTCGATGACTATCGCGCGCATGGCGGTCTCGCCGGGCTGGAAAAAGCGCTGGCGGTGTCGCCTGCGGAGATCGTCGATACCGTGATCGCCTCGGGGCTGAGGGGCAGGGGCGGCGCGGGATTTCCCACCGGCATCAAATGGAAGACGGTGCTTGGCGTCGCTTCCGACCAGAAATACGTGACCTGCAACGCCGATGAGGGCGACAGCGGCACCTTCGCCGACCGCATGCTGATGGAGGGCGATCCTTTCACCCTCATCGAGGGCATGATCATCGCCGGCCTCGCGGTCGGTGCGGATACGGGGTTCATCTATCTTCGCTCGGAATATCCGCACGCGCACCGCACTCTGCTGAAGGCGATCGAGATCGCTGAAGAAGACGGCTTGCTCGGCAAATCGGTTCTCGGCTCGAAGCGTGCGTTCAACCTCCATGTTCGGCTCGGCGCAGGCTCCTATGTCTGCGGCGAAGAGACTGCGATGCTTGAAAGCATCGAGGGCAAGCGCGGCGTCGTTCGCGCAAAACCGCCGATCCCTGCCTTCAAGGGCCTGTTCGGCAAGCCTACCGCCGCCAACAACGTGATGTCGCTCGCGACCATTCCATGGATCATGGCCCATGGCGGGCCGGCCTACGCCGCATTCGGAATGGGACGGTCGCTGGGCACGCTGACGATCCAGCTAGCGGGCAATATCAAGCGCGGCGGGCTGATTGAAAAGGCGTTCGGAGTGACGCTGCGCGAGATCATCGAGACCTATGGCGGCGGCACGCTGTCCGGCCGGCCGTTCAAGGCGGTGCAGGTCGGCGGGCCGCTCGGCGCCTATTTCCCCGAAAGCCTGCTCGACACGCCGATGGACTACGAAGCGATGGCGAAAGCCAAGGGTCTGCTCGGCCATGGCGGCATGGTCGTCTTTGACGATCGGGTCGATTTGGCGAACCAGGCGCGTTTCGCATTCCAGTTCTGCGCCGAAGAGAGCTGCGGCAAGTGCACGCCCTGCCGCATAGGCGCGACGCGCGGCGTGGAGATCATGGACACGATCATCGCAGGCGAGGACTCGAGCAAGACGTTCCAGATGCTTGACGACCTCTGCGATCTGATGACCGACGCATCGCTCTGCGCCATGGGCGGGCTGACGCCTGTGCCCGTCATGAGCGCGCTCACCCACTTCCCGGACGATTTCAGAAAGGTGCCCGAGCCGATGCGCCGGGCCGCCGAATGACGCGCGCCGCCCTTCTTTCGCCGATTGCCGCACGGAGCCTTTAAACAGATGGATTTCGAAATCGAAAAGCCGAGGATAGGACAGCCGGTCGAGGTTGCGACCCTGATCAAGGAGATCGATTACGGAACGCCGATCCGCGTTTCCGAAAAGACGGTCACGTTGTCGATCGACGGCTTTGCCGTGACCGTGCCGCAGGGCACCTCCGTCATGGCCGCCGCGATGTCGCTCGGCACGAAGATCCCGAAGCTCTGCGCGACGGATTCGCTGGAGCCGTTCGGCTCGTGCCGCCTCTGCCTCGTCGAGATCGAGGGCCGTCGCGGGACGCCCGCCTCCTGCACGACGCTTGCGGAAGAGGGCATGGTCGTCCACACGCAGAACGAGCGCATCGCCAAGCTGCGCAAGGGTGTGATGGAGCTCTATATCTCCGATCACCCGCTCGATTGCCTCACCTGCTCGGCCAATGGCGATTGCGAGTTGCAGGACATGGCCGGCGCGGTCGGCCTGCGCGAAGTGCGCTACGGCTATGAGGGCGAGAACCACCTCAAGGACGGCAAGGATACCTCCAACCCTTACTTCACCTATGACCCCTCGAAGTGCATCGTCTGCAATCGCTGCGTGCGCGCTTGCGAAGAGGTACAGGGCACCTTCGCGCTGACGATCTCGGGACGCGGCTTCGACAGTCGTGTCGCCGCTGGCCCGACCGATTTCATGGGCTCCGAGTGCGTCTCCTGCGGCGCCTGCGTGCAGGCCTGCCCGACGGCCACGCTGATGGAGAACACCGTCATCGAGCACGGCCAGGCCGAGCACTCCAAGGTGACGACCTGCGCCTATTGCGGCGTCGGCTGCTCGTTCAAGGCCGAGATGCAGGGCGACAAGCTCGTCCGCATGGTGCCCTACAAGGACGGCAAGGCGAATGAAGGCCATTCCTGCGTCAAGGGCCGCTTCGCCTGGGGCTACGCGACGCACAAGGACCGCATCACCAAGCCGATGATCCGCGAGAAGATCACCGACCCTTGGCGCGAAGTCTCCTGGGAGGAGGCGATCGGCCATGCTGCCTCCGAGTTCAAGCGCATCCAGTCCGTGCACGGCAAGGATTCGGTCGGAGCCATCACCTCGTCGCGCTGCACGAACGAGGAAGTGTTCGTGATCCAGAAGCTGGTGCGCGCCGCGTTCCAGAACAACAACGTCGATACCTGCGCCCGCGTCTGCCATTCTCCGACCGGTTATGGCCTTTCGAAGACGTTCGGCACTTCGGCCGGCACGCAGGATTTCAAGTCGGTCGAGCAGGCCGACGTGATCCTTGTGATCGGTGCGAACCCGACGGACGGGCATCCCGTCTTCGCCAGCCGCATGAAGAAGCGTCTGCGTGAGGGAGCAAGGCTGATCGTCGCCGATCCACGCCGCACCGACATCGTGAAATCGCCGCACATCAAGGCCGATTATCACCTGCCGCTGACGCCTGGCACCAATGTCGCGCTGACCAATGCACTAAGCCACGTCATCGTGACGGAGGGCCTGGTCAACGAGAAGTTCGTGCGCGAGCGTTGCGAACTCGATGATTTCGAAATCTGGGCGCGTTTCATCGCCGATCCGCGCAACTCGCCGGAAGCGACGGAAGCTCATACCGGCGTCAAGGCGGCGGATGTGCGCGCGGCGGCCCGCCTCTATGCGACCGGCGGAAATGCCGCGATCTATTACGGGCTCGGCGTTACCGAGCACAGCCAGGGCTCGACGCAGGTGATGGCGATGGCGAATCTTGCCATGGTCACCGGCAATATCGGCCGCGAAGGCGTCGGCGTGAACCCGCTGCGGGGTCAGAACAACGTGCAGGGCTCCTGCGACATGGGCTCGTTCCCGCACGAGTTCTCAGGCTATCGGCACGTCAGCGACGACGCGACCCGCCAGATGTTCGAGAGCATGTGGGGCGTTGCGCTGTCGAACGAGCCGGGCCTGCGCATTCCGATCATGCTCGACGAGGGCGCGAGCGGCTCGTTCAAGGGTCTCTACATCCAGGGCGAGGACATCGCACAGTCGGACCCCGACACTCAGCATGTGACGGCGGGTCTCAAAGGCATGGAGTGTGTCGTCATCCAGGACCTCTTCCTGAATGAGACCGCGAAATACGCGCATGTCTTCCTGCCCGGTGCATCGTTCCTTGAGAAGGATGGCACCTTCACCAATGCAGAGCGGCGGATCAGCCGCGTTCGCAAGGTGATGGAGCCGCTCGCCGGCAAGGCGGAATGGGAGATCACCTGCGATCTTGCAAAAGCCCTCGGCTATGAGATGCATTACGATCATCCGAGTGAGATCATGGACGAGATCGCCGCGCTGACACCGACCTTCAAGGGCGTGAGCTACGCGAAGATCGATGAGTTGGGCTCGATCCAGTGGCCCTGCAACGACGACGCGCCTACGGGCACACCCACCATGCATGTCGATCATTTCGTGCGCGGCCGCGGCAAGTTCATGCTCACCGAATACCTGCCGACCGAGGAGCGCACGGGGCCAAAATTCCCGCTGATCCTCACGACCGGGCGCATCCTGTCCCAATACAATGTCGGCGCGCAGACAAGGCGTACCGAAAACAGCCGCTGGCACGAAGAAGACGTGCTGGAGATCCATCCGTTCGATGCCGAGAACCGCGGCATCAAGTCCGGCGACCTCGTGTCCCTCGCAAGCCGTACCGGCGATATCTCGCTGCGGGCGCGCGTGACGGACCGCATGCAGCCTGGCGTCGTCTACACGACGTTCCACCATGCGGAGACCGGCGCGAACGTCATCACGACGGAACACAGCGACTGGGCGACGAACTGTCCGGAATATAAGGTCACGGCCGTCGAGGTTCGCCGCACCAACTACCTGTCGAAGTGGCAGGAGATGAATGCGGAGGAGGACGTGACGTTGCGGCGTATCTTCCGCGACGTGCCGATCGCGGCCGAATGAAGGACATCATGGTGCCCCACGACCGTGCCTGGTAAGAACCTTCCTCCGACAAGGTCAGTCGGTGCCCGGCGCGTCATATTCGACGGCGCGTCGGATCCGATCAGCCGCGAGGTGCCGGTGGAGGCGCCGGTCGGCATCGTCTATGGGACCGTGCCCTTCGCCGTGATGATGGCGACGCCTGCCGATATCGAGGATTTCGTGACCGGCTTCAGCCTGACCGAAGGCGTCATCGAAACGGCAGAAGACATCCGGTCGATCGAGGTGGAGCGCAACGGCCAGGGCCTGAGGGCCAGCGTCACGCTTTCGCCGCGCCGCATGAGCGAGCATTTGTCGCGCAAGCGCAGCCTCAGCGGGCGCACCGGATGCGGCGTCTGCGGCGTGGAGGATGTGAAGGATCTGCCGGAGGCGCGTCCCGTCTCGCCCGCGCGCTCGCTGACGATGGCGGCTGTCAAACGCGCCGTGCTCGATCTCGAGCACCACCAGCCCCTCAACGACCTCACCCGCGCCGTTCACGCCGCCGCATGGTTCGACAGGGATGGCGCCTTCGTCTGCTGCCGCGAGGATGTCGGGCGGCATAATGCGCTTGACAAGCTCATCGGCGCGCTCATGCGTCAGGGAACTGGGGCAGGCGATGGCTTTTTCGTGATCACGAGCCGCTGCTCATTCGAGATGGTGGAGAAATGCGCCGCTTTCGGCGCCTCTCTTCTCGTCGCGGTATCAGCGCCGACATCGCTCGCCATCGAGCGGGCACGTCATCTCGGCGTCAGCCTTATCGGCATAGCCCGGAAGGATGGAATCATGGTTTTCAACGGAGAAATCGCGCGGCCAGACGGCCATGACGGTAGCGTGACGAAGGAAAGTGCAGCATGAGTACCGGTACAGTCGATGGCGCGCTCAAGCTGGTTTCGATGGCGAACCAGATTGCGGGGTTCTTTCGGCCCTATCCGAAGGAGCAGGCGGTCGGGGGCATCGCCGAACACATAGCGAAGTTCTGGGACCACAAGATGCGCGCCACGATCATTGATCATCTCGATCATGGCGGGGCAGGGCTTGAGCCTGATGTGCGCGAGGCCTTGGATCGATTGAAGGCGAAGGTCTAAAACTGAGTGGCAATCCGGGAAAAACCTGGCAGCCGGGGAAAACTAAGGGGAGTGAAACGGTCATGAGTTCAACAATTGCTTCAGGCATGGGAGGGCAGGCGTCAGCCGGTCTTCTCGACAAGGAGCGCACGGTCGCCAAGGCGGGGTTCAACCGCTGGCTCGTGCCGCCCGCGGCGCTCGCCATTCATCTTTGTATCGGCATGTCTTATGGCCTGAGCGTCTTCTGGCTGCCGCTCAGCCGTGCGCTGGGAATTGCCCAGCCTCAGGCCTGCCCGGACATGAGCCTCGCCACGGCGCTCGTCACCACGACGTGCGACTGGCGCGTCAACGATCTTCTCTGGGTCTTCACCATCGGTATCGTCTTTCTCGGCCTCTCGGCTGCAGCGTTCGGGGGCTGGCTTGAACGTGCCGGTCCGCGCAAGGCAGGCGTCGTTTCGGCGCTCTGCTGGGGCGGCGGCTTCATTATCGGCGCTTTGGGCGTCTACCTCCATCAGCTTTGGATCGTCTGGCTGGGCATGGGGGTAATTGGCGGAGTTGGCCTTGGTCTCGGCTACATCTCGCCGGTCTCCACGTTGATCAAATGGTTCCCGGACCGCCGCGGCATGGCGACCGGCATGGCGATCATGGGATTTGGCGGCGGTGCTCTGATCGGCTCGCCGCTTGCGAACATGCTGATCAACACCTTCAAGACGCCCACTTCTGTCGGCGTCTGGCAGACACTGGCGATCATGGGTATCGGCTACGTGCTCTGCATGTTGATTGGCGCCTTCGGGTATCGCGTTCCGCCGGCTGGCTGGCGTCCTGACGGCTGGACGCCTCCCGCCGCTTCGAAAGGCATGATCACGAGCGGAGACGTGCATCTCGACAATGCTCACAAGACACCACAGTTCTGGCTGATCTGGGCCGTGCTCTGCCTCAACGTTTCGGCAGGCATCGGCGTTCTCGCCATGGCCTCGCCCATGCTCCAAGAGGTGTTCGCGGGTTCGTTGGTCGGGCAGCCGCAAGTGGCGTTTGGTCAGCTTGACGCTGCGCAGAAGGTCGGCGTCGCGACCGTCGCGGCCGGCTTCGTCGGACTGCTTTCGCTGTTCAATATCGTGGGTCGCTTTTTCTGGGCTTCGATGTCGGACAAAATCGGTCGCAAAATGACTTATTTTGTCTTCTTCGGGCTCGGCATCGTTCTTTACGCATCTGCTCCGACCTTTGCGCATATGGGTTCGAAAGCCTTGTTCGTGGGAGCCTTCTGCATAATCCTGTCGATGTACGGCGGCGGCTTCGCAACCGTGCCTGCTTACCTCGCAGACATGTTCGGAACCCAGTTCGTCGGCGCGATCCATGGCCGTCTGTTGACGGCATGGTCGACTGCCGGCGTCGTTGGTCCTGTCGTGGTGGGTTATATCCGGCAGGCACAACTCGATGCGGGCATTCCCCGCGCTCAAGTATATGACCGCACCATGTACATCCTGGCCGGCATGCTGGTCGTCGGGTTCATCTGCAACGCTCTTATCGGAGCCGTGCAGTCGCGCTGGTTCATGAAGCAAGAAGAGATTGCGGAGATCCAGACAAAGTCCAAGTCCGGTGCCGTCGTGGCGAGTTCACATGGAATCGGCCTCGGACAGTTCGATCTCAAGGCGATCATCATTTGGATCATCATCGCCATTCCCGTGCTATGGGGAGCATCGAAGACAGTGGAGAGCGCGATCAAGATCTTTGGCTGAGGACAGCCAAAATCGGCAAACATGATTAAGACTTTGCTCGACCCGGATGGCTGCGGCGTCCGGGTCGTTCTCGTTCAAAGAGCCAGAATGTGGGCGCGTTGAGACATCGATTCTCATATCCTGTTCAAGCCGCTGATCACAAAACGAAAATCTGCCGTGACGATTCAGGATCGAACGTCCGTCGTCTCAAGCGATTGACCTGTTCGCGCGCCAAAGTTCGGCGCGGCGCCGCAGGCAGACGGCATCACTTCCAATTGCTTTAGGAGATTGGCGGCGTTAGAGACAACGCGTTAACCGTGTTCGTTAGCAGTGTCTCCGTATTGACACAGAATGATGTAAATAGCTGGCGGGCTTTGGCTGACGGGGTGCCCTTTTTCGTGGTCGCCGTTATGGTCGCCGCGAATTGTCGTTGTCTTAGAATCCGGTGCAAATGTTTTCTGCAAAAGTGGTTGTTCCGATTTCCATGACTGGCTTTCCCCGTATTCTGACATCGCGGCGCGGCCTTCTGCTCGGAGCATCCCTGCTGGTCGTCGGCTCGCTTTCGGCGTGCGGCAGCCTCCCGACCTCGGGCCCCACGACGGCGAATGTCGAATCGCAGGCCGGTGAAGCCGATCTTTCGCGCTACGAGATCATTGATCTCACTCCAGATGTCCTCAATAGAATCGGCCGCTGGCCGCAACCGTCATTCAGCGGAAGGTTCGGCGATTACCGTCCCGCGCCGACGCCGGTGATCGGCATAGGCGACAGCGTCAGCGTCACCATCTGGGAGGCCGGCTCCGGCGGTTTGTTCACGGCTCCGGCCGGCGGCCTGCTGTCGAGCGGTTCCAAGAGCGTCGGCATACCGGAGCAGGTCGTCTCCCCCGATGGGCAGATCACGATCCCTTACGCAGGACGCATCCAGGTCGCGAACAAGACGACCAAGGAAGTGCAGCAGATCATCGTCGACAAGCTCGCTGGCAAGGCGATCGAGCCGCAGGCGCTGGTCACGATTCCCAGGCCCGCAAGCACGACCGTCACGGTGACGGGTGAAGTCTCGACGGTCGGGGGCGGCCGCATCCCGCTCGGCGTGCGCGGCGACCGTGTACTCGACGTGATTTCGAGTGCAGGCGGCGTGCGCAGCCCGGTCCATGAAACCTTCGTGCGGTTGACACGAGGCAACAAGACGGCCGTTGTGGCGCTGCAGAAGATCATCGTCGATCCGGCAGAAAACGTCTATCTGCGGCCAGGCGATATCCTGACACTCGTCCGCGAACCGCAGACCTTCACGATTTTCGGCGCGTCGAGCCGCCAGGCTCAAGTTCCGTTCGATACGGTCGGCATCACGCTCGCGGAAGCGTTGGCGAAATCCGGCGGCCTCAACGACATCCAGGCGGACGCCGGCGGCATCTTCATCTTCCGCTTCGAACCCAGCGCGCTCGTGCGAAGCATCCGGCCTGACAGTGTTCTGGCGAGGTCCGGGGCGCTTGTGCCCGTTGTCTACAGGCTGAACCTGCGGCAGGCCGAGAACTTCTTCATCGCGAAGCAGTTTGCGGTCAACAACCACGACATCCTGTTCATCTCGAACGCTCCGTCGACCGAACTCGTCAAGTTCCTGTCCATCCTCAGCACGGTCACGTCGCCGGCGCTGACTGCGGCCAGCGTCGGCACGCAATTCAGATAGGTCGTCGAGACCGTCCGGTGCCGCTGAACGCCGGCTCCGGGCAACCTGCGCCGGAACGTTTTTGGGAGGCTGAGGCGCCCGAGCATTGCGGGTGATGTGCGCTCTGCATCGCCTACAGCGACAAGACGCCCTTCAGAGCAGCCCTGATGCCGTGGTGGACGATATCGGTATAGCAGCGGAGCACCGCCTCGCCAAAACGATCGTTTTGCGGCAGATCCTCGCCAAACACGGCCTTGATGGACACCAGCCCTCGAACGCGGTCTTCCAATCGCTTATCGCTGGAGGAGATCAGCTTCAGATGCTCGGCAAGCGGATCGCGCACATCGATCGGCTCGCCCTTTTCATCCGTTCCGCCAACATAGCGCATCCATGCCGCGACGCCGAGGGCGAGGCGCTCTATCGGCTGGCCTCCTCGCAGACGATCGCGAATGGTGCCGAGCAGGCGCTGCGGGAGCTTCTGCGAGCCATCCATGGCGATCTGCCAGGTACGATGCTTCAGGGCGGGGTTGCGGAAGCGCTGGAGCAGCGCCGCGACATAGGCGTCGAGGTCGGCGTCCGGCGGCATTTCGAGCGTCGGCTTGATCTCGTCACGCATCAGCCGCTCGATGAAGGTGGCGATGGATGGGTCCGCCATCGCTTCCGAAACGGTCTGGTATCCTGCCAGATAGCCGATATAGGCGATCGACGAATGCGCGCCATTGAGCAGGCGCAGCTTCATCGCCTCGTAGGGGCGGGCGTCCTTGACGAACTGCGCGCCGAGCAGCGACCAGTCGGGCCTGTCATTGGAAAAATCATCCTCGATCACCCATTGGGTGAACGGCTCGGTCAAGATCGGCCAGGCATCCGCGAGGCCGATGGCGCGGGCCGTCCAGTCCCGGTCCGTATCTGTCGTCGCAGGGACGATGCGGTCGATCATGGTGCACGGGCAGGGCACGTCGGCGGTGATGTGGTCGACGAGGGTATGGTCGCCGTGGAGTTCGGCGAAATCGATCAGCACACGTTTCAGCGTGCGGCCATTCTCCGGCAGGTTGTCGCAGGACAGGAGCGTGTAGGGTTTGCGGCCGGCCTTCCGGCGAGCATCGATCGACCGAATGATGAAGCCGAGCGCCGAGCGTGGGCTATCGGGGTGCGTAAGATCATGGACCACGTCCGGATGATCGGCCCGCAGCCGGCCGGACGCAGGATCGTGGCAATAGCCTTTTTCCGTGATGGTCAGCGAGACAATGCGCGTATCGTCCGCCGCCATGGCATCAATGAGCGCGGCGGAATTTTCAGGAGCGACGAGCACGCCGAGGAGGCCGCCGTTGACGGCGTAGCGCTCGCCATCGCTCCCGCGAATGGCGACAGTATAGAGCCAGTCCTGCGCAGCCAGAGCATCGCGCGTGTCGGCAGAGCGCAGGCTGGCTCCGATGCAGCCCCAGCGCAGATCGCCGGCATCGAGCGCCGCTTCCGTGTAGCAGGCCTGATGCGCGCGATGGAACGCTCCGACGCCGAGATGCACGATGCCGGCTTTGAGCGCGCTGCGATCGTAGCGTGGACGGCTGACGTTCGCCGGCAAGTCCGAGAGCGTGGCGTTCGACAGGCGGCTCATCCTAATGCGCCGGGTTCTGCTTGGCGCGGGTGACGATCTGCGTGGGGTTGACGAAGCGTAGTGCGATCACCAACCAAACGAGCGTCGTCACCATGTAAACGACGGCCATCGCGTCAATCGATTGGACGGCCCGCACGCCGGACGCGAATACGGCGTAGTACAGCGCGACCACGAGCGTCTGGCTGGTCGGTCCTGCCGTCAAGAAGGTGAGCTCGAACATGGCGATTGTCCTCACGAGCACGAGCAGCAGCGCGGCTAGGATGCCAGGCGTCAGCAGCGGCAGCAGAACGTCCGTGAAAAGCCGGAAGGTCCCTGCGCCGAAGACCTTCGCGGCGGCCTCGACGCGCGGATCGATCTGCTCGATGAACGGAATCATCACCAGAATGACGAACGGCACCGTCGGCACCAGATTGGCGAGGATGACGCCGAACATCGTGCCGCCAAGGCCGGTCTGGTAGAGCACCGTCGCCATCGGAATGCCGTAGGTGACTGGTGGAACCAGCAGCGGCAGAAGGAACAACAGCATGACGAGTTTCTTGCCGGGAAACTCGCGCCGCGCCATCGCGTAGGCGGCCGGCACGCCGATCAGCCCTGAGATGACGACGACGGCGAACACGATCTCGAAGGTGACGAGCAGCACGTCGTCGAGCTGGAACTCGCTCCAGGCCTCGAAATACCATTTGATCGTCAACGCGTTGGGCAGCCAAGTGCCGAGCCAGCGCGTGGCGAACGAGCTGGTGATGACGACCGCGATCAGCGCCAGAAGATTGACGACGAAAAAGCCGATGCCTGCCCAGACCGCCGCAGCCCATAGACGCTCGGAGACGGGCTTCGTTCGCGCGGCGCTCATGAACCTGTCCTCATTGGCGCATCAACCCTTCGTGCCGGCAACGGGGCCGCGATAGGCGAGATTGCGCAGCACCAGCACCGCCGCCACGACTGCGAGCTGCACCACGGCCATGATCATCGCGATCGCGGACGCCATGGAGTAATCGTAGGATTCGAACGCCGCCTGATAGGCCGCGATCGATATCACGCGCGTCGGGCCAGCGGGCGCGCCGAGCAGCACCGCGGAGGGGAAGACCGCGAAGGCCTGCACGAAGGACAGGCAGAAGGTGATCGCGAGGCCAGGGACGAGCAGCGGCAGGAAGATCGTACGGAAGCGCTGCGACGCGCTTGCGCCCAGCGTTGCCCCGGCCTGTTCCAGCGCCGGATCGATCCCGGTGACATAGGACAAGGTCAGCAGGAAGGTGAACGGAAAGCCCGTGATGATGAGGGACAGGAATACGCCCCAGTAATTATGAACGAGGCGCACCGGTGCGTTCGTCAGGCCCAGCCACATGATGACGCGGTTGAACCAGCCTTGCGGGCCGAGATAGGTCAGCATGCCCTCGGCGACAAGCACGGTCCCAAGCGTGATGGGAATGACAAGGATCGTCGTCAGCAGGCGCGGCCGCAGCATGAGGCGCACGCGGAAGGCGACGGGAATTGCGGCGAGCAGATTGATGAGCGTCACCGGCAGGGCGAGCGCCAGCGTCGTGCCGATCGTGTGGTAGAGGAACGGATCGCTGAAGAAGGTCGCGTAGTTGCCGAGCAGCGAGCCATCCTTTGGCCGGAAAGACAGCCAGAGCCCGTAGCAGAACGGATAGACGAACAGCGCCAGCGTGAAGACGATCGCCGGCAGCGTCAGCATCGTCACGCCGTCGAGACCGCGATTGACCAGTCTCTGTTTCAGAGTCAGCCGATCGTCGGAAGTTGCTGGTCTAGCGACCGAAACGCTACTCATTGCGTGCCTTGCGCATAGGCGAGGGATTTTGCCGGATCGGCCTTCAACCGCACCTCGCTGCCTGTCGGCAGGCGCGTGTGCGAGGAGAAGATGAGCTCGATGCCTCCAGGTCCGCGCGCGAGGCCCTGGAACTCATGGCCGCGATATTCGAGCGTCTCCACGCGGGCCGGAATGCCTTTGCCGTCGGTAGAGACGGTCAGATCCTCCGGCCGCAACGCGATGACGGCCATGTCTCCGCTGAGCGTCTCCCGCAACGTGCCGGTCACCTCGCCGTCGCCTACCGCGATCGTCGCTGTCCGGCTATCGGTGGAGACAACCCGCCCGCTGATCTTGTTACGGTAGCCCATGAAGTCGGCCACATCGAGGTGCGAGGGACGGGCGTATAGCTCCTCCGGCGTTCCAACCTGGCGGATCGTCCCATCGCGCAGCACGACAATCCGGTCAGCCAGCGAGAGGGCTTCGTCCTGGTCGTGGGTGACGTAGATCGTCGTCGCGCCGAGCTGGTTGTGGATGCGGCGGATTTCGCCGCGCATTTCGATGCGGAGCTTGGCGTCGAGATTGGAGAGCGGCTCGTCCATCAGCACGAGCGGCGGCTCGATCACGATGGCGCGGGCGATGGCGACACGCTGCTGCTGGCCGCCGGAAAGCTGGCCAGGCAGCTTTTCCGCCTGGTTCTGCAGCCTGACGAGGCCGAGCGCCTCGTCTACCTTGGCGGCGATCTCGGCCTTCGGCCGGCCTTTCATGCGCAGGCCGAAGCCGATGTTCTTGCGCACGTTCATATGCGGAAACAGCGCGTAACTCTGGAACACCATGCCGAAGCCGCGCTCTTCAGGGCGAAGAGTGTCGATGCGCTTGTCGTCGAGCCAGATCGCGCCGCGTGTGGTCGGCAAGAGACCGGCGAGGCAGTTGAGCGCCGTCGACTTGCCGCAGCCCGATGGGCCGAGCAGGGCGATGAATTCGCCGCGCTTGATGTCGAGCGTCACGTCCTTCAGCGCGCTGACGCTGCCGAATTCGCGGGCGACGCCCTCGAGCCGAAGTTCGCGGAAAGATTGGCTGGAGAAACTCATGCGCTTTGCTTCATGTCAGGTTCGATGTCTTTCAGAGCAAATCCCAGAAACTCCCCTCCCCTCGCGGGGAGGGAATTGCGACATCGACTACTTCGTCTTCTTGGAGCCGATCTCCTCGTCCCAGCGGCGGAAGGCCGAGACCATCTTCTCGGGCACGAGCGGCACTTCGATCGGGTTGCTCGCGATCAGCTTCTCATATTCCGGTCGGCCATATTCCTTGATCACGGCCTGGCTGTCCTCGGGCGCCATGGTGATCGGCACGTTCTTGACGGCCGGGCCGGGATAGAAATAGCCGGCATCATAGGTGTAGGCCTGCTGCTCTGGCTGCATCACCCATTTGATGAGGTCGACGATGACCGCGAGCTTCTCGTCCGACACGCCTTTGGGCACGAACATGTATTGCGCGTCGGAGACCCAGTGGAAGCCTTTCAGCGTCGTGATTTCGGCCGATTTCGGCACGATGCCGAGCGCGCGGGGGTTGATGTCCCAGCCCGTCGTCGAGACGATGATGTCACGCGAACCCTCGCCGAGTTCCTTCATCGTCGCGCCGGTGCCGGTCGGATAATATTCGATGTATTGGCCGATTTCCTTCAGGAAGGCCCAGGTCTTGTCCCAGCCGGCGGACGGATCCTTCGGATCCTTGTCGCCGAGAATGTAGGGGAGGCCCATCAGGAAGGTGCGGCCCGGGCCGGAATTGGCTGGACGCGCGTAGAGGAAGCGGTTCGGGTTGGCCTTCGCGTAGGCGAGCAGCTCTTCAGCCGATTTAGGCGGGTTCTTCACGCGCTCCGGCATGTATTCGAGCAGGGGTCCGGAGGGGTAGTAGACCATGCACATGCCC
Organism: Beijerinckiaceae bacterium; assembly: GCA_019753285.1. Taxonomy (GTDB): domain Bacteria; phylum Pseudomonadota; class Alphaproteobacteria; order Rhizobiales; family Beijerinckiaceae; genus JAIELD01. The sequence continues at coordinate 55,080 of JAIELD010000055.1, read as the reverse complement.
TGGTTGAGACCGAGCTTGTGCATGTCGAGCGCCGCCGGCAGCATGATGTCCTCCGGCTTCGGCAGCACGCCGGCAAACCGCGGGAAGAGTTCGATCCACAGCTTCTGGTCGATGCCGGCCGACAGCGCGTCGAGGCCGCCCAGCACCACGTCGATATCGACGCGGCCTGCATCCTGCATCGCCTTGATCTTGCCGGGAAGCTCGGGGGCGGGGGCCTTGTTGAAGGTCATGCGTGAGACGAGCTCGGGCTTCGCCTTGCGATAATTTTCAAGCGGCTTCTGGACGAGGGCCAGCGCGCCGCCGACGTCGATGATGTTGAGCGTTACCGCAGATTTGGGCAGGGGAAGGGCCTGTCCGAACGCGCCTGTCGCGTGAAGGGCCGTGAGGCTGGCTGCGCCGCCGATGAGGCCGCGCCGTGAGATGGAGTATGTATCGCTCGTGTCGGTCATGGTTCTCTCCCTCGATTTTCTTCGTTTATATCTTTGTAGGCCTTCTCCATTTGGGGAGAAGGAAGTGAAGCATCATCAAAACATTCCCAACCCGCCATTGATCTGGATCGTCTCTCCCGCCAGGAACGATGCCTGAGGCGAGGCCAGAAACAGCACCGCATCCGCCACATCCTCGGCGCGTCCCTCGCGTCTGAGCGGCGTGCGGTCGACCGTCGCCTTCCGGCCTTCCGGCGTGTTGAACTGGTCGTGGAAGCGGGTGGCGATCAGGCCGGGTGCAACGCCATTGACGCGGATGCCGAGCGGGCCGACCTCTTTCGCCAGCGCCCGGGTGTAGGTGACGACCGCGCCTTTCGTCGCCGCATAATGCGACGCGCCCGGCCCGCCGCCGTCGAAGGCCGCGAGCGAGGCCATGGTGATGATGATACCATCCTTGCGCGGCTCCATCCGCTTCAGCGCAGCCTGGCAGGCGAGGAACGTGCTTGTGAGGTTGACGGCGATCGCCTGCTGCCAGAGCTCCATCGTGGTCTCGACGACGCGGCTGCGCTGCAGCAGCCCTCCGGCATTGGCGAACAGGATGTCGACGGGTCCGAGCGCATTTTCGGCCTCGCTGAACGCGGCCTCCACCTCTGCCGGGATGGTCATATCGGTCTTTCTCGCGAAGGCCAGACCACCGGATTCCTCGATTTCATTGACCACCTCGCGCGCCTCGTCCGCCGAGGTCGCGTAGGTCAGCGCCACGCGCGCGCCGGCCTTGGCAAAGGCCAGCGACGTGGCACGCCCGATGCCGGATGCGCCGCCGCTGATGAAGATGGTCTTGCCGTACATGGCGTACGGATGGAGCGCCTTGCCGTGGATCGCCTCCTGATGGATGCCGGTCACAGTTTGTAGGCCTCCTTGGCCAGCGTGTAGGCGAGCTTCACGGCGATGTCGCCGGCCTCGTCCTCATCGATCCGATGGCTTGTGACCATGTTCGCGAGATAGGCGCAGTCGACCCGGCGGGCGACGTCGTGCCGGGCGGGGATCGAGAGGTAGGCGCGCGTGTCGTCGTTGAAGCCGACGCAATTGTAGAAGCCCGCCGTCTCGGTCGCGAGTTCGCGGAAGCGCATCATGCCCTCAGGGCTGTCGAAGAACCACCAGGGCGGGCCAAGCTTGAGGCAGGGATAATGGCCTGCGAGCGGCGCAAGCTCACGCGAATAGCTCGTCTCATCGAGCGTGAAGAGGATGATGGTCAGCTGTTTTTCGTTGCCGAAGCGGTCGAGCAGCGGCTTCAGCGCGCGGACATAATCTGTTGGGGTCGGGATGTCCGCACCCATGTCGCGACCGAAGCGCTCGAACAACTTCGCATTATGGTTGCGTGAGGAGCCCGGATGGATCTGCAGCACGAGGCCGTCATCAAGGCTCATCGCGGCCATTTCCGTCAGCATCTGGCCGCGGAACAGTTCGGCGTCCTCGGACGAAAAATGGCCGGACATAATCTTGGCGAACAGCGCCTCGGCCTGCACGGGCGGCAGGTCAGCCGTGCGCGCGCTCGGGTGGCCATGGTCGGTCGAGGTCGCGCCGAACGTCTTGAAGAAAGCCCGGCGCTTGCGATGCGCGTCGAGATAGCCTTTCCAGGTGGAGGTGTCGCAGCCGGTCAGATCGCCAAAAGCGTCTATGTTGGCGCGGAAACCATTGAAATCCGGATCGACGACAGGGTCGGGCCGGTATGCCGTGATGACGCGCCCGTTCCAGCCCGAGGCGCGGATCGCCTGATGCGAGGCGAGTGGATCGAGCGGGCTCTCGGTCGTCGCGATCGCCTCGATGTTGAAGCGTCGGAACAGCGCGCGGGGGCGAAAGTCGGGCGTCGCCAGATGGTCGGCGATCACGTCGTAGTAGTGATCGGCGTTGGTCGCCGAAAGGCGCTGCGTGAAGCCGAACAGCGTCTCGAATGAGTGGTTGAGCCAGAGCCGCGTCGGCGTCCCCTGGAAAAGGTGATAGTGGCTGGCGAACAGCCGCCAGACCTTGCGCGCCTCGGCCTCGCTCAGCGGTTCGCTGCGCCCGATGCCGAGGTCGTCGAGATCGATGCCCTGGCTGTAGAGCATGCGAAAAATATAGTGATCCGGCACCACGAAGAGGGTCGCAGGATCGGGGAAGGGTTTATCCTCGGCGTACCAGCGCGGATCGGTGTGGCCGTGCGGCGACACGATAGGCAGGTCCTTCACCTCGGCGTAAAGGCGACGTGCGACCTCGCGCGCTTTCGTCTCGGCCGGAAACAGTCGGTCCTCGTGCAGGAGCGTCATCCGATCGCCCTCATATTCTCGCCAGCCATCCGCCGGGTCGGCGTCCGGCCCATCAGCGCAGGATCGTCATGCTCGGCGAGGATGACCTCGACATGCTCGAGGTGAATGCGCATGGCCTCGCGCGCACCGTCCCCGTCATGCGCGGCAAGGCGCTCGAAAATGGCGGTGTGGTCCGCCAGCGTCATGCGGACGTTCTGCGGCAGGCCGGTGCGAACGCTCAACGCCTCGAAGATCGGGCTGAACATCTTGTCCCAAAGGCCGTCGATGATGCCGATGAGAGCCGTATTCGCTGATGCGGTGGCGATCAGTGTATGAAAGTCGCGATCCGGTCCGAGGCTGGTGCTGTGGTCCTCGATGCAGGCGGCGAGGCCGCCGAGCGTTTCACGCAACGCCTCGAGTTGAACGCCACTGATCGAGGCCGCCGCAAGCGCCGCGATCTCGGGCTCGATGAGCTTGCGCGCGCCGAGGATCTCGAAAGGGCTTGGCCCAGCATCGAAGCTGAAGCCGCTATCGACACCCCGCGCGGTCACATAGATACCCGAGCCGGTGCGCACTTCGACGAGGCCGGAGATTTCCAGCGCGATCATTGCCTCGCGCACCGTGGGGCGGCTGACGCCAAGGCGCTTCGAGAGATCGCGTTCAGGCGGGAGACGGGAGCCGGGCTGCAATTCTCCGGACTTGATCAAGCCGGCGATCTGGCCGGCGACCTTCTGATAGAGACGTTGCGTCGATATGGCTTCGAACGGCATTGTCGCCTTTTCTCCCTTGACGGGATTGGTAGGGCGGCACTAACTGATAGTCAAGTGGCAAAGTGGTCTGACCAATTTGCCGATGTTTGATGGCGAGGAATGGCGATGCGGCAGGCTTGGCGGTGGTTCGGACCGGACGACATGGTCAGCCTCGACGACATCAGACAGTCGGGCGCGAGCGAAATCGTAACTGCGCTGCATCATGTCCCGAATGGCGTCGCCTGGACTTATGAGGCGGTGCGCGAACGTCAGGCCTTGATCGAGGAGAGCGCCCCCGGCCGCACGCAGCTTCGCTGGGCGATCGTCGAGAGCATTCCGGTTCCCGACGACGTCAAGCGGCACGGCGCACGGGCAAAGGCGTCGATTGGTGCCTGGATCGCCAGCATGGAGGCGGTGGCGAAAGCGGGTATCCGCACGATCTGCTACAATTTCATGCCGGTCGTCGACTGGACACGAACGCATCTCGAATGGGAGCTGTCGAACGGCGCGACAGCCTTGCGATTCTCGCACATGCATTTCGCCGCCTTCGACATGTTCATTCTCGAGCGGCCCGGCGCGGACGCCGACTACAGCGAGCGCGAACGCGCTGAGGCCAAGGCGATCCACGACGCGATGACGCCGGCAGAGGTCGATCGTATCATCATGACGATCGCCAGCGCGCTGCCGGGCTCAACGACCGATCCGCTCAGCATTCCGGCGTTCCGGGAGCGGCTGAAGCTCTATGCCGGCATCGACGCCGCGAAACTGCGCCAGCATCTCATCGAATTTCTGCAGGTCGTCACGCCTGTTGCGGACAAACTCGGGGTCAAGCTGACGCTGCACCCGGATGACCCGCCGCGCCCGCTGTTCGGCCTGCCGCGCATCGCGTCCAGTGCGGCGGATTACCAGGCGCTGTTCGATTCCGTGCCGGCCCCATCGAATGGCATCTGCCTATGCACCGGCAGCCTCGGCGTTTCGCCGGATAACGATCTGCCGGCCATGGCGCGACAGTTCGCCGACCGCATCCATTTCGCGCATCTGCGCGCCACGAAGCGGGAGGCCGATGGCCGCTCCTTTTTCGAAGCCGATCATCTCGACGGCGATGTCGACATGATCGCGGTTCTCGAGGCGCTGCTCGAAGAGGACCGCCGCCGGCCAGAGACGGAAAAAATTCCGTTCCGTCCGGACCATGGCCACCGTATGCTCGATGACCTCGATAAGGGGGGCAACCCGGGCTATTCGGCGATCGGCCGTCTCAAGGGCCTCGCCGAGCTTCGCGGAGCGATCCGCGTGCTCGAACGCATCGAAGCCGCAAGGGCGAACTGAAAGGGCGGATCATGAGTGTCGCGCGCGTCATCAGGCTTGACCCTGCCGACAATGTCGCCGTTGCCGCCAGTCTCGTCGCGGCGGGCGAAACGATTTTCGAGGGCGTGACCGCGTCTGAGGAGATCGGTTCCGGCCACAAGGTCGCGCTGCGGGCCATCGCGGCCGGCGAGCCGGTGCTCAAATTCGGTCAGGTGATCGGCGAGGCGCTCGTCGACATTGCCCCGGGGGCGCTGGTCCATACGCCCAATCTCGGCTTCCGCGCCGGGCTCGAACGCCTCGCCGCCAACGCCGCGATCGAACGTCGGCCGTCGCCCAACCGGCAGACCTTCATGGGCTTCAGGCGGCCTTCCGGAAAAGTCGGCACCCGCAACTATGTCGGTGTGATCGCCAGCGTGAATTGCTCGGCGACAGTCTGCCGGGCCATTGCCGAACGGGCGGAGCGCGAATTGCTGCCGTCGTTTCCGAATGTCGATGGCTTCGTTCCGATCGTCCACGGGCAGGGCTGCGGTTCCAGCGCTGGCGGCGAGGGACTTGCGATCCTGCGGCGCACGCTGAGTGGTTATGCGCGCCACCCGAATTTCGCGGCAGTGCTGCTGATCGGGCTCGGCTGCGAGGTCAACCAGATCGCGCTTTACGGCGCGGCTTCCAAGGGCGCGGCCATCGAGAGCTTCAACATCCAGGATGTCGGCGGCACGCGCGCTGCGATCGAGATGGCGCTTGAAAAGCTCAAGGTCATCGCCGCGCGTGCGAACGAGACCGTGCGCGAGAGCGCGCCGGTGTCCGAACTGATGGTAGGCCTGCAATGCGGCGGATCGGATGGCTTTTCCGGCATCACTGCAAACCCGGCGCTCGGCGTCGCGATGGACATGCTCGTCGCGGGCGGCGGCACTGCGGTGCTGTCCGAAACGCCGGAAATCTATGGCGCTGAGCATCTTCTTACCTCCCGCGCCGAACCTGAGGTCGCGGAAAAGCTGATGACCCGCATCCGCTGGTGGGAGGCCTATACGGCCGCCAACAACGCATCGCTCGACAACAACCCCTCGCCGGGCAACAAGCGCGGCGGGCTGACGACCATCCTCGAAAAGTCGCTCGGGGCCGTCGCCAAGGCGGGGCGCTCGCCTCTTTCGGATGTCGTCGAATACGCGGTCAACGTGAAGTCGAAGGGCCTCGTCTTCATGGACACGCCCGGCTACGACCCGGTCTCGGCGACCGGTCAGGTGGCGGGCGGCGCGAACGTCATCGTGTTCACGACAGGGCGCGGCTCGTGCTTTGGCTGCCGGCCGTCGCCGTCGATCAAGGTCGCCAGCAATCCGGAGCTGTTCGCGCGGATGCCCGAGGACATGGACATCGACGCCGGCAAGATTCTGAACGGCGAAGCCAGCGTCGAGCAGGTGGGCGCCGAGATTTATGAGCATGTGCTCGATGTCGCCTCCGGCCTGAAGACGGCCAGCGAAACCTTCGGCTATGGCGACAACGAATTCGTGCCCTGGTCGATCGGAGCCGTTCTGTAGTCGCTTATTTCGTGCGGTCCGTGCAGATGCCGTCAGGCGATGGCGGCTCGCCATTGCCCGAGAGCAGCATGGCGGCATCGCTCAGCGCTTCAAGATAGGCTCGGTCGAAGCCGAGGCCGCGGCTCCCCCAGCACCGGATTTTTCCGTCGCGCTCAATCTCCCAGCGCGACACCCAACCGAGTGATTCAGGATCGAACCGCATGTCGCCGCGCAAGGCGATTTCGCCGAAATTGGAAAGCGCGATTTTGTTCAGCAGATCGAAGCTGGAATCGCCCAGAGCCTCGTAGTCGAGCTTGTTCTTGTCCAGAACGGCTGGGCCTGGCAGCAGGACCGGCAGGCCGGTCTTCGCCGAAGCGTTGAGCCAGGCTTCGCGCTGTGGCCTGAACCGTTCGCTCTCGCTGTCGATCACGGATCGATAGCCGTTGAGGTCCGCCCTCAGGAAGACCACAAGCGTAGGCCGTTCGCCGATCCATGGCTTTGCGCCGAGACTTGCAAGCGCAGCGTCGATCTTCGCCCGATCGAAATGCAGGATGAGATCATGCGGCCGGTCGCGTGTGCCCTGTTCGTCGTGCACCGGGCGGTACCAGATCCGGTCGTGATACGAGAAGGAGGCGACGAATTCGGCGGCGTGCTTCGAAAATGCGATCGCCGCAGGCCTGCCGCGCAGCGCGGCGTCTCCAGAAACCTTGGCAAGTTCGTCGAGGAAGGCGGGTCCAAGCGCTGGAAGGCGGCGCTCTTCCGCCGTGCCGGTCGTCACCGCGCGCACGACGTAGAGATCGTCCGCGACTATCGGCGTTGGACAGGCCGTGACGATGACAAGCAGGATGACTGTCCTGATGACTTGACCGAGGGCTTCGCTACTGACTCGCAAGGCATTGGCTCCAGACTGCAGATGCGGCCAAATTGGCATCTTTCGGTTCCCAGTCAATCTGATATAGATGGTTATATGAAGCCAGGACCACCGCCAAAAACAGCATCGCGCGCCGGAAGCTTGCCGCTCGTCGGCAGCGAAGTCGCGTTCGATTTCACCAACACCGCTTCCGGGCGCGGACACACCTCACATCAGGATCATCTCCAGTCTGCCGAGACCGTGATCGCCTGGGCGGTGCACGCGAAGGTGATCGGGGCTGTCGATGCCGAGGTCTTGCGCGCCGCCGTCTCATCCGACGAGCGTCTCGCCGCCCGCATGCTGAACGAGGCGCTGGAACTGCGCGACATCATCCATGATATAGGCATGGAGTTTTCGTCCGGACGGCGGGCCCGAGACCAGCAGGTCGATGCGCTGGCCAAGGTGCACGCGGACTGCATCGCCCGCGCGCGTCTCACCAATCATGGCGGCGGCTTCATCTGGACGTGGGATGCGCGAAGCGCCCCGGTCGAGGTCATTCTCGGGCCGATCACGCTCTCGGCGCTCACCCTGCTGACGCGTTCCGACCTGTCGCGCATCAAGATGTGCCAGGGCGAGCATTGCGGCTGGCTGTTCTTCGATGTGACGAAGAACAAGAGCCGGCGCTGGTGCGAAATGGAGGTCTGCGGCAATCGCGCCAAGCAGAAGCGGCACCAGTCGAGACAGCGGCAAGACTGAAGATACGGGGCTGATGCCGCAGGACTGATCCGGTCCGCGATCATCACACGCATGTGAGCCAATTCGCATAGACGGTCGATCGGCCTTGCGCCTATCGTTGCAGCACCGTCGCCGGACGGCGGTATGTAGCGGCCATGGCGCCTTGCCCGCGCCGAGCCCCATCAGCCTGGAGACGAACCGATGACGCCGCGCCTCAATTATCTTTCGATCATTCCCGACGCCATGAAGGCGATCGGCGGCGTTTATCAGTACGTGTCCAGCTCCGGCCTGCCGAAAGATCTGATCGAGCTGGTCTATCTGCGCGTCTCGCTGATCAATGGCTGCGCCTATTGCATCGACGCCCATACGCGCGAGCTCCGCAACGCCAACGTGCCAGCCGAGAAGATCGCGCTCATTCCGGTCTGGAGCGACGCCGGCGATTGGTTCAGCCAGCGCGAACAGGCGGCGCTTCTCTGGGCGGAAACCGTGACGCTCGTCTCGGAAACCGGCATCCCCGACGAGGATTACGAGATTGTCAGCGAGCATTTCGACGAGAGGGAACGCGCGGATCTCACCGTCGCGATCAGCCTGATGAACGTCTATAACCGCATCGCCATCGGCTTTCGCCGACTGCCGCAGTCGAAGCCCGCATCCTGAGCGATGGAACCATCAACATCGTTGACCAAATAAGTCTTGCGTAGACGAAGCCATAGACTTCATTCCTGTCAGACAAGGCTTATCGGGGCGGATCGTGAAGGCATGTGTCCCAAAGCCATGCCGATGCGGCTTGCATGGTGCCGCCCTCATTTTGAAAACGGCGTTTTCCTGTGAGGAAGGCAGCGCGGAGATTGATGGCGCAGATGTCTGTCCTCATGCATCGAACGGATGGCGCGCCGTCCATCGATTCTTGCGTGCGAGAGACGCTGGCAGCCAGTTTTGCCGATGATCCCAATCTTGCGACGAGCCGATTCGAGCCATCGCCTCAGGAAAGACCAGCCCAATGAAAGCTCATGCCCGCGCCGTGGTGATAGGCGGAGGCGTCGTCGGCGTCTCTATCCTCTACCATCTCGCCAAGATCGGCTGGAGCGATCTCGTGCTCCTCGACAAGAACGAGATCACATCGGGCTCGACCTGGCATGCAGCCGGTGGCGTCACGACCCTCAACTCCGATGCCAACGTCTCGAAGCTGCAGAAGTACACGTTCGATCTCTACCGAGAGCTTGAATCGGTAACCGGCCAGTCCTGCGGCATCCACCATAATGGCGGCATCTATCTCGCCAGCAGCGACGGCGAGATGGACTTTCTGCGCTTGATCCATTCGCGCGCCCGCTATCTCGGCATGGACACCGAGATGATCCCGGTTTCGGAGGCGAAACGCCGCAACGTCCTCATCGCGGAGGAGCATTTCAAGGGTGCGCTGTGGCGCGAGGATGGCGGCTATGTCGACCCATGGCTCGTCTGCCAGGCCTATGTGGCCGGCGCGAAGGCGAAGGGCGCGGAGGTGCACCGCTTCACAAAGGTCACGGCGCTCAATCAGCGGCCTGACCATAGCTGGGATGTCGTCACCGACAAGGGCGTGATCCATGCCGAGCATGTGGTCAATGCGGGCGGGCTCTGGGCGCGCGAAGTCGGCAAGCTCGTCGGCCTCGATCTGCCGGTGCTCGCGATGGAGCACATGTATATCGTCACCGAGCCGGTGCCGCAGTTGAAAGGCCTCGAGCGGGAAATCATCAACACCTCCGACTTCAGCGGCGAAATCTACCTGCGGCAGGAGGGAGAGGGCGTCCTGCTCGGCACCTACGAGCAGAATTGCCGCGTCTGGTCGCCGGAGACGACGCCGGACGATTTCCACGGGCAACTTCTGCCGAACGATCTCGATCGCATATCTCCGGAACTGGAGCGTGGCTTCGCGCATTTTCCCGCGCTTGCCGAGACCGGCATCAAGAAGGTCGTCAACGGGCCGTTCACTTTCTCGCCGGACGGCAACCCGCTGGTCGGCCCGGTGAAAGGCCTGCCGAATTACTGGAACGCTTGCGCCGTCATGGCGGGCTTCAGCCAGGGTGGCGGCATTGGGCTCGTGCTGTCGCGCTGGATGGCCGAGAACGACCCCGGACAGGACGTGCTCGCGATGGACAGCGCCCGCTATGGCGTGTTCGCGACGCCGAAATACACCTCGATCAAGGTGCAGGAGAATTATCGCCGGCGGTTCCGGCTGCTTTATCCGAACGAGGAGATGACGGCCGCAAGGCCGCTGCGCCGCAGTCCGGTCTATGACCGGCTGAGCGAGCGAGGCGCGGTCTGGGGCGCCAATTTCGGCCTGGAAAGCGCGCTGTGGTTCGCACCGCCGGGCGTCGAGCGCAGCGAAAATCCGACCTATCGCCGCTCGAACGCCTTCGAGCATGTGCGCAACGAATGCCACGCCGTGCGCACGGCCGTCGGCATCTACGAGACGACGAACTATGCGAAATACGAGGTCAGCGGAAAAGGCGCGCGCGCCTGGCTGGACCGTGTCTTTGCCTGCCGCATTCCGAAGCCCGGCCGCATGGCGATCGCGCCGATGCTGAACGCCCGCGGCCGCATCATGGGCGACCTGTCGATCGCCTGCCTTGCCGAAGATCGCTATCTCATCGTCGGGTCTGGTTTCGCCGAAGCCTTTCACATGCGCTGGTTCTGGCAGAGCAACCCGCCGGATGACGTTTTCGTCCGCAGCGCCTGTTCGACGCTGGCCGGCTTCGCTCTCTCGGGTCCGCATGCCCGGAAGCTCCTGGAGCGTGTCGCGGAGTTCGACGTCTCGGCGGAAGGCTTCAAGTTCTTCGCGGTGCGCGAGGGCGCGGTCGGCCTGTCGCCTGCCATCGTGCAGCGCTGCGGTTTCACTGGCGAACTCGGCTACGAGATCTGGGTGACGCCCGACTATCAGGTCCAGCTTCATGACGATCTGCTGGCAGCGGGCGCTGATCTCGGCCTCGCCCATTATGGCGGGCGCGCGATCTCCTCGCTCCGGCTGGAGAAGAATTACGGCTCGTTCAACAAGGATTTCCGGCCCGATTATACGCCGGGCGAAACGGGGCTCGACCAGTTCGTCGATTTCACCAAGAACGTCGATTTCGTCGGCCGCGCCGCTGTCCTCAAGGAGCGCGAGCATGGTCCCAGGAAGCGGTTCGTCACGATGGCCGTCGAGGCGCCGCATGCCGATGTGGTGGGCTACGAGGTGGTTCTGAAGGACGGAAAGCCGGTGGGCAACGTCACTTCGGGCGCGTTCGGCCACTGGGTCGGCAAGAGCCTCGCGGTCGGATATGTGCCGGCTGAACTCGCAGGCGATGGCGAGGCGCTCTCGATCGACATCCTCGGACAGGAATGCCCGGCGGTGGTCACCGCCCGGCCCCTGCACGATCCAGAAGGATCGAGGCTGCGCGCGTGAGCATCCCATCGCCCTGCAGCAAGGTCTGCATCCTCGATCCGGTAAGCGGGCTTTGCCTCGGCTGCGGACGCACGGCGGCCGAAATCGGCGGCTGGCTCCGGATGTCGGACGCGCAGCGCGCCGCGATCATGTCGTCGCTCGGTCGCCGAACGCCGCAAGATCATGCTCGCGCACCTTCCGTCCATCCCGTCTCAAGCGTTGAAGCCGGAGAAACGCCATGAAGCTGCTCGGCGATACGCCGCTCACCATTTTCGACCTCGCCGCGATCGTGAATGCTTCTGATCCGATCGGGCTTTCCGAAAAGGCGTATGGCCGCGTCGATGCGGCGCGAAAGATCGTCGATGCATTCGCAGAGGGCGAACAGCCCATTTATGGGCTCAATACTGGCCTCGGCGGCAATCTTGGCTACCGGATCAGCCCGGAGGATATCCGCGCCTTTCAGGAGCAGCTCATCCGCGGTCGCAACATCGGTGTCGGTGAGCCGCTGCCGGAGCCGCTGTGCCGCGCCGCGCTCTTGGCGCGCATCATCGGCATCGGGTCGGGCGGGGCCGGCATTTCGCGCGCGACGCTCGCGCTCCTTATAGAGATGTTCAACAGGGGCCTCACGCCGGTCATTCCGGCGCGGGGCACGATCAGCGCCGCCGATCTCGGCCTCTCCGCCCATATCGGCGGCGTGCTCATCGGCCGTGCCGAAGCCTGGTTCGATGGCGAGCGGCTGCCGGGTGGCGAGGCGTTGCGGCGCGCCGGTCTTTCGCCCGCGAAGCTGGAGCCGAAGGACGGCCTCGCAATGTGCAACAGTTCGGCTCCCAGCATCGGCCATGTCGCCATGACGCTGGTCGATCTTGGCGATACGCTGGCCTGCGCGGCCGCGGCGGCAGCGCTCTCCTATCAGGGCTATGGCGCGAACCCCACCATTTTCGACGCCAGGATCAACGCGGCTCGGCCGGCGGTCTTCCAGCGCGAGGCGGGCGCGATGTTCAGAGCCTTGCTGGCTGAAAGTTCCATCTACGAAAACCCCGGCAAAATCCAGGATGCGGTGTCGTTCCGCTGCCTCGCTCCGCTGTTCGGCTCGACCTTCGGCGCTTTCGCGCAGGCCCGCCAGGAGGTCGAGGTCGAGATCAACGGCGCGACCGACACCCCGCTGGTTCTGATCGAGGACGAGGTCATGCTTTCCGCGCCGAACTTCCAGACGCAATCGCTGGCGCTCGCCATCGACACGCTGCGGATTTCGCTCGCGCATCTCGCTGCGGCTGGCGCGCACCGCATCATGAAGCTCATGAACCCCACCCTCTCGGGCCTGCCGAAATACCTCTCGCCAATCGGAGGCGCGTCCGCCGGATACGTGCCGATGCAGAAGACGACCGCAGGACTCCATGCCGAGATCAGGCATGCCGCAGCTCCCGCGACGCTCGACGCCTTGCCCGTCTCGGACACCGTCGAGGATTGCGCTCCACTGACGCTGCTTGCGGTGCGCAAACTTGCCGAACAACTTGTTTCGTTCAAGCTGCTGGTCGCGGTCGAGGCGACGGTGGCGGCACAGGCCATCGATCTTCGCGAGGGGCTGCGGCTGTCATCGCCATCCGGCGCGCTGCACCGGTCCATTCGAGACGTGCTCCCGATGCTGGAGACGGACCGCGAGACGGGGCTCGACGTAATGGCTGTCGCCGATGTGCTCGATGATCGAAAGGTGACATCTGACATATTGGCGTCGATCGCGGCGGTCGGCTTGCCGATCGTGCCGGCAAGTTGAGCGCGGGCGCGTTGCGGCGGCTTGAAATTTAGCGAGTCTTTTTCGTTCGTTGCCGCCGGTTGTTCACGTCTCCGTCATCCTTGCATCTGTGCTTCGAGCGGCGCACGATATTTGCTTGCAATGTGACTGACGTTGGTTTTCGATGCGTGCGAGTTCGATGGAACGAGCGAGGCCGAGGTCGGCGACCAGGGTTTCGACCACTGCCAATGCGCCCGTCACGTCATGGTGGGGCCGGATGAGGAGACCGTCATGACGAACACGATCAACCGCCGTGAAATCATGGCCGGGGCCGCGACAGCCGGCTTGCTTGGCGCGCTGGCATCGGGGCAGGGCGCGTTCGCGCAGGCGGGTCCGCGCAAGACCATCGCCGTGCGCATCGATCGCGACCTCACCAATCTCGACCCCGCGCACCGAACCGGCGCCTGGGACGGCAATGTCTGCCGCAGCGTGTTCCAGCGGCTCATGAAGCAGAAGCCGAATTCGGCTGAACTCGAACTCGACGCGGCAGCGGAGGTGAAGCAAGTCTCGCCGACCGTCGTCGAATTCAGGCTGAAGCCCGGCCAGATTTTCTCGGACGGCTATGGCGAGATGACCGCCGAAGATGTGAAGTTCTCGTTCGAGCGCATCGGCCTGCCGCCCGTCGGCGACGCGAAGCCTTCGACCTACAAGGGAGACTGGGTCAACCTCGACAAGGTCGAGGTCACAGGACCGCTGACCGGCCGCATCATCCTGACCAAGCCGCGCGCCAATCTCTTCGATATCGCGATCGGCGATGTCTCGGGCTGCATCGTCTCGAAGAAGGCTGTCGAGAAGCTCGGCGGCGAGCATTCGGTGAAGCCCGTCGGCTCAGGCCCCTACATCGTCACCAATCTCGAGCGCCAGCGTGGCGCGCTCCTGAAGCGTCACGAAGGCTATGCCGGCCCCAAGCCGGCCTATGAGGAGATCGCGATCCGCTATATCGGCGATCCGCGCACCACCGATCTTGCCTTGCGCTCCGGCGAAATCGATTTTGCCGTGCTGTCGCCGCAGGCTGCCGACCCTCTGCGTTCGGTCGCCGGGCTCGTCGTCACCGAGCAGCCGAGCATCGCCTATGTCTGGCTTGGCATGAACACCGAAAAAGAGGGCCTGAAGGACATTCGCGTCCGCCAGGCGATCCGCCTTGCGCTCGATGTCGACCAGATGCTGGCCGCTGGCTACAACGGCAAGGCGCCAAGGCTCAATACGCTGCTTCCGCCGCAGATCCTCGGCCACTGGAAGGACGCACCCGTCTACAAGCGCAATGTCGCCGAGGCGAAGAAGCTGCTTGCCGACGCAGGGGCGAGCAACCTCAAGCTCAAGCTGCTCATCCTCAACCAGCCGGCCTACCAGAACATGGCGCTTGTTGCGCGCGCACTGCTCGCCGAGGTCGGCATCACGCTCGAGGTCGATGCGCAGGAAGGCGGCACCTACTGGAGTTCAGGCAAGGGCGATACGGGCAAGAACCTCGATCTCTTCATCCTGCGCTTCAACGGCAAGCACGATCCCAACTTCATCATGCAATGGTTCGTCTCCGGCCAGGTCGGCGACTGGAACTGGGAGCGCTGGGCAAACCCCGACTATGACGCGCTGTTCACCAAGGCAGCCGGCGAGATCGACAAGGACAAGCGCATCGAGGATGTCATCGCCGCGCAGAAGCTGATGGACAAGAGCGCCGCCTTCGTCTGGCTCACCAACGAGGTCAACGTGCTCGTGCACCGCCCCTGGATCAAGCCGGCGGCTGTGCCCGGCTGGCTCGACTGGCAGTATGACAGCTTCGCGGTAGGCGCCTGACCGGCCGCGCCGGCGCGGCCGACAGGTGATCAGGGACGAGATGCTCAGGTATTTTTTCAGCCGTCTCGTCACCACAGTCCTGATCGTGTTCGGCGCGATGCTGCTCCTGTTCCTGCTGACGGCTGTGGTGCCGGGTGACCCTGCGGTGACGCTTCTCGGCCCGCAGGCCTCGCCCGAACTCGTCAAGCGCTTCGTCAGCGAGATGGGTCTCGACCAGCCGATCCATGTTCGCCTCTGGCGTTTTTTCGCCAACGTGCTCAGCGGCAATCTCGGCGTCGACGTCGTGTCTGGTCGCAGCGTGTGGAGCCTCGTCCTCAACGTCCTGCCGGACACGCTCATCCTCACCTTTTCGGCGATCCTGCTCGCGGTCGTCACCGGCGTTCCGCTCGGTATCTATGCTGCGACCCATCGCGGGTCATTACTCGACAATGTGCTCGCCTTCGTGTCCGTCGCCTTCATCGCCGTGCCGAGCTTCGTGATCGCGATCTTCCTGCTGCTGATCTTCTCGATCTGGCTCGACTGGTTGCCGGTGCTCGGCGCCGGGCGCAGCGGTGATTTCTGGGACGCGGCGCGCCGGCTCATCCTGCCCACGCTCTCCATCGCCGCCACATGGATCGGCTTCATTGCCCGGCTTGTGCGCACCTCGATGCTCGAGGTGCTGAACGAGCCTTATATCCGCACCTCGCGCGCCTATGGCCTTTCCGAGCGGATGGTTACCTACAAATACGCGTTGAAGAACGCCTGCATCCCGACCATCGCCGTCCTGGGGCTCGGCCTTGGCCGGCTCCTCGGCAACGCCGTCTTCGTGGAGATCGTCTTCGCGCGGCCGGGGCTGGGGCGCCTGATCTACGGCGCGATATCCGAACGGAATTTCCCCGTCGTGCAGGGCGCGGTGCTGGTTGTCGTCGTGCTGTTCGTGCTGATAAACCTCGTGGTCGATCTGTCCTATTCGGCGCTCGATCCCCGCATCCGGCGCGACGGCGCTGGCGGATCTCCGGTATGAGGGCGCTGGCAGCCCTGGCCGGCATCCTGCGCAAGGTCTGCGGCACGTTCATCGGCGCGACCGGTTTTGCCATCGTGCTCATCATCATCGCGATGGCTGTCTTCGCGCCGATCGTCGCCACGCACGATCCCGACCAGCTCGACGTGCTCAACCGGTTCGCGCCGCCCTCCGCGGCCCATTGGCTCGGCACCGACCATCTCGGGCGCGATCTCTATTCGCGTCTGGTGCATGGCTCGACGATCGCGATGTTCGTCGCGCTCACCTCGATCATCCTTGCGCTGAGCTTCGGCACGATCCTCGGCATTCTTGCGGCCTTCCTCTCGACGCGGGCCGAAAGCGTCATCCTCATTCTGTTCGACGTGATCTCGTCGTTTCCGAGCCTTGTCCTCGCGCTGGCGATCGTGTCGGTGTTCGGGCCGTCGATGTCGATCGTCATCATCATCGTCGCCATCACGCTGACGCCGCACTTCGGTCGCGTCGCGCGGGCGCAGGTGCTCACGCTCAAGAACGCGCCGTTCCTCGAAGCGGAGCGCATCCTCGGCGCGTCAGGCTCTCGCATCATCGTCATGCACATCCTGCCGAACATCATGGGCACGCTGCTGGTGCTGGCCTCGATGGACATTCCTGTTGTCATCACGATCGAGGCGGGGCTGTCCTTTCTCGGGCTTGGGGTGCGTCCTCCGCTCGCAAGCTGGGGCACGCTGGTGCAGGACGGCTACCAGTTCCTGACCGATAGCTGGATACCCGTGGTCGTCGCCAGCCTCGCGCTCGCCTTCGCGACGCTTGGCTTCACGCTGTTTGGCGAGGCGCTGCGCGATGCGGTCGATCCGCGCATCAGGCCGAGGCATTGAGCATGGTGCATCCGCTCGTCTCGATCCGCGATCTCAAGCTCGAAGCATCGACCAATCGCGGCGTCGCGCATATTCTGCGCGGCATCAGCCTCGAGATCGGCCGTGGCCGCATTCTTGGCATCGTCGGCGAGTCCGGCTCCGGCAAATCGAGCCTCGCGCAGACGATGCTGAGCTTCCTTCCCGCCAACGTCTCCGGCGTCAGCGGCGAAATCGTCTTCGACGGCGTCGATCTGCTGAAGCTGCGTCCGAGCGAGGTGCAGTCCTATCGCGGCAGGAGGATCGCCAAGATTTTCCAGGACCCCATGACGGCGCTCAATCCGGTTTTCACCGTCGCGACGCACCTCGTCGATGTCATCCGCCGCCGTGAGCCGGGCCTGCCGCGCAAGGAAGCGCTGCGGCAGGCCGAGGCGGCATTGACCAGCGTCGGCATTGCGGATGCGCGATTGAGGCTGGAGGCCTATCCGCATCAGCTTTCCGGCGGCATGCGGCAACGGGTGATGATCGCAATGGCGCTGCTCGTGCGCCCGGATCTCCTGATCGCCGATGAGCCGACCACGGCGCTCGATGCGACGGTCGAAGCGCAGATCGTCGACTTGCTGAAATCGCTGCGTCAAGAGTTGTCGGGCTCCATCGTTTTCATTTCGCACCATCTCGGTCTCGTCGCGGAGCTCTGCGACGATCTTTGCGTGATGTATGGCGGCACGGTCGTCGAGAGCGGCCTCGTCGCCGATGTGCTCGTGCGACCGCGCCATCCCTACACACGCGCCCTGCTGGCCTGCGAGATCGAGGATGATGCGGAGGGCCGGCTCGTCTCCATTCCAGGCGAGGTGCAGGATCCTGTCGCGCCGATGACGGGCTGCATCTTCGCCCCGCGCTGTCCCCATGTCGTCGAGGCCTGCCGCGTCACGGTGCCCGCGCTCCGGCCCTCCGACAGCGGCCGGGCCGCATGCATCCGGTTCGAGGAGATCGCATGACGATCGCCCGCTTCGATACCGCCTCGCCCCTTGTCAGCCTGCAAGCGGTCAGCGTCGTGTTCAAGGGCGGCGTGCGTGCGCTCGACGATGTGACGCTGACGCTGGACAAGGGCGAGGTGCTCGGACTCGTCGGCGAATCCGGTTCCGGCAAGACGACGCTTTGCCGTGTCGTGATCGGCCTGACCGCGCCGACGGGCGGCACAGTCGAGATCGCCGGCGAGGATGTCGGGCGGCAGTTGCGCGACGATCCGCTCGCCTTTCGCCGGCGGACGCAGATGCTGCTTCAGGATGCGGTCGCCTCGCTGTCGCCGCGCATGACGATCGGGCGCTCGCTCGCCGAGCCGATTGCCATCCATCGCCTGCCGCGCGGGCCATCGCTCGAGCGGCTGGAGGCGATTTTGCGCCGCCTCGGCCTTCCGGCCGATGTCGTGCAGAAGTTCCCGCACCAGATCTCGGGCGGTCAGGCGCGCCGCGTCGGCGTCGCCCGCGCTCTGGTGATGCAGCCTGAGATCATCGTGGCGGACGAACCGACCGCAGGGCTGGACGTCTCGGTTCAGGGCGAACTCCTCAACCTGATGCTCGATCTCCAGCAGGAGTTCGCTCTGACCTATCTTCTGGTGAGCCACAACCTCAACGTCATCCGCCGTGTCACCATGCGCACGGCGGTCATGTATCTCGGCCAGATCGTGGAGGTGGCTCCGACGCGGGCGCTGTTCGATGCCCCGGCGCACCCTTACGCCGCTGCTCTCCTGTCGACCAATCCGGCGGTCGATCCGCGCAACCGGAGAGAGCGCATCGTCCTCACTGGCGAGATCCCGAGCGTCGTCAACCCGCCATCGGGCTGCCGCTTCCACACGCGCTGCCCGGTGGCCCAGCCACGCTGTTCGGCCGAGATGCCCGCGCTCGCGGCTCTCGACGACGCGCGCTCCGTGCGTTGCCATTTTCCGTTTTCCCTCGATCGCGCGCGGCCCGTCCCATGAGACTGCCGCTGGCCGAATTGCAGTCGAGCGTCGCCCACCGCCTGCGGGGCGAAGGGGCGGAGGCCGATGGGGTCGAGATTTCGGATGCCGCTCTGGCCGTGCTCGATCTCAGGATATCGGCATGAAGATCACCGCCATCAGGGCGACGCCCGTCAACATCCCGCTCGAAGCGCCTTATCTGTGGTCGTATGGCTCACTGGCGGGCTTTTCGAAGACGATCGTCGAGGTGGAAACCTCTGACGGTCTCGTCGGCCTCGGCGAAGGGCCGTCCCCCGCCAACGTCGCGACAATTGAGAATGGTTTCGCGCCGAAGCTGATCGGCCGCGACCCCATCGACATCGCCGGCTGCGAGGAGCTCTGCCTGCCATCATGGCGCGGCGTCTACACCGATATCGATTTTGCCTCGGTCCGGGCGTTCGGCGCGATCGAGATGGCGCTCTGGGACATTCGAGGCAAGGCCTGGGGCAGGCCGCTCCATGCCCTCTTCGGTGGGGCGCACCGAAAGGCGATCGCATTCACGGACTACTTCGCCTTTCGTGAGCGCCAAGAAGGCATTGGCGGCGAGGCGACCCCGGAGGCCGTTCTCGACTATTGCATCGGCCAGCACGAGCGGTTCGGCACGACGATGTTCGAGGGCAAGCTTTCGACCGCCGATCCCGAACCCTCCATCCGGACCGTCGAGCTGTTGCGCGAGCATTTCGGCCCTTCGGCCGTTTTGCGGATCGACTCCAACAAGGCCTATTCCCTGACGGAGGCGCGGCGGATCGCGCGGCGGCTGGAGCCGCTCGACATCCGCTGCTGGGAAGACCCTGTCGCTACGTTCGAGGACATGGCTCGCCTTCGGCGGCACACGTCGATCGCCTTTTCCGCGCACACGCCGAACCTTCGCCATGCCGCCGCGCTCGGCGTTCCCGATGCATTCTGCACGGACGTCAATGTGCATGGCGGCATCGGACGCGCGTTGAAGTTCATCGGCGCCTGCGAGCAGCTCGGCGTCGATTTCTGGTGCTACTCCGGCGATTCA
Source organism: Beijerinckiaceae bacterium (assembly GCA_019753285.1). Taxonomy (GTDB): domain Bacteria; phylum Pseudomonadota; class Alphaproteobacteria; order Rhizobiales; family Beijerinckiaceae; genus JAIELD01. Next base: position 35,414 of record JAIELD010000055.1, on the reverse strand, counting down.
GGCATTGCGAGCGCGGTCTACCTGCATCTGGCGGCAGCTCATTCACATATTCGCGAGCCTTCGCAATCGCTGTTCCACATGCAGCCCTTCGACGTCATAGAGGAAGGGCCGTTCCGTCCAAGGGACAACGTCGTCGCCGTGCCGGACGCGCCGGGGATAGGCATGACGCTTTCGAGGGACAAGCTCGCCCATTGCCACGCGCTGTTCCTGCGCGATGGTCCCTATGACAAGTTCCGTGATCCCGATCGGCCGGGCATCTACCGCCGCTTGCCACTCGCCTGACCAAAGACCGAGGAAATCCGATGTCCGCGCCCGACGCCATGCCGCCTGTCTACATCTCCTACTTCAACCGCCTCGATGTCGAGGCGCTGGAATTGACCGATGATGAAATCCTCGATGCGATCGAAGGCTCGCTGGCGGCGCAGGGCAGGGGCGAGTCGGTCATCGAGCCGCGCGTGCATCTCGAGCCGGGCGTGGCGCGCGGTCATTTCAACGTGCTGCGCGGCTCGCTTGGCGGCGAGATCGACGCGGCGGGCGTGAAAGTGGTCGGCGACTTCGTCGACAACTACAAGAAGAACCTGCCGTCGGAGCTTGCGGTGCTGACGCTGTTCAACCGCTTCGACGGCAGGCCGATCGCAATTCTCGATGCGTCGGGCATCACGGACATGCGGACCGGGGCGGTTACCGCGATCGGCGCGAAGTACCTCGCGCGCAAGTCGTCGAAAGTTCTGGGCCATATCGGCGCGCGCGGCACGGCCTACTGGAACGTGCGCCTGCTCGACAGGCTGTTCGACTTCGATGAGATCCGGGTTCACTCGCGCCGTCCCGAAAGCCAGAACGCCTTTGCCGACAAGTTGAGCCGGGATCTCGGCAAACCGGTGAAAGCCGTCGACGACTGGCATAGCTGCGTGGCGGACGCCGACATCATTGTCGAGGCGTCCCGTCTCAACGAGCCAACCCCGATGCTGAAGACCGAATGGATCAAGCCAGGGGCTTTCGTCGTGCCGTATGGCACCATGAGTGCGGTCGAGCTTTCGCTGACGGATATCATGTCGAAGCTCGTCGTCGACGATTGGGGGCAATGCAAGGGCGGCAAGTTCGGCAGCCTGCGTGCGCATGTCGAGGCCGGCAAGCTCAGCGAAGCGACCCTGCACGCCGAAATGGGTGAGATCGTCGCCGGCCTCAAACCCGGACGCCAGTCGGATGACGAGACCATCCTCTTTTGGCATCGCGGGCTGTCATTGTCCGACATCGCGCTTGGCCACGCCATGCTCAAAAAGGGCGAGCGGCTCGGCATCGGCCAGCGGCTGCGGTTCGCCTAGATGCAGCGCTTCGGATCAGGCTCGAAGGCTCGGCCGCGATGATCATGAACGCCCGCATGTACGCTGTAACGCCTGAGGCGGAAGACGCGTGGAAGGCGCTGCTCGCTCACGTCACCGCGGATGCGGGGATCACGCTCGACTACGTCGCCTATCCCGCGCCGCAGCCGCTGGAAGATTTGTGGCGCCGGCCCGATCTTGGCTGCGTGTTCATGTGCGGCTATCCGATCGCGCTCCGCATCGCCGATGTCGTGCCGATCGCCGCGCCGATCCCGCGCGCCGACTGGGCTCAGGGGCGGGCGGTCTATCGCTCGGATCTCATCGTCCGGAAGGATGCGCCCTATCAGACGCTGGAGGACACGTTCGGATGCCGGGCGGGGTGGACGGTGCGGCACTCGCATTCAGGCTTCAACGCCTTTCGTCACCACCTGCTGCAGTATCGGTCCGCCGACCGGCAAAACCTTTTTGGCTCGATGGCTGGCGACCTCGTCACGGCCCGCAGGATCCTTGACAGTGTGCTCGATGGCAGCATCGATGTCGGGCCGCTCGACGCCTATTGGCACATGCTGATCGCGAAGCACAAGCCGGAGCTGACGCAAGGCATCCGCGTGCTGGCCTCGACCGATGTCGCGCCAATGCCGGCCTTCGTCGCATCGCCTCAGATGCCTCAAGACGAGGTCGCTCGCTTGAAGCAGGCGTTTGCAGCGGCGTCAGGGCAGAGCTGGTTTCCTCCGCTTGCCGACGCGCTCCTGCTCAATGGGTTTGCCGCGGTGGATCAGGCGGCGTTCTCGACGACGCTCGATTGGGACAAAGAGGCGCTTGCCGCCGGATACGATACACCGGCTTGACGGATCGGCGCGGGATCGACGCGCTCGGCCGGATGGACGGGATGATCGTACCGCCGGAACAGGTAGCGTCTGAAGACGTCGAGATAGCCTTGATAGACGAGGCCGCCATTCGCTTCGAGCAGTTCGTCTCGATGCGCCCTGTAGAGCGCAGCAAGGCGATACCAGGGCAAGGTCGGCCAGCGGTGATGGACGACGTGCAGATTGTTGTTGAGGAACAGCAGGCTGAACAGGGGGCTCCGCTCGACGATCGCAGTCCGCTCCGCCACATCCTCGCATGCCTTGTGCTCGGCGAAGGAACGAATGAGCGCGAGCGCCGTGCCGCCATAGACGAAGCCGATGAGGTACTGCCAGAGCGGCATGGCGCAGATGCCGACCACCCAGCCGAGCAGCAGCACCACGAACACCGAATGCCATGCCCAGATGCGTCGGCAGCGTCCTTCATTTGCGACGAGGCGCTGCGCCTCGCCATGCGCGAACATCGCGATCGACCATAAAGGGCCGATGCTCAGGCGACCGACGAGCGTCGATTGCACATCGACCAGAAAGCGCCCGACAGGCCCGAGCTCGCGCCAGCCATCCCGCGTCCAGTAGCGCGTTTCCGGATCGTCGAGCGGGTCGGTGAGGTGGTCATCGCGATGGTGGATGAGATGGCTTTGCCGATACCGCTCGAACGGCAGCCAGAGCCAGATCGGCGGCGTTGCGAGCGCGGTGTTCAGCCAGCGATGCCGCGTCGGATGGCCATGGACGATCTCGTGCTGCACGGAGCTCCACCACGCGCCCGTCCAGGCGGCGAGCGGCAACCAGAGCACCAGCGGAATGGCGTCGTGCCAGAGCGTCAAAGACAGAAACGAGGTATAAATGACGACGAGCAGGCCGATCGTCGGCCATTCCGCGCCAGCGAGCCGCGCGATGCCGCCTTGGTTCATGCTGCAACGACCTTGGCCATCTCGCTGCGATACCAGTCGATGAACGTCCAGACGCCGAATTCCGACGGCTCGGCATAGGGGCCCGGCTGATAGCCTTTCGAATTGACGCCCTTCTGGTTGCGTTCGCAGAAGACGAGATCCTGGACGTTGGTCTCGCGCCAGACCTCGACGAGACGTTCGAGATCGAAATCGATGCCTTCCACGGCATCCTCATGCACGACCCATTTGCATGTGACACTGGTGAGCTCCGGCGCGACCGGCATGATCTGGACGAAAATGGCGTAATCGGCGTGGATGTGGCTGAAGACACCCGGATATTTGGCCCAGCGCAGCGAGCCAATGTCCTGGTCAGGCCAGTCTCCAAGCCGTCTCCGCACGGCCGGCTGGCCATCCATGGTGATGGATAGCTGCCCCGGCTGAAACGGCACGCGGCCGACGCGGAAGCCGTTGCCGTCCTTGGTGATGCTGGGCAGGCCCGAGGCCTCGCAGCGCCGCCAGAACGCGCTGATATACGGGTCGTCCCAGGGGTTTTCGAAGTTGAAAAGCTGGAGCGTCCGCATCAACTCCGGGTGGCCCGCCGCACAATGATCGCATTCGCGCGCATTCTCCCAGACGAGCTTCCAGTTGGCCCGTTCCTCGAGCGTGATTTCATGCACGACCTTGGCGGATTGGAGCTTGTGAGGCAGGACTGCGGGTTCGAGCGCGGTCTGAAAAGCTGCGAAGTCCGGCGGTGTTTCGGCAAGGCAGATGAAGACGATGCCGGCTGCCGAGCTGATATGCACGGCCTTGAGGCCGTAGCCTGACGCATCGAAAGCGTCCGGCATGTTGGGCGCCCGCAGCAGCTTGCCGTCGAGATCGTAGCTCCATTGATGGTATGGGCAGACGAAGCTGGCCCGCTTGCCTTTCTCCGCGTCGCAGATCTGCGAGCCGCGATGCCGGCACGAATTGTAGAAGGCTCGCAACTCGCCTGCGCGGTTGCGGCAGACGATGATCGACGACCGGCCGACCGTCACGGTCAGGAACTGGCCGGGCGTGGCAATCTCGCATTCGAGCCCGGCGAACAGCCACTGGGCCTCGATCAGCGTTTCCATTTCGAGGTTGAACAACGTTTCGTCGCAATACAGCGGTTGCAACAGCGAATGTCTCGGCTTCTGGGCCGAGAGCAAGGTCCGCATCCATTCGCGGCGGACATCTTCCGGCATCGAATGGGCCGACATGCTGTCTCGTCTCCACGTGAAAACCGGCTCGAATCGCCTGGTTCAACAGTCGATTCCGGCCATCAGAGTGTCAACGATGGCATCGTGAATTCACGCGACGCATCGATGGCAGACAGGATCATTGGTGATGATTATCATCAATCGTTGACTTTAGAGAACAATCTTGGATGATCGAGCGATGCCCCATCCCGTTTCCCACGATGTCTTCCGCGAGCGCGTCAATCAGCTCCTCGCGCGCAGCGGCCTGACCTATGCGGCCTTTGCCCGGCAGGCGAAGCTCGACCGTTCGACTCTCTCGCAACTTCTCACCGGCTCCATGCCGCGCCTGCCGCGCGCGGAAACGCTGGCGATGATCGCGCGCACCGCGAACGTCTCGGTCGATTGGCTCCTTGGCTTGAGCCAAAGGGAGGAGGTCGGTTCCGAGCTGATCGAAGCGGTGATGAAGGTCGAGCCCTATGGCAACACGCCGGCCAACGATACGTTTCTCGGCTGGCTGCGATCGGCGCAGGGCTTGCGGATCTGCTCCGTTCCGGTGGGCGTGCCGGACCTCTTCAAGAGCGAGGATGTGCTGCGCCACGAGTATCGCGCAGCGTTCGAGAACGCCGGATTGAGCCCGATCGAGGCCGTGCAGCGTCGGCTCGCCATGCTGCGCCAGCCGCATCAACAGCTCGAGCTTGCGACTTCGCGCGACAGTTTTCTGCATTTCGCCCGCGGCATCGGCCTCTGGTCGAGTGTCCCGGCAAGCCTGAGGCGGGCGCAGTTCCAACGGATGATCGATCTTGCCGACGAGTTCTATCCCTCGCTTCGCATCTATCTCTATGACGCCGCCTCGTCCTATTCGGTTCCGTTCACGGTATTTGGCGATCAGCGCGTCGCGATGTTCCTCGGCACGAGCTATCTCGTCCTGAATTCGGCGGCTCATATCCAGCTTTTTCTCAACCGCTTCGACGATCTCGTACGAGTCGCGTCGATCCAGCCGCATCAATTCAGCGGGTATGTGCGAGAGCTCATCGATCAGGTCGAATGACGAGGCTCGCTAGCCGAGAAGCCGTTCCATCGTGCGGTCGAACCGCGCGGCGATCGCGTCGCGTGCATGATGACGGCCATTCTCGACCAGCAGCGCGCCGCGCGCCCAGACCCGATCGACAGATACCGCTCCTGGAGCGAAAATCCACGCGTCCAGCACGCGGTCGGGGCTCAGGGCGGACAGTGCGGATGAGGATCTGCCGAGCGCCACGATATCGGCGACGCCTCCGACGCGAAGGCCCGCCGGCCCCGAGCCGAGGGCCTGATGCCCGCCGGAAAGCGCCGCGTCGAACAGGCTGCGTCCGGTCGATTGTCCTGCGGCGGACGCCATCACGTTTCGCCGCCGCAGCGAGAGGCGCTGCGAATATTCGAGCATCTTCAATTCGCTCGCCGCGCTGATTTCGATATTGGAATCCGATCCGATCCCGATCCGCCCGCCCGCCGCCACGAACGGTTCGGCGTTGAAGACGCCATCGCCGAGATTGGCCTCCGTCAGCGGGCAAAGGCCTGCGACCGCGCCCGATGCTGCGACGCCCAGCGTTTCTGCGTGCGTCATGTGGGTGGCGTGGATGAGACACCAGCGCTCATCGACGCTCGCGTTCGCCAGCAGCCATTCGACGGGCCGCCTGCCTGACCAGGCGATGCAATCCTCCACCTCCCTCACCTGCTCGGCGATGTGGATATGGATCGGGCGCTCGCCGGCGATCTCGATCGCGAGGCGCAACTCGTCCGGTTTCACGGAGCGCAGGCTGTGCGGCGCGACGCCGATCTCGCCGCCCGGCAGGCGGGCTATGACTTCGGTGGATGCCTGCCAAAGCTTCTGAAAGCGCTCCGGCGAATTAAGAAAGCGCCGCTGTCCGTCGTTTGCAGTCTGGCCGCCGAAGCCGCCGCGAGCGTAAAGCACCGGCAGCAAGGTCATCGCGATGCCGCTTGCGCGTGAAGCAGACGCGATCCGCTCGGCCATTTCGGCAAGGTTTGCGTAGGGCGCGCCATCCTTGTCGTGATGCAGATAGTGAAACTCGCCGACGCGGGTGAAGCCTGCCTCCAGCATCTCGACATAAAGCTGCGCCGCGACCGCCTCCACATCGTCCGGGTCCATCGTCAACGCAAAGCGGTACATTTCCTCCCGCCAGCTCCAGAAACTGTCGGATCCCGGGCCGCGCCTCTCGGCGAGGCCTGCCATGGCGCGCTGGAAGGCGTGGCTGTGAAGATTGCAGAGGCCGGGCACGGCGAGGTCGATGCGCACATCGCCAGCCTGCGGCTTCGCGCCTGTTTCGATCGAGATCAGAGCTTCCCCTGAAACGTCGAGCCGAACGTCGCCATGCCAGCCACCCGGCAGAAGCGCCTGTTTCGCATGAATAGTTTGGTCACGCGTGTTCACGATTCACTCCGCTTGGTGTGCTTGCAGGCGCTTCCAAGCCGTATATAGATTGCCGGGTCGCGACAAGCGCTCGAGAAGGTCTTGATGACATCTTTCATGAAAGAGGATAGCGCAGCGTTTCGCCTCTTTCGCAATGCGCGGCTCGCCACTATGCGCCCCGATCTGCCGGGGGTCGGCGTCATCGAGAACGCGGCGATCCTGATCCACGGCGACCGCATTATCCACGCCGGTCCCGAGGCGGAGCTTCCGGCGAGCGCAGCGGCTGCCGAAATCCAGGATTGCGAGGGCCGTTGGATCACGCCCGGCCTCATCGATTGCCATACCCATCTCGTCCATGCGGGTCACCGCGCGCATGAATTCGAACTGAGGCTTGAAGGCGCGAGCTATGAGGAGATCGCGCGGGCAGGGGGCGGCATCGTCTCGTCCGTGGCCGCGACGCGCGCCGCGAGCGAGAGCGAACTGGTGAGTGAGAGCGTAGCAAGGCTCGAGGCGCTGCTGCGCGATGGCGTCACGACGGTGGAGGTCAAATCCGGTTACGGACTCGACACGGCGAGCGAGATGAAACTGCTCGGTGCTGCGCGCCGGCTCGGCCGGGATCACCCTGTTTCGGTCGTCACCACCTTTCTCGGCGCGCATGCGGTGCCGCCCGAGTTCAAGGGCAATCAGGCTGGCTATCTCGACCTCGTCGTTGACGTGATGCTGCCGCAGATCGCCGGAGCAGGTCTGGCCGATGCTGTCGATGCCTTCTGCGAGGGCATCGCCTTTTCGCCCGACGAGGTCGCCCGGTTATTCCGCGCTGCGCAAGCGCTCGGCCTGCCGATGAAGCTGCACGCCGATCAGTTGTCCAATCTCGGCGGCGCGGCGCTCGCGGCGCGCTTCGGCGCGTTGTCCGCCGATCATCTCGAACATACGGACGAAGCCGGGGCGCTGGCGCTGGCGGCGGCCGGCACGATTGCCGTGATCCTGCCTGGCGCCTACTATTTCATCCGGGAAACCCGCGCCCCGCCGATCGATCTGTTCCGCCGGCACGGCGTGTCGATGGCGGTGGCGACGGACTGCAACCCCGGCACCTCTCCCCTGAGCTCGCTGCTGCTCGCGATGAACATGGCCGCCACGCTGTTCCGCATGACGGTCAATGAATGCCTGATCGGCGTGACGCGCCATGCCGCCCAAGCGCTCGGCCGGCGCGACATCGGCGTGCTTCAAGCTGGCATGAGCGCCGACCTCGCCATCTGGGACATCGACCGGCCTGCCGAACTCGTCTACCGCATGGGAGCGAGCCCGCTCCATGCGCGCATCTGGAGGGGCCAATGCCTGTTAGCCTGACACCGGGCACCGCAACTCTGGCCGATTGGCGCGCGATCTGGCAAGGAGCGGACCTTGCGCTCGATCCGTCCTGTCGCGCCGGCGTTGAGCGTGCCGCCCGCACGGTCTCCGCGATCCTTGAAACCGGAGAGCCGGTCTATGGGATCAACACCGGCTTCGGCAAGCTCGCGAGCATCCGCATTCCGGTCGATGATCTGAAAACCCTTCAGCGCAATATCGTGCTCTCGCATTGCGCCGGCGTCGGCGAACCGATGCCCCGCCCGGTCGCGCGGCTGATGATGGCGCTCAAGATCGCCAGCCTCGCGCAGGGGTTTTCCGGCGTTCGGGCCGAAACGCTGGATCGTCTGTCGCTGATGCTGGAGCACGGCCTCATACCCGTCGTCCCGGCGCAAGGGTCGGTTGGCGCATCGGGCGACCTCGCGCCGCTCGCCCACATGACCGCAGCGATGATCGGCGTAGGCGAGATCGAGACGCCGACGGGCCGTATGCCCGCCGCCGATGCGCTGGCGCAGGCCGGCCTTGCGCCGCACGAGCTTGGCGCGAAGGAGGGGCTGGCGCTGCTCAACGGCACCCAGTTCTCGACCGCCTATGCCCTTGCAGGTCTGTTCGAGGCAGAGACGCTTTACCATTCCGCGCTGGTGACGGGAGCGCTATCCACCGATGCAGCCCGCGGCTCCGACACGCCGTTCGATCCGCGCATCCATGCGGTGCGCGGCCATCGGGGCCAGATCGAGACGGCCGCCGCCTTGCGGGCGCTGATGGATGGCAGCGCCATCCGCGCTTCGCACATCACGGGCGATCCGCGCATTCAGGATCCATACTGCCTGCGCTGCCAGCCGCAGGTCATGGGTGCCGTGCTCGATCTGCTGCGGCAGGCGGCGGCGACGCTCGCGGTCGAGGCCAATGGCGTCTCCGACAATCCGCTCGTCTTCCCTGACGAAGGCGTGGCCTTGTCCGGCGGCAATTTTCATGCGGAGCCGGTAGCGTTCGCAGCGGACATGATCGCAATGGCCGTGTGCGAGATCGGTTCCCTCGCGGAGCGCCGCATCGCCATGCTGACCGATCCTGCCCTATCCGGCCTGCCTGCATTCCTGACGCCGAAGCCGGGCCTCAATTCGGGTTTCATGATCCCGCAGGTCACGGCCGCCGCTCTCGTCTCGGAGAACAAGCAGAGGGCCTATCCGGCAAGCGTCGATTCCATCCCGACATCCGCCAATCAGGAGGATCATGTCTCCATGGCCGCGCATGGCGCAAGGCGGCTTGCCGAGATGACGCGCAACGTCGCCGGTGTGCTCGGGATCGAGTTGCTCGCCGCGGCGCAGGGCTGCGACTTCCATGCTCCGCTGCTCTCTAGCGTTCCGCTGCAGGCGGTTCGGGATCTCGTTCGGAGCGTGGTTCCGCATCTCGATGACGATCGGCACTTCCATCCGGACATGGCTGCGGCGATAAGCATGGTCGAAAGCGGCCGCTTGATGCGAGCGGTCGATGCAGTGCGGCTGCCATCGGTGATCGCTCCGTGACCGGTTCGATGAACTGGCTCACGATCCAGCGCGGGCCCGCGCCGCTTCTCGTCAGCCTGCCGCACACGGGGACCGAGATTCCCGATCTCCATCGGCGCGGGCTCGTCTCGCTCTGGCTGGCGCGGCGCGATTGCGACTGGTGGATCGAGCGACTTTACGACTTCGCGCAAGAGCTTGGCGCGACGGTCGTTCGCACCTCGATCTCGCGCACCGTGATCGACGTCAACCGCGATCCCTCCGGCGTCTCGCTCTATCCAGGCATGGCGACGACCGAACTCTGCCCCACCACCACATTCGATGGCGATCCGCTATATCTGTCGGGTGAAGAGCCGGACGCGGCCTCGATAGCCGAACGTCGAGCGCTTTACTTCGATCTCTATCATCAGGCGCTCGCGGCCGAGCTCGCGCGGTTGCGCCGCGCGCATGACTGCGTCGTGCTCTATGATTGCCATTCGATCCGCTCGGTCATCCCTCGGCTGTTTGAGGGCAGCTTGCCGCACTTCAACATCGGCACCGACGATGGACGCAGTGCTGACCCACGACTCGTCGCGAGCATCGAGCGGATTTGCGACGCATCCGCCTTCAGCCGGGTGACCAATGGCCGTTTCAAGGGCGGATACATCACGCGCAGTTTTGGCATGCCCGATGCGGGCGTGCATGCGGTGCAGATGGAACTCGCATGCCGGAGCTATATGGACGAACCGGAAACGCCGATTTCGGAAGGGAATTGGCCGTCCCCCTATGATGCCAAGCGCGCCGAGCCGATGCGCGCCGAGCTACGGCGCATCCTCGAAGCCTGCACCGATTTTGCGACCAACGCTCCCAGCCCCACGAGGACCATTCCATGACCCGTCTCGACAATGCCCGAGTCATTCGCTCGCCTCAGGGTTCGCAGCTCAGCGCCAAGAGCTGGCTGACTGAAGCCCCGATGCGGATGCTGATGAACAACCTCGACCCCAAGGTCGCCGAGCGGCCCGGCGAACTCGTCGTCTATGGCGGCATCGGCCGCGCTGCCCGCGACTGGGACAGTTTCGACCGCATCGTCGAAACGCTGAAAAAACTGGAGGGGGACGAGACGCTGCTCGTCCAGTCAGGCAAGCCGGTCGGGGTTTTCAGGACGCATGCGGACGCCCCGCGCGTGCTGATCGCCAATTCCAACCTCGTGCCGCGCTGGGCGACCTGGGAGCATTTCAACGAGCTCGATCGCAAGGGCCTTATGATGTACGGCCAGATGACCGCGGGCTCCTGGATCTATATCGGCAGCCAGGGCATTGTGCAGGGCACCTACGAAACCTTCGTCGAGGTCGGTCGCCAGCATTACAACGGCGATTTGTCCGGCCGCTGGATCCTCACCGCCGGCCTTGGCGGCATGGGTGGCGCGCAGCCGCTCGCTGCCACGATGGCCGGTGCCTCATGCCTTGCCGTCGAGTGTCAGCCGTCCCGGATCGAGATGCGTCTCGCGACACGCTATCTCGACAGGCAGGCCAAGGACCTCGACGAGGCGCTGGCCATGCTCGATGAGGCGAAGGCGCAGGGCAAGCCTGTCTCGATCGGCCTCCTCGGCAATGCGGTCGATGTCTTTCCGGAAATCGTACGGCGCGGCATCCGTCCGGATGTCGTGACCGACCAGACCTCGGCGCATGATCCGGTAAACGGCTATCTTCCCGGCGGCTGGACGCTCTCTGAATGGGAGGACCGGCGATCGAGCGATCCGAAGGCGGTGGATAAGGCCGCGCGGCGCTCAATGGCGCTGCATGTCAAGGCGATGCTCGACTTCCACCGCATGGGCATCCCGACGCTCGATTACGGCAACAACATCCGGCAGATGGCGAAGGAGGAGGGGGTCGCCGACGCCTTCGATTTTCCGGGTTTCGTGCCGGCCTATATCCGCCCGCTGTTCTGCCGGGGCATCGGACCGTTCCGCTGGGCAGCGCTCTCGGGCGATCCGGAGGACATCTACCGCACCGACGCCAGGGTGAAGGAACTCCTCCCTGACAACAAGCCGCTGCACCACTGGCTCGACATGGCGCGCGAGCGCATTTCGTTCCAGGGCCTTCCGGCGCGCATCTGCTGGGTCGGGCTCGGCGACAGGCACCGGCTCGGCCTCGCCTTCAACGAGATGGTGGAAAAGGGCGAGCTCAGCGCGCCGGTGGTGATCGGGCGCGATCATCTTGATTCTGGTTCGGTCGCCTCGCCCAACCGCGAAACGGAAGCGATGCGCGACGGATCGGATGCCGTGTCTGACTGGCCGCTCCTCAATGCTCTCCTCAACTGCGCCTCCGGCGCGACTTGGGTGTCCCTGCATCACGGCGGCGGCGTCGGCATGGGCTTCTCGCAACACTCCGGCATGGTCATCGTCGCGGATGGCACGCCAGAGGCTGCACGTCGGCTCGAGCGTGTGCTTTGGAACGACCCGGCGACAGGGGTAATGCGGCACGCGGATGCCGGCTACGACATCGCGCTCGATTGCGCGCGGGCTAACGGGCTCGATCTCCCGGGCATTCTTTGAAGGAAAAGCGAGGTGGCTGAATCCTTTGTGCCGGACTCCTGGCTGATGGAATCAAGTGTGAGCGGCATACGCCATTTGCCTTCCGCGCAGCGCGAGCCGCGTCGCTGGAAGAATGGCGGCGGCGTGACCTATGACGTCGCCAGTTTTCCCGAGGCCGCCGATCTCGACACGTTTTCATGGCGCGTCAGCATCGCGGAGGTGGCGAGCGACGGCGCGTTCTCCCTCTTTCCAGACATCGACAGGACCATGGCCATCCTCGAAGGCGAAGGCCTTGCGCTCGCCGTGACCGGCATGGAGCCGTTTGAAGTGCGCCGCGATCACCCGCCGACCGCCTTTCCGGCGGACAGGGAGACATTCGCACGGCTTCTTTCGGGTCCGATCCTCGACCTCAACGCCATGAGCCGCCGCTCGGCATTCAAAAACTCCATGAAAGTCGTTGAAGTAGCAGGCGTCCGTTCGTTTTCAACCGGTGGCCACGCCGTCCTCGTCTGGTGCAGCGGCGCGGGCAGAATTGTCTGCGACATGGGGATCGTGACCCCCAACATGCACGACGCTTTCGTGGCGCAAGAGCCTGTCACCTGGCACATGCGCAGCGAAGGGTCCGCGACTGCGCTGTTGATCGAATTCGCGCCGACTGCCTGACGGCTCCTTGGCGTCAGGATTCATTAGCGTCAGAACTCCTTGGCGTCAGAACTCCTTGGCCTAACGGTCACGCCAGCCGCATCGCGTAAATCAGGACCAGGCTTCCGCCGAGTAGCGCGAGAAGCGAGAGCGAGACCGCCGCGACGACGCGCGGACCGGCCTGCGCGACCATGCGGATATCGACGCCGAGGCCGAGCGCCGCCATTGAAATCAGCGTCAGGACGTTTGCGGTCTTCGATGCGAACCAGATGAAAGCATCCGGCAGCAGATTGGCCGAGCGCATCAGTGAGAGCACGAGGAAGGCGAGGATGAACCATGGGAGTATCTTGTGGATCGCGATCCGCCGCCTTGCGCCGTCATCAGCCGGGGCGCTCGTCCGTGCGCCATCCTGAGGCAGCGTGCGCGCAAAGATCGTCACGGCCAGGATGACGGGCCCAAGCAGCAGCACCCGCACCAGCTTGACGATCGTGCCGACCTGATTGCTGAGCGAACCGACCGGAAGTGTCGCGGCCAGCACCTGCGGCACGGCATAGACCGTGAGCCCGGCAAGAACGCCATATTGCCGCTCCGACATCGAGAGCAGGGGCACGAGGAGTGGCAAGCCGAGCACGACGATCACGCCAAGCACCGCCGTGAAAGCGATCGAGCAGGCGATGTCTCGGCCGGTCGCGCCGATCGCCGGGGCCACGGCCGCAATGGCGGAGTTGCCGCAGATGGCGTTGCCGCAGGCGACGAGGATCGCCATGCGCTGCGACAGGCCGAGCACCCTGCCGATGAGATAGCCGGCGATCAGCGCCGCCGTCACGATCGCGATGATGCCGAGCAGCAGGCCGTTGCCCATCGCCGCGACGATGCTGAAATCCACGGATGCGCCGAGCATCCAGATCGCGAATTCAAGCAGGAACTTGGCGCTGAAATCGATGCCCGGCTGAAAGGTCCGGCCGGGCGACCAGGCCGTGCGGATGAGCGCTCCGAGCAGGATCGCGATGACCAGGGTTTCGAGATAGGGCTGCCCGAACCAGCGAAGCTCGACGCTCTCCACCAGCGCGGCGAATCCCGTCACCGCCACGCACAGGAGAACACCTGGAACGAACCTGTGCATGTTGATCCTTGCGACGAGCCGGGCAGGGTGCAGTCCGCAGGCTTAGCCCAGCGCAGCCAAAAGAAAAGTGTCTGCACGGCAATTCACATCTTTTATCTGCATTTTGGCTTGTGCCGCCGCTGTCCTCGCCGCTCTTCGGCGTGATTGACAAGGGAGAAGCCGGCCAGCACCAATGGCGCGGAACTGATCTGCAACGAAAGCGATGGACATGAACGAACTCTGGCGTCTGAGCGCGACCGATCTCGCGGCGAAAATCCGATCGAGGCAGCTTTCGGCGCGAGAGGCGGCCGAAGCGGCGCTGACAAGGCTCGATGCCGTCAACCCCAAACTCAACGCGATCATCGACCATCGCCCCGAAGACACACTCGCGCAGGCCGACGCGATCGATGCGGCTCTTGCGAGCGGCAACGACCCTGGTCCGCTCGCGGGCGTGCCGATCACGATCAAGGTCAACGCGGACCAGGCCGGCTACGCGACGACGAACGGGCTGAAGATGCAGCGCGATCTCATTGCAAGCGTCAATAATCCGGTGGTCGACAATCTCATCAAAGCCGGCGCGGTCATCCTCGGGCGGACCAACACGCCTGCTTTCTCCTATCGCTGGTTCACCACCAACCTCATTCATGGCGACACGAAGAACCCGCGTGACGCGCGGCTAACCCCCGGCGGCTCTTCCGGCGGCGCAGGGGCGGCGGTCGTGAGCGGCATGGGCCACATCGCCCATGGCACGGATATCGGCGGCTCGGTGCGCTATCCTGCCTATGCCTGCGGCGTGCACGGCCTGCGGCCGGGGCTCGGGCGCATCCCCGCCTTCAATGCGTCCTCGCCGGAGCGAAGCATCGGTGCGCAGTTGATGGCGGCATCCGGGCCGCTGGCGCGGACGATCGCCGATGTGAAGCTTGGCTTCGAAGCGATGATGCAGCCGGATGCGCGCGATCCCTGGTACGTGCCAGTGCCCTTCGACGGTCCGCCGGCGCCCAAGCGCGCGGCGCTGTGCATCAGGCCCGACGGGCTGGAAACGAAACCGGAGGTCGAGGCCGCGCTGAGGGATGCGGCAGCGCGGCTTGCCGCGGCAGGCTGGACGGTCGAGGAAATCGAGACGACGCCTCCGCTGGCCGAGGCCGCGCAGCTTCAATTGCGACTCTGGCTCTGTGACGGCTTCCAGCGCTCGCTGGAACTCGCCGAGAGCGAGGGCGATCCCGGCGCGCTGACGGTGCTGCGGCATTACGAGGACCTCGCGAAATCTGAAGAGCCGGGCTTCATTTCGCAGGCGCTGACCCGGCGGGCGACGCTGATGCGCCAGTGGAACCTGTTCTTCGACCGCTATCCCGTGTGCCTGATGCCGGTGTCGGGCGAGCTGCCGTTCGCCGATGGTCTCGACCAGCAGGGGCCGGAGGCGTTCGAGCGCGTCTGGCGCGCCCAGATGACCCAGACAGGCCTGCCGTTTCTCGGCCTGCCAGGGTTGACGGTCTCGACGGGCATGGTCGGCTCTTCGCCGGTTGGCGTTCAGGTCGTCGTCAACCGGTTTCGCGAGGATCTCGCCCTCATCGCCGGCGCGGCGATCGAGGCCGGTGGGACGCCGCCCTCACCGATCGATCCTGCTTTCTGATGGGTCGCATTCGCGGAGCTGATGCCTCCTATCAACGGTTTCCGTTTGTAAAATATGGCAGGCGGGCGTAGGCGGAAGGCAACTCCGAGGATCGCCGTGACAGCCATCGCACAAGAAGCCACCAGTCATTCCGGCGACCAGCAGGCTCGCCGCAACGCACTTCTGCTGGCTGCGGCGACCGGTGTGGCCGGGGCTAACGCAACGGTGGTGTTCGCAACCGGGGCGCTCGTCGGTCGCAGCCTCGCCACCCGCCCGGAATTCGCGACGCTGCCCATCTCTTTTTTCGTCGTAGGCGCTGCGCTGGCAACCTATCCGGCCAATATGCTGATGCGTTCGCTCGGCCGGCGCGCCGTGTTCATGCAAGGCAATGTCTGCGGCGCGCTGGCGGGCTTCACCGGCGCGGCCGCGGTCTACGTCTCGTCCTTCTGGCTGTTCTGCCTCGGCACGCTCCTCGCCGGCGTCTATCATGCCGTGATCACGACCTACCGCTTCGCAGCCGCCGATACGGCGACCCCGGCCTTCCGGCCCAAGGCCATATCCTGGGTGCTGACCGGCGGCGTGATCGCAGCCGTCATCGGCCCGCAGCTCGTCAATTTCACCAAGGAATTGACGATGCCCTATCTCTTCATGGGCACCTTCGTGGCGCAGGCGACAATGGCGCTGCTCGCCATGCTGTTCACCAGCCGCTTTCACGATGCGAGGCCGTCATCTGCTGCCGTCGTCGCCGGCAGACCGCTCGCCGAAATTGCGAAGGCTCCGAGATTCATCGTCGCAGTCATTTGCGGCACCGCCGCGCAGACCCTCATGAACATGGTGATGACCGCTGCGCCGCTCGCCATGGCGATCTGCGGCCATTCGCTCACGAGCTCGACGAACGGCATCATGTTCCACGTTCTCGCCATGTATGCGCCAAGCTTCTTCACCGGTGGGTTGATCGCCCGCTTCGGCAAGGAGGTGATGGTGGTCGCAGGCCTGTCAATCCTCGTCGCCTGCGCCGCCGTGCATCTTTCCGGCATCAGCGTCACGCATTTCTGGGCCGGACTCATTCTGCTTGGCCTTGGCTGGAACTTCGCGTTCATCTCGGCCACGTCCATCGTAACGGATTGCCATACGCCGGCCGAGCGTAATGCCGTGCAGGGCCTCAACGACACGCTGATCTTCGCGACGACGGCGGTCGGCTCCTTCCTCTCGGGCTATCTGCTCGACCGCTATGGTTGGGATTCGATCAATCTTCTCATTTTGCCAGTCGCCGCGTTTTCGGCTATCGCAGTGCTCGGCCTCAGGGCGTCGCGTCACCGCGCCATCGGCTGAACCTTCGGCAGGCCCGCCCGTGCTGGCCATGTCCCGTGAAATTCACAATTTGCCAAACCTGATCCGAGGAACGAACCGCATGGACAGCGAGCGCATGCCTCCCTCGGCGCGGGTCGAAACGGTTCCGCATCCCGGCATGGGCTTCCGGGAGTTCGTCATCATCATCGCCGCGTTGATGGCGATGAACGCGCTCGCGATCGATTCGATGCTGCCGGGGCTCCAGCTCATCGGAGAGGCGCTCGGTGTCGCGGTCGAGAACCAGCGCCAGTGGATCATCACGGCCTATCTGCTTGGCTTTGGCAGTGCGCAGATCGTCTATGGCACGCTCTCCGACCGGTTCGGGCGCCGGCCGGTGCTGATCGCCGGCATCGTCATCTACACCGTTGCGAGCCTCGTCGCCGCTTGGGCGACCACATTCGAATTGATGGTGGTCGCGCGCGTCCTGCAGGGCGTCGGCGCCGCGTCCACCCGTGTGCTCGCGGTTTCGATCGTGCGCGACTGCTATTCGGGCCGCGTCATGGCGCGCATCATGTCGCTCACCTTCATCGTGTTTCTGGCGGCGCCGATCATCGCGCCCTCGATCGGGCAGGGCATTCTGCTCGTCGCGGCCTGGCCGTGGATCTTCCGGGCGCTCGCCCTATTCGGTCTCGGCATGGCGCTCTGGACCTGGCTGCGCCTGCCTGAGACGCTGCATGACGAAGACCGCATCCCGATCAGCTTCGGGCGCGTCACCCAAGCCTTCAGGATCGCACTGACGACCCGCATCTCCGTCGGCTACATGCTGGCGATGACGCTCATTCTCGGCGCGCTGTTCGGCTTCATCAATTCCGTGCAGCAGCTCTTCGCGACCGTGTTCGGTGCGCCGCAATGGTTCACGACCGTTTTTGCGCTCGTCGCGGTGTTCATGGCCTTCGCGGCATTGCTCAATTCGAGGATCGTCATTCGGCTCGGGACGCGGCGGGTTTCGCATTCGGCGCTGGTCGGCTTCATTGCGCTGTCCGCGCTCCACACGACGACCGCGCTCACCGGCTATGAGACGATCTGGACCTTCGCCCTGTTTCAGTCCGCGATCATGTTCTGCTTCGGTCTCGTGGCCTCGAACTTCAACGCGATAGCCATGGAGCCGCTCGGCCACATCGCCGGCACTGCGTCATCCGTCCAGGGCTTCGTGACGACGGTTGGCGGCGCGCTGATCGGATTTTTCATCGGGCAGCATTTCGACGGAACGGCGGTGCCGCTGACGCTGGGCTTTGCAATCTGCGGCTGCCTCGCCTTCGGCCTGGTTTTTGTCACGGAGCGTGGCCGCATGTTTGCCCCGGGCCAGCAACGCTGACCTCAGGACGATGATCCGCTGACCTGCCGCGCCGCCGCGCGCCCTGCGATCCTGCCGAGCACGACGGCCGTCACCAGCCCGTTGCCGGAAAGGTAGCCGGCGGCGGTATAGCCCGATATGCCGTCTGCCGCTCCACCCGCGGCATAGAGGTTGGGCAGCGCCGCGCCGGAGACATGGCGCACGCGGGCCTCGCTGTCGATGGCGAGGCCGCCTTGCGTATGGAACAGCGCGCCGGTGACCCGCACCGCCTTGAAGGGCGGCTGGAGCGGCTTCATGCCGGCAAAGCTGCGCCCCAAGCCATCCGTGCCCGCTTGTTGCTTGAGACGCTCGACCTCGTCGAACGACTCCCGCAGTGCTTGGAAGGGCAGTTTTGCAAGATGGGCGAGCGCCTCGAGGTCGGGCGCGGACAGGACCGCGCCGCTCGATTCGGCGGTCCTGAAATCGGCGAACTGCCGCAGGATGGCGGCGATGCGCTCGTCGAAGATCGAGACCGCCATGCCCTCGGGCTGGGCGAGCACCTTGGCGGCTTGCTCGGAATAGCCTGCGTTTTCGTCGCTGAAGCGCGATCCGGCGAGGTTGACCTGAAATCCGCCCTCCGTCATCGCGCCCCAACTGATGAGAATGCCGTGCGGATGGGCGACCGAGCCATGCCCCTGATAGGCGGACATGTGCGCAAGCCTTGCGCCGAGCGCCTCGCCCCACAGCACCGCATCGCCCTGGTTGCCTTGATGACCAAAATAGGTCGCCGCCGCCATTTCCGGCACGTGGCGGGAGACGAGCGCGGGATTGCCGCCATAGCCGTTGCAGGCGAGGATCACGGCAGCGCAGGAAATCGTCTCGGTCGTGCCGTCCGGCCGCTCGATCTCGACCGAATGGACGCGTCCTTCGGCGTCGGTAACCAGCGTGGAGACGCGCGCCTGCGTAAGAATCGTCACGCCGGCCGCTTCCGCCGCCTCGCGCAGATGGTCGATCAATTCCGCACCCGAGCGCGTCGGCAGCCCGTGCATCCGCCGTGTGCCATGGCCGGGATAATCAAAATCATGCACGAGCGAGAAGGGCAGGCCGTATCGGTCGGCCAGCCATTCGATCGTCGGGCCTGCTTCGCTTGCGAGCACCTCGACCAGAGCCGGGTCCGCCTCGTGGTGGTTCTTTCGCATGATGTCTGCGGCGTAGGAGCGCGCGTCGTCCACGATGCCATGCTGACGCTGAAACCTCGTGCCGGGCGCGGGAATGAGCCCGGCGGACAGGGAGGTGGAGCCGGCCGGAACCGCATCGCGCTCGAGGATGATGGCGTCGACGCCGGTTTCGGCCGCGCTCAGCGCCGCGCAGAGGCCGGCTGCGCCCGCGCCGATGATGATGAGCGGCGCATCGATGCGCTCAGGCTGCTGTGCGCGGCGAACCGGCATCAGCCGCGCCCTGCTTCGATAGCCGCGAGCGTCTCTTCGACCGTGCCGATGGCGGCGACCGGCCGCAGCGCGTCGATCGCGGTGCGGTGCGTTTCCGGGCTGAAGGCGGCGCAGCCATCCGCGAGCACGACGGTCTCGAAGTCCCGCACATGCGCGTCGCGCACGGTCGAGGCGACGCCGCCATTGGTGACGATCCCGCAGGCAATCAGCTTTTCGATGCCGGCCTTGCGCAGGACCCATTCGAGGCGGGTCATGTAGAAGGCCGAATACGCGACTTTCTCGACGCTGAGATCGGCCGGCGCGAGATCGTCGACCGACGCCTGGCCCCATGAGCCCGGAGCAAAATCACCCTTGCGAAGAAACGGGCGCAACGCCTTCAAATGCGAAGAGATCAGCGGTTCGCCGCCCTTGGCGGGCACCAACGTGAAATGCGTCGAGACGATCCAGCCACCCTTCCTGCGCATGGCGTCGGCCAGCGGCTTGAGGCGCGCCGGCAGGGCCGCGATATCGGCATTCGCCTGGCCGCCACGCGCATAGGCACCGTCGGGATGCAGGAAATCATTCTGCAGATCGACGATGAGCAGCGCGGTTTTGGCGATCGGAACCGAGATGTCCATCATGGCTATGCCGTCTCGATCACGACGTTGCCAAGCGAATCGACACGCGCCACGAGACCGGGATCGACGACGGTCGTCGCGTCTGGCTGCTCAAGGATCGCCGGGCCTCGCACGGTCGCACCGATCGGCATGTCGCGGCGGGAATAGATAGCCGTTTCGTGCCAGCGCCCGTCGAACCAGACCGGGCGGACGCCGCGCGCGGCCGCCTCGAGCGTGCCGCCGGGACGAGGCGCGAGCACCGAAAGATCGAAGGGCGGACGATAGCCGATGGCGGCGCTGCGCAGCGAGACGATCTTGACCGCCATGCCGGGCAGGAGGCGGCTGAACTTCGTGCTGTAGGCTGCGTCGAACGCCTTCTGGATAATGGCTTGCGATACCCCGGTCGTCCCGTCGGCGAGGGTCACCGGCAGCGGGACGCTGATCGCATGCGTCTGTCCGACATAGTGCATGTCGAGCTCATAGCGCACCTCGATGCCGGTGAGTGGCAGGCCCGCCGCTTGCACGGTGGCGCGCACGGAATTGCCCGCATCGACCATTCGGCGATCGAGCGCCCTGGCGTCGAGTTCGGCGACGAGGAGGTTGATGGTCGCGACCTGATCGTGGCGCACATCGGCGATGACGCAGCCGAGCGCGCTCGTGATGCCCGGAAAACACGGCACCAGAGCCGATCGGAGGCCGACTTCGGTCAGCAGAGCTCCTGCATGCAGCGCGCCGCCGCCGCCGAACGGCATGAAGGCGAAGGTGCCCGGATCATAGCCACGCTCGATCGAGATGAGACGGATCGCGCCGGCCATGCGCGCATTGGCGATCCTGACGATGGCCTCGGCCGCCTGCATCGGATCAAGCCCGAGCGGAGCAGCGACGGCGCGCCCGATCGCTGCCCTGGCGGCGTCGACATCGAGGCGGGCGAGCTTGCCGCCGATGGGGCGTTCTGCGTTGATCCGGCCGAGCACGACATTGGCGTCTGTGAGAGTCGGGCGGTCATTGCCGCCGCCATAGCACACGGGGCCGGGAACGGAACCGGCGCTTTCAGGCCCGACCTGCAGCAGCCCGCCGCGATCGACGTGGGCGATCGAGCCGCCGCCAGCTCCGATGGTGCTGATCTCGATCATCGGCGTGCGGATCACCATGCCGAAATCGATCGTCGTCTGCGCGGCGAGCGAGGCTGCCCCTCCGGCGATGAGCGAAACGTCGAACGAGGTTCCGCCAAGATCGCCCGTGATGATGTTGGGGTAGCCCGCCGCTGCCGCGATCGAGGCTGCGGCGATCACGCCTGCAGCGGGACCCGACAGCGCCGTGCGCACCGGCATGCGGCTCGCCGTCTGCGTCGACATCACGCCGCCATTCGACTGCACGATGTGGAACGCGCCCGCAAAGCTCTCGTCGGCGAGGGCGTCCTGAAGACGGCCGAGATATCGGCCGACGACCGGCTGAAGATACGCGTTGAGCGCGGTCGTCGACGTGCGCTCGAACTCGCGGATTTCCGGCAGCAATTCGCTCGATGCGATGACGTGGCCGTTCGGCCATATCGCGCGCACCGCCTCGGCCGCGATGCGCTCGTTCGAGGGATTGGCGTAGCTGTTGATGAAGACGATCGCGACCGCTTCCGCGCCCATTTCGATCAGCCGGCGCGCAGCCTCCGCTGCATCGCGAGCGTCGGCGGCTTTGCGGATCGCGCCGTCCGCCAGGGTGCGCTCGTCGATCTCGAGCCGGAGGTCCCGGTCGACGACGGGCAGGAATTCGCCCCAGAGACCCCAGGTCTTGGGGCGGTCGCGACGGCGCATCTCCAGCACGTCACGAAAGCCCTTCGTGGTGATGAGCCCGATCCGCGCGCCTTTACGCTCCAGCAGCGCGTTGGTGCCGACCGTCGTGCCATGCACGATCGAGCCAAGGCTGGCGATCGGTCCGAGCGTCTTCAGCCCGTCGATGAAGCCATGCTCCTCGCTGCCGCGCTGGGACGGCACCTTGGCGGTTCTGAACTCTCCTGTCGCTTCGTCGCAGAAGAAAAGATCGGTGAAGGTGCCGCCGACATCGACGCCGACGATGGACTTCGCCTCGCGGGCGGGGCGTGTTCCAAGATCGTCCATCACGCTACCTTCCGGCTGGCAGTCAGGTCGAGTTGCGGTAGGCCATAGTCTTTCGCGGCCTGCTCGGACGTCACGTAGCCGAGGCGGATATCGCGTTCGATCGCCTCCCGTTTCCTCGCGCTCGGATCGCCCCAGCCGCCTCCGCCAGGTGTTTCCAGCCGCACGCTTTCGCCCTGGCGAAGCGCGACGTCGGTGATCTTCGATGCGAGTGGCGGGGTCGCCTCCGCGCCGTCCTTCTCGAATACGAAGCGGTTGAGGGCAGCGCTCTTGCCGCCATTGACGCCGAAGGGTGCGAACCGGCCGCGTTCGCCAAGCAGGAAGGCGGCGGAGACGCCGCCGTTCAGCACTTCGATCTCATAAATCGCACCAAGCCCGCCGCGATGCTCGCCTGCGCCGGCGCTGTCCGGCCGCAAGGCCCATTGGCGGAAGAGGACCGGGTACGACGCCTCGAAGATCTCGGCGGGCGGCATCGTCGCCATCGAGATCGGGTTGTTGCCATGGTTGAGCCCATCCCCTTCAGGATTGCCGCCGAGGCCGCCACCGAAGAATGAGAACATGACGTAGCGCCCGCCGTGATCGCGCGCGCCGGCGATCGAGAGCGCGTTGATGGTGCCGAAGGGCGCGGCCGTCGCCCGCTCCGGCCAGGCCTGCGCCAGCGCGCCGAACACCGTGCCGATGACCCTGAGGATCGTCTCCGTATAGCCGCCGACGGGCTTCGGCGCTTTGACGGCAAGCAGCGTCGTGTCGGGAATGATGAAGGTGATCGGTGCAAGGCATCCGGCGTTGGCAGGCACATCGGTAAATACGTGCTTCAGCGCGACATAGCAGCAGGCGACGGATGTCGAGAGCGCGATGTTCAGCGGTCCGGCGCAGGGCGGGGCCGAGCGCGAGAAATCGAGCGTCATCCGGTCGCCCTCGATGGTGAGATCGAGCGCGATCAGGAGGGGCGTATCGGTGATGCCGTCATTGTCGAGATAATCGTCGAAGCTGTAGCGCCCATCCGGCAGCGCGGCGATGTTCGCCCGCATCAGGGCCTCGGAGCGCGCGGTCAAAGTCTCAAAGGCGGCGGTGACGACTTCGTCGCCATAGTCGTCGAGCAGGGCAGCAAGACGCTGCTCGCCGAGCGCGAGCGCGTTGAGCTGGCCGTTGAGGTCACCGTAATTGGATTGCGCCGTCCGGCTGTTGGCGGCTAAAATGGCGAGGATGTCCTCGTTGAGCACGCCATTGCTTACGAGCTTCACCGGCGGAAACCGCACCCCCTCCTGATAGCTCTCCTCGGCGCGTGCGTTGAACCCGCCGGGAACGTTGCCGCCGATATCGAGCCAATGCCCCACGGAGGCGATCCAGCAGAAGATGCGTCCATCGCGATAGACCGGGCGCACGAGGCGAAAATCGTTGAGATGCGTGCCGCCATCGTAAGGATCGTTGAAAAGGAATGTATCGCCCGGCTGGAGCGCGGCGGCTCCCCGTCCTTCATCCGCGTTCACCTTGTCGATCACGGCCTTCACCGCGAAGGCCATTGCGCCGACGAATATCGGCAGCCCGGTCGTGCCCTGCACGAGGGTCGCGCCGGTCTCGGCATGGTAGAGGCCGTGGCAGGCGTCGCGCGCCTCCGCGATGATCGGATTGAAGGCGGAGCGATAGAGCGTCGCATCCATCTCATCGGCGATCTGTTCGAGCCTGCCCTTGAGGACGGAGAGGGTGACGGCGTCTAGCGGTGCGGGAGCGGTCATGGTCTGGCGCCTAAAGTCCGAGATAGGTTTTCTGAAGTTCGGGGTCATCGGCGAGCGCTCGTCCCGTGCCGGAGAGGGCGATGCGCCCCTCTGCGAGCACATGCGCCTTGTCCGCGATGTCCAGCGACTGCGCGACATTCTGCTCGACGAGCAGGATGGTGAGGCCCGACGCGTTGAGCCGCTCGATCAGGTCGAAGAGTTCCTCGACGAGCAGCGGCGAGAGCCCGAGCGACGGCTCGTCGAGAATGAGCAGCCGAGGCTCGGCCATCAATCCGCGGCCGATCGCCAGCATCTGCTGCTCGCCGCCGGAAAGCGTTCCCGCCATCTGCGCGGTGCGTTCCTTCAGCCGCGGGAAAATCGCAAAGACGCGCTCGAGATTGGTCTTGCGGGACGCCTTGCCTCGCCGGTAGGAGCCGAGCGTCAGATTGTCGAGCACGCTCATGTCGGCGAAGATCTTGCGGCCTTCCGGCACATGGATCAGCCCCGCCTCGACGATATCGACGGCGCTCGCCGATCCAAGATCGAGCCCGTCGAAGGTGATCGCGCCCGAGGTGAGCGGCACGACCCCGGACAGCACCTTGTTGAGCGTCGTCTTGCCGACGCCGTTCGAGCCCAGCAGAGCGACGATCTCTCCTGCTTCGACCTGCATCGACAGTCCGTTGAGGATGCGCGTGCCGTCATAACCGGCATGAACGTCGCGGATTGCAAGCAGAGGCGCCGTCTCAGGCATCGACCGCGCCCATCATTGGTTGACGGCCGCCGCCCTGCAGCCGGGCGGAGGTGCGTTTGCCGAGATAGGCCTCGATCACCGCCGGGTCGGCCGTCACGTCCCGCGGTGCGCCATGTGCGATGATTCTGCCGCGGGCCAGCACGTAGACGTCCTCGCAAAGGCTCATCACGGCCTGCATCACATGTTCGACCATCAGCACCGTGACGCCTCCGTCGCGGATGCCGCGAATGACCGGGATGATGTCGCGGACCTCTGACGGATTGAGGCCCGCCAGGATTTCGTCGAGCAGCAGCAGCTTCGGACGGGTGGCGAGTGCGCGGGCGAGTTCCAGCCGCTTTCTGCCCGAGACGGTGAGGCCCGATGCCGATGCGCCGAGCTTGTCTTCGAGGCCGACGAGGCCTGCGATCGTCTCAGCCTCGCCGAGAGCAGCCTCGCGCGACGCCGTATTGAGATATGCGCCGACCGCGATGTTGTCGCGCACGCTGAGGCCGGCGAAAGGCTGCACGATCTGGAAGGTGCGTGCGATGCCGAGCCTGGCGCGGTGATGCGGGGGCAGGGTGGAGATGTCGTCGCCCGCAAAGCGCACCTTGCCTGCGCTCAGCGTTTCCGCGCCGGCGATCAAAGCAAAGAGCGTCGTCTTGCCGGCGCCGTTCGGACCGATGAGGCCGGTGATCGAGCCTTTCGTCACGGAGAAGCTCGCCTCGTCCACGGCCAGCAGGCCGCCGAAGCGCCGGCTGACGGCGATGGCTTCAAGCAGCGGCGCGCTCATGCTGCGCCCCGGCCGGTCGTGCGCGCCGAGCGGGCGGAGATCATGCCCATCAAGCCGTTTCGTGCGAACGCGATCACGAGGATGAGGAGCGCGCCATAAAGGGCGAGATCGAGCCCGGGAATGCGGCCCCCGATCGATTTGGCGATCTCGCCGAGGAAATGGAGGATAACCGCGCCGAACAAGGGGCCGAACACCGTACCGAGCCCGCCGATGATCGGAGCCAGCAACGCTTCCACCGAAATCCATGGGCCGAAGGCGATCGACGCGTCGATGAACAGGAAATATTGCGCGTAGAATGCGCCGGCAGCGCCTGTCATGGCGGCGGAGAGCGTGATCGCCTTGAGCTTGACGTCGAGCACATCGACGCCGAGCGCCTGCGCAGCGTTCTCGTTCTCGCGCACGGCGATGAGGTAAGCCCCGAAGCGCGACAGTTTCAGCCATTGCGTGATGCAGAGGCTCGCCACGATCGCCGCGAGCAGAAGATCGAAGAACACCGCCCTGTCTGAGAACTGGAAATTGGCGGGCGAAATCCGAAGTGGGATAAGCGTCCCCGCTGCGCCGCCCGTGAAGGGCGATGCGTTGGCGACGATGCGGAACACCTCGGCGAAGGCAAGGGTGACGAGCGCGAAATACGATCCGCGGAGCCCGGAACGGAAGCTGAGATACCCGATGGCGAGGCCGACGAGACCGGCGAACGCGATGGCCATGGCGAAGGCCAGCCAAGGATTTATCGCGAATTTCGTCTGCAGTAGCGCCACGGCATAAGCGCCCGCGCCGAAGAATGCCGCGTGGCCGAACGAGAACTGGCCGCCGAATCCGCCAAGCACGTTCCAGCCCTGCGCGGCGAGCGCGATGATGAGGGCGGTGATCATGGCGTTGAGCGCGACGTTGGAGCCGACGAACAGCGGCGCGAGCGAGGCGCATGCCGCAACGGCGAGGATCAGCCCATAGCTCCTGACTGCTTCGGTCCGCCGTCCATTCATGCGCGCGCACCGAAAAGGCCTGTGGGGCGGACCATCAGCACGACGATGAAAATGAGAAAGATGCCGAGCTGGCCAAGGCTCTCGCCGAAATACATGCCGGAGAGGCTTTCAACCACGCCGATCAGCAGGCCGCCGATGAACGCGCCGGCCACCGAGCCCATGCCGCCGAGGACGACGATGGTGAAGGCGACGAGCACGTAGGCGTTGCCCACCCGTGGATTGACGTAGAAGATCGGCAGCAGGAGGCAGGCCGCGATGGCGACCGAGGCTGCGCCGAGGCCGAAGGTAACGGCGTAGATGTGACGGACATCGATGCCGACCAGCGTTGCGCCGAGTTTTTCCCTGGCGACGGCGCGGATGGCCTTGCCGAGATCCGTCCAGTTGAGGATCAGCCAGAACATGGCGGCGACGAGGCAGGCAACGCCAAAGCCCATCAACCTGGTGAGCGGCAGGAAGGTGAAGCCGAGATCGAGCGACGAGAAGCCATAAGGCACGTCGATCGTGCGCGTATCCGAGCGGAAGCTCGCAAGCAACAGGTTTTCGATGATGATCGACAGCCCCAGCGTGACGAGGAGGATGTTGCGGTCATCGCCATGGCTCGCCGGCCCGATCAGCCAGCGCTGGAGTCCATATCCCGCGCCGAAGAAGGCAACCGCGAGCGGAGCGATGGCGAGGTAGGGGTCGATCCCGATCTGGAAGCACAGAAAGGCGGCGAACATCGCGGCGCTCAACATCGCGCCATGCGCGAAGTTGATGATATGCAGAACGCCGTAGACGAGCGTCAGACCAACGGCGATCAGTGCGTAGATCGCGCCGGTCATCAGGCCATTGAGCACCGCCGCCGCCAGTATGTCCAGGGCTGGCATCGGCCGAGGGCGGTCAGGCGGGGACCGGGAAGACGGGCTTTGCGTTGGCGAAGCTGTCCGGGAAGATTACCTTGATGTCGCCGCCCTGGACCTGCGTGTTCACGGCTGCGGCGCCTGTGTTCTGGCCCTCGACGAACTTCGTCGGGCCGTAGGGCATGATGTGGTCGGCGAAGGTCGAACTCTCGAGCGCCGCGATGATCTTCGCCCGATCGCCCGAGGCTGCCCGCTCGATTGCGTCGGCAAGCAGCAGAGCGATCGAGTAGTTCAGCATCGTGTTGTAGGTGAAGAACTTGCCGCTGGCTTCGACCGCCTTGCGCAGCGCGACGGCCGCTTCCTTGCGTGGATCGTACCAGTGGTTGCAGTCCATGACATTCTCGGCCGCCTCGGGGAATTCCTTGACGAAACGGAAGTTGGACGCCGCGCCGTTCAGCACCGAATAAATGCCCTTCGGCTTGATCTTCTGCTGCTGCATGGTGCGTGAGAGAAGGACGAATTCGCCATAGTAGCTCGATGGGATGACGAGGTCCGGGTTCTTCGAGCGGATCTGCAGCGCGATATTGGTCATGTCCCGCGCGGGCGAGGGATGCGGGATCGTGTCGAGAATCTCGAAGCCGCGCTTCGGCAACTCCGCCTGCATGAGCTTGGCGAGGCCCGAGCCGAACAGCCCGTCCTCATGCACCAGAACGACGGTCTTCGCGGCCTTTCCGGCGGCGTCGTTGACCTTGACGAGGTTGTCGAGCGCCTGCTGCGTGACCATCCCGAAGCCTGGGGCGAAGCGGAATGTATTCTTGAGACCGCGCTTCGTGATCTGGTCCGAGACGCCGACATCGACGATGTAGGCCATGTCGTAGCGCGCGGCGGCCTGCGTTGCGGCGAGGCAGATAGGGCTCGCGAACCCGCCAAGGACCGCGACCGCTCCTTCGGAGGCCATGCGTTCGACCTCGGCGACGCCGCCCTCCGGCGTCGAGCGGGCATCGCCCGAGATGATCTCGATCTTCGCGCCGCCGAGCGATTTGATGCCGCCGCGGTCGTTGATGATCTTGATCGCCGCTTCAGCCCCGAGCTTGCCCTGCGCGCCGTCGAAGGCGAGCGCGCCGGTCAGCGGCTGCAGAACGCCGACCTTGATCGGAGCGCCTTGCGCGCGGAGATAGGCCGGCATGGCCACGGCTCCGGCCAAGCCAAGCCCGCCTTTGAGAACGCTGCGGCGGGTCGTGCTGGTGGTGCCTGACATCAATCGTCTCCTTGGGCGTGTCGCAAAACTTAGATAGCAGACCCTCGACGCTCCGGCCGGCGAAGGTTCGTTCGACCGGCGGCGGCAGGCCGCGCTAACTTGTATCGTTTATATAACAACCTGCTTTGTCAAGCGCGTCTTGAGGTGGCTGTTCAAGCGGCGTGACGGGTGGTCAGGGATTGCCTTGCGGCACCGGCACGCAGTCGCGCCGACCCGAGGCCACACAATCCTGCAGCGCGGCAGATTTGCGGATCTGCTGGGCCACGAACAGCGTGATCGCGACGATGACCAGCAGAAACAGCGCGCCGGCGATTTTCTGGCGCATGACGGTCTCCGTGATGGAAGGGTCGGGCCAGGCTTACTCGGCGGCGAGCGGCAGGTGCTTGATCTCGTCGTTGCGTTGGGCGCGGGCAGGCGTCTCTGTCGCCTCCTCATGCTTGGTGCCGCCCAGCCAGTTATTGACCCTGTCGAGGTAGAGATAGATCACGGGCGTCGTGTAGAGCGTGAGGATCTGGCTGAGGATGAGGCCCCCGACCATTGCGTATCCAAGCGGCTGGCGGATCTCGGAGCCGGTGCCGTGTCCGAGCATCAGCGGGATGCCGCCGAAGAGCGCGGCCATCGTGGTCATCATGATCGGACGAAAGCGCAGCTTGCAGGCTTCATAAATCGACTCGTCGGGAGACATGCCGCGGTCTCGCTCCGCATGGAGCGCGAAGTCGATCATCATGATCCCGTTTTTCTTCACGATGCCGATGAGAAGCAGGATGCCGATGATCGCGATGACGCTGAGATCATAGCCAAACATCATCAGGATGATGAGGGCGCCAGCACCGGCCGATGGCAGGGTGGAGAGGATGGTGAGCGGGTGGATGTAGCTCTCGTATAGAATACCGAGAATGATGTAGACCGAGAGGAGCGCCGCCGCGATGAGGTAGGGCTGAGACGCGAGGGATGATTGGAAGGCCTGCGCCGAACCCTGGAAGGCGCCGTTGAGGGTCGCCGGCACCCCTAGGTCACCCTTGACCTTCTGGATCGCGATAACGGCGTCGCCAAGGGCCGTGCCGGGCGTGAGGTTGAAACTCAGCGTCACCGCGGGAAACTGGCCCTGGTGGCTGATCGACAGGTAGTTGGTCTTGCTCGTGTCGATATGCACGAGTTGCGACAGCGCCACCTGCCCACCGGTGATCGGCGAGGTGAGGTAGAGCTTGTCGAACAGTTGGGCGTCCTTCTGCTGTTGCGGATCGACCTCGAGGATCACGCGATAGCTGTTGAGCTGGGTGAAATACTGCGCGACCTGCCGCTGGCCGACGGCGTCATAGAGCGTCGCGTCGATCAGCGCGGGCTGGATTCCAAAGCGGGCGGCTTGATCGCGGTCGATCGAGAGGGTCGCCGTGGCGGCGTTGGTCTGCTGGTCGCTGGCGATGTCTGTCACCTGCGGCAGCTTGCGCATCGCATCGGCGAGCTTGGGCGCCCACTCGTTCAGCTCATCGAGATTGGCGCTGGTCAGCGTGTATTGATACTGGGTCCGCGAGAGACGACCCCCGACGTTGATGTCCTGCCCGGCCTGCATGAACAGGTTCACGCCCTGGACCGAGGCAAGCTGCCGGCGCAGGCGTCGGATGACCTCGTCAACCGAGGTCTTCCGACCCGATTCCTTCGTGTTGAGGAAGATGAAGAAGTTACCCTGGTTCGCGGTGACCGCGCCGACGTTGAACCCGAAGGCGTTGATGTCTGGGTCTTTCTTCAGGATGTCTGCGACCGCGAGCGCACGATCGCTCATGCCCGTGAAGGAGAGATCCTGAGCGCCTTCCGCGACGCCGAAGATGAAGCCGGTATCCTGTTGCGGGAAGAAGCCTTTGGGGATGATGACAAACAGATATCCCGTCAGGCCGACGGTTGCGAAGAACACCATCAAGGTCAGGAACCGGAAGCGCATGACCGTCGCAAGGCTTCGGTTGTAGCCGCGCTGGAGTGCGTCGAAGCCGCGCTCGAACAGCCCGAGCAGGCCCTTCTTCATGTCGGTGCCGTGGTTTGCCGGCTTCTTGAGATAGAGCGCGCACAACATCGGCGTCAGCGTCAGCGAGATGAACACCGAAACGAGGATGGTGATCGTCACGACCATCGCGAATTCGCGCAGAAGACGCCCTATGATTCCGCCCATCAGCAGAACGGGGATGAAGACCGCGATCAACGAAACCGAGATCGAGACGATCGTGAAGCCGATTTCGGATGCGCCCTTGAGTGCGGCATCGATAGGCTTCATGCCCTCCTCGACATACCGGTAGATATTTTCGAGCATGACGATCGCGTCGTCGACGACGAAGCCCACCGCGATGGTCAAAGCCATCAGAGACAGATTGTCGAGGCTGTAGCCGACGACATACATCACCGCGCAGGTGCCAAGCAGCGCCAACGGAACCGTGATGCTCGGGATGACGGTCGCCGTGAGGTTGCGCAGGAACACGAAGATGACGGCGACGACGAGGCCGATCGTCAGGACAAGCGTGAACTGCACGTCATCGACGCTTGCCCGGATCGTCTGGGTGCGGTCGATCAGGACGTTGACGTCGATCGCCTGCGGGATCGACAGCCGAAGCTTGGGCAGCGCCGCTTTCACCCGATTGACCGTCTCGATCACGTTGGCGCCAGGTTGCTTGGTGATCGGCAGCAGAATGACGCGCTCGCCATTCGCCCACGCGCCGACCTTGGCGTTCTCGGGGCCGTCGACCGCCCTGCCTATGTCGCGGATACGGACAGGAGCGCCGCCCTTGTAAGCGATGATGATGTCGTTCCACTTATCGGCCTGCAGCACCTGATCATCGGTGTAGATGGTGAAGTTCTGCTTGCCCGTGTCGAGCGTGCCTTTCGGCTGATTGACCGTTGCATTGACGATCTGCGCGCGGATGTCCTCAAGGCTCAGCCCGAGTGAAGCGATCTTGGCAGGATCGACCTGAATGCGCATGGCAGGCTTCTGCGCGCCGCCCACCGAGACGAGACCGACGCCGCTGATCTGGGAAATCTGTTGAGCGAGGATGTTGTCGGCGTAATCGTTGACGACCGTGAGCGGCAGGACGCTCGACCGTACGGCGATGACGAGAATGGGCGAGTCGGCCGGGTTGATCTTGCGGTAGGTCGGAGGGCTCGGCAGATTGCTCGGCAGCGAACCAGCCGCTGCATTGATCGCGGCCTGAACGTCCTGCGCCGCAGCATCGATGCTGCGGTTGAGGTCGAACTGCATGGTGATGTTGGTGTTGCCGACCGCGCTCGTCGAGGTCATCAGCGTGAGGCCGGCGATCAGCGAAAACTGTCGCTCGAGAGGTGTGGCGACGTTGGAAGCCATCGTTTCAGGATTGGCGCCTGGCAGGTTGGCGGTGACCTGAAGCGTCGGGAAATCGACCTGGGGCAGGGGCGCCACGGGCAGGAGCGGATAAGCAACGATGCCGACGAGAAAAATCGCCGCGCTCAGGAGAGACGTGGCGATCGGGCGTTTGATGAAGCCGGATGAAATATTCATTGCTTCGTTCCCGCTGGTTTGACCTCTGCCGCCGCCGTTTGATCATTCTGTGACTTCACCTTGACGCCGGGCTTCAGCTTATACTGCCCGTCGACCACCACGACGTCGCCGACCTGCAACCCGCTATCGATCAGCGCGACGTTGTCGATGGATTGCGCGACCTTGACCGGCTTGATGTCGACGGTCCCGTCTTCCTTGACGATGTAGATGGAGGTGCCCTGCGGACTGCGCTGAACGGCGGTCGCCGGCACGGTCATCGCGTTGGCTCGGGTGCGCACGAGGACCTTGAACGTGAGGAACTGGCCTGGCCACAGGCTATGGTCGGCGTTGGGGAATGTCGCTTTCAGGTGCAGGCTGCCCGTCGCCTGGTCAATCTGGTTGTCGATTACGGTCAGCGTCCCCTCGGCGCGGGGCTTGCTGTCTCCGCGGGCGAAGGCGAGGATCTTGACCTCGCCGTCCCGCGTCGCGCCGCGCAAGTTGTCGAGCGCATCCTGCGGCACCGTGAACAGCGCGGATATCGGCTCGATCTGCGTGATCACGACGATGCCGTTGGCATCGGTGGCGCGGACGATGTTGCCCTCGTCGATGAGGCGCACGCCGGCAATGCCGGTAATGGGCGACTTGATCGTCGTGAAGCTCAGCTGCGTCTTCTGGTAGTTGATCATCGCCTCGTCGCTGCGGACGGCCGCGGTATATTGCGCGACGAGCGATTTCTGCGTGTCGACGCTCTGGCGTGAAGCGTAGTCGCTCTTGAGCAGGCTGCTGAAGCGCTCGAGGTCCGCCTGTGCGTTGGCAAGCAGCGCTTCATCCTTGCTCTTTTGCGCCTGCGCCTGCTGCAACTGCGCCTCGAAGGTGCGCGGATCGATCTGCGCGATGAGGTCGCCTTCCTTGACGAGAGCGCCTTCGGTAAAGCCGATCTTGTTGATCTGCCCATCGACCCTCACCTTGAGCGTCACGCTCTGCGAAGCCTGGGCCGTGCCGAGACCGGTCAGGTAGATCGGCACGTCGGACGCCTTGACCGTGGCGGTTATCACGGGAACCGGCGGGGCCGGCGGCGGAGGTGCATTGGCGGTTTTCGGTTTCTCCCGCTCATAATAGTAATAGCCGCCGCCAGCAGCCGCGAGAAGCAGAAGGACGATCAGCCACCCCTTGGATTTCCGCGGCTTATCGGCCGGCGGAGTATCGTGATCCGAGTGATGGTCATCCATTCGATTATCCGATCGGAAAGTTTCGTTGTTCATCGAGTTCATAAACCAAATTCAATCCGAGCCAAGGTAAATGCACCCGATCAAACTCTACATGCTGATTTAGCCTGTTACGATCGCTCAACATCATGAGTTCTGGATTTGCGGTTGTATATTCTAAAAACAACGCGGTTTTCTGATCGACCGGTTTCAACGCCAGCCACGACTGCGGAGCCCTTTCCGTGCGTGCGACCACTCAACGCAAGAACCGTGCTCAATCTGCCCTGTCCTGCCATCACATTTGTGTGATGCGCGCGGCCCATGGACAGGTTAGCTTCCCCATCTAAGCAGGCCGATATGTGTCGGTTGAACTAACATACATTGGCGATGTTACGGAGAACTTATGGTGATGGATTTGCCGAAAAACGACCATTTCATCGATAGCGACCACATTCTGTCGGTTATCAAGACGCTCGTCGAAATCGAAAGTCCGACTTCAAGCCCGGCCGGAGTGAACCGCGTGCTCGACGAAGTGGTCAGGCTATTCGGCGATTCCGGGGCGACGATCGACCGTTTCCACACGACGCCGGAGTATGGCGACATCGTTCGCGTGCGCAGCCATCCCGCATCGCAGGAACCGGGCATCCTCGTCCTGTCGCATGTGGACACCGTCCATCCGATCGGAACGCTTCATGGCGCGCTCCCCTATCGCCGCGAGGGAGACAAGGTTTTCGGCCCTGGCATCTTTGATATGAAGGCGTGCTTCGCCATCGCGATCGCGGCCTTCAAATCGATCGCCGCCGGGGTCGGAACGGCGAAACTGCCGATCACCATGCTGTTCACGCCGGATGAGGAGGTTGGCAGTCCTGTCTCCCGCCAGACGATCGAGGCGGAGGCGGCGCGAGCCAAATATGTACTGGTGACGGAGCCGACCCGCGAGGGCGGCAAGGTGGTGACCGCGCGCAAGGGCGTCGGCCGTTTCGTGATCAAGGCGACCGGCGCGCCGTCGCATGCCGGCACGGCGCATCAGAAGGGCCATAGCGCCATCCGCGCCATGGCCGAGATCATCGGCACGATCGAAGGCTTCACCGATTACGATCGCGGCATCACGACCAATGTCGGGCTCATCAGCGGCGGCACCGGGGTCAACGTCATTCCCGAACATTGCATGATAGAAGCCGACCTCCGCATCTGTGATCTCGCGGCGGCCGACGAGATGATCGCGCGCTTCATGGCGCTGAAGCCGTCGAACCCTCACGTGAAGCTTACGGTGGAGGGCGGGCTCAATAGACCACCCTACAAGCATGACGAAGTGGTCGATCGCCTGTTCGTGGCTGCAGCGAAGATCGCGAACGACCTCGGTTTCAAACTCGAGGCGGTGCCGCAGACGGGCGGAGGCGCAGATGGAAATTTCACGGCCGTCATGGGCATTCCGACGCTCGACGGGCTCGGCGTCGAAGGCAATGGCGCCCACACGAACGACGAATACATTCTTTTCTCGTCGATCGAGCCTCGCACGCGTTTCATGCATGCGCTGATGACCCGGCTCGCCTGATGGTCAGTCCGCGGGTGCAACCGTCCCTGTTCAGGACCCCTGAACGGGGCGGGTCAGCGGCAGCTTGCGGCGCACCGTTTCGAATGGAACGCCGAAATGCTCCTCGGAGCCTGGCGTGCGAACCACCTTCCAGACGAGGCCGAGCTTTTCCAACGCGCTGATGAAGATGCCGTTGAGATCGATCTCGTACCAGGCGAGGCCTGCATAGGCATTGCGCGGATAGCGGTGATGGTTGTTATGCCAGCCCTCGCCAAAGGTGATCGCGGCGAGGATCCAGTTGTTGCGGCTCTCGTCGCCGACATCCTTGAAGCGCTGCGAGCCGAACCAATGGCCGAACGAGCCGACCGATACGCTGCACATGATCACGAAATACGTGCGGAAGAAGCCGGCGATAAGGATGCAGCCAATCATGTGATGCACGCCGCCGAGCGCGTAGCCGAACAGGCCGGGCAGGACGACGAGCGATAGCGCATACCAGAACCAGCGCGTGCGCGTGATGAACATCACGAACGGGTCGGCGAGCATGTCCTTTGCGTAATGGCTGTTGTCGGTCATCGTGTCGTCGAACAGCCAGCCATTGTGCGAGTGTAGAAAACCCCTGATGCCGCCGATCTTGCGCCCCTTGTCGTCGACATGCGGGCTGTGCGGATCGCCAGGCTCGTCGGCGTGA
>JAIELD010000002.1 GCA_019753285.1 Beijerinckiaceae bacterium | reverse complement strand
GCCGCCGGCGGGCTGATGGTGCTCGGCACCGAACGGCACGAGAGCCGCCGCATCGACAACCAGCTCCGCGGCCGCTCCGGCCGTCAGGGCGACCCCGGCCATTCCAAGTTCTTCCTGTCGCTACAGGACGATCTGATGCGCATCTTCGGTTCCGACCGCATGGACGGCATGCTGAGGAAGCTTGGCCTCAAGGAAGGCGAGGCGATCGCCCATCCCTGGGTCAACAAGGCGCTCGAGACCGCGCAGAAGAAGGTCGAAGCCCGCAACTTCGACACGCGCAAGAACATCCTCAAATACGACGACGTGATGAACGACCAGCGCAAAGCCGTGTTCGAGCAGCGCCGGGACTTCATGTCGCTGGAAGACATGTCGGAAACCATCACCGACATGCGCCACGGCATCATCGACGACCTCGTCGCCAAGCACATTCCGGAAGGTGCCTATCCCGAGCAATGGGACGTCGAGGGGCTGAAGCAGGCGATACTCGAATACGTCAATCTCGACGTGCCGGTCGATGAATGGGCCAAGGAAGAAGGCATCGCCGACGAGGAGATGCGCGAACGCCTGCGCCACGCAGCCGACGAGTCCTACGCCGCCCGCACCGAGAAGAACACGGCGGAGGTGATGAAATACGTCGAGAAGCAGGTCGTGCTGCAATCGCTCGACCATCTCTGGCGCGAGCATCTCGTTACGCTCGACCATCTCAGGCAGGTGATCGGCTGGCGCGGCTACGCGCAGCGCGATCCGCTGAACGAGTATAAATCGGAAGCCTTCGAACTGTTCAACGAGCTCATCACGCGGCTGCGCGAGCAGGTGACGGCGCAGCTGATGCGCGTCGAGGTGATGTTCGAGACGCCGGAGCAGCCGCCCCTGCCGCCGATGGAGGCGAGCCATCTCGACCCCAACACCGGCGAGAACGAAATGGCCGAGGCGGCCTATGCGCCGCCGACGATCGGCTCAGCGCTGGGCCTTGCATCGTCCGGCCTCGCGTCACGGCCTGCCGGGGAGCGCAAGGCGGACGACCCGTCGACCTGGGGCAAGGTTGGCCGCAACGAGCCCTGCCCCTGCGGCTCGGGCAAGAAGTTCAAGCACTGCCACGGCGCGATGGTGTGAAGGCTATCATTCCCGACGGCGAAGCCGGGCGGGAACCCATTTATGGCTGACATGGATTCCCACTCGCCCTTCGGGCGTCGGGAATGACACGTTTGGTGCTACTTGGTCAGTATGGCCTTGTCCTGCACCTCCGGAGCGCTCGCCGCGCTCTTCCTTCGCCCGAAATCCGGCTCGGCCGTCTCCTGCCCCAGCGCGACGATGCCCTTGCGGATCGAGCGGGTGCGGGTGAAGAGGTCGTGCAGCCCGTCTCCGTCGCCCCAGCGGATCATGCGCTGCAAGGCAGCGAGGTCCTCGTTGAAACGCCCGAGCATTTCGAGCACCGCGTCCTTGTTGGTGAGGAACACGTCGCGCCACATGGTAGGATCGGAGGCCGCGATGCGCGTGAAGTCGCGGAACCCGCCGGCCGAGAACTTGATCACCTCCGACTGCGTCACGGCCTCAAGGTCGGCCGCCGTGCCGACGATGTTGTAGGCGATGAGATGCGGCAGGTGACTTGTGATTGCGAGCACCAGATCGTGATGATCGGTCGTCATGATTTCGACCAGCGCACCCATGCTCTCCCAAAACGAGCGCAGGAGCGTGATCGCCGCCTCGTCCGCCCCCTCCGGCGGAGTGAGGATGGTCCAGCGATTATCGAACAACTCGGCAAAGCCGGCGTCGGGCCCAGAGGTTTCAGCGCCGGCGATCGGATGGCCGGGGATGAAATGCACGTGTTCGGGAAGATGCGGGGCCATGTCGCGCAAGACGGCCCCCTTCACGGAGCCGACATCGGTGACGATCGCACCCGGCTTCAAGTGCGGGCCGATCGCTTGCGACAGCGCACCATTGCCGCCGACCGGGATGCAGCTGATGACGAGATCGGCCTCGCGCACGGCATCCGCCGCATCCGCGGTCACGACGTCCGCAAGCCGAAGCTCGGAGACGCGGGCGCGGACAAAATCGCTGGCGTCACAGGCAACGATCGTCGCTGCGAGACCACGAGCCTTGACGGCGCGGGCGATCGACGAGCCGATCAGCCCGAGGCCGATGATGGCGAGGCGTTCGATTTTGACCGGCATGGTGGGCTCAGGCGGCCATGAAGGTCTTGAGCGCCGCGATCACCTTCTCGTTCGCCTCCGCGGTGCCCACTGTAAGGCGCAGGCAATCCGGCAGGCCATAGGCCCCGACCGCCCGCAGGATGAGCCCGCGCTCGGTGAGGTATGCGTCGGCATGCCGCGCCGTCTTGGTCCCGCCCTTCGGGAAATGCAGCAGCAGGAAATTGCCGACACTCGGCGTGACGCCGATGCCGATCGCCGTCAGCGCCTCGGTGAGCTTCGGCAGCCATTCCTCATTATGGGCGAGCGCGCTGTCGACATGCGCCTGGTCCTCCATCGCCGCGACACCGGCCGCTATCGCCGCGCCATTGACGTTGAAGGGTCCGCGGATGCGGTTGACCGCATCGACGACATGGGCCGGACCGACCATCCAGCCGAGCCTGAGATTGGCGAGGCCGTGGATCTTCGAGAAGGTCCGGGTCATCACGACATTCTCGTTATGCGCGACGAGTTCGAGGCCCGAAGCATAATCGTTGCGCTTGACGTATTCGGCGTAAGCCGCGTCCAGCACCAGCAGCACGCGCTTTGGCAGGCCGGCATGGAGGCGCTTCACCTCGTCGAACGGCAGGTAGGTGCCGGTCGGGTTGTTCGGGTTGGCGAGGTAGACGATCCGCGTTCTCGGCGTCACGGCGGCAAGGATCGCGTCGACATCGGCGGTGAGGTTCTTCTCCGGCACCGACACCGGCACGCCGCCTGCGGCAAGCACGGCGATCTTGTAGACGAGGAAGCCGTGCTCGGTGAAGATGCCCTCGTCGCCTGGCCCCACATAGGCGTTGGTGAGCAGCGAGAGCAGTTCGTCGGAGCCCGAACCGCAGACGATGCGGTCTGCGTCGAGGCCGAATTTCCTGGCGATCGTCTGGCGCAATGCGCTGGCCGAGCCATCGGGATAGAGTTCGAGCTGCCGCGCAAGACCGTCATAGGCTTCGATCGCACGCGGGCTCGCGCCAAGCGGCGTTTCGTTCGAGGAAAGCTTGTAGAGCTTTACGCCGGCCGGAGCCTTGCTCTTGCCAGGTACATAGGCTTCGATTTGCATCACGCCAGCGCGCGGTTCCGGTCTATTCAGTTCGCCCTGCATGTCAATGGTCAACTCGTCTCGGATTGGTCAGTCATGCTCGCATCGGCCTTTGACCGCGCGACGCCCGCTCTATCCCATGAAGCGCGCGGCAACGCTACTGGACGCTGGCGGATTTTGCCGAGGCGCGGCACGCGCGTCAAAGAACGGGCTTGAGCAAATCCGCAATATGTCCGATATAACGGATTATCGTTCTTTATTCAAAAAACAATCGGCGCGGCGTCGGCCATCGTTTCGAACACCGCGCAGGCAACGCATCGGATGTTATGACAACGCGGCGCAAGATCAAGGAAGCCGGCATCCGCAACCAGGCGATCGATCCGGCGAGCCCGGTGATGCAGTTCGGCGCGGACAAACCGCTCATGCTCGATTCGGGTGCCGTGCTCTCGCCCTTCACCATCGCCTATCAGCATTACGGCACGCTCAACGCCGCGCGCAGCAATGCCGTGCTCATCTGCCATGCGCTGACGGGCGACCAGCATGTCGCCAACAAAAACCCGGTGACCGGCAAGGATGGCTGGTGGCAGACGCTGGTCGGCCCCGGCAAGTGCATCGACACGGATCGCTATTTCGTCATCTGCTCCAACGTGATCGGCGGCTGCATGGGGACGACCGGACCCGCCTCGATCAACCCCGTCACGGGCGAGCCCTACGGCACGGATTTTCCCGTGGTGACGATCAGGGACATGGTGCGCGCGCAGGCCATGCTGATCGAGGCGCTCGGCATCGAGACGCTGTTTTGCGTGGTTGGCGGCTCGATGGGCGGCATGCAGGTGCTCGAATGGGCGGCGAGCTACCCTGAAAAGGTGTTCTCGGCCATGCCGCTCGCGACTGCCGCCAAGCATTCGGCGCAGAACATCGCGTTCCATGAGGTCGGCCGGCAGGCTGTGATGGCGGACCCCGAATGGCGGGCAGGACGCTATCTGGAAGAAGGCACGCGACCTGAGAAGGGCCTCGCCGTGGCGCGCATGGCGGCCCACATCACCTATCTTTCGGAGCCGGCACTGCAGCGCAAGTTCGGCCGCAAGTTCCAGGATCGGGTGGCACCGACCTTTTCGTTCGATGCCGACTTTCAGGTCGAGAGCTATCTTCGCTATCAGGGCGCGAGCTTCGTCGAGCGCTTCGACGCCAACAGCTATCTCTACGTGACGCGCGCCATGGACTATTTCGATATCGCCGCCGACCATGGCGGCCAGCTCGCCAAGGCCTTCATGAATACCAAGACGCGCTTCTGCGTCGTCTCCTTCACGAGCGACTGGCTGTTCCCGACCGCCGACAGCCGCGCGCTCGTCCACGCGCTCAACGCCGGCGGCGCATCGGTCTCCTTCGTCGAGATCGACAGCGACAAGGGCCACGACGCCTTCCTGCTCGACGAGCCGGAACTCATGGCGACGACCGGCGGCTTCATCGCGGCCGCCGCGCGGGCGAGGGGGCTTGGCCGCTAGCATGTCCAACGCAGCGTTCCTGAGCGAGCCGCACCAGTCGCGCGTCGACCTGATGCTGATCTCCGGCATGATCGAGCCGGGCTCGCGCGTGCTCGACGTCGGGTGCGGCGAGGGCGAACTCCTCAAGCTGCTGGCCGATGGCCGCAACGTCGACGCGCGTGGCATCGAGATTTCACGCGAGGGCGTGGCCAAGGCCGTAGCCAAGGGCCTCGCCGTCATCCAGGGCGACGCCGACACCGACCTTGCCGACTACCCAGACGACGTGTTCGACTACGTGATCCTCAGCCAGACGATCCAGGCGACGCGCAATCCGAGACAGGTGCTGGAGCACATGCTGCGCATCGGCCGCCGCGCCATCGTCTCCTTCCCGAATTTCGGCCATTGGCGCATCCGCTCGCAGCTCATGTTCGGCGGACACATGCCGCTCACCGAGACACTGTCCTATTCCTGGTGGAATACACCCAACATCCATTTCT
Organism: Beijerinckiaceae bacterium; assembly: GCA_019753285.1. GTDB lineage: Bacteria > Pseudomonadota > Alphaproteobacteria > Rhizobiales > Beijerinckiaceae > JAIELD01. The sequence continues at coordinate 85,130 of JAIELD010000002.1, read as the reverse complement.
GCACGATCCGAGACTTCGTCGGCCTCGTCGATACGATAGGGGCGATCCAGGAGCGGGCGAGCGCCCTCGACAGCAATGGCCGGCTGATCCGGTTCCGCCTGCCGTGGTGGTTCTGGAATCTGTTTGGCGAGCAGGCCGTTTTCGTGCTGAAACGCGGCCGGGAATGACGGGGGAGCGATGAGGCACTGGCTATTCAAATCGGAACCCGACAAATGGTCGTGGACGCAGCAGGTCGAGGCCGGCGAAAAAGGCACGTTCTGGAATGGCGTGCGCAATCATCTCGCCAAGCAGAACCTGATGGCGATGACGATCGGCGACCAGGGCTTCTTTTATCATTCCAACGAGGGCAAGGAGATCGTCGGCATCGTCGAGGTGATCAAGGAGTTCTATCCCGATCCAAGCGACGAGACGGGCAAGTTCGGCATGGTGGACGTGAAAGCGGTCAAGGCCCTGAACCGCCCGGTGAGCCTTGCGGAGGTGAAGGCCAATCCGGCGCTCGCCGGGATGGCTCTCGTCACCTCAATGCGGCTTTCGGTGCAGCCCGTCACGGATGACGAATGGGCGTTCATCTTAACACTCAGCAGCCGCGACGCTGGCTAATCCCGCCGGTCGCCAGCCTCCAGCACGCCATCCGCCTCGAGCGTGCGGCGCAGCCGCGTGAAGGCGAGCCGGATGCGGGATTTGACCGTGCCGAGCGGCAGGCCCGTCTTCTCGGCGATGTCGCTGTGCGAAAGGCCTGAGAAGAACGCGAGCCGGATGAGCTCGACCTGCTCGGGGGGCAGCGTGGTCATCGCCTCGCGCACCCGGTCGTCCCGGTAGCGCCCATCCATCATCTGATCGGCGCCCGGCTTCTGGTCCGCGATCTGCGTGAAGGCCGGCTCGTTCGGATCGAGGTAATCGAGCCTGTCGCGGCGCGAGAGGTCGATGCGCCGGTTGCGGGCGACCCGATAGAGCCATGTGCCGAGCGAGGATTTCGCGGCGTCGAACAGATGCGCCTTGTTCCAGAGCGTGATCATCGTGTCCTGGCTCACCTCCTGAGCGGCGGTGGCGTCGAGCCCGAGCTTCATGAGATAGGCTTCGAGGCGCGGGACGTAATAATCGAAAATTTCAGCGAAGGCGGTTCTGTCCTTCGAGGCCGCTATGGCGGAAACCAGCCTTGGCCAATCGCGGGGTGTCGACACGCGCAACCTTTCGCCGCTCGCCGGACCCATCCAGAAGCGAGCGCCGGCAAGGTTTGAACGCGCGGGCTCACAAGGTCAATCCCCACCGCATCGGCATAAGGTCACGCTGGAGACCCGGCCGGGCCGATGCAGGCCAGTCGATCGCCATGCACCGAGGGTCGACAAAAAGCCGGATTCATGTGGCCGAACTGTCCATGCGCAATGCAATTGGACAATCGCCACCGACGGCACAGTTTTTTAAACCATGACCGGACACTTCACTGTAAAGATTCGCGTGCCTCGGCATTGCGGGATTTTCAATTTTAAAAGACTGTGATCGCATGATTCGTTTGCTACCTCCTGCCGGCTTCAAGGCCGTCGGCGCTTCCCTCCTGTTCGTCTGCGCGGCCGGCGTCGCCTGCGCCGCTCCGGCGACCCAGGTTTCGGCGCGCTCGGACAAGCAAAGCAAGGCCAGCGCCTCGAGGAAGGCCGAGGAAACCAAGAAGCAGAACGCGAAATCGGCCGCGACCGCAGGCGCCACCAGCCTCGGCAGCTTCGGCGATTGGGGCGCCTATACGGGCGGGCCGCCGAGCGGAAAGGTCTGTTTCGTGCTTTCGCAGCCGAAGGAGCGCCTACCGAAGGGCCTCAACCGGGATCCGGCCTACATCTTCATCTCGTTCCGGCCCGCTCAGGGCGTGAAGAACGAGATCGCGGTGACCACTGGCTACGGCCTTAAGCCGGGGTCGGAGACGGTCGCCACCATCGGCAAGACCAAGTTCAGCATGGTCGCAAAGGACATGAACGCGTTTCTGCGCAACGCGGCCGAGGAGACGCAGTTCGTCGAACTCGCAAAACGCACGCCGAACCTGACGATCAAGGGAAGCTCGCTGCGCGGCAACGAGACGACCGACAAGTATTCCTTGTCCGGCTTCGCCCAGTCGCTCGATCGCGCCATCAAGGAATGCCAGTAGACGCCAGCGAGCGAAATCAGCCGCGGCCCGTCACGTCTCCGACCGGCTCGGCGCTGATCCAGCGGTAGACGACGCCGCCAAGCACGCCGCCGATCAGCGGCGCGACCCAGAACAGCCAGAGCTACTGCAACGCCCAGCCGCCCACGAACAAAGCCGGGCCCGTGCTGCGGGCCGGGTTGACCGAGGTGTTGGTGACCGGGATGCTGACGAGGTGGATGAGCGCCAGCCCAAGCCCGATCGCCAGCGGCGCGAAGCCTGAAGGCGCCTTGCCATGCGTCGCGCCCATGATGATGAAGAGAAACACCATCGTCATCACGACCTCCATCAGGAAGGCGGCGGCGATGCCGTAGCGCCCAGGCGAGTGCTCGCCATAGCCGTTTGACGCGAAGCCTTTTGCGACGTCGAAACCCGGACCACCACTGGCGATCAGATAGAGAAGCGCAGCGCCGATAACGGCCCCGACCACCTGCGCCAGAATATAAGGCGCGACATCCCCGACAGGAAAGCGCCCTCCGGCGGCGAGCCCGACCGTGACGGCGGGGTTGAGGTGGCAGCCGGATACATGGCCGATCGCATAGGCCATCGTCACGACGGTGAGGCCAAAGGCGAGCGAAACGCCCAGCAAACCGATCCCCACCTGTGGGAACCCTGCCGCGATCACGGCGCTGCCGCATCCGGCGAATGTCAGCCAGAACGTGCCGATGGCTTCAGCCGCGAGTTTCTTCGTCTGCATGTTTGCCCCCCGGAACGATGCTTGGAAGACATAAGACGACCACAACCTAAAGCGCTGTCAAGGCCTCGCGGCGATTTCCGCCGTGCGTCTGTCAGGAGCCGGGATCGTCCGGGGCGTGCGCGACGGGAAAGATGATGGGCGTCGGCTTTGCGCCCCGCGATTGAGGTCGTGCCGCGGACGGTTGCGCGCCGCCATTCGCTTTCTCCGGCAGGTCGGCAGGCCGGGCCTCGTCGGCAGATGCGGCATCCGGCCGGTCAACAACCGTTACGGCGTGAGCTGTCTGGTCGCCGGCCTGCATCGCGCCTGCATGTTCGAGTTCGGCAGGCCGCACGGGGGCCGAATGATCATGGGCGAGGCGCTCGGCGTCGATCTCGGCGCGCAGCGAGGCCTCGATCGCCTGCGGCGGCTCGCGCCACTCGAACGCGTCGATCCGCCCGCTCACCGGCGAGACCGGCGCCCAAGTTTCGGAAACGCAGCCATCGGCGACCCAGGACGGATCGCGGGGCGCTCGCGACGCGCGCTCCAGCCACTCGCGGGCGGGGCCGCTCCGGCCATGCTCCATGTCCTCGAGCTCGGCGAGCATAAGGGCGGCGCGCGCCGTCACCTTGTCGAGCACCAGCGCTTCGAGATTCTCGCGCGCGAGGGCAAATTCACGCGCATCGAGCGCCGCCCGGGCCGCGGCGAACCGCGCCTCGCGCGTGCCGGGCATCAGCTTCGACAAAACCTTGGCGCGCTTCAGCCGATCGAGCGCCGAATCGCCGCGCCTCACGTCGAGATAGGCATCGGCGAGGTCTGGATGCGGCATCTGCTTCCAGGCGGTTTCTAAAACCTTGCTCGCCTTGGCATAATCGCCGCGTTCCGAAAGCCGGCGACCGGCGAGCACCGCGGCAGGAACGAGGCCGGGCTCGAGCTTCAGCGCGGCGAGCGCGGTCTTCAGCGCCTCGTCGGGCGCCTTGTCGCCAAGGTCCTGCGCCTGCGCCGTCAACAGCACGGCCTTCAACCGCCGGGCTTCCCCGCGCGCCACCACGTTTCGCGCGCCCATCCGCTCAACCGCGGCGATGGCGCGCTGCCAGTCGCGGTCCATCGAGGCGTATTCCAGCACCGAACGGCTCGCCCAGGGCACCGTCGGGGCAAGCGCATGGGCTTCCTCCGCATGCGCGCGGGCGGCGGCCATGTCGTTGCGCCGCCGCGCCTCGACGAACAGCCCGCGCAGGCCGAGAACGCGCGTCTCCGGGGCGTCGAGCATGCTCGAAAAAGCGGCTTCGGCGTCGGCGCGTTCTCCCGAAAGCTGTGCAGCCTGCGCTTTCAGCAGCAGGGTCAGCGGCTCGCGGCCGAGCAGCCGCTCCGCTTCGCTCGCCTGCTGGCGCGCGAGGCGCGCATCGCCGGATCCAACTGCCACCATCCCGCGCGAGATCGCCGAGATGCCTTTCGAACGGCGGCGTACGCGATTCGAGAGGCTGATGAGGCCGGGAAGGCGAAACCCGAAGCTGACGAAGCTCCACGCCACCATCAGCGCGAAGCCGACGAGCGCGATCGCCACGACACCGACGACGAGCGAAGTCTCGTAGGCCTTGCCGGCCACGGTGACGGTGACGGAGCCAGGCTGGTCGGCAAGAAAATTGAGAAGCAGCGCGACCGGCAGCAGCGAAATCAGGAACACCAGGATGCGAAACATCAATTCTGCCTTTGCCCACTCGAAACCATCATCGCCGCGCGCCGATTGTCGCGGCTGAAACCCTGTTTTGCAACCGTCGAACGGCTCCGCAGCCCTGCCGTAACACCTTGAAACATCGAAGGCCCTGCGACGCGCCGCGACTGTTCATCGCGATGCAGCGCTTATGACCTGCAACGCGTCGTTTTCAAGGCCGCGCAGCACGGCGGCGGCGGCTTGGCGGGCCTTGAGCTCACCAAGCCAGGCGGAAGCGGCCTGCGCCGGCTTTTCCGGCAGGCCGGCAGCTTCGCTCAAGGCGAGATCGGCGTCGCCGCGCTGCAGCGCCGCGTCGATGCGGGAGAGGACCGAGGCGGTGTCCGAACCGGGCTGCGCGCCGACCGGCGTCACCTTCACGATCGAGCCCGCCGTCGCGGCGAGCCGATCGAGGATACCGTTGGAGGCAGGAGCCGCATCGGCGTTGACGAGGCCCGGCCGCAGCGCCCGGAAACGCTCGGCGAGCGCGCGGACTGTCGGCGCGCCGGCCGTCGCATAGGGCTTCAAGGCCATGAGCCGGTCGCCCTTGCCCGAAATCGCCTCCACGGCTTTCAGTTCGGGCTGCAGCGGAGCGCCGCGCTCGAAGGCGGAGCGGAGCGACTGGGTCGCCGCCAGAAGCGAAGCCGCGATGCTGGTCGTCTGACCCGAGGCGACGCCGGACACCTTTGTCGCGAGCGCCTGACCGGACTGCTCGAGCCCCTGGACGCGGGCTGCGAGCGGCGCAATCTCGTTCGATACGCCTGTCGTGGCAGTCTGCTTGACGGCGCTCAGCGCCTCGCGCTGGCCGGCAAGTTGCCGTTGCAGCTCGGCGATCTGGTCGCCGAGCGCCTGCAGGCGGGCCGCATCGGCACCGGTGTCGCGCTTCTCGAGCGCGGACAGCCGCGTTTCGAGCGGGGCGAGATCGATCGTCCTCGGCCGGCCTCTCAGCACCGGCAGGAAAAGCGCGGCAAGCGCGCCAAAGGCAGCGCCCGCGACCGCGCCGGCGAGGACAGCCTTCATGAGCACGCCGCCTGGCGCGCTGCGCGGCGGCTCGGCCGACATCCCATCCGGCGTGCCACTCACGCGAGGTGGGTGCTCGACGGCGCTTCTCGCCTCGGGAGCCGGTGATTCGGACGGCGGAACCGAGGGCTCGATCGCAGGGATCGTTGGCTCCGCCGCCGGATCAGAAGCTGCGGCTGTGGCATTCGATTCGGCCGCAACCTCGGCCGATCGCACCGCTGCGGCAGGGTCCGCCGGCGCTTCTGTCGCCGTCAATTCGATCTCGGCGGGCGGGCGGCGTCTGCCGCTCGTCTTCGGTTTTGGATGATCTGCCATGTCGGTCCCGTATTGCGTCGTCGCGCGGCGCAGTGTGAAGGGCAAATGCACCCTTTCGAAGGCCGGCCGCTCACATTAGACCATCGTCGGCGGACGTGAATACCGCTTTGTGCCGGAGCCACGCTTTTCGCTGTCTGGCTGCTCAGCCGAGCGAAGCGTGTCTTTGGTGCTGGAAACCGGAATGCGGATGAGCGGGCTGGCTCGCCCGCCCCTCGGCCGGTCCGGCATTGATGAGATCGAGCAGGCTGATCATGTCAGGACGGCACGCCACCTCGATCCGCCAGTCGAGCCGCGACACGAGGGCCGAGGCGACATCGCCGGAAAGGCAAAGATGGCGGGCATTGGCGGCGGCGTCGATCAGCCCGGCCGCGCCGAAGGCGTCGATGGCCGCCAGCGCCGAGGCGCGCGAGAAATGCAGGATGACATCGAGGCCGCGCTGCAATGCGGATCGAGCCGCCTCCGGCAGCGAGCGTACCGGCAGCGCCTCGTAGAGTTCGACCGGAGAGACCGCGATTCCGGCCGCGCCGAGCTGCGATTCGAGGTCAGGCTTGCGGGGCCGCCCCGCGAGATAAAGCATGCGCGACCCGGGTTTCAGCTCCGCCTCGATCCGCTTCGCGAGGCTCGACGCCGACGGGGTGTGCCCGGCGATCCTGGCGAAGCCGGACAGCCTCGCCGTTTCGGCGCTCTGCAGGCCGACGCAGTAGAGGGGCGCGGCCAGCAGCTCCGGCGTCGCCTTGTCCTTGATGGCGTGCAGCGCGTTCGAACTCGTCACGAGCGTTGCGTCGAACCGGCTCGGCGGCGGCAAGGCGAAGGGCAGCGGACGAATATCGATGATCGGCGCGAGAACCGCCTCATGTCCGCGCTCTCCGAGCAGCGCGGCGACCCGCTTGCCTTCATTTTCCGGGCGCAGGACGAGGACACGCATCACTCGGGCCTTTCCATCGCTCAGTGCCCTGTATCGAAGAAGCCGGGCGGCAGCTTCGCCTTGATCTCTTGCCCGAGAGCCGCACCGAGCGCGACCGCGTCATCGGCCGGCGCAGACCGGCTGTCCTCGAAGGACCGCTTGCCGTCCGGGCTCATCACGAGAACGCGCAGCGTGATCGAGCCCGCATCCAGCGTCGCATGGCCGGCGATCGGCGTGCGGCAGGACCCGTCGAGTTCGTGCAGGAACGCGCGCTCCGCGCTGACCGCGATGCGGGTCGCTTCGTCGCCGATGCTGGCGACATGGCGGCTCGCGGCTTCGTCGCCCTTGCGCGTCACGAGCGCGATCGCGCCCTGCGCCACTGCGGGCAGATAGGCGTCGATGTCGAGGATCTGCGTCGCGCGATCCGCGAGGCCGAGCCGTGTCAGTCCCGCGAGCGCCAGCAGCGTGCCGGCGTATTCGCCGCTCTCGACCTTGCCGAGGCGCGTCTGGACGTTGCCGCGAATGAGTTCGACCCTGAGTTTTGGGAAGGCGCGCAGAAGTTGCGCCTGCCGCCGCAGCGAGGCCGTGCCGACCCGCGCCCCGGCGGGCAGGCTCTGGAGCAGCAATCCGCCATGCCCGATGAAGACGTCACGCACGTCGGCGCGTGGCAGGTATCCGGCGACCACAAGCCCCTCGGGCAGCACGGTCGGCAGGTCCTTGCCCGAGTGGACGGCGATGTCGACACGGCCGGAGAGCTGCGCCTCGTCGATTTCCTTGGTGAAAAGACCCTTGCCGCCAGACTCGGACAAGGCGCGATCCTGGATGAGATCGCCGGTCGTCTTGATGATGTCGAGCGGGAACCTGTCCTCGCCGAGCCCTGTCGCGTCGGCCAGCGCTTTCGCCGTCATATGGGCCTGCGCCAGCGCCAGCGGACTTCCCCGCGTGCCGATCGTCTGGACCGCCTCCGATTTCATATCCACCCGGCTATAGTCTCCGCTCGAGGCTTGGTGTATCGGCGCACGTGGCGGGCGCCGTTTCGTCTGGTCGTCAACGGTGTTAGACCAGATATGTTTAAGGTCCGTTGATAAAGGAACTGCACCGGAAACGACAATGAATTTGTTGTTCGGGCCATCGGGAACGCGAAAACCATGCTTGTCCTCGGACTGGAGACGACCTGCGACGAAACGGCGGCGGCGATCGTCAGGCGCTCGGCGGACGGGCGGGGCGAGATTCTCGCCAACGAAATCGCCAGCCAGACCGACGCGCATTCGGCCTATGGCGGCGTGGTGCCGGAAATCGCCGCGCGCGCCCATGTCGAGGTTCTCGACGTGCTCATCGAACGCGCCATGCGCACCGCGGGTGTCGATTTCCCGCAGCTCGCCTGTATCGCCAGCGCAGCCGGACCCGGCCTCATCGGCGGCGTGCTCGTCGGGCTGACGACGGCGAAGACGCTTTCGCTCGTCACCGGCAAGCCGATGATCGCCGTCAATCATCTGGAAGCCCATGCGCTGACGCCGCGCCTCACCGACCATGTCGCCTTTCCCTATCTGCTCCTGCTGGTCTCCGGCGGGCACACCCAGCTCGTCGCCGTGCTCGGCGTCGGCACTTATCAGCGCATCGGCAGCACGATCGACGATGCGATTGGCGAGGCCTTCGACAAGGTCGCCAAGATGCTGAGCCTGCCCTATCCTGGCGGGCCTGAGGTCGAGCGCGAGGCGCTGAAGGGCAACCCGGAACGGTTCGATCTGCCGCGCCCGCTCATCGGCCGCCCGCAGCCCGATTTCTCGCTCTCGGGCCTCAAGACGGCCGTTCGCGTCGCCGCCGACGCCATCGCGCCGCTGAGTACGACGGATGTCGCCGATCTCTGCGCCTCCTTCCAGGCGGCGGTGGTCGACACCATCGTCGACAGGGTGAGGGCCGGGCTGCGCCTGTTCCGCGAGCGGCACGGCGCGCCGAGCGCGCTCGTCGTCGCCGGCGGCGTCGGCTCCAACCAGTCGATCCGCCGCGCGCTGCAGCGCTTCTCGGCGAGCGCCGGCATCAGGTTCGTCGTGCCACCGCCTGCGCTCTGCACGGATAATGGCGCGATGATCGCCTGGGCCGGAGCCGAACGCTTTGCGCTTGGCCTCAGCGACGACATCGACTTTGCCGGCCGGCCTCGCTGGCCGCTCGACGAGACGGCGGAGCCGATGCTCGGCGGCGGCCGCGGCGGCGCGCGCGTCTGATGAGCCTGTTCGATCCCGTTGGCATCGTCGGGGCCGGCGCCTATGGCAGCGCGCTTGCCGTCGCCGCCACGAGGGCCGGGCGCTCGGTGATCCTGTGGGGGCGCGACCCCGATCGCATGGCGGCGATCGAGGCGACGCGCCGCAACGATGCCGCGCTGCCCGACGTCACGCTCGGCGACGCCGTGCGGGCGACGGGCTCCCTCGCTGCACTGGCCGGCGCCAGGGCGATCCTGCTGACGACGCCGGCGCAGGCGACGCGCGAGATCGCGGCGGCGCTTGCCCTCGTGCTGCGGCCGGGAACCCCGGTGATCATCTGCGCCAAGGGGATCGAGCGGACGAGCGGGCTCTACCCGAGCGAGATCGCCGGCGAGGCGATGCCCGCCATGCCGATCGCAGTCCTCTCAGGGCCGAGCTTCGCGGCGGATGTCGGGCGGGGCCTGCCGACGGCGCTCGTGCTCGCCTGCCGAGATACGATCATCGGCGAGGCGCTCGCCAAAGCTCTCAATTCGGCGAGCCTGCGCATCTACCACACGGCCGACACGCGCGGCGTCGAGATCGGCGGGGCCGCGAAAAACGTGCTCGCCATCGCGGCAGGCATCGTCGAGGCGCAGCAGCTTGGCGAAAGCGCGAAGGCCGCGCTCATCGCCCGCGGCTTTGCCGAGATGGGGCGCTTTGCGCGCGCCTGCGGCGCGGAGGCCGAGACGCTGATGGGCCTTTCGGGTCTCGGCGATCTCGTCCTCACCTGCGGCTCTGCCCGGTCGCGCAATTTCAGCTACGGTCTTGCAATCGGCGGGGGGTGGCCACCCGTGGAGGCCGGCAAGGACAAGCTCGCGGAGGGCGCCTACACCGCGGCGATCCTCGTCGAACTCGCAGCGGCGCGGGGCGTGGAGATGCCCATCTGCGCCGCAGTGGCGGCGATCATCGCCGGCAGGCTTGGTGTGCGCGAGGCGATCGGGCAGCTCGTCTCTCGGCCGACGCGCGCCGAATGAGGGCCGAACAAGCGATCAGAGGCGCTGCGGCACCAGCACCGGCTGTAACTGCGGCAGGCTGCGCACCGCTTTTCGGACCGGCACCGGGCGGTAGACCTGCTTCGTCGCCTCGATGACATGCGCGCCGGCGAAAGGCAGCGACAGGCTGGCTCCGATCCGCTCTATCACCGGCGCGATCTCCAGCATCAGCCTGCGGTTGACTGGCGGGAGATAGAGCGCCTCGCCCCAATGCACCGGCGTGAACAGCGCCTGCCGCATCAGATTGGTGATCTGCCCCCGGCTGAAGGGCTGGCCCTGCCCGAACGGCGTCGTGTCGAAGCGCGACCAGACGCCGCTGCGATTGGGCACCACGCAGATCAGCCGGCCGCCCGGCGCGAGCACCCGCCAGAGCTCCGAAAGCAGCTCGACCGGGGAATCCGACATTTCGAGCGCATGGGCGACCAGCACCCGGTCCACCGTCGAGTCGCGCAGCGGCAGCTCGGTCGGCTCGACGAGGGAGGAGGCCGAAAGCCCCTGGTTGGGCCAGCCGACGATGCCCTGCGCGCCCGGCATGAAGGAGAGGGTCCGCTCGGGACCATCCTCCTTCAGATCGTCGAGATAGGGCGTCGCAAAGCCGAGGCCGAGCACGGCGAGACCGGACACGGTGCTCCAGCGGCTGCGCATGGCGCGCTGGATGGAGCGCTGGGCCCGGCGGCCGAGGGCGCTGCTGTAGAAGGATCGAAGGTCGACGACGTCGAGCGGCATGAGGCATCCGGCGAAGGTCAGGCCCGCCTTCAATAAAGGCTTTTGCCGCCCGCGTCTGCATGGGAGCGGCAGCATGGCGAATGACCGCTAACGATTGCCGCAGGGCGCTGCGACGGACGACTTCAAATTGACCGGCCAGTCTAATCGCCGTATCAAATCCGAGGCCCTCCCGCCGCCAGCCAAGGACCGATTCCCCAATGCAGACACGCGCCGCCGTCGCCTGGAGCGCAGGCAAGCCGCTATCGATCGAAACCGTGACGATCGAGGGGCCGAAAGACCATGAGGTGCTCGTGGAGGTGATGGCGACCGGCGTCTGCCATACCGACGCCTATACGCTGTCCGGCCTCGATTCCGAGGGGCTGTTCCCGGCGATTCTCGGCCATGAGGGTGCCGGCCTCGTGCGCGAGGTGGGTAAAGCCGTGACAATGCTGGAGCCGGGCGACCACGTCATTCCGCTCTATACGCCCGAATGCCGCAACTGCAAGACGTGCCTCTCGCGCCGCTCCAATCTCTGCACGGCGATCCGCGCGACGCAGGGCAAGGGCGTGATGCCGGACGGCACCAGCCGCTTCTCCTGTGATGGCGCGCAGGTCATGCATTACATGGGCTGCTCGACCTTCGCGAACTTCACGGTGCTGCCGGAAATCGCGCTTGCGAAAATCCGCAAGGACGCGCCCTTCGACAAGGTCTGCTATATCGGCTGCGGCGTGACGACCGGGATCGGCGCGGTGATCTACACGGGCAAGGTCTGGCCGGGCGCCAATGTCGCCGTGTTCGGGCTCGGCGGCATCGGGCTCAACGTGGTGCAGGGTGCGCGCATGGTTGGCGCGGACAAGATCATCGGCATCGACCTCAACCCAAACAAGCGCGCTCTCGCCGAGAAATTCGGCATGACGCATTTCATCAACCCGGATGAGATCGGCCGCGACAAGGTGGTGGAGGCCATCGTCGACATCACCGGCGGCGGGGCGGACTTTTCGTTCGAGTGCATCGGCAACACGCATCTGATGCGCCAGGCGCTCGAATGCACCCATCGCGGCTGGGGCGAGAGCATCATCATCGGCGTCGCGGCGGCCGGGCAGGAAATCTCGACGCGCCCCTTCCAGCTCGTCACCGGGCGCAACTGGCGGGGCTCGGCCTTCGGCGGCGCGCGAGGCCGCACCGACGTGCCGAAGATCGTCGACTGGTACATGGAGGGCAAGATCAACATCGACGATCTCATCACCCACACCATGCCGCTCGACGAGATCAACACCGCGTTCGACCTCATGCATGAAGGCGCGTCGATCCGCAGCGTCGTGATCTACTGATTTCGTACCAACCTATCGAGGCACGAGCCCATGCCAGCCATCATCCATCAGTTCCTGAGCCGCGAGGACAATTTCGCGGTGCTCGTCCACGATCTCCAGACGGGCGCGACCGCCGCCATCGATGCGCCGGAGGCAGCACCCATCATGACCGTGCTGAAGCAGCGCGGCTGGCGGCTCACCGACATTCTGGTGACACACCGCCATCTCGACCATGTCGAGGGCATTCTGCCTCTGAAGGAGATGTATGGCTGCAAGGTTACGGCGGGCAACAAGGCGGCGAGCGAGATTCCCGGCCTCGACATGCAGGTCCGCGAGGGCGACACGGTGAAGGTCGGCAATCTCGCCTTCGGGGTCTGGGAGACGCCGGGCCACTGCTACGATCACATCAGCTTCACCCTGCCGCGATCCTCGGCCGTCTTCGTCGGCGACACGCTGTTCACCATGGGCTGCGGCCGCATCTTCGATTCCACCGCCGAAGCGCTGCACAGGTCCTTGAAACGGCTTGGGACTCTCCCTGACGAGACGACCGTCTATTGCGGCCATGAATACACCCTCTCCAATGCGCGTTTCGCGCTGACGGTCGATCCGGAGAACCGCCAGCTCAAGACCCGCGCCGCAGAGGTCGAGCAGATCCGCGCGGCGGGCGAACTGACCCAGCCTTCGACGATCGGACTCGAGAAGGCGACCAACCCCTATCTGCGCGTCGACACCCCCGCGATCCAGCGCGCACTCGGCATGGAGGGCGCGGACCCGGTCGCCATCACCGCCGAACTCCGCAAGCGCAAGAACAGCTTTTAGCGCCGCTATGGCTCACCGCCCCGCGCAAACCGCCCGCGACGTCATCGCGCTTCTCGATCTGAAGCCGCATCCCGAGGGCGGCTATTATCGCGAGACCTTCCGCGACGAGGAGACCGACGCCGGGGGCCGCGCGGCCTCGACGCTGATCTACTATCTGCTCGACACGGGCGACGTCTCCGAGTGGCACCGTGTGGACGCAACCGAGGTGTTCCACTGGTATGCCGGCGCGCCGCTGGTGATCACCTTGAGCCCCAATGGCCATGATGCCGAGGCCCGGCATCTCGGACCTGACCTGTCCGCCGGCCAGCGCCCTCAGATCGTCGTGCCAAAGGGCTGGTGGCAGACGGCGACGAGCCTCGGGGCCTGGACGCTCGTCGGCTGCACCGTCGCGCCGGGCTTCGAGTTTTCCGGCTTCGAGATGGCTCCACCCGGCTGGCGGCCGACGCCGCGCCAGAGCGGCTGAGCGCTGCGCTCAGCGTGTCGCGACGATCGCGCCGACGACCATCATGGCGACGGCGGCGGCGAGCTTGATCGAGGGCTCAGCGAAGCCGACGATGACGAGAAGCCCGGTCGAAATGATCGGCGCGGCATAGCCAAGCACGCCGAGCAGCGGCACGTTGCCCTTCTTCATGCCGATGTCCCACAGGAAGAACGCCGCGCCGACCGGCCCGAGGCCAAGGCCGACGAGCGCCGCCCATACGACCGGCGAGCCCGGTATCACCGTCGTCTCGAAAACGAGATGGCAGAGCGCGGCGAGACCCGCCGTCGCGAGGCAGGTGATGCCGAGGCTTTCCGTCGCCACTTCCGACACGAGCCTGGAGGCGACGGAGTAGCTCGCCCAGACAACCGCGCAGGAAAAGGCGAGCACATAGCCGAGGAGCGCCCCAGGCGACGCGCCCCCGCCGAGCCGATCCGAGACGAGCAGGCCAGCCGCGACAAGGCCGATCAGCGCGCCGATGACATGCCGGCGTTCGAGCCGGCTCCCCGGCAGCAGCGCAGAAAAAAGCACGATCAGCAGCGCGTAGAGCGAGGCGACGAGCTGCCCCTCGGCCGGCGGCGCGAGCGCCAGTGCTGCGAAGTAGAGCGCGTGATAGGCAAAGAAGCCATAGAGGCCGAGCAGGAACGAGGCGAGCGTCGGCTTCAAAAGTGCGGCCCGGCCTCTTGCGATCGCGACGATACTCCCGGCGAGGCCCGCAATCGCGAAGGTGATTGCCGTCGTCTCGAATGCCGGGAGCTTGCCGGTGAGCGCGGTAAGAACGGAGAGCGTGCCCCAGAGCAGGATCGCGCCGAAACCGGCGAGCGTCGCCTTCGCCGACGAGGTGCGCACTCCTTTTTCTGCCTCCATCAAGCCGGCCGAGCCGGCCGCTTCAGCCATTGGCGAGGTATTGCCCGCCATTGATGGTCATGACCGAGCCGGTGACGAAGCTTGCCTCCTCGGCGGCGAGGAACACCACGGCGCGGGCGATTTCCTCGGGCTCGCCGAGACGGCCGACGGGAATGAGCGGCAGGATCGATTTTTCGACGACCGCGGGGTCGATCGCCTTCACCATCTCAGTCGCGATGTAGCCGGGGCAGATCGCATTGACGGTGATGCCGGCGCGCGCGCCCTCCTGCGCCAGCGCCTTCACGAAGCCGATGTCGCCGGCCTTCGCAGCCGAGTAATTGGCCTGGCCCATCTGGCCCTTCTGGCCGTTGATCGAGGATATGCAGACAACGCGGCCGAACTTGCGCGCCCGCATGCCCTCCCAGACCGGCCGCGTCATGTTGAACAACGAGTTGAGATTGGTATTGATGACCGCGTTCCATTGCTCGACGGTCATCTTGTGGAACATGCCGTCCCGCGTGATGCCGGCATTGTTGACGAGGATGTCGATGGGGCCGACCTCGCTCTCGACCTTGGCGAGACCCGCGACGCAGGCGTCGTAGTTGGAGACGTCCCATTTGTAGGCCTTGATGCCGGTCTTTTCGCTGAACGCCTTGGCGGCCTCGTCATTGCCCGCGTAATTCGCGACGACCGTATGGCCCGCCTTGTGAAGCGCGACCGAAATGGCGGCTCCAATGCCGCGCGTGCCGCCGGATACGAGTGCGATGCGTCCCATGAAAATCCTCCCAACCGACTACGCTCCTGTTTCGGAGCCATTATTGTAACCAAAGAGAAGCGCCGGCCGATGTCCGGCCGACGCCAGATTCGTGTCAGCGCTCGACAGTCAAGGCAATGCCCATGCCGCCGCCGATGCACAGCGTGGCGAGGCCCTTCTTGGCATCGCGGCGTCCCATCTCGTGCAGGAGCGTGGTGAGAATGCGTGCGCCGGACGCGCCGATCGGATGGCCGATCGCGATCGCGCCGCCATTGACATTGACCTTGTCCGTATCCCAGCCAAGATCCTTGTTGACGGCGCAGGCCTGCGCCGCGAAAGCCTCGTTCGCCTCGATGAGGTCGAGGTCATGCGGCTTCCAGCCTGCCTTTTCGAGCGCCTTGCGCGAGGCCGGGATCGGGCCGGAGCCCATGATGGCCGGCGCGACGCCGGCCGTTGCCCAGGAGGCGACGCGGGCAAGCGGCGTGAGGCCCCGGCGCGAGGCTTCCCTAGCGCTCATGAGCACGAGAGCCGCCGCGCCGTCATTGAGGCCGGAGGCATTGCCCGCCGTGACCGTGCCGTCCTTCTTGAACGCGCCGCGCAGCTTCGCCATCGCCTCGATGGTCGCGCCATGGCGGATGTATTCGTCGGTGTCGATCACAACGTCGCCCTTGCGGGTCGCGAGCGTGACGGGCGCGATCTCATCCTTGAACTTGCCCGCCTTCTGCGCAGCCTCGGCCTTGTTCTGCGACTTCACGGCGAATTCGTCCTGCTGGTCGCGGCTGATCTGCCATTTTTCGGCGACGTTCTCGGCCGTCATGCCCATGTGATAGCCGTGGAAGGCGTCCCAGAGTCCATCCTTGATCATGGTGTCGATGAGGTTCATGTCGCCGAATTTGGTGCCGGCGCGCATATGGGCGCAATGCGTCGAGAGCGACATGGATTCCTGCCCGCCGGCGACGATCACGTTGGCGTCGCCATTGGCGATCTGCTGCATGCCGAGCGCTACGGCCCTGAGGCCCGAGCCGCAGACCTGATTGAGGCTCCAGGCCGTCTTCGACTCAGGGATGCCGGCATGGATCGCCGCCTGGCGCGCGGGGTTCTGGCCCTGTCCCGCCTGCAGCACCTGGCCGAGAATCACCTCGTCGACCTCTTCCGCCTCGATCTTGGCGCGAGCGATTGCGGCCTTGATCGCCTCCGTCCCGAGCTTGTGGGCCGGCACGTCGCCAAACGCGCCGTTGAAGCTGCCGACAGCCGTCCTCGCGGCCGAGACGATGACGATATCATGCTCTGACATTGGCTATTCCCCATGGTTGCGGATGCGCCGGCCTCATCTGCTCGAACGGGCCGCATCGACGAAAGTAAGCGCCAGCAGATGACCGAAAGCAGGGAGCGTCAAGTGCAGCTTGGACAAAAAAACGTCAGCGCGTCCAAAAAAGCCGCGGCCGTTTTCCATGACACGACGTTTTGACATGCAGGAATTGTGTTAAACATTGACTCTTGGTGCGGTGCATTATCCAACTCGGGTCAAGTGAGGCGGCGGCTCGATCGCGACGCATTTTTTTTTCAGATGCCCCGCCCGGCAAGGCTAGAACAGTCAATGGCGCAAGAAAAACGTCCGATCCTGATCAAGAAATACGCGAACCGACGGCTCTATCACACCGGCACCAGCACCTACGTAACCCTCGACGACCTTTCCGAAATGGTCCGCAAGGGCGAAGACTTCCTCGTCACCGATGCGAAGACCAACGAAGACATCACGCGCTCGGTGCTGACCCAGATCATCTTCGAAGAGGAAAACCGGGTCGGGCAGGGCGGCAACCTGCTGCCGATCACCTTCCTGCGCCAGCTCATCCGCTTCTACGGCGACAGCATGCAGGCGATCGTGCCGAAATACCTCGAATTCTCGATCGACCGCCTGACCAACGACCAGCAGAAATTCCGCGAGCAGATGTCGAAGACGTTCGGCGCACCGAGCATGGTGGGGCCTGCGGCGTTCAAGGCTCTGGAGGAGCAGGCGCGCGTCAACATGGCGATGTTCACCGACGCGCTGCGCCTGTTCTCGCCGTTTTCGGCCAGCGTCCTTGCAGCGACCGCCAAGGACACCGCCGCCAAAGACACCGCCGCCAAAGACAGCAACGCCAAGGACAGCCAGGGGCAGCCTGCCGGAAAGAGCGGTGAGCTCGAGGAAATGAAGCAGCAGCTTGCGGCAATGCAGGCGCAACTCGACAAGCTCGACAAGAAGGGCTGATCAACGGGCGCAGGCCGGGATGACCGCTTTCAGGTGGCGCGTCAGGCCAGCCGCCGCAACGCCGGGCCCGCCGCCGTGTCGAGGCAATCGGGAACGAGCGCCGGAACCGGATAGCCCGAAACGGGGCTGAGCAGCGCTTCGCCGATGAAATCTCCCTGAAGGTAGTCGATGCCGAGATCTGTGAGGATGTCTGCCGTCTCCTCGTCGCGGACCCATTCGGCCACCGTCTTCATTTCGAGATGGCGCGCGAGATCGATCAGGGTCTTCACGAAGAAGCGATCATCCTTCGAGCCGGCGAGATCGTGCATGAACACGCCGTCGATCTTGACGATGTCGATCGGGATGTTGCGCAGCGTGCGGAACGAGGTGTGGCCCGCGCCGAAATCATCGAGCGCCACCCGCACGCCCATGCCGTGCATTTGACGGATGACCTCGGACGTGGCCGCAAAATCCTCGATCATCGCCGTTTCCGTGATTTCGATGATCAGGCGTCCAGCCTCGATCCTGTGCGAGAGCAGCGTGCCCGCCAGCATCTGAAGCCATTCTCCGTCGATCATCGAAGGGCCATCGACATTGATGGACAGGACCGACGTCCGGCTGCGCGCAAGTTCGGCGACGGCAAGTTGGATCACCCGCATGTCGATGTGCTTCAGCAGGCCGACCCGCTCGGCGGGCGGCACGATCTGCGCCGCGCCGCGAACGCAGCCGTCAAGCCCCTGCATTCGCACGAGACCCTCATGATATCTGACGGTGCGCGAGCGGGCGCAGGCGATCGGCTGGTAGGCCAGCATGACGCGTCGATCGTTGAGGGCCGCGATCAGGTCGTCCGACGTGCGCTGGTTGACCCGGCGCTGCTCCTCGCGGCGCTGGTCGGCGGCAAAGCACACGAAGCTCGACTGCGGATGCTTCTTCGCCTCCGCGAGCGCATCCTCGGCGTTCTGCATCATCTCGCTGGCGCTGGGCGTCGCGTGCGCGGCGAGCACCGCGCCGAGCTTGATCGACGTCTTGATCGAGCCGTGCCGCGTGCCGAACTCATGGTCACGGATCACGGAGAGGAAGCGCTCAGCCGCCTGCGACAGGCGCTCGTCGGTGCAATCCGTCAGGATGATGCCGAGCTTGTTGCCCGAATACCGGCCAATTTCGTCGCCGAGGCGCAGCGCGCCGCGCAGACGTTCCGCCACGAGCGCAATCACCTCATCCGCGACGTCGAAGCCATAGGTGCGGTTGAGATGGCCTAGATCGCTCAACCCGGCGAGCAGGAAGCCGGTGGAGCTTGCGCCGCGCGCACGCGGCCGCGCCGGAAGGGGCGTGCCGTCCTTCGCCCGAACGACCCGCTTCGAGCCCGCCTGCAGCACGGCGTCGAGACGCGAGGCAAGTGCTTCGCGGGACAGGAGGCGTCCGCCGGCAGCCTCGAGACTCGCAACCTCGAGCGCCACCGGAGCCTCGATGACCCGCAGGACGCCATAGGCAAGACGAGGCTGGCCCGCGCCGCCAAGATAGCGACCGCTTTCCTCGACCGTCACGGCGCGGCCGGGCGCCAGCGCAATCCGGTAGGAGAAGCGATACGCCATCCCGCGTCCGCCGCTTTCGAGCGATGGAGCGCCATCTGCAAGCAGGCCGCCGGTCGATTCGTTCGAGAGCCGGGGCATCGTATCCTGGCTGGCGTGGCGCAGCATTTCGTCATATCGAATGGGACCGCCGCGCTCGCTGACCATGCGCTGGAAACTGCTGCCGGTCGTGAGAGGGCGATGAACGACGAGAAGCCGCTCGATGTCACCGCCCCAGACGAGCCGGTCCGTGTCGATGTCCCAGCGATAGACGACCTCGCCAAGCGCGCCGAGGATCGAGGCGACATCGAGCGCCGGTGCAACGGCCAGCCCTGCAGAAGCCGTCGTCTTGCGGCCGACGCGCCTCGGGCTCACTGCGGGGACGATGCTCAAGGCGTACGGATCCAGAGGCAATCGGAATACATTGGTTAACGCTCGACACCGCGTCATTTCACTAAAGTCTGAGACCGAAAGTGCCGGCAAGCTCCTAAGGAACCCTGAATCCGGTCCATCAATTGCGTCTCCAAGCCCTGAAACGGCCGTTATGCGCCAGCATGGAGCAGAACATGGTAAAGACGGACACGGAATGTCGTCAGCTTGTCCCGCTTTCGCACAATTCGGACAGGCCCGCGCGCGCCGGGTTTGCGCGCAGCGCCATATCGCCCGCCTTCGTGGCCCAGCTCATCGCCATCAGGATGGACGCGGAAGCCTATCGCATGCGGCGGAGAGCCGATCCCGCAGCCGCTGCCAGGGCTTATGACGCAGCGCAGTCGCTCGCAGGAGCGGCGGGCGCCTCCTTCGGTCGGCTCAGCGCCTGAACCGAGGCCCGGACGACGCATCGCGCAAAAGAAAAGGACCGGGTGCCCGGTCCTTGTCGTAAACGTCGCAATGGTCGATGAACCAAAACCGATCTGGTTCCGGTTTTGTCAGCTCTCGGTCTTGGCCTTGAGGATCTGGCGACCGCGATACATGCCCGACTTCAGGTCGACATGATGCGGACGGCGCAGTTCGCCTGAATCCTTGTCCTCGACATAGGTCGGGTTGGCGAGCGCATCGGCAGACCGGCGGAAGCCGCGCTTCATGGGTGACGTTTTACGCTTTGGAACTGCCATGGCACCTGTCTCCGGAGGTCTTGTCGAACGATGACGCCAGTGAGCGCGCTGCCAATCTGGCGCTGCCGAACGTTTCATCCGTTGAAAATGAAGGCTGCGCAATAGCGCTATTGTGGACAAAAGGCTAGTGGCCGCGCCAAAAAAAACGGAACGCCCCCGCCGGAGGCCCTCGATGGCAGCATCCGCGCCGAGGCGCAAGGCATGATGTCGTGACTTGACCTATCGGCGCGCCCGCGCCATCAGACGGGCAAAGGGATGCTTCCTAGAGGCACAACCTCCCGCACGACATGGAAGACGGCCTCATGCGCGATCTCGCAACATTTCAGCGTCAGTTGGCCGAGAAGGCCGAGAAAACCGAGATCGCGCTCGACCGCATCCTCATAGGCGAAGCGGCGGCCGCCTCCTTTGCGGACGGCAAGTTCACCGCCGATGATTACGACAGGCTGATCACCGCCATGCGCTATTGCGTTCTGGGCGGCGGCAAGCGCATCCGACCGTTCCTCGTGATGGCGACGGCCGAACTTTTCGGCGGCAGTGCGGCCGACGCGGAGACGGCGGGCTGCGCGATCGAGCTCATCCATTGCTATTCGCTCGTGCATGACGACCTCCCGTCGATGGATGACGACGATCTCAGGCGGGGCAAGCCGACGCTGCACAAGGCCTTCGACGAAGCGACGGCCATCCTTGCCGGCGATGCGCTGCTGACGCTCGCCTTCGAGATCATCGCCGACGACGTCGCGGCCGGGCACAAGCTGTCATCCACGGCTGCGACCCGCCTCGCGCTGGTGCGCGAACTCGCCAAGGCCTCGGGCTTCCACGGCATGGTCCATGGCCAGATGCTCGATCTTGCCGCCGAAGGCCGATTCGGAGCCGGCACGTCCGCCGTGCCGAAAGGCGAATGGACGCCGCGCCGTATGGAGACGCAGGCGATCGAGATCCTGCAGCGCAAGAAGACCGGGGCGCTGATCCGCTGTGCCGTTCGCATGGGCGCGCTGATCGGCGGCGCGTCCGACGCGCAGCTTTCCGCCCTCACCGATTATGCCGAGCATCTTGGCCTCGCTTTCCAGATCGCCGACGACCTGATCGATGCCGAGGGCGACGCAGCCGTTGCCGGCAAGGCAACCGCCAAGGATGCCGATCGCGGGAAGGCGACGCTCGTCTCGCTCCATGGCATCGACTTCACGAAAAACTGGCTGCTGCAGACGATCCGACAGGCTGAGAATTGCCTCGAAAGCTTCGGACCCGCTGCCGAGCCGTTGCGCGACATGGTGCATTTCATGGGCACCCGCAACTTTTGAAGACGCGCCATCCGCAAGATCACGTTGCAGTGAACGCGCAAGAACGGGTTCGACGCCAATCCCCGGCATCGGTATGGTCCTGCATCAGGGCTGGATCATCCTTGGACGAGGAACGGGCGTCATTAGCAGCGATCATCGGGAGAGCGCCGTCTTCACGTCCGGCTGGCTTGCCACGGCCGCGAAGTTCATCCGCCTGTCCCGCAGTTTCTGGAGCGGGTCTGAAAAGAAGACAGCCTGGTTCCTCAGCGGCTCCATCGTCCTTCTCGTCATCCTGAACCTCTTCTTCCTGCTGCAGGTCAACAGCTGGACACGCCGCTTCTTCGACGCGCTCGAGAAGAAGGACAATGTCGCGCTGCTGTCGGAGATCCTATGGTTCCCGCTGCTCGTCCTCAGCGTCGCCGCCGTCAGCGTGGGGCTGACGAGGGCACGCATGACCCTGACCATCCGCTGGCGGGCCTGGATCACCCACCATCTCCTCAACCTCTGGCTCGGCGAGGGCCGCATCCTGCGCCTGCGCCAGACGGGGCTCGAGCCGGCGAATCCCGAATACCGCATCACTGACGACGTCCGCATGGCGCTGGAGCCTGTGGTTGATCTCAGCATTGCCGCCCTGTCGGCGCTGCTTACCGCCGCACTGTTCTTCGAAGTGCTCTTCAACGTCGGCGGCAGCCTCGGCTTCGTGATCGGCGAGCGGTCCGTCGAACTTCCCGGCTACTTCGTCATCGCCTCGATCACCTACGCGGCCCTGACGACATGGCTGACCCTCGCCATCGGGTCGCCGCTGATCGAATACTCGGCCCGCAAGAACGAGGCCGAAGCGAAGCTGCGCTTCGAGATGGTGAAAGCGCGCGAGAGCGCCGAGCAGCTTGCCACCGCCGAACGGGCGCGTGAGAAGCGCGACGACCTCGACCGCTCCGTGCAGGGCGTCGTCCACCGCTGGCTGATGATCGCCCGCCAGCAGGGCCGGCTCACCTGGATCGTCAATGGCAACGCCGTGCTGGCCCCGGTCATCCCCCTGCTGCTTGCGACACCGAAATATCTTTCGGGCGATTTGAGCCTCGGCGCGGTGACGCAGATCGCTGCCGCCGCCGTCCAGGTCCAGCTCGCGATCAACGTCTTCATCGAGAATTTCATCCGCATCGCCGAATGGCACGCCTCCGCTCACCGGATCGACGAGCTTGCGAGCGCGCTCGACCAGCTCGACCGCGACGAGGCCGAACCGACGATCCTTCCCTTTGCCAAACCCTCGAAGACACAGTAGAGGCGTCGCAAAAGACCCGTTTCCGCCCACCGCGTTGAAGGAGTTCAGTCATGTTGCATGTGTGGCAGGCCAATTGGGGCTTTCGTATCGCAGAATGCCCATGCGACCTGCATCTGACCGATTACATCACGGAACGGGCGATCACCGACAAGACGATCTATCATTTCGGCACCGGCGACCACCACCATGTCGGCATCTCGCAGGCCGAGAACGGCAGCCGCAACTCGGTGCTCGGGATCACCGCCTCCACCGGCGAGCATGAAAGCTATGTCCAGCTCGTCATCCAGCGTCCGGAGATCGTGCGCTGGTACAACGCCGTGTTCGGCGACATCTACATGGTCAACCGGCAACTCCTGCCCGATCTCGACATCGTCACGCTGTTCCACATCTGCGAGTTCCGCACCGAGCAGAACGACAGCTACGGCGCGCTGACCGACCGCGAGATGCTCGATCTCCTGACCGACAAGTTGAGGCCCGGCGGATTGATGATGTTCTTTCCCGGCTCCTATGCCTGGAAGATGGCCGAGCCGATCGTCAACGCCTGGGCGGAACAGCCAAACATCGCATTCGTTGAGAAATACAAATCGCTCATCATCTATAAAAAGCTGGCCAATGGCCGTTGACCTCTCCCGCCAACCGATCGCCACGACCCTTTATCAGCAGCTTCGCTATCGGCCGCGCATCCTGTCCTCGATCGTGGTCGGCGTGGCGGTCTATTTCATCGCGCCCAAGGGCTGGACTGTGGCGACGCGAAGCCTCGTCGCCTGGGATGTCGCGACGATCCTCTACCTCGCCATGTTCTTCCAGCTCGTGCGCCGCTCGGACCCGGAAAAGATCCGCGCGCGGGCGAAGCTGCAGGATGACGGCGCGGTGGCGACCCTCGTTCTTTCGCTCGCAGCGGCCGTCATGTGCTTTGTGGCGATCGCCTTCGAACTTGCCGGCATCAAGGGCATGGAGGGCGCCGACCGGAGTTGGCATCTCGTGATCGTCGCCTGCACGATCCCGACGGCCTGGCTGTTCATCCACTCGATGTTCGCGCTGCATTACGCGCACGAATATTACGACGCCAAGGACGGCAAGGGCCACGGGCTCGAATTTCCCGGCCATATCCGCCCGACCTATGGGGATTTCATCTACTTCTCGTTCATTATCGGCACGAGCGGACAGACGGCCGATGTCGGCATCAGCGGCTCGGCGATGCGCCGCCTTGCGACCGTCCACTGCACGTTCGCGTTCTTCTTCAACATCGTGACGATCGGGCTGACGGTCAACGTGGCCTCGAGCCTGCTCTGAGCGCCGCCCTCACCACCTTCCGCCTCAGCTCGCCTTCGCGATGCCGAAGCGCTTCTCGATGTAATCCGCGACGAGCGTCTTGAACTCGCTGGCGATGCCGGCCCCGCGCAGCGTCAGCGCCTTCTGGCCGTCGATGAAGACGGGCGCGGCCGGCGTCTCGCCGGTGCCGGGCAGCGAAATGCCGATGTCGGCGTGCTTCGATTCTCCCGGCCCGTTGACGATGCAGCCCATCACGGCGACGTTCAGCTTCTCGACACCCGGATAGCGGCTCTTCCATTCAGGCATGGAGGTCGAGATCCAGTCCTGGATGTCGCGCGCCAGCTCCTGGAAGACAGTGGAGGTGGTCCGGCCGCAGCCGGGGCAGGCAGCGACGAGCGGCACGAAGGTGCGGAAGCCCATGGTCTGCAGGATTTCCTGCGCCACCTTGACCTCGACGGTGCGGTCGCCGCCGGGTTCCGGCGTCAACGAGACGCGGATCGTGTCGCCGATGCCTTCCTGAAGCAGCACGCCGAGCGCGGCCGAGGAGCAGACGATGCCCTTCGAGCCCATGCCGGCCTCGGTCAAACCGAGATGCAGCGCATAATCCGAGCGCGCGTTCAGCATGCGGTAGGCGGAGATGAGGTCCTGCACGCCGGAGACCTTGGCCGAGAGGATGATGCGGTCTTTTCGCATGCCCATCTCCTCGGCGCGGCGCGCCGACATGAGGGCGGACTGCACCAGCGCCTCGCGCGTCACGGCGCGGGCGTCGAGCGGATCGTCCGAGCGGGCGTTCTCGTCCATCATGTGGGTGAGGAGTTCGCCGTCGAGCGAGCCCCAGTTCGCCCCGATGCGCACGGGCTTGTCGTTCCGCATGGCGATGTCGATGATCGCGCCGAATTGCAGATCGCGCTTTTCGCGGAAGCCGACATTACCGGGGTTGATGCGGTATTTGCTCAGCGCCTCGGCGCAGGCGGGGTGCTCGGCGAGCAGCTTGTGGCCGATATAGTGGAAATCGCCGATCAGCGGCGTGGTGATGCCGCGCTTCAGGAGCTTTTCCTTGATGCGCGGCACTGCGGCGGCGGCCTCGTCGCGATCGACGGTGATGCGTACGAGTTCGGAGCCGGCCCTCGCAAGCGCGGCGATCTGCGCGACCGTGCCGTCGATATCGGCCGTGTCTGTGTTGGTCATCGACTGGACGACGATCGGCGCGCCGCCGCCGGTCACGATGCCGCCGACATTGACCGCGACGGTCTTGCGGCGGGTCTGCGGCTCGGCGTTGATGAACCCGGCCCGCATGGATCGCGCGCTGAGCGGCGATGCGTGTTCGTCGAGCGGCGTGGCGTCCTGCCCAGGCGGATTGGCTTGCAAGTTCATGACGATCTCTTTTCCAGCTTTGCGACAGCCTCGCTGCCGGCGGTGTGCGCCTGCTCGCCGCACTGGCTGCAGCGCCCGGCGAGCTCGATGACCTGAGCCTTTAGCTCAAAACCACGTTTGGAGGCCAGCCCCTTGAGGCTTTTGTGAATGTCGTCGGACGTCGCCTCGTCGACCCGCCCGCAGCTTTCGCACAGCATGAAGACGATGGTGTCGCCACGGCCATGCCGATGGGGACAGACGATGAAGGCGTTGCGGCTCTCGAGCCGGTGGATGAGCCCGGCCTCCAGCAGGAAATCGAGCGAGCGGTAGATGGAGATCGGCGCAAGCCGCTTCATCTGAGGACCGGCAGGCACTCCGCCTTGCCCTGCGCCTTGACCCACACCTTGGGCCGTGCGCTCCAGAAGCTCATAGGCGCCGAGCGGCGTCGGCGAATGGGCAAGAAGCGCGAGCACAGCCCGCCTCTGGTCGGTGAGGCGCAGCCCCTGCTCGCGGCAATGCCGTTCGGCCGCCGCCATGATGTCGAGCGGTGGATGGGCGTGTTCATGGACGCAGATATGCGTGAGGCCCGGCTGGCCGTCATGCTGCGGCGGCGGATGATCGTCTGCCATGTCTATCGAGCCGATATCTTTCGAGCCGAAGTCTGTCGAGCCAAAGTCTGTCGAGCCGGTCGCTGCCTCGATGGGCGGTCCGAACAGCCGGCTCGCCCGCGATCGAGTTAGCATGAAGTGGCGTTCGATGCACCGGAAAGCTAGGGGCGGCCCAGCATGGGGCAGTCGATGGCGGACGAGCGCGCCGCATTGCATCGGCGCTCAAGCGGCGCTAAACCTCATCGCCTCATGCAAGCCCTCTACGCCATCGCCAACCCCGCCGGCTTCACCAGGCTCACGCGGTTTCTGCTGCCGCTGCTGGCGCTCGCAACCGCCATCGCCTTCGCGATTGGTCTTTACATGAGCCTCGTCACCGCCCCGGCCGATTACCAGCAGGGCGAATCGGTGCGCATCATGTTCGTCCATGTTCCCGCCGCCTGGCTCGCGCTGCTCACCTATACCGCGATGACCGCGTCGGCGCTTGGAACGCTCGTCTTCCGCCATCCCCTTGCCGACGTCGCGCAGAAGGCCGCCGCGCCGCTCGGGGCAGGCTTCAGCGCCATCTGCCTCGTCACCGGGTCGATCTGGGGCAAGCCGACCTGGGGGAGCTGGTGGGAATGGGATGCGCGGCTCACCTCCGTGCTCATTCTCTTCCTCATCTATCTCGGCATCATCGCGTTGTGGCGCGCCATCGACGAGCCTGGCAAGGCCGCGCGGGCGGTCTCGATCCTCACGCTTGTCGGCGCGATCAACATTCCCATCATCAAGTTCTCCGTCGATTGGTGGTACACGCTGCACCAGCCGGCGTCGGTGTTCCGCGTCGGCGGCCCGACCATCCACCCCTCGCTTCTCACTCCGCTCCTCGTGATGGGCCTTGCCTATCTGTTGCTGTTCTCGACCCTGATGATCGTGCGCATGGGCGCTGAGCTCAGCGAACGGCGGATCCGCCGGCTGCTGGCGATCGCGGCGCAGGATGCAACCGCGACAGGACACGGGCGTGAGCCAGCCGGGCGCGCCGCATGAGCCTCTACGAGCAGTTCGGCAAATACGCGCCCTATATCGTCTCGGCCTATCTCGTCGCGGGTCTGACGCTCGGCGCGATGATCATATCCAGCGTCCGCAAGAGCCTCGTCGCGCGACGACGGCTCGAAGCGCTCGAGGCGCGCGGCCTCAAGCTGCGCGACGACAGGTGATCCGGTGAATGCAGAGGACAGGGCATCGAACCCCGCCGGCGCGACGCGCTGGCTCACCATCCTTCCGGTGGCGATCTTCGCGGCGCTCGGCACCGTCTTCGCCTTCCAGCTCTTCACTGGCGAACCCGGCAAGCTGCCCTCGGCGCTGATCTTAAAGCCCGTGCCGAAATTCACCCTGCCGCAGATCGACAATCTCGCTGCCGGCGGCAAGCCCGTGCCGGGCTTCAGCGACGCCGACCTCAAGGCAGGCAAGGTGACGGTGGTCAATTTCTTCGCTTCCTGGTGTCCGCCCTGCCGGGAGGAGCACCCTCAGCTTCTCGACCTCGCCAAGGATGAGCGCATCCGGCTCTACGGCGTCAACTACAAGGACGAGCCCGACAATGCGCGGCGCTTTCTTGCCGGCTTTGGCAACCCGTTCGCGGCGATCGGCGCGGACCGCTCCGGCACGGTCGCGATCGACTGGGGATTCTATGGCGCGCCCGAGACCTTCATCGTGAAGGGCGACGGCACGATCGTCTACAAGCAGATCGGCGCGATCACGCCGCAGATCCTTGACAAGATCATCAGGCCGAAGATCGAGGCTGCGCTGAAGGCCGATTAGAGGTGCTGGCTGCCGGCGTCGTCCGGGATCTGATGCTTCATGATCAGCGGCGTCTGCGAGATCGCGAAGAGAATCGTGATCGGCATGACGCCCCAGACTTTGAAATTGACCCAGAAATCATCGCTCTGCGTGCGCCAGACAACCTCGTTCAATACCGCGAGGCCGATGAAGAACAGCCCCCAGCGAAAGGTGAGCTTGCGCCAGCCGACCTCGTCGAGCTGGAACACCGTATCGAGGATGATCGGCAACAGCGACTTGCCGAAGGCGAGCCCACCGAGCAGCGCGCCGCCAAACAGCGTGTTCACGATGGTGGGCTTCAGCTTGATGAACAGCGAATCCTGGAAATAGAGCGTCAGCCCGCCGAAGACGAGCACCACGGCGCCGGTGACCAGCGGCATGACTGGCAGATGCCGCGTCAGCGCGAAGGTGATGACGAGCGAAGCCAGCATGGCGATCATGAACATCGCCGTCGCCGTGAGGATGTTCGCCTGCTCGCCGGCGAGCGCCGCCACGGGCAGGAAGGGCTCGGCGAGCGGGCGGAACAGGGCGGGCCGCGAATTGGCGAAGAAGAACACCATCAGCGGACCCATTTCGAGCAGCAGCTTCAAAAACGGGTTCAGCGCCGGACGCTTCACATCGGGAGACAGGCTCATGCTTCGATCACGTTCATGGCGGCTTTTTACGCCTGCTCGTCCAGCCCGGCAATGGCGCGCGCGAAATCTTTGGCCTCGAAAGGTTCGAGGTCGTCCACCCCCTCGCCGACCCCGATGAAATGCACCGGCAGCTTGAACCTGTCGGCGATCGCGACGAGGATGCCGCCGCGCGCCGTGCCGTCGAGCTTGGTCATGACGAGCCCGGTGACGCCCGCCGTCTTGCCGAAGATTTCGACCTGGCTGAGCGCGTTCTGGCCGACCGTGGCGTCGAGCACCAGCAGCACCGCATGCGGCGCCGTCGGATCGACCTTCTTCATGACACGGACCACCTTTTCGAGCTCGCCCATCAACTCGGCGCGGTTCTGCAGCCGCCCGGCAGTGTCAACGAGCAATATGTCGGTGTTGGAGATCTGCGCGCCGCGCATCGCGTCGAAGACGAGGCCGGCTGCGTCCGCGCCCTCCTCGCGCGCCAGAACGGCGGCGTTGGTGCGCCGGCCCCAGACCTTCAACTGCTCGACCGCGGCCGCGCGGAAGGTGTCTCCGGCGGCGAGCATCACCGAGCGCCCCTCGGCTTGGAACTTCGCCGATAGCTTGCCGATGGTCGTCGTCTTGCCCGAGCCGTTGACGCCGACCATCATCATCACGAACGGCTTGTGCGCAGCATCGATCCGAAGCGGCAGCGCCACGCCGGAAAGCGCTTTTTCGACCTCGCCGGCAAGGATGCCTTTCACCTCGGCAGGATCGAGCTCGCGCTCGTAGCGTCCCTTGGCGACGGCCTGAGAGATGCGCCGCGCCACGTCGAGGCCGAGATCGGCCTGGATCAGGATGTCCTCGAGATCGTCGACCATGGCCGCATCGAGGCGGCGCTTGGTGAAGATGTCCGCAATGCCTGTGCCGAGGCTGCCGGATGTGCGGGACAAGCCCTGGCGCAGCCGCGCGAACCAGCTCGCCCTGGCGGGCGGCTCCGGCTGCGGCGCGGGCTCGGCTTGCGGAGCATTGCCGGTGATCTCGCCAGCAATGGCGGGCTCGACCTGTGGCGGAGCCATGTCGGCAGGCTTCGGCGCGCCGAAGAACCGCGAGAACAGCCCGCCCTTCTTCTCTTCAGCCATCAGCCGGCCTTCCGCATCGAGGTGGTCCCCGGCTCGAAGGACAGGCGGCCCTGATAATCGAGGCTCGCCGCACCGGTCATCACCACATGGCCGTCAGCGCGCCATTCGATCGTGAGGTCGCCGCCGGGCAGCGACACGGTGAGGCGCGGATCGGCGAGCCCCGCGCGGATGGCGGCGACCGCAGCGGCACAGGCGCCGGTTCCGCAGGCGAGCGTGAGGCCCGCGCCGCGCTCCCATACCTTCTGGCGCAGATGGGTGCGGGACAGCACCTCGACCAGCGAGATGTTGGCGCGTTGGGGAAAGAGCGGGGCGTGCTCGAGAATGGGACCGATGCGGGAAAGCTCGTGAGCCTCCACATCCTCGACGAAGAAGACCGCATGCGGATTGCCCATGCTGACGGCCGAGAAGACCGGCGGTAGCGCGACGCCGAGCTGCGAGGAACCGAACGGCACGGTCGCCGTATCGGCGACTTGAAGCGCAAGCGGTATCTCATGCCAGGCGAGCCGCGGCCGCCCCATATCGACCGCCACGCTGTGCGGCTCGTCGCCCTGCTCGGCCAGAAGGAGGCCAGCGCTCGTCTCGATCGTCGCCCTTGCCGCTCCGGTCTCGGCCATGACAAGGCTTCCGACACAGCGCGTGGCGTTGCCGCAGGCATCGACCTCGCTCCCATCCGCATTGAGGATGCGCATGAAGACATCGGCGCGGCGCGAGGGCTCAAGAACGATGATCTGATCGCAGCCGACGCCGCGCGACCGGTCGGCAATCAGCCGCGCATCGCGCTCGCCGGGAACGAGCGGCGACTGCCGCGCGTCGAGCACCACGAAATCATTGCCGAGCCCGTTCATTTTCCAGAACGGCCGGTTCTCGAGTTCGCGATTGTCGAAAGCCTGGCGGGCGGAGCGTGGTTCGATGTCGGGCACGTCGGCGGTTCCGTCTGCGGCAAGGCTGTGGATAGCAAGGCTGTAAATGAGGCCAGCGGCGCACCAAAAGCAGCGCCGTGCCGCCCGCTCTTGGGCGGGCAGGCGCGCCTTTTATCATAAATATGAAATCTTCAATGCCATTTTGCCGAAGTTCCTTCACAATATGGTCTTGGTGCTGCGTCGTTATCGTTGCTAGACATCCGATCTGGCTGGCGAATGGAGCGGCAGGCTGGCGGATTTTCGGCTTCGGTTGGGTGACTGACGACATTGGACCTGTCTTCGTTCCGGACATCGTTGCGGCTGGGCCTGTTCATCGGCTCATGCGCGGTCGCCGCATGCGCCTTCGCCGAATCCGGCTTTCGCCATGGGCCGACCCTTGCAGCGGAAGCGCCTGCGGGAGCCGGGGCTCCCGCCCTTCCCGCCGTGACGCGCATCGGTCTGCCGCCCTTTCCTCTCGGCGTCGTCAGCTTCCCCAATGGCCGGGCGGTCAATCTCGGCGTCAACATCGCCTCGGGGGCCTATCATCCGCCGGCGGCCGGCGCTCGTCTCTGGACGGTGTCGGATCGCGGCCCCTTCATCGCCTGCAGTACCGCCAAGACGCAGATCGGCGTCAGCGAGGCCGAGATGTGCGGTGGAAGCCCGCTTGCCGAGATCGCCATCCTGCCCGGCTTCTCGCCGACGCTCTACGGGCTCGAGATCGGCGAGGACAACGGCGCGCGCGTGACCGAGACGCTGCCGATCAAGGATCGCTCCGGCCGGCCGGTCTCGGGGCTGAGCGCAGACGATCCCGACGACAGCATCGGCGCCTATGACCTCACCGGCAGGCGTCTTTCGCCTGAGCAGCCGGGCATCAATCCCGGCGGGCTCGTGAGACTTGCCGACGGCACGTTCTGGGTGGTCGAGGGCTATGGCCCGTCATTGCTGCACATCGCGGCCGATGGCAGGATCATGGCGCGCATCGTTCCGCTCGGCACGGAGACAGACTATGCCAAGGCGGATTACGACGTACTGCCCGGCCTGCCGCTCATCTTCGCGCACACGCTCGCCAATGCGGCCTATGCCTGCCTCACCCTTTCGCCGGATGAACGCACGCTCGTCATGGCACTGCGAGCTCCGGCGAGCCCCGAGGACAAAAGCGCCGCGACAAGCCCGTTCCTGCGCGTCCTCACCTTCGACCTGTCGACCCAGACGAGCGGCGCGGAGTATTCCTACCGCCTCGACCCGCCGGAGGCTTTCGCCGCCGATGTCGCGCGCAAGCCGCGCGATCAGGGAGACGTGCGGCTCGCCGAGATCATCGCCCTGCCGGGCAACCGGCTGATCGCGGTCGAGCGGGTCGCGCGCACCCTGCGGATCCTGATCGCGGAACTCGATGCCGCGACGCCGATCCTGCCGATCTACGACGCGCCGCAGACCGAACCCGCCTTCGAGGCGCTCGACTCCGAGCAGTTCGCGGCGAGCGGCATGATGCCGATCAGAAAGACGCTGCTGTTCGACAGCGACCGTTTCGGCGATGGCGAATCTGCCAAAATCTTCGATCACATCGAAGGCGTCGCAAAAATGTCCGATCAGGCGTTGATGCTCATCACCAACAATGCATTCGGGCTGGACGGCGAGCGTCTGCGCATGTTCCGCCTCACCTTCCCCGAGCCGGTGCTCCGATAGCATCGCGGCAACAAGCATGAAACAGAAGTGAAACACCATGGAGCGGATCACCTGATGCAGAGCATGCGGAGCGAAAGGCCATCCCGGCAGGCCATTGCGGGCGGCTGGCGCAGGCTAGTCATCGCCCGCCTTGGCGCATCGCTGATTGCGGCCGGCATTTCGGCGAGCCCGGCCGCGGCGACGCCCTTGGGCATCATCCTCGCCCAGAGCGTCGCCCCGCCAGCCCCGGTCGAGAGCGCGCCGCTGCCGCCTCCACCCGGCGCATCTGCGCCTGTCCCGACCGTTCCCGCGCCGCCTGCCGCCGCCGCCCCATTGCCGTCGTCGCCGCCACCCTCGGGCACGGCCGGCGGAGCGCCAGTGACCCCGCCGACGGGTTCGGTTCCAGCCGCGCCGGCCGAGGCCGCACCGACCCCGGCGACGCCGCCCGCGCCACAGCAGGCGCTTCCGCAAACACCACCTGCGCCGCCACCGGCTGCCGCGCTGCCGCAGCCCGGCGGGCAAATCACCTCGGGGGCGCCGCCGCGCGACCTCAGCAACGAGCCCGATCTCATCGAACTCGTGATCGAACCCCGATCGGTGCTGATCCTGCAGGCGGAGGCCTCGAACGAGGACGCGTTTCCGGCGCTCGTCGCGGCGCTCAACCGGCTGGGCGAAGAGGCGCGCAAGGCCGGCGTCGTCATCACCGGGCGTCCGTTCGCGGTGATCGACCTCACCGACGACAAGACATTCAAGTTTCAGGCGATGCTGCCGGTCGAGAACACCGCGACCACCCCGCCTATACCGGGCCTGCGCTTCGGCCAGTCTCCCTCAGGCCAGGCGATCCGCTTCAAATATGCCGGCGCTTATGAAGACAACACCTATGTCTACGAATCGATCGAGGCCTATATCGAGGAGCGCGACATCAAGGCCCGGCCCTATGCGATCGAGGAATTCCTGACCGACCCCAAAGATGCGAACGACGCCTCGCTCCAGATGTTCATTTATTACCTGAGGGAGTAGACTGAGCTGAACAGCCTCGTCCGGATCGGCCAGCGATTCGGGATCGAGGCACGCCCGCCTTCGAGTTTCTATCTCGCCATGAGCCTCCCGTTGACATCCGACACGGCATCGGGACCGCTCCCTGCTCCGCGATCGAACGCGCCGGATCTCCGGCTCATCGTCATCGCGCTTGGGCTCACGCAGATCACCGGATACGGCACGCTCTACTACGGCCTCGGCGTTCTCGCGCCACTCCTGTCTCAGGATTTCGCATGGACGAAGGAATGGGCGTTCGGCGCACTTTCGCTCTCGTTCCTCGCGGGCGGGCTCGTCGCGCCAGCGGCGGGACGGCTTGCGGACCGGCATGGTGCGGGACGGCTCATGTCGCTCGGCTCGCTTGCCTCGGCGGTGGCGCTTGCGGCCTGCGCGCTCGCGCCGGACACATTCGCCTATATCGCGGCGTTGGCGGTCGCCGGAATCGCCTCCTCCTTCGTGCAATACAGCCTTGCCTTCGCCGCGCTCGTGCAGATCGCGCCACGCGAGGCGAAGCGCAACATCACCTATCTCACCCTCATCGCGGGCTTCTCCTCCACGCTGTTCTGGCCGATGACGGCCTGGCTCGGCCTGCATCTGCCCTGGCGACAGGTCTATCTCATCTTCGCGGCCGCCAATCTCGTTCTCTGCGCGCCGCTGCATGCCTGGCTCGCGCGCTTCACGCGGCCTGGTGTCAGCCTGCCGGCGGCAGAACCCGACGAGGCGAGCGAACAGCCCGACAGAAGCGCGCTCGCCACCGGCGTGATCGCGCCCGAGCGGCGGCGGCTCGCCTTTCAAATGACGGTGCTGACGCTGACGCTGTTCAGCTTCGTCAACTCCTCGATGCTCATCCACATGCTGCCGATCCTGAACGAGCTGGAGCTCGGCCTCGCGGCGCTCTGGGTCAGCTCGATCTTCGGCCCGGCCCAGGTGATGAGCCGGCTGATCACCATGCTGTTCGGCAAGGATTTCCCGGCGTCGAACCTCGCGCTCATTTCCTGCGGGCTTTTGCCCACGGCGCTGGTCATCCTCATCGCCAGCGCGCCGATGCTCGGCGGCGTGCTCGGCTTCGCCATCGTGTTTGGCCTGTCGACCGGACTGAACAGCATCGTCCAGGGCACGCTGCCGCTGCTCCTGTTCGGCTATGCGGGCTATGGCGCGCGGCTCGGACGGCTCACCGCCATCCGTCTCGTGGCGGCCGCCGCCGCTCCTTTCGTGTTTTCGGTCGTCTCGGGGGCGTTCGGCGTCAAGACGTCGCTTGTTATCCTCGTCCTGTTCGCGCTCGGCTCGTTCGCCGCCTCGGCCTCGATCGTGGTTCTGGTGCGCCGCTCGGCCGGCGGCCCGAGCGATCAGTCCACCCAGCCGAAATAGACCGCCTTCTTGCCGTCATGCAGGCAGATATAGCGGCTTTGCCTCATGCCCGCCGCCGTCGTCAGCTTTACGATGCCCTTGAGCTCGGTCGAAACCGGCTGGCTGCCGACCTTGTCGTCGTAACGATCCTCGATCGGAAAGTCCTTGCGCTCGATCTCGATCTTGCGGAGGTCACCGCCATGCTTGCGGCTCATGGCGATCGCGTGGCGCTCACAGTCGCTCGTCATGTCGGCGCTCGCTACGGTGCCTGTGAGATTGAACAGGAGGAGCGCAAGAACGCCGGATACCGATCTGGCGACGGTCATGACGGCGGTCTCCATTCGCGGCGACAACATGCACCGGCTGTTGTTGCGGCCTTCGTCTTCATTTGAGACGAAAGACGAGCGGAAACTGCTCGGGCGGCAGAGCCTTGCCGTCGCAGCTTTCCTTTTCGCGGTATTCGACCAGTTCGAAGCGGCCCTCGGCCGTCACGCGATGCGTCTCCAGCGTTCCGCAATCGCCGGCGGCGCGGCCGAGCGAGGCGCTCGTGACCGTGCGGGCCTTCACGTTCCAGACCGGATCGATAAGGAGGCCGGAATCGGTGCTGCGTTTCTTGCCTTTGGGCGACTGGAACGACAGAAAGCTCAAATTGCTCGCCGGATCAGGCAGGTAGACGCGCGCGAAGACGGAGGAGCCTTGATAGGCGAACCGCTGGCACGGTATGTCCCAGATGGCCGATTCTTCCGACATCTGGAAACCGGTGATCCCCGTCTTCATCACCTCCGGCTCGCATTTGTGTGTCTTGATTGCCGCCTGAAGGACGGAATTCGGAACCTGGCTGGCCCGAACATCGTATTTGACGAAGACGCCGCCGGCGGAGAGCGCGGCAGCCCCATCCGACGCCGCCTTTTTCCCCGGCTGCGGGGCGGCCTTCGCCGGCGCATCGGGCAATGGCGCGGACCAGCAGCCTGCGCCTCCCTTGACGCTGGCGCGGAATGTCTGCCTGCCGCGCATGACGACGGTCATGGCGCCGTCCTCGACCGCGACCGCCTCGCCTTCCAGCTCGCCCAGCTTCAGATCGAGAATGACGAAGCCGTCTTCGCCGCCGAGCTTGTAGAGCTGATACTCGTGGAGGCCATAGCCGTTCGTCTTGCCGCCTGCCGCGACGCGCTGCAGGGTCATCGTCTGCGCGCTGACCTTGATGCGTGCCGGCTGGCGGTTATTGCTCTTCCCGGTGAGCTGCTCGATGAACAAGAACGCGAATTGATCCTTCTCGGGATCGCGATTGCCTTGCCAGAGAGCGACCGTGCAGCCTTTCGTGCGGTCGACCTCCGCCTTGGCGAAGAGCTTCAGGTCGATTTCGGGCTGCGCGACGGGAGACGTCTGCGCTCTCGTCGCCCCGGCAGAGCAGATGACGGCAAGGCCGATGCCCATCAGGGACGGCAGAAACGCGGCTGGTCTTGAACCCATTGCGGAAGGCATCACTCGCTCGGTACGATGATCAGCAAAACCCCATCGGCGCCACAGAATGGCCGTTGCAGGTCAGGCGACAGATATCGCCATTCAAGACGGTCGCATAGCGCATGGCCGATGGAAAGAGCCGTTTCGTCGATGCCCGCCCTTAGCGCGCGAGGCTTCGTCAGAAGGCATCCTTGCAGGAGCCATGCGAACACGTTGACGCTCCGGCGCGTTCGCGCTAAGACGCGCGCTCTCATCTGACAGGTGATTGCCACTTGAGACACCGACCGGGGCTGGACCCCGGAGGTCAACGTCCGACAGCGCGTTTGCGCCCTCGGGCGCTGAACCGTTTGGGCCTCATGCGAGACCGGACGACACGCGACTGATGATAACGGGATTGATCCATGTTTGACGGCCTCTCGAGCAGATTATCGGGAATTCTCGATACGCTGACCCGGCGCGGCGCTCTCTCCGAGGCCGATGTCGGCGAGGCGATGCGCGAGGTGCGCCGCGCGCTGCTCGAGGCGGACGTGGCGCTCGATGTCGTGAAAAGCTTCACCGACAAGGTGCGCGAGCGGGCTGTCGGGGCGCAGATCGTCAAATCCGTCAAGCCCGGCCAGATGGTCGTCAAGATCGTCAATGACTGCCTCGTCGAGATGCTGGGCTCCGACGCCCAGCCGATCGACCTCAATGCGGTGCCGCCGGTCGCGATCCTCATGGTCGGCCTGCAAGGCTCCGGCAAGACGACGACGACGGGCAAGATCGCCAAGCGCCTCACCGACCAATATCGCAAGAAGGTGCTGCTCGCCTCGCTCGACACGCGCCGCCCGGCCGCGATGGAGCAGCTCGCCATCCTCGGCAAACAGGTCGGCGTCGATACGCTGCCGATCGTCGCCGGCCAGAGTGCCCTCCAGATCGCGCGGCGCGCGCATGAGGCCGCCAGGCTCGGCGGCTACGACGTCGTGATGCTCGACACCGCCGGCCGCACCACGGTCGACGAGGCGCTGATGGCCGAGGTCACCGAGGTGAAAGCCGCGACCAATCCTCATGAAGTGCTGCTCGTCGCCGATGCACTGACCGGTCAGGACGCGGTCAACACGGCAAAGGCCTTCGACGGACGGATCGGTATCACCGGCATCGTGCTGACACGCGTCGACGGCGACGGGCGCGGCGGCGCGGCGCTCTCGATGCGCGCGGTCACCGGCAAGCCGATCAAGCTGATCGGCGTCGGCGAAAAGGTCGATGCGCTGGAGGATTTCCACCCGGAGCGCATTGCCAACCGCATCCTCGGCATGGGCGATATCGTTTCGCTCGTCGAAAAGGCGACGCAGAACGTCGACCAGGAAGCCGCGATGCGGCTCGCCGAGAAAATGGCGAAGGGTCAGTTCGACATGAACGACCTCGCCGCGCAATTAAAGCAGCTTGAGAAGATGGGCGGGCTCTCCTCCATGATGGGCATGATGCCCGGCATGGGCAAGATGAAGGACCAGCTCGCCAACGCCAAGATCGACGACCGCGTCGTCAAGCGCCAGCTCGCCATCATCTCCTCGATGACGCCGCAGGAGCGCCGCAACCCGGACCTCCTCAAGAACAGCCGAAAGAAGCGCATCGCGTCAGGCTCCGGCAGCAACGCCGAAGAAATCAACAAGCTGATGAAGATGCACCGCCAGATGGCCGACATGATGAAGATGATGTCGAAGAACAAGGGCGGGATGCTCTCGAAGATGGCCGGCATGATGGGCCTCGGCGGCGGAGGCGGCCTTGGCGGCATGATGGGTGGTGGCATGCCGCAGATCGACCCCGCCAAGCTCGAGGAAATGCAGAAGCAGATGGGCGGCAATCTGCCCAAATTGCCGCCGAACTTTCCGGGCCTTCCCGGCGGAGGCGGGCCAAAGCTGCCGGGGCTCGGGGGCCTGCCCGGATTGGGCGGACCCAAGCCCGGCGGCGGATTTCCATTCGGGCTGAAGAAGAAATGAACCACGCCATCGGCCAGTGGTCGCTGCTCGCCATTCGCACTCTTTTTATCCGCTACTTACCACTTACCACTCACTAAAAGGACCTGAACGATGTCTCTCAAAATACGTCTTGCCCGCGGCGGCACCAAGAAGCGCCCGCACTACTCCATCGTCGTCGCCGACGCCCGCTCGCCGCGTGACGGCCGCTTCATCGAGAAGCTCGGCACCTTCGATCCGCTGAAGGCCAAGGACGCCGCCGACCGGGTTGTCCTCAATGTCGACAAAGCGAAGCAGTGGATGGTGAATGGCGCACAGCCGACCGACCGCGTGGCCCGCTTTCTCGACGCTGCCGGCGTCATGAAGCGCGAGGCGCGCAACAACCCGGAAAAGGCAAAGCCCAAGAAGAAGGCGCAGGAGCGCGTTGCCGCCAACGAGAAGGCCGCCGAAGCAGCCCGCGCCGCGGCCGAGAAGGCCAAGGCAGACGCCGAAGCCGCAGCAGCAGCACCGGCCGAAGAGGCTGCCGCAGCCGAGTAAGTCTGGATGTCATCCCGGGCGAGGCCTTGCCGAGACCCGGGATCCAGACTTTGAATCCAATGAACCGCGCTTTCGTCTGGATCCCGGATCACGCTTCGCTCGTCCGGGATGACAGTGAGAGGGCTGATGTCGGGTGACTGAATGACGCAATCGAAGCCCGATCGCATCCTCCTTGGCCAGTTCGGCGCGGCGCATGGCCTCAAGGGTGAAGTGCGGCTCAAGACCTATACGGGCGACCCATTCGCGATCGGCGATTACGGCCCGCTCACGACGGACGACGGCCGCAGCTTCGAGATCACGCATCTGCGCGATGCCAAGGAAGTGCTGATCGCCCGCGTCAAGGGCGTCGCGGACCGCACGGCCGCGGAAAAGCTGACCAACCTCAAGCTTTACGTCGACCGCTCCGTGCTCGGCGACGTCGAGGACGAGGACGAGTTCTTCCACGCGGACCTCGTGGGGCTGATTGTGGAGACCGAAGCAGGCGAGCGCCTCGGCTCGGTGGCGGCAATCTACAATTTCGGTGCCGGCGACGTGGTGGAGATCAAGCCGGTGGCCGGCGGCAAGCTGGTGCTGCTGCCCTTCACGAAAGCCGCCGTGCCCGTCGTCGACATCAAGGGCGGAAGACTGGTCGCTGATCAGGTGGCCTATGATCTGGCGCGGGCGGAGGCGAAGCCCGATCAGGAATGACATCGACCTCCTCCATCAGCCGTCATGGCCGGGCTTGACCCGGCCATCCACGTCTTTCCAATAGGTTTAAGTCGTGGATGCCCGGCTCAAGGCCGGGCATGACAGCGCAAGATTCTAACTGCGATCCTTTGCCCATGACCTTCCGCGCCAGCATCCTCACGCTTTATCCCGATATGTTCCCCGGCCCGCTCGGGATGAGCCTCGCCGGCGAGGCATTGGCCAATCAAAAATGGTCGCTGGAGGTGAAGAACATCCGCGACCACAGCCTCGGCAATCACCGCACGGTGGACGATCGGCCGGCCGGCGGCGGGCCCGGCATGGTGCTGCGCGCCGACGTGCTGGCGGCGGCGATCGACGCCGTGTCTGCGCCTGACGATCCGCGCCCGCGCCTGCTGATGAGCCCTCGCGGCAGGCCGTTCACGCAAGGCGAGGCGCGCCTCCTCAGCGAAGGACCCGGCCTCGTGATCGTCTGCGGACGCTTCGAGGGGGTGGACCAGCGCGTGATCGAGGCGCGCGGACTGCAGGAGGTATCGATCGGCGATTTCGTGCTGTCCGGCGGCGAAATCGCTGCGACCGCCATCCTCGACAGCATCGTGAGACTGCTGCCGGGCGTCATGGGGCACGATCATTCGGGCACGGAGGAGAGCTTCGAGAACGGTCTGCTCGAATACCCGCATTATACCAAGCCCCGCGAATTCGAGGGGCTGACCATTCCCGACATCCTCACCTCCGGCGACCACGCCAAGGTCGCGGCCTGGCGGCAGGCGCAGTCGCTGGCGCTGACAGAGGAGCGACGTCCGGATCTCATCGCCCACATGAAGAAACGATGACGCCGCGCTCGACAAAACCGCTGCGCTGGTGTAGGCGACGCTTCAACTAAAAACAGCACTCCCGAAAAGCTTCAGCATCCTCCCCCTCGCAACGACGAGGCGATGCGCAACGGAAAGACCAGACTCATGGCCATCGATATTCTCGCGGCGCTCGACGCCGAGCAGATCGCGAAACTCAACAAGACCATCCCCGATTTCCAGCCCGGCGACACCGTTCAGGTGAACGTCAAGGTGAAGGAAGGCGAGCGCACCCGCGTCCAGGCCTATGAAGGCGTCTGCATCGCCCGCAATGGTGGCGGCCTGCAGGAAAGCTTCGTCGTCCGCAAGATTTCCTATGGCGAGGGCGTCGAGCGCGTATTTCCGCTCTATTCACCGCTCGTCGACAGCATCGTCGTGGTGCGTCGCGGCCAGGTGCGCCGGGCCAAGCTCTATTACCTGCGCGATCGCCGCGGCAAGTCGGCCCGTATCGTCGAGCGCAAGGGCAAGAAGGAAGACAAGGCAGCGGCTCCAGCCGCCAAGTAAATCCTCATCGCTTACATATGAAAAGCGGGCCATCTGGCCCGCTTTTTTGTTGTCTCAGTTCAGCGGCGCGTTTCTGTCGCGCTCCGCCATCAGCAGATCGCCGACCACGAGCGCATCACCCGCCGCCGTTACCGGCACCGTATCGCTATCCTTGACGCGGCCGGCGATGATCATCTCGGCCAGCGGATCCTGCAGGTATTTCTGGATCACCCGCTTCAGCGGCCTTGCGCCATAGGCTGGATCATAGCCCTTGGCGGCAAGCCAGTTGCGCGCGCCCTCGTCGAGATCGATGCTGATCTTGCGGTCATCGAGGAGTTTGCGCAGCCGTCCGAGCTGGATGTCGACGATCGATCCCATCTCACTGCGCTTCAGGCGATGGAACAGGATGATCTCGTCGATACGGTTCAGGAACTCGGGCCGGAAATGGCCGCGCACGACGGTCATCACCTCGTCGCGAACCGCTTCGGTCTCCTCGCCATCGAGCTGATTGACGAGATATTCCGAACCGAGATTCGAGGTCATGATGAGGAGCGTGTTCCTGAAATCGACCGTCCGGCCCTGGCCGTCGGTGAGGCGACCATCGTCGAGCACCTGGAGGAGCACGTTGAACACGTCCGGATGCGCCTTCTCGATCTCGTCGAACAGCACCACCTGATAGGGCCGCCGCCGCACAGCCTCGGTCAGCGAGCCGCCCTCCTCGTAGCCGACATAGCCGGGAGGCGCGCCGATCAGCCTCGCGACCGAGTGCTTCTCCATGTATTCCGACATGTCGATACGCACGAGCGCGGCCTCGTCATCGAACAGGAAGCTGGCGAGCGCCTTGGTGAGCTCGGTCTTGCCGACGCCGGTCGGCCCGAGGAACATGAACGAGCCGATCGGCCGGTTCGGGTCCTGCAGGCCCGCGCGGG
The DNA here is from genome assembly GCA_019753285.1 of Beijerinckiaceae bacterium. Lineage (GTDB taxonomy): Bacteria > Pseudomonadota > Alphaproteobacteria > Rhizobiales > Beijerinckiaceae > JAIELD01. The sequence continues at coordinate 44,110 of JAIELD010000002.1, read as the reverse complement.
CGCGCCGCACCGCTGTCGAGACGGCTTTCACCGCCTCTTCCTGGCCGACGACGCGGCTGCCGAGCGCCTGCTCCATGCTCAGCAGCTTGTCCTTCTCGCCCTGCAGCATGCGGTCGACCGGCACGCCGGTCCAGCGTGAGATGATCTGCGCGATGTGGTCGGGCGTCACGGCCTCCTCGCTGAAGCTGCCGGTCTCGGCGACCGCCTCGACCTCTTTCAGTTTTTTCTCAAGGTCCGGAATGACGCCGTAGGTCAGCTCTCCCGCGCGCTGGTATTCGCCGCGCCGCTGCGCCTGCTCAAGCTCGATGCGCGCCTTCTCGAGCTGTTCCTTCAGCTTCTGCGCGGCGCCGAGCTTGTCCTTCTCCGCCCGCCAGCGTGTGGTGAGCGAGGCTGAGCTCTCTTCCAGCCCGGCAAGCTCCTTTTCAAGACGCAGGAGGCGGTCGCGCGAGGCCTCGTCGGTCTCGCGCTTCAACGCTTCCTGCTCGATCTTGAGCTGGACGATGCGGCGGTCGAGCTCGTCGAGTTCTTCGGGCTTGGAATCGACCTGCATGCGCAGCCGGGCGGAGGCCTCGTCGATCAGATCGATGGCCTTGTCCGGCAGGAAGCGGTCCGTGATGTAGCGGTTGGAGAGCGTCGCCGCCGCCACGATCGCGCTGTCGGTAACACGCACGCCGTGATGAAGCTCGTATTTCTCCTTGAGGCCGCGCAGGATCGAAATCGTATCCTCGACCGTCGGCTCGGCGACGAAGACGGGCTGGAAACGCCGCGCCAGAGCCGCATCCTTCTCGACATGCTTCCTGTATTCATCGAGCGTGGTCGCGCCGACGCAGTGAAGCTCTCCGCGCGCCAGCGCCGGCTTCAGGAGGTTGGAGGCATCCATCGCCCCGTCCGCCTTGCCGGCGCCCACAAGCTGGTGCATCTCGTCGATGAAGAGCACGATCTGGCCCTCGGCAGACGTCACTTCCTGCAGGATCGCCTTCAAACGCTCCTCGAACTCGCCGCGATACTTTGCTCCGGCGATAAGCGCGCCGAGGTCGAGCGCCAGCAGGCGCTTGTCCTTCAAGCTTTCCGGCACGTCGCCATTGACGATCCGGAGCGCCAGCCCTTCAACGATCGCAGTTTTGCCGACGCCGGGCTCGCCGATCAGCACGGGGTTGTTCTTGGTGCGGCGGGACAGCACCTGCACCGTGCGGCGGATTTCCTCGTCGCGGCCGATGACAGGATCGAGCTTGCCGTCCCGCGCCGCCTGCGTCAGATCGCGCGCATATTTCTTCAAGGCGTCGTAGGCATTCTCGGCGGATGCGGAATCGGCGGTGCGGCCCTTGCGTAACGCCTCGATCGCGGCATTGAGCGACTGGGCCGTGATGCCGGCCGACAGCAGCGCCTTTCCAGCTTCGGTGTCCTTTTCGATCGCCAGCGCCAGCAGCAGCCGCTCCACGGTGACGAAGCTGTCTTTCGCCTTCTCGGCAGCCTGCTCGGCAGCGTTGAAGACGCGCGCCATGGCCGGCGCGAGATAGACGTTGCCCGCCGCCTGGCCGCTCACCTTCGGCAGCTTGCGCAGCGCAGCTTCGGTGTTGGCGAGTGCGAGCTTGGCGTCGCCGCCGGCGCGTCCGATCAGGCCGCTCGCAAGGCCCTCAGGATCGTCGAGCAGTGCCTTCAACAGGTGCTCGGGCGTGATCTGCTGATGGTCCTCGCGCGTCGCGATGGTCTGCGCGGCCTGCACGAAGCCTCTCGCGCGGTCGGTGTATTTCTCGATGTTCATGAATATCCCCCTTCACAAGGCGGTAGAGCGCGTCGCCCCGTAGCGACGACGCGTCCAGACGTGAGCTGCGGCCCCGCGATGGGCGGCCGGACGCTCGATTTGCGTTAGCCCTGATGTAAGAAGGCGCTCCCAGATGCGAAAGAGGGCTGTTGCAAAAAGCGCACAGCTTGGCCGGCGCGCTTTGAAACGCCGGTCAGTCCTCGATGAGAGCGTTCATGCGCGCGGCGAGGCGGATGTCGAGTTCGCTGAGGCCATCGACGTCATGTGTCGCGAGCGTCACCTCGACGGTCTTGTAGACGTTGGACCATTCGGGGTGATGGTCCATCTCATCCGCGATCCTGGCGACTTTGGTCATCCAGGCGAAGGCTTCCTTGAAGTCCTTGAAGATGAAGGTCTTGGCGATCGCCTCGCGGCCCTCGACCCGCTTCCAGCCATCGAGATCGGCGAGGAACTGCGAAATCATGTCGGGCGACAGCTTCTTCGGACGGGGCGACATCGCATGCCTTCGGTTCGATGAGAGGGACGGCTTCTATTTGGAGCCGACGAAATCCATTGTCCAGTTGCGTTCGTCGCTCTCGAAATCATAGTCGCCGAGCGTGTAGGACGCTTCGACGATATAGGGTCCGCCACCTGTCGACGGCCGAGCCGAAAACAGCGCGAAGGTCGTCGCCGTAAAGCTCTGCGAGCGGAAGGCGTCTCGCGAGGAGAGATAACCGGCGACGTCGAGCACGGTCGAGTTGCGCAGGCGCGCCAGCGTCACGTGCGGCGTGAACTTGCGCGGGTCCTTCGGGAGGCCGAGCCGCCGCATGATCCGCTCATGCTCCGCCTGAAGCTCGATGAGCTGGCGCGTCGGCGTGACATGGCCGATGATCGCGTGCGGCTTGTCGCCGCCGAACACGCCGATCCCGGAAAGGCTGATCTCCAGCGGATCGCGGAACACGTCGCCAAGCTCGGTCTCGACCTCGCGCGCCATGCGCGGATCGATGTCGCCGATGAAGCGCAGGGTGATGTGGTAATTTTCCGGATCGATCCAGCGCGCGCCGTAAAGACCGCCTCTGAGGCTGGAGAGGTAGAGGCTCGTCCCTGACGGGATTTCGAGCCCGGTGAAGAGACGGGGCATGATGCTCTCCTGTCCTTCGCTGGAGCCTCATCCCCGAGGGGACTGGCGCTCCACACTCTAGAAAAGACCGTGGCGATCGTCGCCATGGCTGGTGATTCGCGCTTTCAAGATTAGCACCCCGATCGTGACAGGACCGTTAGCGCCGATACTTATCCCGTCACAAGTTTGATCTTCTTGTCGAGAACGCCGATCACCCGTGCAAGATCGTTGCCGCGCCGCATCACGAGCCCTGTCGCGGCGATCACGCTGAACGCACCCTGCTTGGCGGCAAGGCGCGGGTTCTTCTCGATGCGGTAGATCGGCACTTCGGAAGCCCGCCGAAAAATGCTGAACACCGCCTTGTCCTTCAGGAAATCCATCGCGTAGTCGCGCCACTCTCCGGAAGCGACCATGCGGCCATAAAGGTTCAGGACCGTCTGCAATTCGTCCTTCGTGAATGCGACCCGCTCGGGAAGGGCCTTGTCCTGAAAAGCGGCTGGGAACGGCGCCACATTGCTTGCGCCCTCCGATGCTCCGCCGCGCCCGCCAGAACCGTCGCTTTCGATCATGGAGCCTCCGTCACGATAAACGTCATATGATTGTTATCATCGGCATGGGCCGCCGGTTCGGCAACCCCGCCAGAACGATTTTTAATCGACATCGACGCGTGGGCTCGTCAAAGCATCACGATATCAAGGACATAATCTTCGTTTTGCCATTTTTCGGCCCTTCGACCGCCATAGGCGCGCGTCAGATTGTTGATGTTGCCTCGTGGTTCAGTCGTTCGACAGTCCGTTCATAGCCCCCCAGCCCTTCGGATGCGTCAGACGGTGAACCCGTCTCGGCAAATCTGCTCAGCAGAGTCGAGATCACTAACGCCCGGTTGCCGACCGGGCGTTTTTTTGTCTGGAGCGCGGCTCCCGATCTGCTGCAACCATTGGCTGCCATCGACCCATTTCACCGAAATTGGGCGCTCTTGCTGGCAATCTCGGCATTTTTATCCCTCGTTTTGTCGAAATTCGACGGACAGGCCTCGATTTTTGGCCTATAGCTTCGCCGACACGGTCCATGTGGTTCGACATCAGCGCGTCACCGCCAGGCTGCCAAATCATGCTGGCAATTCATACTGGATCGCGTTCATCGTCATCAGGGACGCCGTGGTCCGACAGGGGAGGGCGATTTGGGACAGATTGACATTTCGGCGGCGCCGGCGAGCGAAACTGCAGCCTTCGAAACATCGCCGCCCCTTGTCAGCACGGATCTGTCGGCGCTTCTCTTCGCCCATGCGGCGGACGAGGATCTGAAACGGCTCGCCGAGGGCGACCGGCGCATGCTTGGACGCGAGGCCTTTGCGCATCTTGCCCGCCACCAGGGCGGGGCGGCGGATATCGAACTCATCGACCGGCCCTCGCTCGACACGACCGTGCTCGAGGTCATCAACGACGACATGCCGTTTCTGCTCGATTCGACGCTCGCGCTGCTCTCCGAGCGCGGCATCGAACCCAAGCTCGTCGCCCATCCGATCCTCAATGTCGAGATTGACGCGAACGGGGTCCTGACAGGCGTGCGCCCTTCGAACGGCACGGGTAAGCGCCGGAGCGTCATCCACATCCATCTTCCGTTGCTGATGACCCGCGACGAGCATCGTTCGCTCGTCGAGGCGCTCACGCTCACCTACCGCGACATTCGCCTTGCGGTCGACGACTGGGCCCCGATGAAGGAGCGGCTGGCGCAGGCCATCATCGCCTACAAGACCAATCCGCCGCCGCTCGACGTCGCGGAGATCGCAGAGGCGGTTCAGTTCCTTGAATGGATACAGGCTGACCATTTCACCTTCACCGGCATGCGCGACTACCGCTTCTCGGGCGACGCCGGTACCGTGAGCCCCGAGACCAGCTCGGGCCTCGGCATCCTGCGTGATCCGTCCGTGCGCGTTCTGCGCCGCGGCGCGGAGCTCGTCGCCATCACGCCGGAGGTGCTGGCCTTCCTGAAAGAGCCGGTGGCGCTCATCATCACCAAGGCGAACGTGAAGTCGCGCGTCCACCGCCGCGCCCATATGGACTATATCGGCGTCAAGCTCTTCGACGATAAGGGGCATCTTTCCGGCGAACTTCGCATCACCGGGCTGTTCACCTCGTCCGCCTACAATTCTACGGTCCGCAGCATCCCCTATATCCGGCACAAGGTCGCGCGTGTCTTCGAGCGGTCGGGCTTCTCGACCGAGAGCTATTCGGGCCGCGGCCTAGCCCATGTGATGGAGAGCTATCCCCGCGACGAGCTGTTCCAGGTGGACGAGGACACGCTTCTTAAATTCTCTCTCGACATTCTCCAGCTGTCAGAGCGCCCCCGCATCAGGGCGCTGGCGCGCCTCGATCGCTTCGACCGGTTCGTTTCGGTGATGGTCTATATCCCGAAGGACCGCTACGACACGAGCATTCGCATGAAGGTCGGCGAATACCTCGCCCATGCCTATCAGGGCCGCCTCTCCGCCGCCTACCCGGCCTATCCCGACGGGCCGCTCGCCCGCACGCACTACATCATCGGCCGCGACGAGGGCCAGACCCCCGACATCACGCGCGACGAGCTGGAAGCCGCCATCGCGATGATCGTGCGCACCTGGGCGGACGGGCTCAAGGAGGCTCTGCAATCGTCGAAGGACCTCGGCTCGGCTGCCGCGCTCTACACGCGCTATGGCGACGCCTTCAGCGCAGCCTATCGCGAAGCCTTCGCCCCGGCCGAAAGCCTTGCCGACATTGCGAGGATCGAGCGCCTCAGCGCCGAGCGGCCCCGCACCGTCGTCTTCTACCGACGCGCCGGCGACGAGGCGACGCGGGCGAGCCTCAAGGTCTTTGCGCGGGGCGAGCCAAGCCCGCTCTCGCAGCGCGTGCCCCTGCTGGAAGATCTCGGCTTCACCGTCATCAACGAGCGTACCTACCGCGTGACGCCGGCCGCCTCCGATGAAGGTAGCCGCGTCTGGCTGCACGACATGACGCTGGAGCGTCATTCCGGCGGCCCGATCGAGGTCGACGCCTTGAAGGAACGGGTCGAGGCGCTGCTGATGGCGCTGTTCCGCGGGCTTGCCGAAAGCGACGGCTATAACGGCCTTGTCATCGAGGCGGGGCTCGCCTGGCGCGAGATCGCCGTGATCCGTGCCTTCTCGCGCTATCTGCGCCAGATCAAGTTCGGCCTCGGCCAGGACTATATGTGGGCGGCGCTGAACCGCTACCCTCAGATCGCGGCCAAGCTGATCAAGCTGTTCGAGGCGCGCTTCGACGTGCACCTCCCGCTCGACGCTGCCGCCCGCGCCGCCCGCGAGGCGGAGGTCTCGGCCGCCATCGACGCCGATCTTGCCGGCGTCGCGAGCCTCGACGAGGACCGTATCCTGCGCCGCTTCCGCAACCTCATCCAGGCCGCGGTCCGCACCAATTTCTACCAGATCGGCCCGGATGGACAGGCGCGCGCCACCATCGCCTTCAAGTTCCTGTCGAGCAAGGTCGAGGGGCTGCCGCTCCCCCGGCCGCAATTCGAGATCTTCCTGTACAGCCCACGCGTCGAAGGCCTGCATCTGAGATTCGGCAAGGTGGCGCGCGGCGGCATTCGCTGGTCGGACAGGCCGCAGGATTTCCGCACCGAAATCCTTGGTCTCGTGAAAGCCCAGCAGGTGAAGAACGCCGTCATCGTGCCGGTCGGCGCAAAAGGCGGCTTCGTGCCGAAGCTGCTGCCGCCAGCCAGCAACCGCGAGGCCTGGCTGAAGGAAGGCACCGAAAGCTACAAGATCTTCATCGGCACTCTGCTCGAACTCACCGACAACCTCGACGGGGCGAAAGTCGTGCCGCCGCAGAATACCGTGCGCCATGACGATGACGATCCTTACCTGGTCGTCGCCGCCGACAAGGGCACCGCCACCTTCTCCGACACGGCGAACGCCATTTCGATCGAGAAGAAGCATTGGCTGGGCGATGCCTTCGCCTCGGGCGGCTCCGTCGGCTACGACCACAAGAAGATGGGCATCACGGCGCGCGGCGCCTGGGAGGCGGTCAAACGCCATTTCCGCGAGATGGATCTCGACATCCAGACGACGCCGTTCACCGTCGCCGGCGTCGGCGACATGTCGGGCGACGTGTTCGGCAACGGCATGCTGCTCTCGCCGGCCATCCGCCTCGTCGCGGCCTTCGACCATCGCGACATCTTCATCGATCCAGACCCCGACGCCGAGCGCAGCTTCGCGGAGCGCCAGCGCATCTTCGACCTGCCGCGCTCTTCCTGGCAGGATTTCCACCCAAGCCTCATCTCGAAGGGCGGCGGCATCTTCCCGCGTTCCGCCAAGGAGCTGACCCTGTCGCCTGAAATCCAGGCGCTGCTCGATTTGAAGCAGGAGAAGGCGACCCCGCAGGAGGTAATGAACGCGATCCTGAAAGCCCGCGTCGACCTGCTCTGGTTCGGCGGCATCGGCACCTATATCCGCGCCTCGACCGAAACGGACGAACAGGCCGGCGACCGCGCCAATGACGCCATCCGCATCACCGGCGCGGATGTGCGGGCGAAAGTGATCGGCGAAGGTGCCAATCTCGGCCTGACGCAGCTTGGCCGCATCGAGGCGGCGCGGGCCGGCGTGCGGCTCAACACCGACGCGATCGACAACTCTGCCGGCGTCAACACATCCGACGTCGAGGTGAACATCAAGATCGCGCTCGCCCAGCCCGAGCGCGAAGGCAAGCTCGACAGCGAGGCACGCATCGCGCTGCTCGCCAGCATGACCGACGAGGTCGGCAAGCTCGTGCTGCGCAACAACTACCTTCAGACGCTTGCGCTCTCGCTCAGCGAAAGCCGCAAGCTCGACGATCTGCCTTTCCAGCGCCGGCTGATGATCGCGCTCACCAAGGAGGGAAGGCTCGACCGCAAGGTCGAATATCTGCCGGACGATTCGACGCTCAACGCCCGCGAGAAGACCGGCGACGGGCTGACGCGGCCCGAGCTTGCCGTGCTGCTCGCCTACGCGAAGCTCGCGCTGCACGACGCGATCCTCGAATCGGACGCGCCGGACGATCCTTATTTCGAGCGCGAACTGATGGCGTATTTCCCCCTCGCGCTGCGCAGGGATTATCCGGCCGCCATCACCGGCCACCGCCTGCGCCGCGAGATCGTCTCGACGGTCCTTGCGAATTCCATCGTCAACCGCGGCGGCATCACCGTGGTGCCGCGCGCCATTGGACCCAATGGCGGCCCGGATGCGGCGAAGCTCGCAAGAAGCTATATCGCCGTGCGCGACGCGTTCGGCACACTTGAGATCAACCGCGGCATCGACGCGCTCGATACGAAGATTCACGGTGCGACGCAGATCGCGCTCTATGCGCAGGTGCAGGATGTGACGCTGGAGCTGCTGGCATGGTTCGTGCGGAACGAGGCGTTTCGCGAAGGCGTCGAGCCTGTCATCCACCGCTTCGCGCGCGGCGTCGAGGCGATCCGCACGGCCCTGTCGCCGCAGGCCAGGGCTCTCGCGGCCGCGCGCCGCGATGCGTTGACTGCGCAGGGCGTGCCTGAAACGCTGGCCGCGCAGATCGCCGAATTGCCACTGCTTGCCAACGCGCCCGACATCGTCAAGGTCGCGGACATGACCGGCAAGAGCGAGGCGGCCGTCACCGCCGTGTTCCTTGCGAGCGAGGAGGCGCTGCAGTTCGGCGCGCTGGAGGCGCAGGCGAAATCGGTCCGGCCGGCCGACAGCTTCGACGCGCAGGCGCGCGACATGGCTGTCGAGCGCATCACCCGCGCCCATCGCGGTTTGACACTGCAGATCCTCAGGTCGAGTGGCGATTACGAGAGTTGGGCAGCCGGCGCAGCGGAGGCGCTCGGCCGCACGCGCTCGACCGTCGCCGACATTCTCGCCTCGGGCGTGAGCGTGTCGAAGCTCACCATCGCTTCCGGCCTTCTGGCCGACCTCAGCGGAGGATGAGGGAAACAGGCGCGCCTCCTGCGATAGACGCTTGTTTTCGGCGTCGTTTCGCCTATGGAGTGCCGGAGCGGCCGCCGCGCGGCCGTCTCATCCCATTTCGTTCGGAATTGCGCTCGTGACGTTGAAGACAATCCTGGCCGCCGGCGCCGCCGCCGTGCTCATCACATCTCTTGCCGCCTGCGTCAGTGAAAAGCCCCCGGCCAATCTCGCGGGCCTGAAAACAGCCAAGGCATCCGTGATCAAATGGCGCAAGGGTTCGATCGGTGTCCTGCCGTCGGCGCTCGCCAACACCGTGAAGACCTGCTGGAGCCGTGACGCGCTGTTCGAAGGCTTCAAGGCCGGAGACGCCGCACCGCTTGCCGGCGGCAGCGTCGCCATGCGTCTCGACGGCCCGCTCGCCGGCGAGCCGCCTCAGCGCTTTCTCGTCGTCATGACGCCGATGCCGGACGACAAGCCCGGTTATGTGGTGGACATGGAGTATCCGGTCGGCAGCAACTACGAATTCGTCCGCGCAAGGCTCGCCCGCGACATCGCCACGCTGGAGAACGGGCAGCGGCCCTGCAGCTGAGCGGTTGGCGTCGGTCGCATGCCGCGGCCAACCGATCGCTGAATTGATTCGAAGGAGCCAGGGGCCAGCCATGCAGCCGTCCAAGTCAGCCAACGCCGAACCGGCGATCACGCCCGAACTGGTGGCGCAGCATGGCCTGAAGCCCGACGAGTATGAGCGCTTCAAACGCTTCTTCAACCGCGAGCCGACCTTCACCGAGCTCGGCATCGTGTCCGCAATGTGGAACGAGCACTGCTCGTATAAATCCTCCAAGGTGCATCTGAAGACGCTGCCGACAAAGGGCGAGCGCGTCGTCTATGGCCCTGGCGAAAACGCGGGCGTCGTCGACATCGGCGACGGCATGGTGGTGGCCTTCAAGATGGAGAGCCACAACCACCCCTCCTATATCGAGCCCTATCAGGGCGCGGCGACCGGCGTCGGCGGCATTCTGCGCGACGTCTTCACCATGGGCGCCCGGCCGATCGCCTGCCTCAACGCACTCTCCTTCGGCGCTCCGGAGCATCCGCGCACGAAGCACCTCATCGCTGGCGTCGTCGCTGGCATCGGCGGTTACGGCAATTCCTTCGGCGTGCCTACCGTCGGCGGCTCGGTGCGCTTCCACCCGCGCTACAACGGCAACTGTCTCGTCAACGCCATGGCGGTCGGCATCGCCAAACGCGACGGCATCTTCACCTCGGCGGCCACCGGCGTCGGCAAACCGATCGTCTATCTTGGCTCCAAGACCGGCCGCGACGGCATCCATGGCGCGACGATGGCAAGCCAGGAGTTCGGCGAGGGCGCGGAGGAGAAGCGCCCGACCGTGCAGGTCGGAGACCCCTTCGCCGAAAAACTGCTGCTCGAGGCGACGCTCGAACTGATGGCGTCCGGCGCGGTGATCGCGATCCAGGACATGGGTGCGGCCGGCCTCACCTCCTCATCCGTGGAAATGGGCGCGAAAGGCAATCTCGGCGTCGAACTCAATCTTGAAAACGTGCCCTGCCGCGAGGAGGGCATGACCGCCTATGAGATGATGCTCTCGGAAAGCCAGGAGCGCATGCTCATGGTGCTGAAGCCTGAACTCGAGGCGCAAGCCAAGGCGATCTTCGTCAAATGGGGACTCGACTTCGCCGTGATCGGCCATACCACCGACACCAAGCGCTACGTCATCAAATTGAATGGCGAGACGAAGGCCGACATGCCCATCAAGGAGATGGGCGACGAGGCTCCCGAGTATCGACGCCCATTCGTGGAGACTCCGAAGCGTCCCGTGATCGGCGCAGCGGACATTGTGCCCCCGCTTTCGACAGCCGAAGCGCTCGTCAAGCTGATCGGCACGCCGGACATGTGCTCGAAGCGCTGGGTCTGGCAGCAATACGACCATCTCATCATGGGCAACACCGTGCAGATCCCCGGCGGCGACGCGGCGATCGTGCGGCTCGATGACGGGCCCAAGGGCCTCGCGCTCACCTGCGACGTGACGCCGCGCTATTGCGAGGCGGACCCGTTCGAGGGCGGCAAGCAGGCGGTCGCCGAATGCTGGCGGAACTTGACGGCCGTTGGCGGACTGCCGATCGCGCTCACCGACAATCTCAATTTCGGCAATCCGGAAAAGCCCGAGATCATGGGCCAGTTCGCCGGTTGCGTGCGCGGCATAGGCGAGGCGGCGCGGGCGCTCGACTTCCCGGTCGTCTCCGGCAACGTCTCGCTCTACAACGAGACGAACGGCCAGGCGATCCTGCCGACACCGACCATCGGCGGCGTGGCGCTCGTCGACGATGTGGCGCGCCATGCGACCATCGCCTTCAAGCGCGAAGGCGATGCGATCGTTCTCATCGGAGAGACGACCGGCTGGCTCGGCGCATCGGCTTATCTCGCCGACATTTGCGGGCGGGAGGAGGGCGCGCCGCCGCCCGTCGATCTTGGCGTCGAGCGCCGGAACGGCGATTTCGTGCGCAGGCTCATCCGCTCCGGCGAGATCGACACCGTGCATGACTGCTCCGATGGCGGGCTCGCCTGCGCGCTCGCCGAGATGGCGCTGGCGGGCGGCATCGGCGCATCGATCGCAGCCGACGCCTCGCCTCTGTCAGAGCACGCCTTCTATTTCGGCGAGGATCAGGCGCGCTACGTCCTCGCCTGCCCTCTTCAAAAGCTCGAAGGCATCCTTTCGGCGGCGACGGCAGCGGGCGTTCCAGCACTGAAGCTCGGCGAGACCGGCGCGGACGCATTGACGCTCGGAACCGGTGGGCCCATATCATTGGAAGCCTTGCGGAACGCGCATGAATCCTGGCTGCCCGCCTACATGGGCGGCACGCCTGAGGAAGGTCGATCCTGATGCGGCTTATTGAAGTCAAAAGTCTCGCCGGCACCAATTTCCTGCGTCCTGAGCGGGTTGTCGCGCTTCAAACGAGCCCGACCGGAACCTGCGTGATCGTTCTCGACAATGGCGCGACGGTGCAGTCGTCGGAATCGACGCGCGATATCGCCGTCAGGATCGAAGCCGCGCTCGACGCCCAGCAACCATAGGACCGTACAAAATGCCGATGGCAGCCAGCGAAATCGAGAAGCTGATCCGCGAAAGCTTCCCCGACGCGCGGATCGAAATCAAGGATCTCGCCGGCGACGGTGACCACTACGCCGCGACGGTCGTCTCCTCCGCCTTCAAGGGCAAGTCCAAGGTGCAGCAGCACCAGATGGTCTATGCCGCCTTGAAGGGAAACATGGGCGGCGTTTTGCACGCCCTTGCGCTCACCACCCTAGTTGAGTGAGAATGGTCCATCAAACGGCCGTTTCCGGCTTGAGGAGTTTTTCCAATGACAGACGCTCATTCGATCATCGACAATGAAGTGAAAGCCAACGACGTCGTGCTGTTCATGAAAGGCACGCCGCAATTTCCCATGTGCGGCTTCTCCGGCCAGGTCGTGCAGATTCTCGACCATCTCGGCGTGCCGTACAAGGGCATCAACGTGCTCGACAATGCGGACATCCGCCAGGGCATCAAGGATTATTCCAACTGGCCGACCATTCCGCAGCTTTACGTGAAGGGCGAGTTCGTCGGCGGCTGCGACATCATCCGCGAGATGTTCCAGGCCGGCGAACTGCAGTCGCATTTTGCGCAAGCCGGCGTGACGAAGGCGGCGTGAAAAGTCCAACCGCTGAAGCATCATGACGAACAAGAACGATCCGCGTCAGACGATGCGGATCGTTTTTTTTGCATCAGCGTGGGTAGGTCGTGTCTACCGCAGCTGATGAACCAGCATCCGGATGACCGTCAGGGCTGTTTCCCGACCGCGGCCCCCACCAGCGCCAGCGCATCCGCTCCCGCCCATTCGGCCGGGCCAGCAAGATAGGCGATCTCGCAGCCCTGGCTATCGATGATCATCGTCGTCGGCATGCCGAAGGCTTTGCCGATCGCTTTCAAGTCCTGATAGATCTTCGCCGAAGGGTCGGCGTAGAAGGCAAGATGCCCGATCTTCATGTCGGCGTAGAACTGCTTCGGCTTGTCGGGATTGCGCGTGTCGATATTGACGGCGACGACCTCGAAGGCAGTTGCACCGTCGCTCGCTCCAAGCGTTGCCTGCAGCTTGTCGAGCGCCGGCATCTCCTGACGGCAGGGCACGCACCACGTCGCCCAGAGGTTGAGCAGCACGGTCTTGCCGCGCAGATCCGAAAGCTTACGCGGCGTGCCGTCGCCGGCCGTGAAGGCGAGATCCGGCACGAGCTTCGGCTTGTCCTGCACCTGCACGCCGGCGACCTCGCCCTTGGCGAGCGGCACCATCTTGGCCGCCGTCGCCGCTGCGGCGGCGCAGCTTGCCTCCTCGGCGGCATTGCCAATCGTCGCGCTGCTCACGTATAGCGCGGCAAGGGCGGCGATGCCGGCGGCTTTTGCGGCGGCGCGGGTTCGGTCAGAGCGTGTCATGGGCATCAGTCCGTCAAAGCATCAACATATCAGGGTCGGGGGCGGAAAACGATGAGTAACAAGATGTGGGGCGGACGATACGCGACCGGCCCGGCCGCCATCATGGAAGAGATCAACGTTTCGATCGACTTTGACAAGGCATTGTGGCGACAGGATATCCGCGGCTCGAAGGCGCATGTCGCGATGCTGGCCCGCCAGGGCATCCTCACCACGGCGGATGCCGCCGCCATCACCGACGGCCTGACCCAGATCGAGGGCGAGATCGCATCCGGCTCGTTCACCTTCTCGCGGGCGCTCGAGGACATCCATTTCAATATCGAATCGCGTCTCACCGAGATCGTCGGCCCGACCGGCGGGCGGCTGCATACGGCCCGCTCGCGCAACGACCAGGTGGCCGTCGATTTCCGGCTCTACGTGCGCGACACGATCGACGAGCTCGACGCCCAGCTCGCCGATCTCCAGCGTGCACTCGCCGAGACGGCGCTCGCCCATGCCGACACGATCATGCCGGGCTTCACCCATCTTCAATCCGCGCAGCCGGTGACGCTCGGGCACCATCTGATGGCCTATGTCGAAATGCATGGCCGGGACCGCTCGCGCCTCATGGACGCAAGAAGGCGGCTCAATGAATCGCCGCTCGGCGCGGCGGCGCTCGCCGGCACCTCCTTCCCCATCGACCGGCACATGACCGCTGCGGCGCTCGATTTCGACCGCCCGATGGCAAATTCCCTCGATTGCGTCTCGGATCGCGACTTCGCGCTCGAAACGCTCTCGGCCGCCAGCATCTGCGCCATTCACCTCTCGCGCTTCGCGGAGGAGATCGTGCTCTGGACGACGCCGCAATTCGCCTTCGTGTCATTGTCTGACGCCTTCACAAGCGGCTCCTCCATCATGCCGCAGAAGCGCAACCCCGATGCGGCCGAGCTCGTGCGCGGCAAGGCGGGCCGCATCGTCGGCGCGCTCAACGCCCTGCTGATGACGATGAAGGGCCTGCCGCTCGCCTATGGCAAGGACATGCAGGAGGACAAGGAGCCGACCTTCGATGCGCTCTCGAGCCTGTCGCTTTGCATTGCGGCCATGACCGGCATGGTGCGCGACATGAAGCCGGACGACGCCCGCATGAAGCAATGGGCCGGGGCCGGGTATTCGACCGCGACGGATCTTGCCGACTGGCTGGTGCGCACGCTCGACATGCCGTTTCGCGAGGCGCATCACGTCACGGCGCGGCTCGTCGGCGTCGCGGCGGCCAAGGGCTTGGACCTCGATCGTCTCGGTCTCGACGAGATGCAGGCGGTCGAGCCGCGCATCACGCAGGACGTCTTCGCGGTTCTCGGCGTCGAGAACTCGGTCGCGAGCCGCATGAGCTATGGCGGCACCGCGCCGGAGCAGGTGCGCCGTCAGGCGCGGCGCTGGATCGAGGCGCTCGACGGCGAGGCGGCAGCACAAGGCTGATCGCAAGACGCGGAGGGCGTTTGCCTGAGAGACCGTTTGTTGGTACTGCCGTTTGCAGATTGTCTTCCATGTTGCGCGCAAGGGTCGTTGCCCGTGTCCTCTTCCTTCCGTCCGATCACGATCCTGACGATCAGCCTGCTCAGCATGAGCCTTGGCGGCTGTGGCAAGCGCGGGCCACTGGAGCCGCCGCCCGGCGATGTCGCCGCCAAGCAGGCGCGGAGCACGGCGCCGGCCAAGACCAACACCTTCTTCAACCCGAACGTGACGCCGGAGCAGCTTCCCATCGACGACATTGATCCGGCGAACCAGCCGATCAACCCGCAGCTCGGCAGCACCGGCGCGGTGGCGCCCGCGACGAGACTCAATCCGAAAGCGGCCCAGCCCGGCATCGCGCCGGTCGGCGGCGGCCGCAGGGCGAAACGCATCCTGCCGCCGCAGGACAGCTTCATCCTCGATCCGCTGCTGTAAGCGCCATGCATCATTTCGATTACCGCGGCGGCGTACTCCACGCCGAGACCGTCGATATCCGCGACATCGTCGCGGCAGCCGGCACGCCGACCTACATCTATTCAAGCGCCACCATCGAGCGGCATTTCGCGCTCTTCGCGAAAGCCGTCGGCTGGCCGCGCAACCGCGTCTTCTATGCCGCCAAGGCCAATTCCAATCTCGGCGTGCTGGCGAGCCTGGCAAAGGCTGGCGCGGGAGCCGATGTCGTTTCGGAAGGCGAGATCAGGAAGGCCCTCGCCGCCGGATTCAAGCCGTCCGATATCGTGTTTTCCGGCGTCGGCAAATCGACGGCCGAGCTGCACTACGCTGTTTCCGCCGGCATCTACCAGATCAATGTCGAGAGCGAGGGCGAGCTGGACCGCCTCAGCCGGGTCGCAGCCACGCTCGGCAAGCGGCAGACGATCGTGCTGAGGGTCAATCCGGACATCGGCGCCGGCGGCCACGCCAAGATCACCACCGGCTCGTCGGCCAACAAGTTCGGCGTCAGCTTCGAGGAGGCGGCGCGGCTCTACGCCAAGGCGAGCAATCTGCCGGGCGTGCGCTGCGTCGGCCTCGCCGTCCATATCGGCAGTCAGATCGAGGAGCTGAGCGCGCTGGAGGCGGCCTTCACGAAGATGCGCGGCATGGTCGAGCAACTCCGCCGCGAAGGGCTGCCGGTCGAGCGGCTCGATCTCGGCGGAGGGCTCGGCATTCCCTATCACCTGGAGCGGCCCTTCACCCACGGTCCCGACCTCATCGAGGCCTATGCCGCCATGGTGGCGCGCGTCACCGGCGGGCTCGACGTCGAGCTTGGTTTCGAGCCGGGGCGGCTCATCGTCGGCAATGCCGGCCTGCTGGTGACGGAAGTGCTCTATGTGAACGAGCGGGCGGGCAAGACCTTCCTCGTCGTGGACGCCGCGATGAACGATCTCGTGCGGCCCGCCATGTACGAGGCCTATCACGAGATCTGGCCGATCGCCGAACCGCGCGATGACAGGCGCATCGCCTATGACGTGGTCGGCCCCGTCTGCGAATCGGGCGACACCTTTTCGGTCGATCGCCTCTTGCCGCCGCTTGAAAGCGGCGACCTCATCGCCTTCATGACCGCCGGCGCTTATGGTGCGACCATGGCCTCCACCTACAACCAGCGGCCGCTGGTCGCGGAGGTCCTGGTCAAGGATGCCGATTTCACCATCACGCGGCCGCGTCAGAGCTACGAAGAGCTGATCGGCGCGGACCGGATGCCCGCCTGGCTGTAGACGCATGCGTCCCGGCGTCCCGGCGCTGGCCTCGCTTTTGCCTTGTTTCGTGAGCAGTTTGACGGCAGTCTGGACGGATGGTCGATTGGCTACCCCGCTTCTCAATCGCGGACAGGCCTCGAGACCACGCAGATCGACTTCATTTGAAAAGCGCAAGGTCCGTGCAGCGAGACGAAACGAGACGCAACCCGACCGAGATGGCTTCGACAGGTGGCGAACCGCGCGGAGGGGCCAGCGCGATCGCACTTCTGGCGGGCCGGCTGAGCCGCGCCCGCGCCGCAGCGTTCGTCGAACTCGCCTGGCCGCTGCTGGTGCCGCTTCTGGCGCTCACCTTCGCCTTTCTCGCTCTTGCCTGGGTCGGCTTCTTCGCACTTGCCCCCATATGGCTGCGCATGGCGAGCGTCGCGGTCTTCGCGCTCGCCGTGCTCATCTGTCTTTTCCGCCTTCGCGGCCTGCGCTGGCCGAGCGTCGAGGTCGGGTTGGCGCGCCTCGACCGCGACAGCCTGCTGCTTCACCGCCCTGTCCGCACGGCGACCGACCGGCTCGGCAATGGCGGCGACGACCCGACGACGGTGGCGCTCTGGCGGCTGCATCAGGCGCGTGCCGAGGCGCGCCTTTCGGAGGTGAAGGTCACGCCGCCGAAGCCCGAGATCGCCCGCCGCGACCCGAATGCCTGGCGTTTCGCCGCGTTCCTTGCAGCCTTCGCCGCCTTTTTCGTCGCGGGTCCCGAATGGGAAGGCCGGCTGCTCTCGGCTTTCGACTGGACGACGCCATCGGTCGCTCCCGCGCCGCCGCGCATCGACGCCTGGATCGACCCGCCGGCCTATACGGGCCGTCCACCGATCTTCCTCTCCCGAGCCGACCGCCAGCCCGGCGACGGCGTGCCGATCGCCGTTCCGGTCGGATCGACGCTCGTGCTGCGCGCGACGCCCGCCGATGGCATCTCGATCGACAAGTCGGGCGCGCTTGAAGCGAAAGAGCCGGCGAAGGACGAGGCCGGCAAGAGCCAGCCGGGCGCGGCGAAGGCCGCTTCGGCTGCGCCATCCGGCAGCCTCGAACAGCGTTTCACCATCGCGGGCGATGGCGGGGTCAGCATTCGCGACGGCGGGCGGGAGATCGTCGGCTACAAGCTGAAATCTATTCCCGACCTCGTTCCGCGTGTCGAGATTCTCGGCACCGAGCGCACGGCGAAAGGCGACGGGCTGACCCTGCGCTACCGCGTCGAGGATGATTACGGCATCGTCAGCGGCGAGAGCGTGTTCGAGCCTTTGCCGAGCACGCAGCCCACCAAGGACGGCAAGCCCCGCCGCACGCTCGGCGAAGCGCCGAAACTGCCGCTTTCCGTGCCGGCGACCAGCGGCACGCCTGCCGAAGGCGAGGCGAGCGCCGATCTCTCCGAGCATCCATGGGCCGGCGCGAAGGTGAGGCTCCAGCTCAAGGTGAAGGATGATCTTGGCCAGGTCGGAGTCTCGCAGCCGGTCGAGGTCGTCATCCCGCAAAAGCCATTCTCGGAGCCGCTCGCAAAAGCGCTGGTGGAACAGCGCCGCGCCATCGTGATGAACCCCGACGACAAGCTGCGGCCGATGATCGCGCTCGATGCGCTGCTGACCGAGCCCGAGGCGTTTGGAACGTCGGTTGCCGTCTATACCGGCCTCAAGATTGCCGCCAGCCGCCTCAAGGCGGCGCGGAGCGACCAGCAACTTCAGGACGTTGCCGACTGGTTGTGGGAAATGGCGCTCCAGATCGAGGATGGCGGGCTGAGCAAGGCGGAAAAAGCGCTCCGCGCGGCGCAGGAACGGCTAAGGGAGGCAATTGAACGCGGGGCCTCGCCGGACGAGATCAAGCGTCTCGCCGAGGATCTGAAGCGCGCGATGGACCGCTATATGCGCGAATTCGCCGAAAAGAACCGCAACGGCAAGCAGAACGCCGAGCGCGACCCCAATGCCAAGATGCTGAGCCAGGACGATCTGCGCAAGATCC
Organism: Beijerinckiaceae bacterium; assembly: GCA_019753285.1. Lineage (GTDB taxonomy): Bacteria > Pseudomonadota > Alphaproteobacteria > Rhizobiales > Beijerinckiaceae > JAIELD01. Next base: position 25,659 of record JAIELD010000002.1, on the reverse strand, counting down.
TGGAAAAGATCGAGGAGCTCACCCGAAACGGGCAGCTCGCCGAGGCGCAGCGACTGCTCGAGAAGCTCAATGAGATGATGCGCAATCTCCAGACCGCCGAGGGCGGCGGCGGGGACGGGCAGGACCAGCGCAACGACGAATTGAGCCAGCAGGCGGACGAACTCGACAAGCTGACGCGCGACGAGCAGCGCCTGCGCGACCGCACCTATCGCGAGGGTCAGGAGCGCCAGCGCGGACAGCAGCAGGGCCAGGGACAGCAAAGCCAGCAAGGCCGCCAGGGCGGCCGGCAGCAGGGCCAGCAGTCGCAGTCCGGGCGCGGCCAGCAGGGGCAGCGTCAGCAAGGTCAAGGTCAGCAGGGCCAACAGGGGCAGCAGGGCCCGGGTCAGCAGGGTCAGGGCCAGCAGGGCCAGAACCAGGGACAGGGGTCGCAGCCGGGTGACGGCCAGCTTTCGCAGGATGGCGGCGGCGGCACGCTCGAAAACCGCCAGCAGCGCCTGCGCGAACAGCTCGGCCGCCTGCAGCGCCGCCTGAAGGAGCTTGGCGCGGAGGGCGAGGACAGCCTCGCCGATGCCGAGCAGGCGATGCGCGATTCGGAACAGGCATTGAAGAACGGGCAGAACGGCCAGGCTGTCGACAGCCAGGGCAAGGCGCTCGACAGCCTGAGGAAGGGCGCGCGCAATCTTGCCCAGCAGCTCCAGAAAGGCGATGGCAGCGACCAAGCCGAAGGTACCGATCAGGCCGGCAGGCCGAATGGCGCGGCGCAGGGCCTCGACCCGCTTGGCCGCAGCCCGGCCGACCGCAACGCAGCCCAGAATGGCGGGCAGAACAACGCCCGCCTCAACGCCGACGGCCGAGGCGGCGGCACGATCGAGGAGCGCGCCCGCGCCGTGCTCGACGAATTGCGCCGCAGGCTCGGCGAGCCCTATCGCCCGCAGGTCGAGCTCGACTATTTCGAACGCCTGTTGCGCGGCAATTGAACCTATTGCATCAAGGCGCGAACCGCCTTCTTTGCGGGGACGGCCAGCATCGGCCGTGCCGGAGTTCCCATGCCTGACGTGTTCAAATGGATCATCCCGATCGCCATGGGCGCGGTTGTGATCGTGCTCGGCTTCGGCCTCGCCAACATGATGCGGGGCGGCAGTGCCAACACCTCGCAGATGCTGATGCGCTGGCGCGTCATCCTGCAATTCGGCGCGGTCATCATAATGATGATCGTGCTGTTTATCAAAAGCCGGTCCTGAAGGAGGACACGACCCTAGATGGTGAAGCTCAACCGCATCTACACGCGCACCGGCGACGACGGCACCACTGGCCTCGGCTCCGGCGCGCGAGTCAAGAAATACGATCTACGCGTCGAAGCCTATGGCACGGTTGACGAGACGAACGCCTGCATCGGGCTCGTCCGGCTCCACACGGTCGGCGATCTCGACGCGATGCTGGCCCGCATCCAGAACGATCTGTTCGATCTCGGCGCGGACCTCTGCACGCCGCTATCGAGCGCGCCGCTTCCTTATGAACCGCTGCGCATCGTGGCCGAGCAGGTCCAGCGGCTGGAGAGCGAGATCGACACGCTCAACGCGGCGCTGCAGCCGTTGAAATCATTCGTGCTGTCGGGCGGGACGCCCGCCGCTGCGGCTCTTCATCTGGCCCGCACCGTGTGCCGGCGCGCCGAGCGGCAGATGGTCGAACTCGCCATGCGCGAGGGCGAGCATGTCGGCACGGCGGCGCTCCACTACATCAACCGCCTCTCGGATTTCCTGTTCGTCGCCTCACGCTTCGTCAACGACAAGGGCGTCGGCGACGTGCTCTGGGTGCCGGGGCAGAACCGCTAGGGACGCTTGCATTTCGAGTGACCACGCAGATGGGTGGACGCTCGGCCGTCAGCGCGGATCGCAGTGGCGCCGTCCCGACGTGACCTTGAAAGCGCGTTCACGATATATCTTCGCGGTGAGACCGCCGCTCCCTTGACGGGCCGGGCAACTCGTCTCCTAGACTGGGCGCTGCTCGATCACCGCCGCCGCCGGAGCGCCGCCGCACGATGTTCTTCGCCCTGCATGACACGCTGCCGATGCGCCGGATGCGCGTCGCCTATGTCAACTGGGCTCTTCTTGTCGCCAACATGATCGTGTTCATCGTGTTTCAGAGCGGCTGGCTGCTCAACGCGGAGCCGGAATTCTCGGCCGGCTTCGGCATGATTCCGAGCGTGCTGCTCGGCACGGAGGCGCTCCCCGCCTATGTCGTCCACGCTCCGACCAGCCTCACGCTCGTCACGCAACTCTTCCTGCATGGCGGCTGGGCGCATCTGCTCTCGAACATGCTGTTCCTCCAGGTGTTCGGCAACAATGTCGAGGATGCGATGGGCCATGCGCGCTATCTTGTCTTCTACCTGCTCGCCGGCGTGCTCTCGGGCCTTGCCTATGCCTATGTCAATCCACTCTCGGAAGCGCCGCTGATCGGCGCATCGGGTGCGATTTCCGGCGTTCTCGCGGCCTATATGCTCCTCAATCCGCGCGCCATGGTGTTCGGCCTGCTGCTCGGCATCCTGCCGATGCGGCTTCCGGCCATCTGGGCGGTCGGCACCTGGATCGTCTATCAACTCGGACAGGCGCTGGTGAACACAGACGGCTCGATCGCGTTCGTTGCGCATGTCGGCGGCTTTTTCGCCGGGCTCGTTCTCGTCGTCCTGTTCAAGGCGCGCGACGTCCAGCTGTTCTCGCAGGAGCGCTGATCGCGGATGGAGCGTCGCATGGCGTTGCGGCATTTGCAGCGGGTGAGTTCGTTGACGAGGGCCAAGCATACGCTTACGTTGCCCGCCAACGAGCCCGACGGGGCAGCCAGTCGCGGTCATCGCACGCGCCGCGCGCCACGTGACGGCTTATGGATAGCGGCTGGCCTTGCCGGACGCACGCAACGGACATGACGCAGCCCGCGCGAGTGACGCGCCCGCCGCGCCACGATCCGAAAGGGAGAGGGAAACGATGAAGATTCTGGTGCCTGTGAAGCGGGTGGTTGATTACAACGTCAAAATCCGCGTCAGGCCGGACGGTTCGGGCGTCGAGCTCGCCAACGTCAAGATGTCGATGAACCCGTTCGACGAGATCGCCGTCGAGGAAGCGCTGCGCGTCAAGGAATCCGGCAAGGCGACCGAAGTCGTCATCGTGTCCATCGGACCGGCCGGCGCGTCTGAGACGATCCGCACGGGCCTCGCCATGGGCGCCGACCGCGGCATCCTCGTGAAACATGACGGCCTCGTCGAACCGCTCGCCGTCGCGAAAATCCTGAAAGCGCTGGTGGAGGCCGAGAGCCCCGGCCTCATCATCATGGGCAAGCAGGCGATCGACGACGACATGAACGCGACCGGCCAGATGCTGGCCGCGCTGCTCGGCTGGCCGCAGGCGACCTTCGCGTCGAAGCTGGTGCTCGGCGACGGCACCGCCGATGTGACGCGCGAGGTCGATGGCGGCCTCCAGACGATCTCGATCAAGCTGCCTGCCATCGTCACGACGGATCTGCGCCTCAACGAGCCGCGCTATGCCTCGCTGCCGAACATCATGAAGGCGAAGAAGAAGCCGATCGACGAGAAGACGCCGGCCGATTTCGGCATCGACGTCGCCGCGCGCCTCAACGTGCTGAAGACGGTCGAACCCGGCGGACGCAAGGCCGGCATCAAGGTCGGCTCGGTCGCCGAACTCGTCTCGAAACTGAAGCAGGAAGCAGGAGTAATCTAGCCATGACGACATTGCTGATTGCGGATCACGACAATGCCAAGGTCAACGACGCGACATTGAAGGCGCTCACCGCCGCGAGGCAGCTCGGCGCGCCGGTGACGGTTCTGGTCATCGGCAAGGGCTGCGCCGCTGCTGCCGCCGACGCCGCGACCTGCGAAGGCGTCACCAAGGTGCTGCTCGCCGACGACGCCAGCCTCGACCACATGCTCGCTGAGCAGAGCGCCACGCTCATCGCGAAGATCGCCGCGGACTACGCCAACATCGTTGCCCCCGCCACCACGAGCGGCAAGAACGTGACGCCGCGCGTCGCGGCGCTGCTCGACGTGATGCAGATTTCGGAAGTCATGACCATCGTCTCGCCCGACACGTTCGAGCGGCCGATCTATGCCGGCAACGCGATCCAGACCGTGCAGTCGACCGACGCCAAGAAGGTGATGACCATCCGCACCGCAGGCTTCCAGGCGGCAGCGCGCGGCGGCAACGCTCCGGTCGAACCTGTCTCTGTCGATGGCGGTGCCGATCTTTCGCATTTTGTCGGCGAGGAACTGTCGAAATCCGACCGGCCGGAACTCACCGCCGCCAAGATCATCGTTTCAGGCGGCCGTGCGCTCGGCTCTTCGGAGAATTTCAAGACCTATATGGAGCCGCTCGCCGACAAGCTCGGCGCCGCGCTCGGCGCGAGCCGCGCCGCCGTCGACGCCGGCTATGCGCCGAATGACTGGCAGGTCGGCCAGACAGGCAAGGTCGTCGCGCCGGAGCTTTACATCGCCTGCGGAATTTCAGGCGCCATTCAGCATCTGGCCGGCATGAAGGATTCGAAGGTCATCGTCGCGATCAACAAGGACGAGGAAGCGCCGATCTTCCAGATCGCCGATTACGGCCTCGTCGGCGATCTCTTCACGCTGATCCCCGAGCTTACGAAGGAGCTGCCGGCGAAATAGCCGGCCGCCCGCGCCAGACGACCCCAAGCTGCTCACATCGCCAGGTTCGACCCCATGAGTTTTGAAATTCGCAAGATCGGCATCGTCGGCGCGGGCCAGATGGGGTCCGGCATCGCCCATGTCGCCGCCATGAACGGCTTCGACGTGAAGCTTTGCGACGTGAACAGTGAACGGGTCGAATCCGGCCTTGCGACCATCAACGGCAACCTCGCCCGCCAGGTGCAGAAGCAGACGCTGACAGAAGAGCTGCGCCAGGCGACGCTGCGCAACGTCTCGGGCGTCACGAGCTATGAGGGCCTTGCCGATTGCGACCTCGTGATCGAGGCGGCGACCGAGAACGAGGCGGTGAAGCGCAAGGTCTACGACAGTCTCTGCAAGGTGCTTGCCCCGCACGCCATGCTTGCCAGCAACACCTCCTCGATTTCGATCACGAAGCTCGCCGCCGCGACCGACCGGCCGGAGCGCTTCATGGGCATTCATTTCATGAACCCCGTGCCGGTCATGCAGCTCGTCGAGCTCATCCGCGGCATCGCGACCGATGACGAGACCTTCGCCTCGGCGCGGCAGTTCATCACCGCGCTCGGCAAGACCATCACGGTATCGGAGGATTTTCCGGCCTTCATCGTCAACCGCATTCTGATGCCGATGATCAACGAGGCGATCTATACGCTCTATGAGGGCGTCGGTACGGTGGAGGCGATCGACACCGGCATGAAGCTCGGCGCGAACCACCCGATGGGGCCGCTCCAGCTCGCCGATTTCATCGGCCTAGACACCTGCCTGTCGGTCATGCAGGTGCTTTACGAGGGGCTGGCGGACTCCAAATACCGGCCTTGCCCGCTGCTCGTGAAATATGTCGAGGCGGACTGGCTCGGCCGCAAGACGAAGCGCGGCTTCTACGATTACCGCGGCGAGAAGCCGGTGCCGACGCGCTGAACGGTTTTGCCAGGCTTCAGCCACCACGCTGCAGGGTCGGTGCCATGGAGACCTTGATCATCGAAGTCTTGGATACGACCGGTAACTGGCGTCAGGCCGGGATGACGATCAACAACTCGGCGGTCTACATCCTTCGGATGCAGGAAATCCAGAAGCAGTTCAATGGCGCGCGTGTGCGGGTGGTGACGACCACAGGTGCCCTTGTCGATATTCTGATGTAACCCTGAAAGACAGCGCAGACTGTGCAACCGGACCTGCCAGCCACGGCATGCCGAGGGTGATGACCCATCGCATGCAGTTGCTGTGCCCGACACCCGCTCAGATAGACTGCGGATCGCCGAACGTCGCGACGAACTGCGCATGGCTGAAGCAGGTGACATCATAGGTCACGGTCTTGCCTTTCAAGGTCGGGTCCTGAGCCAATTCCTTTGTCTTCGCATGCGTCACGGTCGCGATCTTCTCTTCGCAGACTGCCGCACTGGTGAAATCAGGCCGGCTGACATGGCTCGTCGTGCAGGGGCCACCGCCGATGCACATGGTGATGACCATCGTGAACAATTCCATTCCGAGGCTCCTCTGCATGCAGGCACTCAGCGAGTGTCAGGCAAGGAGGATGCCGAATTGTTAATGCGTATTCTAAAACGATCGGATGCAATCGTTATCAGGCTTTCGACATTCAGGGTTCAGCGGGTTGCAGGCCTCGTCACTGGCAGAACTTGGATTTCCCATCGCGTCCGCGCGCCTCGATGTCGAAATGGAGATGGGTCGCGTGTTCTGGATCGGAACCGGGGCCGAGCACCGTAGAGAACGATCCGCAGCCGGCCGCTCGCAAGGCGTGGATGAAGCGCTGCGCACGGTCATCCGCGGGCACACCGATGGCGATCTTCGTGCCGCCGCGCAGCGTGATCCAAGCGACGTCGATCGCTTCGCCCTGCGCGTGGCTGCTGATCCTCGCCCCCGGCACGTGGTTCCGCGTACGGCATTCAAATCCGGGGCCGGTGCCGATCGATACGGCCGGCTGGCCGTAGACGCCCCTCGCAAGCGGCGCCACGATATCGCGCACATAGATGCCGAACGCCTCCGCCATGGCGCACGAAAGGAGCGGCCTGTCGCTGAACGCGATGAGCGTGTCACCCCGCGCTTCGTCCGCTTCGCCGAACCGCGCCTCGGTGAGCAGGATCGGCTCGGCGATCGTACAGGAGACGCCGCTGCCGGCACCAGCCGGCGCGGCGCGCGTGACGAGCCCGAGCGCAGTCAGACGCGCCTGACACGCCGAGACAGGCTGAGACCCGGCGTTGAGGGCTGGCGGCGTGTCAGCGGTTGGAGCGGGGGATTTCGCACGCGACCGCTCCGCCGGCGCAGGCGAGACGGATGCCACGAAGCAGAGGCCTGCTGCAGCTAGGGTGAGAAACCGAACCATTGCCAAGCCAACGTCTTCGGCGCGGCGCGTGTTCCTGTGCGACGAACGGCGAGTCTGACGATTTCAACATTTTATTCAGCACGCTGACCAAGAGTGAGGCCGCGTTTACCGATTGCTGAACCGACCGGCCTCAATATTCGCGGCGATGCAGCCCACAAGAGATCCTTCCTCATCGTCCAGCCGGCACCGGAGCCTTACCGGCGCCCTCGCTGCGCTGCGCGCCTGCCTGCCATCGCCGCAGATCGCCTTCGCGCCCGATGTCGAGGCACGCTACGCCGGCTACATGGAGGCCGGCCGCATCGCACATCTGCGGGTCACGGTCGGCGTCGGCCTCGTCTGCTATGATCTTTGCGGCATGCTCGACCATGTCATCCTGCCCGATCTTCTCTATTTGCCGGCGCTGGTGCGGCTCACCGTCGCGACGCCGATCGCGCTTGCGCTGCTTCGCACGCTCTCACGCCTCAAGCCGGCCCCGCGCGAGGCGCTGGTCGCCGCGCTCGTCATGACCGCGATCGCCTTCCAGATCGGCTTCCTCATGGCCTCGAAGGATGCACTCGTTCCCTATGCGCTGATGCCGGTGCTCGTGCTCAGCATGTATGCCAACGTCATCGTGCAGCTTCGCGCGAGACTGGCTGCGCTGACCTCGATCGCAACGGTCGGCGGCGTTTTTCTGGCGGTGCATCTGCGCGCCGACCTGCCAGCGGAGCTGCAAGGCGCGCTCTTCCTCGCCATCAGCATCTGCACGGTGCTCGGCCTCGTCAGCAATCACCAGCTCGAGCGCGCCCAAAGGCTGGGCTTCCTGCAAGTGCTGCGCGAAACGGAGCGGTCGGAGCTGCTGACGCGGGAGAAGGCCGAGTTCTCGAAGCTCTCGATGATCGATGCGCTGACAGGCCTCGCCAATCGCCGCGCCTTCGACGCGCTCATCGCGGAACTCTGGCAGCGCGGTCACTCGACCGGCAGCAGCTTTTCGCTTCTTCTGATCGACGTCGATCACTTCAAGCGCTTCAACGATCATTACGGACATCCCGCCGGCGATGCCTGCCTCGCGCATCTTGCCCGCACCATCGAGGATGTGGTGATCCGCAAGCAGGACATGATCGCCCGCTATGGCGGCGAGGAATTCGCCGTGCTGCTGGCGGACTGCGTGGCTGACGATGCACGCGCCATCGCCGAGATGCTGCGCGAGGGCGTTACTGCTGCGGCGATCCCGCATGAGGGCCGCGGCGATACGGAGCGCTTCGTCACCGTCAGCATCGGCGTCGCAGATCACGATCCGACCAGCGGCGCGACCATCGCCGACGTCATCGCGGCAGCCGATCGCCGCCTTTACGAAGCAAAGCGGGCGGGCAGGAACCGCGTCGTCGTGGCCGAGGCCGGCGAAACGACGACCTCTCCGGCCGGGGCGCGTCAAAATCCCTTGTGAACCCCCCCTTCACAACAGCGTCACAGTGTAGGTACACTCTCCGCCACGCCGGCGACTGAGTCTGCGACTTGACTCACGCCTGAATTCGAAAGCTGCGAAGGCTGGAGGTTTCAAGGTTGACGGTTCACGTACCTGCCAATGCCGCCACGACGCCTGAATCCTGCCCGGCGCTGGTCCTGAACGCTGATTTCCGCCCGCTGAGCTACTATCCCCTTTCCCTCTGGGGCTGGCAGGATGCCATCAAGGCGGTATTTCTCGACCGCGTGAACATCGTCTCCGAGTATGATTTCAGCGTGCGCAGCCCCGGCTTCTCGATGCGGCTGCCCTCCGTTGTCTCGCTGAAGACCTATGTGAAGCCGTCGCGGCACCCTGCCTTCACGCGCTTCAACGTCTTCCTGCGCGATCGCTTCACCTGCCAGTATTGCGGCGCACAGGAGGAGCTGACGTTCGATCATGTGGTGCCGCGCTCCAAGGGCGGCCAGACCGTGTGGGAGAATGTCGTCGCGGCGTGCTCGCCCTGCAATCTGCGGAAAGCCGACAAGATGCCTCGCCAGGTCGACATGTTCCCGGCGCAGGCGCCCTACTCGCCGACCGTGCAGGATCTGCATCAGAACGGCAGGCATTTCCCGCCGAACTACCTGCACGAAAGCTGGATGGACTATCTCTACTGGGATACCGAGCTCGATCCCTAAAACTCAGGCCTCCGCGCGGCGCGCCAGCGCGCCGATCGCGATTGACGCCAGCAGCAGCGAGATGATCGCGTTCCAGCCGGCCATCGAGACACCGAACAGCCGCCAGGCGGCCTCCGTGCAGCTCACAACCCGCGTCGCCTTCACCGCGCCGAGAAGGTCGCCGGCGCTGGCCGGCCCGGCGCCAAGCCGCCCGCCGCAATCGGCCGGCCCCGGCCAGAAGGCCCATTCGACGCCGGCGTGATAGACGCCGAGCCCTGCATTTACGAGGAACACCAGCGCCAGCACGCCGAGCGCCGCCTTCAACAGGCCGATGCGCGTGCCCGTCGCAGCGACGATGAGCGCGAGCGCCGCGAGCGACAGTCCGACATAATAGGGGATGCGCTGCTCGAGGCAGAGCTTGCAGGGCTGGTAGCCGAGCACGAGCTCGAAGAACCAGGCGGCGGCGATCGTCGCCGTCCCGATGAGCAGGATGAGCCAGACCGCGCCGATAAGACGCGTCTCCGTGCGATCAGCGGCAAGGGTGGACAAGGACGCGGCGGGCATCGACATGGGCGACCTCTAGAACAGGTATTTGACGGCGACGAAACCGCCGATGATGATCACGCCCATCAAGGCGAGGGTGAGGCCGAGCCGCCGTTCGATGAACTCCTTGATCGGCTCGCCGAAGAAATGGATGAGCGCCGCCAGCAGGAAGAAGCGCGCGCCCCGCGTCACCAGCGAGAGAATGACGAACCAGGTGAAGCTGTAGCCGGCAAGCCCGCTCGTGATGGTGACGATCTTGTAGGGGATCGGCGTCAGCCCCTTGAGCAAGATCGCCCATTGGCCGTTCGCCTGATACCAGGCGCGAAACGTCTCCATCTTGTCGGTGAGGCCGTAGAAATTCATCACCCAGGCGCCGACCGAATCAAACAGCAGCGCGCCGATCATGTAGCCGAATATGCCGCCAAGCACCGAGGCGATGGTGCAGACGAACGCATACCACCAGATGCGCTGCCGATTGGCGATGCCCATCGGCACCAGCATCAGGTCCGGCGGCAGGGGGAAGAACGAACTTTCGGCAAACGAGATCGCCGCCATGGCCCACACGGCGTTGGGCCGCTGCGTGAGCGAGATGATCCAGTCGTAAAGCGATTTCAGCATGGCTGCTCGCTTAGAGCATGCCGCGAAAGAGTGGCAACGGTTTTCGCGACGGGCCAGCGTGATTTATTGAAAAGGAGCGCATTTGCCAGGAGAGAGGAAAGTGGTGCCAAGCCCTGCCAGCCACGTTACTGCCATTGAAACCGCATTGACCGGTGAGCCGAGTTGCAGGATAAGCGGGAAGTTGCCGCGAGCAACGCCCCTGTGGCGGAATTGGTAGACGCGCCTGACTCAAAATCAGGTTCCGCAAGGAGTGCTGGTTCGATTCCGGCCAGGGGCACCAGTTACCCACGACCTGCCGCGCTGGTCTGGGATACATTAGGCGTGTCACTGGCAAGCCTTTAGCCTGCTCTGCTCGGATCGCGCGTTACCGCGCCGGCGCGGCGCGAAAATCGGCACCGATAGCGGAACAATATCGAACGATCGGCGTTAGAGGTGTGTCCGCGCATTATTGGCAGCGGCGGAGGAATTTCATGCGTATCTCGATTTTCGGCAAATCTCACAAAGGCTTGTTGGCGCTCGGCTTTGCAGCGGGGCTGATGCTTCCCATGGCGATGCCGGCGGTATCCCATGCGCAGGGCATCGTGCGCGGCGCTCAGGAAGGCGCGCAGGCCGGTAATCGCGCGGCTGGTCCGGTCGGCGGCGCGGTCGGCACCGTGGTTGGCGGCGTCGGTGGCGGCGTGGTCGGCGGCGTCAAGGGCGTCCTCGGCGTGCCGCAGCGCACGGCCGTTCGCCCGTATCGGCATAATCACCGCCATTACCGCCACCACCGCCGCGTGCGTCACAACTAAAACTTCGCGACGGATGTCGTGACGAAAAGCCCGGCTTGCCGGGCTTTTTTGCGTTTGAAGCCCTACTTGCCGGCGGCTGGCCCGATGCCCTAAGAGCAGACCATGCAGGCCACGCTCCGCACGTCTTTTGAGGTCCTGGCAATGCGTCTGGCGCAGCTGCTGCTGATCGCTCCGCTTGTGATCTCGCTGCCGGAGGCGGGGCACGCCGAGGGCGATTGCTCTGGCGCGCTCGGCACGGCGCGCACGCTTGGAGTCGGAACCGAGGGCGGGCTCGAGATCGGCCTCAAATCCTATCCGCGCACGCTTGCCCTTGCGGAAGGCGAATTCGTTCTCACCTTCGACGACGGGCCCCTGCCGGCGACGACCGGCCTCGTCCTCGACGCATTGAAGCGCGAATGCGTCAAGGCGACCTTCTTTCTCGTCGGGCGCAACGCGCAGGCCAACCCGGACATGGTGAAGCGTATGCTGCGCGAAGGCCACACGGTCGGCCATCACAGCTATTCGCATCCTGCCCTGACGCTTCGCGGCATCAGCGATGCGGCCGCCCGCAGCGAGATCGACCGCGGCTTTGCCGCCGACGATCAGGCCGCCTATGGTGAGGCCGGTGGGCCGAGGGTGCCGTTTTTCCGCTTTCCGGGCTTTGCCGATACGCGAACGCTCGACGACTGGCTGGCCAGCCGCAACATAGCGGTGTTCGGCGCGGATCTTTGGGCGTCGGACTGGTATCCGATGACGCCTGCCGCGCAGCTTGCCCTGCTGATGGGGCGCGTGGACAAGGCGGGGCGCGGCATCATCCTCCTGCACGACACCCGCGCGCAGACGGCTGCGATGCTTCCGGCGTTCCTGGCGGCGCTGAAGGAGCGGGGCTACAGGATCGTCCATATCGTGCCGCGCGCCGGGCGGAGCGAGACCCTGCCGGCTCCGCCGGGCTGGTCGTCGGAAACCGAGGCCGCGCTGACGAAGATCATGCCGCGTTTGTTACAGTCCGAGCATGGCGAGCGGGCGGCGATCGAGCCGCGCTAGCTGTGCTTTGCCCTCGACAGTTTGAGTTTCAGGCGGCGCGCGCGTGCCTTGAGGCCGATGCGCAGCCTTTCGCGCAGCAGGGCTAGGCGGAACTGGCCGGCGGCGCCGGACCCTGCTGAAACGAGATAATCCGAGACGCCCATCCGCTCGTGCCAGACATGGTCGATCATCGGGTGGTCCTGGATGGCGCAGGAGTCGATCAGCCCTTCCCCACCGCGATCGAGGAACTCCCGCGTCAGGGTCTCGGTGAGGAGAACGCCCGGCGAAAAGCGCGCATAGCGCTCGTCATAGGCGATCTTCCAGAACGCGACGTCATGCCCGCAGATCAGCGAGATCGCGCTGGCGATGAGCGTCGGGCCGCTGCGCAGCTCGTCGATCCTGAGGCCGCCCTGCTTTGCGAGGCCGCGGACCATGGCGCGGGCGAAGGTCGCCCGCCCGGCATCCTGCAGCATGGCGCTGCCATATGCGCCTTTCCAGCCCTCGGCTTCCAGCGCGAAGAAGCGCTCCAGCGAAGCGGCCGCCTCGGAGACGCCGCGCGACGTGCTTCGGCTGATCGCGCCTTCCTCGTCGAGGCGGCGGCGAAGCCTCTGCAACTCCTTCGATTTCTTGGCGCGCCAATGGCGCTTGAAATAGGTCTCGCCATCGCTCTCCGGCCGCAGCACGGCACGGCGGCGGCTCGAGATCGGCATCATCCGGGCTCCGCGGCGCTCGGTCACCGCCCGCAAATGCAGGGCGAAGGGGCCATCCTCGCGAATGTCGGGAAACAGGATGCTGCCATAGGGCGTCCTGTCGAGATGGTCGAACAGCGCTTCCAGCGTCGGCCTGGCGAACTTGGCGTCGAGGAGGGGCGTGCCGAGCGGATTGAACGGGTGCCGCCATCCGCGCAGGATCGGCGCGCCCCAATCGAGGCGCGACGTCGTGAACGGAAACAGGCCGAGCATCCTGCATCCTGCGATGAGCTTGCCCGGCCCCTCGAACACGACGATGAAGCCAGGCTTGCCGCCCTCGGACAGATGTCGCGCGGCGGCGAGCGCAAAAGCGGGCGCATAAAACACGTTTGGCTCGACCGTGCGCAGGCTGAGATCGCGCCATTCCTCCTCGAAGGCGGCAATTTCGGCCTCATCGAGAATTTCGACCTTCAGCGCCGTGCCGACGCCGAGCGCCGCCCGCACCTGATCGGCATAAAGGGTCTGCGGCACCCGCAGCGCGGCAGACGGGTCCGGCCTCGACCCGCGAGGTCGGGCTCCCGAAAGAAGAGGCTCATTGGGCAGGGCCGGATCGAATGACCGGATTGGCATGGCTGCTCCCAGATCGTTCCAAAAGAAACACGGGTGGCTTTCAAAAAGCCGCGACGATGTTCCGTTCTGGAACGCAAAGATGAGAAAACCTTTGCTAGCGCATTGAAGCTTCAAGAAATGCGCCAGATCTGCGCGTCAGGGCCGTTACGGATCGTGCGCGGCATCGGATCGGCCGGCGAGGGCTGCCCTAGGAAGCCTTGCGGGCCGTCAAGGCAAGCCACATCCGTTCGATGAAGCGGCGGTCGAGCCCCTGCACGATGAAGACGAGCCGCGTCGCATGGTCCGCGTCCGGCCAGCTCTCAAGCATCGTCGGCGGGTGGAAGACGTGTTGCGCGCCGTGGAGGACGAGCGGACGTTCCGGATGGTCGCTCAGCCGAACGAGGCCCTTCACCCGCAGCAGGTTCGGCCCGTGCGCGGTGCGCAGCAGCTCGCAGAACAGATCGAACGCCGCCCGCGAGATCGGTTCGTCGCTGCGGAAGGCGAAGGCCCGGATGCCGCGCCCGTGGCGATTGACGTCGAGGCCGTCCTGCTCGCCGCGCGGGCCGTGATCATGCCCCTCATGAGTGGCATGATCCTCGCCATGAAGCTCGGCGAGCGCTTCCTCGTTCAGCCAGCGGCGAACGTCGGGCAGTTTCGAATCGGGATTGTAAAGCCCGCAATCGAGAATGGAGGCGTCGATCACGTCGCGATTGAGGTCGATGATCGGCGCGCCCGGGTTCATGCCGGCAAGCAGCGTCACGAGCGCCTCGCGCTCCCCCTCCGCCGCGAGATCCCCTTTCGAGATCAGGAGCCGGTCTGCGACCGCCGCCTGCTTCACTGCCTCGGCATGGGCGTCCAGCGTCGCGCGGCCGTTGACGCCATCCACCACGGTGACGACGCCTTCGAGACGGTATCGCAGGCTGAGATAGGGATGCCCCATCACGGTGTGCAGGATGGGCGCGGGATCGGCGAGCCCGGTCGTCTCGATCACCACGCGGCTGATGGCTTCGATGCGGTTGTTGTCGAGGCGGCGGAGCAGCCCTTCGAGCGTACTGATGAGATCGCCCCGAATGGTGCAGCACAGGCAGCCGGACGAAAGCAGAATCAGCCCGTCCTCCACCGTCTCGATCAGATGATGATCGAGGCCGATCTCGCCGAATTCGTTGACGATCACCACGGCGTCCCGCAGCGAGGCGTCCTTCAGGAGCCGGTTGAGCAGCGTCGTCTTGCCGCTGCCCAGAAACCCGGTGAGGATTGTCAGCGGGATCATCGGCGGTGGTGTCGGGTGTTCAGCCACGGTGTCGTCAGCCTCGGCGCTTCTATGCCTTCAGATAGACCCGATCACGCCGTTTTGCGATGGCTATTGCGGCGCTGCGGCTTTCGCCGCAGCGGGAGCCGCCTTCTTGCCTGCCGTCGCTGACACCGCCTTCGACGCAATGGTCTTGCCCTGCTTCTCCTTCAGGACCGGCGCCGGACGCACCAGGGATCTGCCGGCCTGTTTCGTCGCGGGCGCGGAGGCAAGCGTGGGAGCCGCTGGCGCGGCGATCTTGCCGCGTGGACGGATCGCCGCGGCGGCCCCGGGGCGCAATGGCGGCGTGGGAGCAAGCGCGATCGGCTCGCCCGCCTCATCCTCGATCGGCTGCGGACGCGTCGGCGCTGCGATGCGGGCTGCTTCCAGCCTGCCATTGGCCTTGGGCGCGCGCACCGAGCCAAGGATCGAGCCGCCGGCGATGCCGGCCTGCACCGGAGCGAAGCCAGTGAGCGCACCGGCCGGAGCGGGGCGTTGCGCGAGCGATGTCGCGAACGCATTGTAGACCGGCTCGGTGTTGCCCGGCGCGCGGCCCATGTAGACCGCGACCGGAACGCCGAGCGAGCGCTCCTCCAACTGGTAGCGACCCGCCGAGGCATGGCCCACGGATGCGGCTGGAGCCTGGCGCTCATGGATCGTCGCGTAGATGGAATCCTTGTCCGACGAGCCCGAGAAGCTGGTCGCCGCGCTGACCGCGCCTTCGAAATCCTCCTCGGTGAGCGGGCCGCGACGGTTGCGGCCGCAGACCTCGCTTCTGATGTCCGGCGCGCTCTGTTCGCCGGACGCGGGCAACTGGTCGAGCGAGGAGCCGCCGGAGCCGCCGGCAAAGCCACGGTCGAGCAGTTGGGCGGCAAGCACCGTCCGCTCCGCTCCGCTCGATGCGCCGAGCACGACGGCAAGCAGGGTGCGCCCGTTGCGGTTGGCGAGCGCCACGACGTTGAAGCCGGATGCGCAGACGAAGCCGGTCTTCAGGCCCATCGCGCCCGGATAGCGGCCGATGAGGCCATTGGTGTTCTTGTAGACGCGATTGCCGAGCTGCACCGAGCCGATGCCTAAATTGTCGCGATAATCGGGAAAATCGCGCAGCAGCGCGAGGGCGAGCTTCGCAAGATCGCGTGCCGAGACCTGCTGGCGCGGATCGTGCCAGCCATTGGGGTTGGTGAACACCGTCTCCCGCATGCCGAGGTGGGCGGCTTCCTGGTTCATCAGACCGACGAAGTTGTCGGCGTTGCCGCCGATCGCCTCGCCGATTACATAGGCGAGGTCATTGGCCGACTTGACGAGCAGGATCTTCAAAGCGTTGTCGAGCGTGATGATCTGGCCCGGGCGGATGCCGATCTTGGACGGGCGCTGTCCGGCGGCACGTTTCGTTCCCGCGAGCGGCGTGTCGAGGCTGAGCTTGCCCTGCTTCACGGCTTTCAGCGCAAGATAGACCGTCATCATCTTGGCCGTGGAGGCTGGATGCCAGGGCCGCGTCGCCTCATCGGCGTAGAGCACCGCGCCGGTGTCCGCATCGACGAGAAGGGCGGGGTTGGCGGAGGACGCGCCGGACGCGGCGGCAAGCCCTGCAAGCGCGAGGCAAAAGCTGCCGATGCGGCGGGAGACGAGATCGAAACGCATCATCGTGCGTGCTTTGCAAAACAGATGCCGATTCGGATCATTTTAAAACCTCGATGATCTACCTAACCGCAAAGGCGGGCGGTGAAAAGCGCCGAGCGCCGTTTGCAGAGCCGATGGACGGGGGGATGGAAACGCGATTGCAATTGCGCCATAGTCGGGGCCGACATATCTCGGGAGAAACGACGGCCCGCCGCCGTCTCCAAACAAGAAAAGGATGGATCGTCATGACCGCAGCGATCGTTGGCTGGGCACACATGCCCTTCGGCAAGCACGAGACGGAAACCGTCGAAAGCATGGTGGTGCGGGTCGCGGCGGACGCGATCAAGCACGCTGGCATAAGCCCACGCGATATTGACGAAATTGTGCTCGGCCACTTCAACGCTGGTTTCTCGCCGCAGGATTTCACCGCCTCGCTCGTGCTTCAGGCCGATGATCGGCTGCGCTTCAAGCCGACGACGCGCGTCGAGAATGCCTGCGCCACCGGCTCCGCCGCGGTGCAGCTCGGCCTGAAAAGCATTGCCGCCCGCGACGCGAAAGTCGTGCTCGTCGTCGGCGTCGAGCAGATGACGAAGACGCCCGGCGCTGAGATCGGCCAGAACCTGATGAAAGCCTCCTACCTTGCCGAAGACAGCGAGATCACCGGCGGCTTTGCCGGCGTGTTCGGCCGCATCGCCGGGGCCTATTTCCAGAAATATGGCGACCAGTCCGACGCGCTCGCCATGATCGCCGCCAAGAACCACAAGAACGGGGTAAGCAACCCCTATGCGCAGATGCGCAAGGATTTCGGCTACGACTTCTGCCGCAACGAGAGCGAGAAGAATCCTTACGTCGCCGGTCCCCTGAAGCGCACGGACTGCTCGCTCGTCTCGGACGGAGCAGCCGCGCTCGTCCTCGCCGATATCGAGACGGCGCTTTCCATGAAGCGGGCCGTCGCCTTCCGTTCGACCGCGCATGCGCAGGATTTCCTGCCCATGTCGAAGCGCGACATCCTCGCCTTCGAGGGCTGCAGCGTCGCGTGGGACCGCGCATTGAAGGCGGCCGGCATCAAGCTGAAGGATCTCTCCTTCGTCGAGACGCATGACTGCTTCACCATCGCCGAATTGCTGGAATACGAGGCGATGGGCCTGACGAAGCCAGGCGAAGGCGCGGTGGCCATCAAGGAAGGCTGGACGCAGATGGGCGGCAAGCTGCCCGTGAACCCGTCCGGCGGGCTGAAGGCCAAGGGTCACCCGATCGGCGCGACGGGGGTCTCGATGCACGTGCTATCCGCCATGCAGCTCTGCAACGAGGCGGACGGCATCCAGGTGAAGGACGCCAAGCTCGCCGGCATCTTCAACATGGGCGGCGCGGCTGTGGCGAATTACGTCAGCGTGCTGGAGCGGATTAAGTAGTCCATTCGACGAGCGCATACACAAACATTGACTGATCTCGTTAGCCGGTCGAAGAAACTCGCCGCCAAGCACCCATTGGTGGCTGCGATGATCGCGCTGACTGGCGGCGTTCTGCTTGTTATCTGGAGCGCGCATTGGGCGTCCAGCCGGTCGCCTTTGCAAGAGCTCATGACGCTGCCCGTCAAGGGCGGCGCAACGGCAGTGGCCTGGTCGCCTGACGGGACCCGTCTTGCCGCCATCCACGACTTCGGACGGCAGATTTCGGTCTGGAAGAGCAGCGGTGAATTGATTCGCGTCATCCCCCATCCAATGGGGTTGGGGCCCTATCTCGGACGCTCTCTCGTCTTCATGCCCGACAACAGGACGTTGTTGGGCCCTGCGCCGAACGACACGCCCGAACATCAGCAGATGTCTTTGGGGCTATGGAACACCGATACGGGCGAGTTGGAGCGGCTGATCGCGGGGCCAGCGCCGGGCAAGCAGGGCCAGAAGAACAGCGCTAAAATTTTTGCCTTGTCACCCGACGCGTCTTTAGTGGCGATGTCGCCAATTTTCGTCAACGAACCAGTTACAGTATATTCCACAGACGACTGGTCCATTCTGGCAAGGCGACAAGTTGAGTATCGAGATCTACCTTGTCCGCCAATAGGAAGTAAGGCGAAGGCTGATTTTCAAGAGCCTATATCTTCACTTACATTTTCAAAATCCGACAATTCCTTATTTATTGGCCTATTCATAGGTATAGCTCTATCTAAATCTTTAAAAGACAGTTTTGATTTAAGTTTTATTGAGTGTACGCAGGATAGTGATTCGCGATCTATTTCAAAATTGGCAATTTCGCCCGTAGGAGATCTGTTGGCCGTCGGTACACATTTAACCAGCGACGAAACGCGGAATAATCTACGTCGGAGCGGGGCAGGTTCGGACGAAATCAACAGACTTGCCAATTTCAAGATCTGGAACGCTCAGGAAAAGCGCTTCACGATCTTCGACATCGAGAGTGCAAATGTGCGCGATTTGTCCTGGAGCGGCGATGGCCGCTATGTAGCCAGCCTCACCTACGACCAGATGCTTAAGGTCTACGAGCCTGCCGCTCACGGCGCAAAGCCGGTCGCCGAGCTTAAGGTTGATGGCGGCGGATACTCTCTCAGCTTCTCGCCCAATTCCAACACAATCGCAGTGGCGCTGAACAAGTCGACGATGAGCGTTTTTTCGCTGATCCCTCGCCAATGACCGGGCGTCATCTAATTCTTTGGTGAAGGACCTCGCGGTCCGCGCGGCGGCTGTGGCGAACTATGTCAGCGTGCTGGAGCGTATCAAGTAGTTTTGGACGCTCTGCCGTCATTGCGAGAAGCGGCAGCGACGAAGCAATCCAGACTTTAGCCAACTGGATTGCCGCGTCGGCTTCTCCTGCTCGCAACGACGCTACTGGACGCCCCTGCCTCTCGCTTGGGCTCGAGGCGTTCGTCATTTCGATCGGTCCGCTGGATCGATCGATCGCGCCCAGAGGCGCGACCATTGCTTACCCCCACTGCCTGATATCGACGAAATGCCCCTCGATCGCCGCCGCAGCAGCCATGGCCGGCGAGACGAGATGGGTGCGGCCCTTGAAGCCCTGACGCCCTTCGAAATTGCGGTTCGAGGTCGAGGCGCAGCGCTCCTCCGGCTGAAGCTTGTCAGGGTTCATGGCAAGGCACATCGAGCAGCCGGGCTCGCGCCAGTCGAAGCCCGCCGCCTTGAAGATGCGGTCGAGCCCTTCCTGCTCGGCCTGTTCCTTCACGAGGCCGGAGCCCGGCACGATCATCGCGGACAAGGTCGACGCCACTCTCTTGCCCTCGACCATGCGGGCGACAGCGCGCAGATCCTCGATGCGGCCGTTGGTGCAGGAGCCGATGAATATCTTGTCGAGTTTGATGTCGGTGATCTTCGTGCCGGGCTTCAGGCCCATATAGGCGAGCGCACGCTGCTTCGAGAGCCGCTTTGCCTCGTCCTCGATCCGGTCCGGGTCCGGCACCGTGCCGGCGACCGATACGACATCCTCGGGGCTCGTGCCCCACGAGACGATCGGCGGCAGGCTTGCCGCGTCGAGACGGATTTCGGCATCGAAGAAGGCATCATGGTCGGAGCGCAGGGTCTCCCAATAGGCGAGCGCCGCGTCCCAGTCCGCGCCCCTCGGCGACATCGGGCGGCCTTCGAGATAGGCATAGGCCTTTTCATCCGGCGCGATCAGCCCGGCGCGGGCGCCGCCCTCGATCGACATGTTGCAGACCGTCATCCGGCCTTCCATCGAGAGCGAGCGGATCGCCTCGCCGGCATATTCGATCACATGGCCGGTGCCGCCGGCCGTGCCGATCTCGCCGATGATGGCGAGGATGATGTCCTTGGCCGTCACGCCGGCCGGCAGCGCGCCGTCGACCATGACGCGCATGTTCTTCGCCTTCTTCTGGATCAGCGTCTGCGTCGCCAGAACATGCTCGACCTCCGACGTGCCGATGCCGTGTGCCAGCGCGCCGAACGCGCCATGCGTCGAGGTGTGGGAATCGCCGCAGACGATCGTGGTGCCGGGCAAGGTGAAGCCCTGCTCCGGCCCGACGACATGGACGATGCCCTGCCGGCGATCGAGCTCATTATAGTACTGAATTCCGAACTCGCGGGCGTTCTCGGCAAGCGTCTCGACCTGCGTCCGGCTTTCGGGGTCCTCGATGCCCTTCGATCGGTCGGTCGTCGCGATGTTGTGGTCGACGACCGCGAGCGTCTTTTCCGGCGCGCGCACCTTGCGTCCGCTGATCCTGAGCCCTTCGAAAGCCTGCGGGCTGGTGACTTCATGCACGAGATGCCGGTCGATATAGAGGAGGCAGGTTCCGTCATCCTGACGATCGACGACATGGTCGTCGAAAATCTTGTCATAGAGAGTGCGGGGGTTGTCGCTCGTGCTCATCGCCTGTTCCTGCCTGCCGCGGCCTCGCCGCGCGTCGTTCACTGTCGCCCGGCTGGAAACGGTCGCCGGAGCGGTTCTCATGCCCGCAAAACGCGGCGGAGCGCAAGAAAAACCTCATCTTCGCCGCAGCACGGCGCAGGGGAAGGGCGCGGCCTATCCTCGTCCCGTTTCGCGTTTGCAATGTCTTTCCAAGGCTGTCGAAACGGGTGTATAAGCCGGGCTCGGACCGTCTTGCGGCCGGTACTTGCGGCCTGGGAGCGGAACGAGCGCGTCGCTCCTGTCGTCTTTGCAGCCATCCAACAGTCAGATATTCATGGCATCGCCCATTCCCACGCTGAAAGCCGCGCTCCAGCCTGACGTTGCGTCGCGTCCCTCCGATGTCGACAAGCAGGCCGATCACGATCCGTCCCACCAGAAAGGCAGCACCCTCGCGCTCGCCATCGGTTCTATCGGCGTCGTCTATGGCGACATCGGAACGAGTCCCATCTACGCCTTGAAGGCGTCGCTCGCCGAGGTGATGAAGGGCACGGGCCATACCTATATCGAACGCGAGGAGGTGATCAGCACCGTCTCGCTCATCATCTGGGCACTTCTGGTCATCGTTACGCTCAAATACGTCGTGTTCATCATGCGGGCCGACAACAAGGGCGAAGGCGGAATTCTCTCGCTGATGGCGCTGGTGCAGAAGGCTGCCGGACGTCAGACTCCGCTGGTCTTCGTGTGCGGCGCGATCGGTGCGTCGCTGTTCTACGGCGATTCCGTGATCACGCCCGCCGTCTCGGTGCTGTCTGCGATCGAGGGTCTTAAGAACGTCGAGGCGTTGCGGGCAGCGATCGACATCGACACCTACATCCTGCCGATCGCGGTCACGATTCTCGTCCTGCTCTTCGTCTTCCAGTATCGCGGCACCGGCCGCGTCGCCTGGATTTTTGCCCCCGTGATGATGCTTTGGTTCGCGGTCATCGGCATTCTCGGCGTGATGCATATCAGTGACGATCCGAGCATTCTCGCCGCGCTCAATCCGGTCCATGCCTTCCGGTATGTGACCACGTCGGGCTTCGTCGGCCTTCTCGTGCTGGGCTCGGTGTTTCTCGCCGTGACCGGCGCGGAAGCGCTTTATGCGGATATGGGCCATTTCGGTCGCCGCCCGATCCGCGCCGCCTGGATTTTCTTCGTGTTTCCGGCGCTCGTGCTCAACTATCTCGGGCAGGGATCGCTGGTGCTGTCGCATCCGGAAGCGGCAAGCGATCCATTCTATCGCATGGTGCCGGAGACCTTCCTTCTGCCGCTGGTCGTGCTGGCCGCCTTGGCTACGGTGATCGCAAGCCAGGCGGTCATTACCGGCGCGTTCTCGCTGACGCAGCAGGCGATCCAGCTCGGCCTGTTGCCGCGCCTCGAGATCCGGCACACGTCGGAGACGCAGCTCGGCCAGATTTACCTGCCGCTGATCAACCGCCTGATCCTCGTCGGCGTCCTCATCCTGATCTTCACCTTCAAGACCTCGGACAATCTGGCGGCGGCCTACGGCATCGCGGTATCAGGAACGATGGTCGTGACGACTGCGCTTGCCTATCTCGCCTCGCGCCACATCTGGAAATGGCCGCTTTGGGTGTCCTTGCTTGTGGCGGGGTCGTTCCTGGTGATCGACATCTCGTTCATCACCGCCAATCTGCTCAAGATCATCGACGGCGGCTATGTGCCCCTCCTGTTCGGCCTGACCATGGTCATCGTCATGTGGACCTGGGTGCGCGGCTCCGACATCGTGAAGGAAAAGGCGCGCAAGGACAGCGTGCCGTTGACCGACCTGATGCGCATGCTGGAAAAATCGAAACCGGCCCGCGTCGCCGGCACCGCCGTGTTCCTCACCGCAGACCCCGATACGGCCCCGACCGCCCTCATGCACAATTTGAAGCACAACAAGGTGCTTCACAAACGCAATATCGTCCTCACCATCCGCAGCGCGGACGTGCCGCGCATCGACGAGGCCGACCAGCTCAAGATCGAGGAGCTCGGCGAGGACATCAAGCGCATCACCGCGACGCTCGGCTACATGCAGACGCCACGCGTGCCGCATATCCTCGCCATGGCGCGGCGGCGCGGCCTCGATTTCGACATCATGCAGACCTCGTTCTTTTTGGGACGGCGCACGATCAAGGCGTCAGCCTCGTCAGGCATGCCGGTCTGGCAGGACAGGCTCTACATCCAGCTTACCAAGACCGCCGCCAACGCGACGGACTTCTTCCACATCCCCACGGGACGCGTCGTCGAGCTCGGCAGCCAGATCACCGTCTGACGCGCCGCTTGTCAGAGGCGGGCAATCGGCTATCAAGAGGCATTGGAGATTTTCAAGACATGCAGCCCTTCACCACGCTTACATCGGTCGCGGCGCCACTGAAGGTGATCAACGTCGACACCGACATGATCATCCCAAAACAGTATCTGAAGACGATCAAGCGCACCGGGCTCGGCAGCGCGCTGTTTTCCGAGATGCGCTATACCGAGGACGGCGCCGAGAACCCCGATTTCGTGCTCAACAAGCCAGCCTACCGCAAGACGGAGATCCTCGTGGCGGGCGACAATTTCGGCTGCGGCTCGTCGCGCGAGCACGCGCCCTGGGCGCTGCTCGATTTCGGCATTCGCTGCGTGATCTCGACCTCGTTTGCCGACATCTTCTACAATAACTGTTTCAAGAACGGCATTTTGCCCGTGGTCGTCAGCCAGAGCGATCTCGACAAGTTGTTCGACGACGCCGAGCGCGGCTCCAACGCCACCCTGAGCGTGGACCTCGAGAAGCAGGAAATCCGCGGGCCTGATGGCGGCACGGTCACCTTCGAGATCGATCCGTGGCGCAAGCATTGCCTGCTCAACGGCCTCGACGACATCGCGCTCACAATGGTGAAGGACGCCGCCATCGGAAGCTACGAGCAGAAGGCCGCGACCTCCCGCCCCTGGCTCTGAACGGTCGCGGGCGGACCGGCGGAAGCTCGCCATCGCCGATTTGCTTTCAAAGTTAATCGCGTATTAACGTTCCATGTCGTCTTTTAGGCGCTCGTCATGCGCGGTCACACCGGCTCGCGCGGGAGGTCAGACATGGGACGTTCACTGCGCTTCGCCCTGATCGGGGCCGGCCTGGCTCTTGCCAGCCCCGCCCATGCCGATTTTTCCTCCTGCATGGCCAATCTGCGCAGCCATGCGCTGGCGCAGGGCATCTCGGCCCAGACGTTCGATGCCTCGACCGCCGGCATCGAGCCGGACATGAAGATCATCGAGCTGATGGAGAACCAGCCCGAATTCAAGACGCCGATCTGGGACTATCTCGGCACGCTGGTCGACGACGAGAAGGTCGCCGAAGGCAAGGCGATGCTGAAGAAATACGCGTCCACGCTCGCCGCCGCCGAGCAGCGCTTCGGTGTCGACCGGCATACCATCCTCGCCGTCTGGGGCGTCGAGAGCGATTTCGGCAAATCCGGCGGCAAGTGGCATCTAATGCAGTCGCTGCCGACCGTCATCTGCTTCGGCAAGCGACGGAACGATTATTTCAGGGGTGAATTCATCGCAGCCTTGAAGATCATCCAGCGCGGCGACCTTGCGCCCGAAAAGATGCGCGGCTCATGGGCCGGCGCCTTCGGCCATACCCAGTTCATGCCCTCGACCTATCTGAGGCTATCGGTCGATGGCGATGGCGACGGGCGGAACGACCTTGTCGATTCGGTCGCGGACGCGCTCCACTCGACTGCCAACTACCTTGCCAAAGCCGGCTGGCAGACAGGCGCGTCCTGGGGCTATGAGGTGCGCGTGCCGGAAAACTATGCCGGCCCGTCTGGCCGGACGAACAAGCAGCCGCTGTCGAACTGGGCCGGGCGCGGCATCGTGAAATTCGACGGCGGGGCGCTGACGGGCGGTGGCCAGGCCGCGCTGCTCCTACCGGCCGGGCGCGACGGACCAGGCTTCATCGTCTTCAAGAATTACGACGCCGCCTATTCCTACAACGGGGCCGATTCCTACGCGCTCGCCATCTCGCTGCTGTCGGACAGGCTCAAGGGCAAGCCCGGCGTGCAGGGTGAATGGCCGACCGACGATCTGCCGCTCGCCCGCGAGCAGCGCCGCGAATTGCAGCGTCTTCTGACCGCCCGCGGTTACGATGTCGGCGAGCCGGACGGCGCGATCGGTGCGAAGACACGCGCTGCCATCAAGGATATCGAGGCAAAACTCGGGCTCCCCCAGACCGGACGGCCCGGCTCCAAGGTCTTGAGCGCCCTCAAGGGTGCCTGACCGTCAGAGCCTCAGATATGCATAGCCCATCGACTGCAGCCGCGTGACCTCGGCGACGCCGGCCCCGACCACATCCTCGGCGCGGGCGCCTGACAGCTTGTCGATGCCGATATGGCGGCTCACCAGCGTGTTGCGACAGATGAGGAACTTGACGCCGCGGTCGCGCAGCGCGCTGACGCGGCTTGCGAGCGCCTTGTCGGAGGCCGCATCGACGAGCAGATCGACGCCGTTACCCTGCAGCACCACGGCGAGGCTGAGATCGCCGGCTGGCAGCGCGGCAAGGTGGTTCTCCATGTTCTGGAGGCGCTGGATATGGTCATGCTTGAACCAGCCGCCGCCCGATGAGATATGATAGACGACCTTCTGCGGCTGGTAGGGCTGCGTCTGCGGCACTTGCGGCTCAGCCTCGGCCGGCGAGGAATGGCTGATCCTGGCCTGCGCCAGAATGATGGCGATCGCCGCGACGACCGCGAGGCTGGCCGCAGCGAAGATCCTGTTTCCTGTCTGCATCATGTCACCGATCTCGAAAGATAGAATGTTTCATTCTGGCACAACCCGTCCATGCCATGCCCTACCTCTGCGAAATCAGGGCCAGCGCCTTGCACGAGCGCTTTCCACCATGCTGGCGATCCTCATCGCAACGCCGGTCGCCGCCGAGGACAGGATCACGATCGGCGGATCGGAGGTTGCGATCACGGCCGGCAACGGCTTCCAGCAGTTGCGGTTCAAAAACCAGCCGATCGCAGAGGGCGAAACGATCC
>JAIELD010000023.1 GCA_019753285.1 Beijerinckiaceae bacterium | reverse complement strand
GCTTCTATTCTGACGTAACGGTCATGTCGCCGAGCGACGGCCACGGTGGCAGCGAGCACGGCGGCAGCGAACACGGCAACAACAAGGATAACGGCCTGACCGCCGATCTGGTCAAGGCGAGCGCAGCAGCATCCGGCCTCGAGCTCACCGCCTACAGGAGCGACAACGACTATTTCCTCACTGATTTCGTGGCGAGCTTCAAGACGATGAACCGGATCGTGTCCGATCCCGGCGATGGCAGCACCGCAGCCAAGCCGAACAAATACGTCTTTTTCGTCACCGATGGCGTGCAGGATCTGCCGCTGCACGACCCGCACGGCTCCAAGGATCCAAAATATACGCAATACGACAACACGTCGGGCTGGGGCCACGCCATTGCGCCGATCGATCCGACCATCTGCCAGCCTTTGAAGGACCGGGGCATCAAGATCGCCGTCCTCTATACTCCGTTCCTCGCGACATCAGCCGGTGTGAGCCCGCTTTCCGACAATGACATCGTGTATTGGGCGGATGATATCCCGAAGAAGCTCTCCGCCTGCGCTTCGTCAGGGCTGTTTTATACAGCCGACTCGAACGGTATCGCTGCGGCAATGAACCAGATGTTCCAGGATGTGCTTCGCTCCGCCAGGCTTACTCGATAAGCAACCCTGCGTCAGGACGATTTGAATAGTATGTATTTATGAAGTGATATCAACAATTTTAGTAAAGTTTTATTGTCTGGGGTGAGCGATTGCTAACATATTTCGTTCGAATGAGACCATAATAAATGCGCTTTGAAGCGGGATAGACAGGACTTTAGTCGAACGGATTTTATGATTATTTAAGATTTTTGGACACTGTGGACGAAATCCAACGTTCAGGTGCATCATGCGTCAGGCCCATTTCCCGTTCCGCGCCCTTGCGAAAATCATTGCCGTCAATTTCCTGAAGGCGCGCGAGGGCAATGTCGGCATGATGTTCGCGATGTCGGTGCTTCCCATCCTGCTTGCCGTCACGCTCGCGATCGACTTCACGCGTGCGTCGGATGAAAAGGCAAAAATGGACGCGGCGATCGACGCAGCCGTGCTGTACGCGGCGACGGCCGCCGCAGCCGACCCGAACGCGGCTTCCTATGAAGCGCAGCAGGCGGCAGCGCAGAAATACTTCACCTCGGCGCTCGGGCCGCTGCGCGATGGCATTTCCGTCGGGCCGATCAGCGTCAAGGTCTCTAAAGACCCCAACAGCCAGAGCACGATCATCTCGACGGCGACCTACACCGCGTCGATCGAGACGATGTTCGGCGACCTGTTCAAGCCGACGATCGACATTTCCGGCAGCGCCAGCGCGACCATGCAGACGCCGTCCTACATCGACTTCTACCTGCTGCTCGACAACTCGCCCTCGATGGGCCTCGCGGCGACCGATGCGGACATCCAGCGCCTGCGCACGCTCACCAAGGACGGGCCGGGCGGCGAACAGAAGGACTGCCAGTTCGCCTGCCACATCGTGGTGACCAACCCCAAGGATAGCAAGCAGACGGCGTTTCGCGATGGTGTGAACAACACTTGGGAGAAGGATAATTCATCGCCGACCAAGCTGAAGCAGGATTACTATACGATCGCCAAGGCGGCCGTTCCGCCGATCCTGCTTCGCATCGACATGCTGGCTCAGGCCGTGAAATCCCTGACCGAAACGGCGAAGGCGACCTCTGTGAAATCCGGCCTCGCCAACCAGTTCCGCATGGCGATCTACACCTTCAACGACGCGGTCCAGTATATCGCCTCGCCCGGCAGCACGAACAGCGAGCCGCTGTCGTCCGACCTTACCGGCGTCGGCGCCACGGCGGCCTCCAAGGTGACGCTCTACCCCTACAAGGATGGCGACATTCAGGACAAGACGAACTTCCAGGTCGGCTTTGCCGCGCTCGATGCGCTGAAGCTCAGCCCCGGCGACGGATCGACCTCGGCGAAGCCTGAAAAATACGTGTTCTTCGTGACCGATGGCGTATCGGACGCGACGACGAAGCGCATCCAGGGCCCGATCGACCCAACCCTCTGCGCGAACCTCAAGAACCGGGGCGTCAAGATCGCGGTGCTCTACACGCCTTATCTGCGCCTGACCAACAACTCCTACTACATGTCCAACATCGATCCCTTCATCAGCCAGGTGCCGGTGAAGCTGAAGGAATGCGCCTCGCCCGGCATGTATTACACGGCGGATTCCACCGGCATCGCGGCGGCGATGAACCAGATGTTCCACGACGCGCTGCGCTCGGCCCGCCTCACCCAGTGACCCAAGGCCGGCGGCCGGGGCCAAGCGGCTCCGGCCGGCCCGCCACGTCTGTTGCGACATGGTTTACTGCGGACATAGACGCCGCGACATGGGTGCGGCCGACATGGACGCCGCGACATGCCGACACCGTCGCGCGGCTCCAGCCCGATTGCCGACAGGTCGGCCATGTACCATAAGTCGGTCATGTCCTGGCATTCGTCCGACCCCGGCAAGAAGCGGAGCTACCACCACGGCAATCTGCGCGAGGCGCTGATCGCCGCGGCGCTGCGCCTCATCAGCGAGAAAGGCCCCGCAGGCTTCACCGTCGCGGAGGCGGCGCGCGCTGCCGGCGTCTCGCCCGCCGCGCCGTACCGCCATTTCCGCGACCGCGAGGAACTTCTCGCCGACATCGCGAGGCGCGGCTTCGAGGCGTTCGGAGCCTCGCTGCGCAAGGCCTGGGATGGCGGCCGCCCGACGCCGCGCGGGGCGCTGCTGCGCCTTGGCGTCGCCTATCTCGACTTTGCCCGCTCGGAGCCCGCGGCTTACGCGGCCATGTTCGAGTCCGGTACGCCCATCTCGAACCATCCGCAGCTTCACGCCGTGTCGGAGGAAGCGTTCGACGTGCTGCGCGAGGCCTGCGATGCGGTGATCGCATCGGTCGCCCCCGTCAGCCGCCCACCCGGGCTCATGGTGGCGCTCCACATCTGGTCGCTCTCGCACGGCATCGCTGCGCTGTTCGCGCGCGGCGATGCGGCTCGCCGGCCGCTGCCGATGAGCCCCGAGGAGCTGCTCGAGGCCGGCGTTCTCATCTATCTCGACGGGCTGAAGACGGCGGCTGGATAGTCCGATGCGCGCGACCCTTGACGAAGACGACAGAAAACCCCATTTATGTAAATGTGATTAACATTCACATACGGAGACTGGCAATGCAGGGAGTTGTAGAGCGCCTCGACGAAGCCGGGCGTCCAGCCTGGATCATCGCGATGATTGCGGGCTTTATTGTGTTCTTTCCTCTTGGCGTCGCAATTCTCGCATTCTTGATATGGAGTGGACGGATGGGTTGCGGAACCAATAGTGCCTGGGGCGAGCACCGGGCAGCGCGCTGGCAGCGTAAGATGGACCGGATGCAGGAACGCATGGCGCGCTGGCAGGAGATGGGCAGTCGCGCCTTTTCGGGCGGGTCCGCCTCGACCGGCAATCGCGCCTTCGACGAATACCGGCATGAGACGATCCGGCGGCTGGAGGACGAAGCGCACGAGTTCCGCTCCTTCCTCGACCGCCTGCGCCATGCCCGCGACAAGGCCGAGTTCGACCAGTTCATGGCCGAGCGGCGCGCGGCCGGCAAGACCGAGGTCGAGCCACGCGGCGAACGTCCCGAGGACGACCAGCGGCCGCACTGACGACCGACACAATGACGAGGGCCGGGTTTCGACCCGGCTTTCGCCTCATCGCAATACTTAGGTATTGACCTAAGTATTAAATGCGGCTAACAGACTGCATGACCTTGCAGCCCGCCCTGCCCGAGCACACCTTCCAGGCGCTCGGCGACCCGACCCGCCGCGCCATTGTCGAGCGGCTGAGCCAGGGGCCGGCCAGCGTCTCCGAACTTGCAGCGCCGTTCGAGATGGCCCTGCCCTCCTTTTTGCAACATCTCAAGGTTCTCGAAGGCCGCGGCTTGATCCGCACCGTGAAGAACGGCCGCGTGCGGCGTTGCGAAATCATCCCCGAACCGTTCGATGCTGCGACCCGCTGGCTCGAAGACCAGCGCACGCTCTGGAGCGCCCGCCTCGACCGCCTCGACGCCTATCTTACCACCCTGAAAGACGGAGACGCTTCATGACCGATCCATTCCGCGCGCCGATGCCAGGCTTCAATCCCGCGCTCGATCTCAAATTCGAGCGCGTGGTGCCGGTCCGCCCCGCGCTCGTCTGGCGAGCCTGGACGGTGCCGGAGGACCTGATGAAATGGTTCTGCCCGAAGCCCTGGCGGACGACCGAATGCGACATCGACCTTTATCCGGGCGGACGATTCCGCAACGTGATGGAGGGGCCGAACGGCGAGCGCATGGAAAATCTCGGCTGCTATCTCGAGGTGATTGAAAACCGCCGCCTCACCTGGACGGGGGCGCTCGGACCGGGCTTCCGCCCGCAGGCGGTCAACGCGCCCGGGTTCCTCTTCACCGCTTTCGTAATGATGGAGCCGGAGGGCAGCGGCACCCGCTATACGGCGATCGTCGCCCACATGACCGAGGCCGACCGCAAGGCCCATGCGGAGATGGGCTTCGAGCATGGCTGGGGCGCGGCGCTCGATCAGCTGGTGGATCTGGCGAAGGGGTGGTGAGATTAGGCAGCCTTGTTGGGAGCGATCAACGCTTTCCGGAGCGCTCGATAGGGGGCCAGACCGCCCCTTTTCAATGCGCGAAATGCTCTTTCAGGAAGGCGAGTGACCGAAGGACGGCATCGGCTCGCGCCTCGTCATCCGTTTCGACCACCGGTACCGTCCCGTCATCGAGCCTGTAGGCGGGCAGTTCGCGCCGGTCCGCGTTGGGCGCATCGAAACCATGCACGGCGCGCGGGTAGCTTTTCATCTCGACCGGATTTCCGCGCGATCGCGCGTCATCAAGGAAAGACCGACACGGGACGACCCGCGTCCAATTGTCCACCTCGCCCATCAGCACCAGGAGCGGTGTCCGGCTCGTCCAGTGATTGGGTTCGACCTCGGTGAAGGGCTTCGACTGCAACTTTTCGCTGCACGCACCGGGATAGAAGGCGATGGCCGCCCGGAAATCGCGTTCGGCACTTATTGACCTTATAAGGCGATTTCCAGAACCCGATCCGAACCCCCTGAAGCGGGCTCTGGCACGTCGACCGCCAGCCACCCCTCCATCGCTTGCTTCTTATTGGCGATCAGCTCATCAAGAGTTTCACCCTGCGAAACGCAACCTCGCAAGGCAGGCGCTTCGGCCCAGAAGCCGCCTTCTTCTGCTTCATGAACGACAATCTTGATGTTCGTGACCGCGCCCCGCTCAATTATCCAGAAAGCTCCGAAGCTTCCTGCTCCGGCTCGGATGCTTCAGCTTCCTGAGCGCCTTCGCCTCGATCTGGCGGATGCGCTCGCGCGTGACCGAGAACTGCTGGCCGACCTCTTCGAGCGTATGGTCGGTGTTCATGCCGATGCCGAAGCGCATGCGCAGCACCCGCTCCTCGCGCGGCGTGAGCGAGGCAAGCACCCGCGTCGTCGTCTCGCGCAGGTTCGAATGGATCGCGGCCTCGATCGGCAGGATCGCGTTCTTGTCCTCGATGAAGTCGCCGAGATGACTGTCCTCCTCGTCGCCGATCGGCGTCTCGAGGCTGATCGGCTCTTTCGCGATCTTCAACACCTTGCGCACCTTTTCGAGCGGCATGGCGAGCTTCTCCGAGAGTTCCTCCGGCGTCGGCTCGCGGCCGATCTCGTGCAGCATCTGGCGGGACGTGCGCACGATCTTGTTGATCGTCTCGATCATGTGCACGGGGATGCGGATGGTGCGGGCCTGATCGGCGATCGAGCGCGTGATCGCCTGCCGGATCCACCAGGTGGCATAGGTCGAGAACTTGTAGCCCCGGCGGTACTCGAACTTGTCGACCGCCTTCATCAGGCCGATATTGCCTTCCTGGATGAGATCGAGGAACTGCAGGCCACGATTGGTGTATTTCTTGGCGATGGAGATCACGAGGCGCAGATTGGCCTCCACCATTTCCTTCTTCGCCTGGCGCGCCTCGCGCTCGCCCTTCTGCACCATCGAGACGATCTTGCGGAATTCGCTGACTTCGAGCCCGGTCTCCGAGGTGAGCGACTGGATGTCGGCGCGCATCTCCTTGATCGTCTCGAGCTCTTTCGCGACGAACTCCTTCCAGCCCTTGGCCGTGAACTTCGAGACCTTCTGGATCCAGCGCGGATCGAGCTCTGCGCCCTGATAGTTCTTGAGGAAGTCCACCCGGTCGACGCCGTGGTTTTCGGCGAGCCGCATGAACTTGCCTTCGAGGCTGATCAACTGCTTGTTGATCGCGTAAAGCTGCTCGACCAGCGCCTCGATGCGGTTATTGTTGAGCGAAAGCGATTTGACATCGATGATGATGTCTTCCTTCAGCTTCCTGTATTTGCGGTCCTGCGCGGGCGAGAGCGTCTCGTTCTTGAGCTTGCCCTCGACCTTCTGATCCTGCAGGCGGCGCAGCTTCTTGTAGTTGTCGGCGATGTTGTCGAAGGTCTCCAGCACGCGCGGCTTCAGCTCCGCCTCCATGGCGGAGAGCGAGATGCCGCCGTCGAACTCGTCGTCGAACATGTCGCCATCGGCGCTCTCGCCCTGCGCCTCGCCCTCGGCTGCGGGTGCCTCGCCATCCTCGGCGGCGGCAGCAGGAGCAGCCGCAGCTTGCGCGAAGCCCGGCGCCTGATACCCGCCTGCGCCTGGCGCAACAGCACCTTCGGCCGTCTCGGCCTTCGGCGGGTTCTTGGCGTCCGGCCCGGCATAGGTCGCTTCGAGATCGATGATGTCGCGCAGCAGCACCTTGCCGTCATTAAGTTCGTCGCGCCAGATGATGATGGCCTGGAAGGTGAGCGGGCTCTCGCAAAGCCCGGCGATCATCGCCTCGCGGCCGGCCTCGATGCGCTTGGCGATGGCGATTTCGCCCTCGCGCGACAGCAACTCCACCGTACCCATCTCACGCAGATACATGCGGACGGGATCGTCCGTGCGGTCGAGCGCAACGGAATTCTTCTCGAGCCTTGCGAGCGCGGTCGCCTTGGAAGCCTCGACGAGATCGCCGCCCTCGACTTCATCCGCGCCGCCATCCTCGTCGCGCTCGGATTCGTCCGCCTCGTCGGAATCGACGACGTTGATGCCCATGTCGCTGAGCATCGAAAAGATGTCCTCGATCTGGTCGGAGGAGAATTGCTCGGAGGGAAGAATGGCGTTCAGCTCGTCATGGGTGACATAGCCGCGCTTCTTCGCGAGCTTGATCATGTTCTTGACGGCAGCATCCGAAAGATCGAGCAAGGGGCTGTCGGAGGATTCGGGCGATGCCTTGTCCTTGACCTCAACTTCGGTGCTTTTCGTCGCCATATGGACCGCTCCAACGCGTATAGAGCCCCAGAAACGGTCGCTTTTCGCCGCTTTGGCGACGCGAACCGAGGAGCTTGAAGTGATATTGCCGAGCGATGCGCACCGCTATCGATGAGGTGTCGCAAGGTTCGGCGCGAGTTGATCTGTCTACGCCATCCAGCCTTAAGCTGGTCTTAACTATGCCATTGAGGCAACATCTTGGCCCGTTCAAATGCCGCCGCGTGACCAGTTGTCAACCGAAAAACGAGTCGCGCCAACGAATTATCCGGGTTTATGAACGAGGTGGTGATGCCGGGTCGACGTTTCCAGCCCCATGACGGAAATATTCCGGTTCAGGCATCTTCCGAGCTGACGACCGCCGATAAACGCTCGCGCAAATGCCGGATGCGTTCATAAGTCTCCTCCGTGTCGTCGAATTCGGCGATGGCGAGATCGAGGTCCTTGCGCAGCGAAGAGACCCGCCGCTGCAGGTCCGCCGCCTCGCGCCAGGCCCGCGTCGCATGATTGAGCTCGGCCTCTGGCAGCACCCAGGCTTGCGCCGGGTCGAGTAGCTTCTCCACGCGTGCAAGGACCAGCCCCAGCCCTTTCGAGATCAGAATTTCCTGCAGCGTTTCGCTCGTCAGCCCTGGATCGGCGGCGATGCAATCGCATACGCCCTGCTGAAGCTTCGTGATCTCGGCGCTCTCGAACTCAAGCTCCGCGAACAGCTCGATATCGAGCAGCGGGATGGACGGGTGATGGATCGCGCCCATGATGAGCGCCACTTCGCGCTGCGGGATCGCGAGATGCCGGCTCTGCAGCAGCGGGCTGCGCTGAAGCGATGTGCTGTTCGAAAGCGGCAGGGTCTTGAGGTTGGGCTCGGGATAACGGCTGCCGATCGCGCGGGGCTGCGCGGCGTTCCGGCCATAGATGCCGCCAAGGCCGCTGCGCTGGCCCGGCATGCGCCGTGAATGATCGGAGCGCGGCGCATTGATCGTCTGAAGGCGCGCTTTGAACTCGTCGAGATAGTTGCGCTTCACCGTCTCGTCCTTGATCTGGAAGACGAGATCGCGCAGCCGTTTTTCGAAACCGGCACGGCGCTCGGGCGTGTCGAGAGGCTCCTTTTCGAGCTCCCGGCCCCAGAGCACGTCCGCGAATCCCAGCGTGCGGTCGACCGCAGCCCTCACGGCCTCCGCCCCGGAGGAGCGCAGCAGATCGTCGGGGTCCTGCCCTTCCGGCAAAAAGACGAAGCGCAGCGACTTGCCGGCCGCAAGAAACGGAAGCGCCACGTCTATCGCACGGTACGCCGCCTTGCGCCCGGCCTTGTCGCCGTCGAAGCAGAGAATCGGCTCCTCGGCCATGCGCCAGAGCAGGCCGAGCTGGTCTTCCGTCAGCGCCGTTCCGAGCGGAGCGACCGTATGTGCGAGGCCCGCCCGCGTCATGGCGATGACGTCGACATACCCCTCGACGGCGATGACCGCACCTCTCTCATGGGCGGCCTTTCGGGCCGCCTGCAGATTGTAGAGCGTCGCGCCCTTATGAAAGAGCGCCGTCTCCGGCGAGTTGAGGTATTTGGCCTGCGCGTCCTTGGCGAGCGCCCGGCCGCCGAAGGCGATGACCCGGCCGCTGCGATCGGCGATCGGAAACATCACGCGATCGCGGAAACGATCGTATGGCACGGCGATGTCTTCGCCCGAGATCAGCATGCCAGCGTCGATCATCAACTGCCGGTCGACGCCCTTGCCGGCAAGATGGTCGCGCAGCGCGAAGCGGTCCGCGCTCGCATAACCGAGCCTAAACTGCTTCTGGACGGCTGACGGCAGATCGCGGCTGGCAAGATAGCGCCGCGCCTCCGCGCCGGCGGCGCCTGCAAGCTGCGCCTCGTAATATGCGGCGGCAAGCTCCAGCACCTCATGGAGGCCCTTGCGGCTTGCCTCGCGCTCCTCTGCCTCCGGCGTCATCTGCGGAAGCGCGACGCCGGCCTCGTTGGCCAGCCGCTCGACGGCCTCGGGGAAGGTGACGCCTTCGGTCTCCATCACGAACCGGAAGATGTCGCCATGCTTGCCGGAGGAGAAGCAGTGGTAGAAGCCCTTCTGGTCGTTGACGTAGAAGGATGGGGTTTTCTCTGAATTGAAGGGCGACAAGCCTCTGTATTCGCGCCCGGATTTGACGAGCTTGACGCGCCGCCCGACGACCGCCGAAACCGGCAGGCGGGCACGGATTTCGTCGAGAATGGAGGGCGGAAAGCGCATGGAATTTATTTAAAGCTTTGCCTGCTTAAGGGGAAGGGCATTGACATAAGTCATACGATTGTATATACAATTAATGTTCGGATTTCGTTCAAGCTTCCGTTTTGGAAGTGGGCGCCGATCACAATTTGAATCAGCAATTTTCAGGAGTACGTACGCATGATCGAGCAAGAATTTGAGTGGGACGATGCCAAGGCTGCCAAAGTTTTTCGTGAACGCGGCATCGATTTTAACGACATGATCGAGATTTCTCGATGTCGCGGTTCGAATTTCCTTCGGACCAAAAAGGTGAATCAAGAACGACTGCTATCGGAGAACTGAACGGTCGGTTCTTCGCCATCATCTATACAATGAGAGGCGACGTGATCCGGTTAATAACCGCACGTCGTGCGAGGACCAATGAAAAACGAGACTATCACGCGCGTTACCCTCAAGACGGCCAGAAAGGGCAAGACTGACTTCGCCTATCTGGATAGCCTCACAGATGAGCAGCTTCGCGCCTCGATCGCCGACGATCCCGATTGGGCAGGGAACGAGGAGATTGATTGGGAGAAGGGCCATTGGGTTATCCCCGAACCCAAGAAACCCATCTCGATCCGCATCGAGCCCGACATTCTGAGCTTCTTCAAGGAACAGGGTCCCGGCTATCAGAAGCGCATCCAGGCGGTGCTGCGCAGCTACGTCGATCAGATGCGCGCAAAGAAGGCTGGCTAGGCGGAAAGCGCCGCCTTCACCAGCCCGCTCGCCTTGCCAAAATCCATGCGGCCGGAATACTTGGCCTTCAATCCAGCCACGACCTTGCCCATGTCCTTCATGCTGGCGGCGCCGGTCTCCGCGATCTCGGCCTTGATTGCCGCCGCGACTTCGTCATCGCCCATCTGCGCCGGCAGGAAGGACGCGATGATCGCAGCCTCGCTCGTCTCCTGCTCGGCAAGTTCCGGCCGATTGTTGGCAGCATAGATCGCAGCCGATTCCTGCCGCTCCTTGATCATCTTCTGGAACAGGGCGAGAATTTCGTCTTCGGTCGCCTCGCCTTTGCCGAGGCCTCGCTGCTCGATGTCCTTGTCCTTCAGTTTCGCCTGCATCATGCGCAGCGTTGCGACCTTCGTCTTTTCGCCCGCCTTCATCGCGTCCTTCAAGGCCGCCATCATCGTCTCGCGCATCGACCGTTCAATCCTCATCGCATTGCCGCAAATCCTTGCGGAAAACCAGGGGCATCCTCGGGCGAAAGGCAACAGCGCCGGCCTCGATCCGTTGACGAAGCGCGCCCCGCAGCCTACATCACCTGAAATTCACGCTATCGCCGTTCGTTTCGCCACCGCGCGCCAGATGCCGCGCGTCCAAGCACGCGAACGAACCATCCAAGACGGGGCGATCGCTCAACACGGGAATAGTCTCATGACGGTCGAAGTGCAAGCGACGCCGCACGCGCCTCAGGCTTCCGCGCCTCGCCAACCGCTCCCTTGGAGCGAGCCGACGATCACCGCGCTGCTCGTGCTTGCGGATGGCACGATCGTCGAGGGGACAGGGCTCGGGGCGACCGGCACCGCGACCGGAGAGGTCTGCTTCAATACCGCGATGACCGGCTATCAGGAGATCCTGACCGATCCGTCCTATGCGGGGCAGATCGTCACCTTCACCTTCCCCCATATCGGCAATGTCGGCGCCAATGGCGACGATATTGAAACGGTGAACATGGAGATGGGCGGCGTGACCGGCGTGGTTCTCCACTCCGCCGTCACCAACCCGTCCAACTATCGCGCGCAGCAGCATTTCAACGACTGGCTCGCCGCGCGCCGCATCATCGGCATCGCCGGCATCGACACGCGCGCTCTAACCGCGCTGATCCGCGAGAACGGCATGCAGAACGCCGTCATCGCCCATGATCCGGGCGGCGTCTTCGATCGCGACGCATTGAAGGCAAAGGCGAAAGCGCTTCCACCGATGGACGGCCTCGATCTCGTGCCGCTGGTCGGTGCAAAGTCCGAGCAATTCGACTGGGAGCAGACCGTCTGGACGCTGGAAGCGGGATACGGCAGCGCCGGGAACGCCAAATACCATGTCGTCGCCATCGATTATGGCTGCAAGCGCAACATCCTGCGCCTCCTCGCGGACCGCGGCTGCAAGGTCACGGTCGTACCTTCGACGATGAGCGCCGAGGCGATCATGGCGATGAACCCGGACGGCGTGTTCCTTTCGAATGGTCCCGGCGATCCGGCGGCGACCGGCGCCTATTCGGTGCCGACGATCAGGGCCGTGCTCGACAAGCGCATTCCGACCTTCGGAATTTGCCTCGGCCATCAGATGATGGCGCTCGCGATCGGCGCCAAAACCAAGAAGATGGCGCAGGGCCACCATGGGGCGAACCATCCGGTCAAGGATTTCACGACCAACAAGGTCGAGATCGTGTCCATGAACCACGGCTTCGCGGTCGACAGCGAGACGTTGCCGCCGCACGCCAGCGAAACGCATGTCTCACTGTTCGACGGCTCCAATTGCGGCTTCATGCTGAACGACCGGCCGGCATTCGCGGTCCAGCATCATCCGGAGGCTTCGCCCGGGCCTCAGGACAGCCACTACCTGTTCGATCGCTTCATCGAAATGATGGAAAAGCACAAGGCCGAGGCAGCCTGACGATGCGATGCTTCCCATGAAATCCTGGATTGATTACTGGAACACCGACACGCCGATTTACGTCAATTCCCGCCATCAGTTTCTGCATTATCGCGGCATCGCGCACGACATGCGCCGCCTGCTGCGCACCAGCGACAAGACTGTGCTCGACTTTGGCTGTGGAGAGGCTCTATGCGCCGATGAGGTGGCTGCGGCTTGCGAGACGCTTTTTTTATGCGATGCCGCGCCGAATGTCCGTCTCAAGCTCAATGTCCAGTTCGAGCAGAATGCTAAAATCCGCGTCCTTGCTCCGGAGGATCTCGCGGGGCGGCCAGACGGAGAATTCGATGTCATCATTGCGAACTCTGTCCTGCAGTATGTCAGCAGAGATGATCTCAAGGGCCTCCTCAATCTCTGGCGGAGCAAGTTGACGAGCGGCGGGCGTCTGATACTCGCCGATGTAATTCCTCCCGGCGTCGGTCCCTTGACCGATGCGCGCGCCCTGCTCGACTTCGCCTTTCACGGCGGATTCTTCGTCGCCGCTTGCGTTGGTCTCTTGAGGACGGCGGTCTCGGATTACCGCACCTTGCGTGCCAATCTCGGCCTTTCGACCTATGGCGAGGCGGAAATGCTGACGCTGCTTGCCGAGCATGGATATGGCGCACGCCGGCTGGCCGAGAATATTGGCCACAACCCGGCCCGCATGTGCTTCGAGGCGACGCCGGCCTGAGCGGCGCGCTCAGCGCGCGAAAGTCCAGGCGCGGTTGGCAACGAAACTCCACATCAGCACGATGCCGGTGATGACGATCTGCGCCAGCAGATACGGCCAGCCGAGCGACCCGTTGAGGAGTTGCATCAACCCGCCCGTCAACAGGAAGCCGATGCCGGCCACGAGCGCGAAGCGCCAGCCGGCCTCACGATGCGAGCGCACGCTGACATAGGTGAAGCGGCGGTTGAGCCAATAAGACACCAACCCGCCGCCGAGATAGCCGGCCAGCGTTGCGATCACGGTATTGGCGCTCGCACCCTCGACGAGCGCGATCAGCAGACCGTAATGGACGACCGCCGCCGCGATCCCGACGATGACGAAGTTCCTGAATTGAAGTGAAAGCCGCACGCTGTCCTTCTAGAGCATCCTTGCGCAAAACCCAACGCTGCGGTTCCGATCAATGCAGTTCCCCGACACCGGAGTCGTGCACCGCGTTCTCGCGCGGCGGATCACGGAATTGCCGCACGACATCGTCGAGCGCAGCGAAATTTTGCTGGATGCGCGCGACGACCCAGCCGCCCTGATAAGCGATAATCAGTCTCAACGCGAGGTCGCGCGGCTCGGCAAGCCCATGGCGCGCTGCGTGCGCCGCGATGCGCTCCACCCAGTCGGCAAGCACGCTCTGGGCGGTTTCGGTCAGCAGCTTCGACTGCGGCACCTGATCGACGGAGATGCTGACGATCGGGCAGCCGATCTCGAAATTGGTCTGTTCGAGCCATCCCTTCACTGTCCGCGCCATCGCCGCGACGCCCGCGCCGAAATCAGGAGCCTCGGCAAAAGCGCGCTCGAAATGCTTCGCGACATAGTCTCCGGCCCATCGCAGCGAGTGAGCGGCAAGCTCTTCCTTGCCGTTGGGAAAGTGATGGTAAAACGAGCCCTTTGGAGCCTGCGCCGCCTCTATGATCTCGGTGAGACCAACAGCGCTATAGCCGCGCCGCTGAAACAGCAGGGCGGCCGAGGTGATGAAGCGGGTCTTGGCGTCGGAGGGTCGTGGCACCACACCCATATATGGATTGTATGGTGATCGGTCTAGTGCTAGCGTCTATGGCGACCGCCATAGAACGGATGCCGCCATGCCGTCAGACCAACACGCGCTCACCGGTTCGACCCTTCACAGCACCGGTTTTTCGAGCCGCGGCGCTCTCATCGGGGCGCATCTCGTGAAACCACACGGCAAGCCCCGCCTCGCGGTCGTGCTGCATGGCGCGACCGGCGTCTCACAGTTCAAATACCTGAAATTCGCGCGCGGGCTCTGCGAGCGCGAACAGGCAACGGTGCTGATCTATGACTATCGCGACATGGGTCTCTCGGCGCGCGGACCGCTGCGCAACTCGCGCGTCTCCATGTCGGATTGGGCGGTCGAGGATCAATCCGCCGCGCTCGATTATCTGATCGAGGCCTGCCCCGGCCTGCCGGTCTGGGTGATCGGCCATTCGCTTGGCGGCATGTTCGTCAACTGGCATCGGCAGGCAGACCGCGTCGCCCGCGTGATCGCGATCGCTTCCGGCCCCGCCTACCTAGCGCACCATCCTCCAACCTACCTGCCGGCCGTGCTGTGGTTCTGGTATCTCGGCGGACCGCCGCTCACCGCGCTGTTCGGCTACCTGCCTGGCAGGCTCTCGGGCATCGGCTCGGACCTGCCACGCGATGTTTTTTGGCAGTGGCGGCGCTGGTGCACGTCGAAGGAGTTCCACCGGCCGGATTGGGGCAAGACCATGCCAATGCCCGACCTTCTGCGCTTCAAGGGCAAGGTGCGGCTGGTCGGCATCAACGATGACGTGATGGTCCCGCCCACTTGTGTGAAGCTGCTGGCAAAGTTCTATCCCGCCGCCGCTGTCGAGTATCGTGAGATCGAGCCGAAAGCCCATGGCCTCAAATCGATAGGCCACATAAACGTGTTCAGCGCGCGCTGCAGCGCGGCCTGGCCGGCGCTGGTGGACGGTGATGCGGCGGCAATGGTGAGTATGGGGAAGGCTGCCTGAAAGCCTTGGCGAGTAATGTCATCCCGGACGGAGCGCTAGCGACGAGCCGGGATCCAGAATGTCTTCAGTAATCAGCTCTGGATCCCGGATGGCCGCCTTGCGGCTTCCGGGATGACAGATAATTCACACCTCCACATACACCTTCGCGCCCGCCTCGACGAACTCGGCGCTTCAACGCGATGGCGGACAAATCTAACGCAACTCAACCACTGCTCGGCCTTGCTCCAAGGACTCTTTCAACGATCGCCAAGCAGACTCAAAACGCGGCAATAGAACCCGGCTTGCAGCATTGCCAATCCTGACCCAAACGATCTGCGGACCAATCGCACTCGCGGCCCGCAGCAGAACGAAGTCTTCATCCTTGGACACGATGACAGCGTCGTTCGCGAGCGCGTATGTCCAAATCTCTCGATCGCTAGCGCTAGCCAGACCGATTTCCGAAACGTGTACGCACTGATCCCCGTGTTCGGCGATCCAACGAGCCAGCAACGGAGGGAGATTTGCATCAACGATAAAGCGCATCATTGCGCTACGGCGATAACCGCATGATCCGTCAGCAGCGCAGCATAATCGAGCGCGGCTGTAATATCCTCATCTTCGAGGTAAGGATAATCGACAAGGATCTCCGTGCGCGTCGCGCCGCCGGCGAGCATGTCCAAAATGTCTTTGACACGCACGCGAAGCCCGCGGACACAAGGACGGCCGCCGCAAATATCTGGATCGATTGTGATGCGATTCGTTACTTCGGACATGGGAGCATTCCTCTAAAGGCGGATCCATGTGTATCAGTGCCCGCTGCTTCAGCTCGCGACACCTTTATATTCTAACGCGGATAATGGAATGCGATTGAGATCGAAACGATATCCGGTGTGAACAACCTTGAACGTTTTTGAAGCTAGATTTGGCCCGATCAGCCAGAGGATCGTTGGCTTAAGCCGGCGA
The DNA here is from genome assembly GCA_019753285.1 of Beijerinckiaceae bacterium. Lineage (GTDB taxonomy): Bacteria > Pseudomonadota > Alphaproteobacteria > Rhizobiales > Beijerinckiaceae > JAIELD01. The sequence continues at coordinate 90,767 of JAIELD010000023.1, read as the reverse complement.
ATGCCCGCTAATTTTTTACCTGAGTTAGAACTATCTACCGTTGTCGTCTGAGCGTGCTCTCGAAGATACGTTTCTAGCCTTTCAAGATCCTTTAAATCGTTCTTGACCTCTCCAGCCAAAAACACGTTTGACGCACCGCCGGGCTCTTTCGCGATTAGATCAAATGCCCAAGTATCGTACTCCAAACCGAGTAAGTTTTTGGGCCATCCAAACTCCGTGTGGAGCCTGTAAAGACTCCCAACAGCGACAATATCCTCCTTCCTAATCGAAAATCCATTTGAAGTGGTATTCAGGAAGATAGAAGCAGCACTGCTTTTAGGCGCTTTATAATGTCCCTTGCCCTTGTGAGTTATCAGTTCCAAATCTAAGGCACCCAAGAAATTCTCAGCGTCTTTTTCGTGAACATTACTCCAATCTCCGATCAAGGTTAGTTTTTCATATTTCTTACCCAAGCTACGGCGTTCATCGACAAATTTTGCTGCAAATATCTCCTGCAATCTTTTGAAGGCCGACATGCCCCTATCTCACACCTCCACATACACCTTCGCGCCCGCCTCGACGAACTCGGCGCTCTTTGCCTCCATGCCGGCGATGCGCTGGCTTTCCTCGCGGATATCCTGACTGATCTTCATCGAGCAGAATTTCGGCCCGCACATCGAGCAGAAATGCGCCACCTTGTGCGCTTCCTTGGGCAGCGTTGCGTCATGGTATTTGCGCGCCGTGTCGGGGTCGAGGCCAAGGTTGAACTGATCTTCCCAGCGGAAATCGAAGCGCGCGCGGGACAGCGCATCGTCGCGGAGCTTCGCCGCGGGGTGGCCCTTGGCAAGGTCCGCCGCATGGGCCGCGATCTTGTAGGTGATGACGCCGACCTTGACGTCGTCACGGTCGGGCAGACCCAGATGCTCCTTCGGCGTCACGTAGCAGAGCATGGCGCAGCCGAACCAGCCGATCATCGCCGCGCCGATGCCGCTCGTGATGTGGTCATAGCCCGGCGCGATATCGGTCGTCAGCGGCCCGAGCGTGTAGAACGGCGCCTCGCCGCACTCTTCCAGCTGCTTCGTCATGTTGACCTTGATCTTATGCATCGGCACATGGCCGGGGCCTTCGATCATGACCTGGCATCCCTTGGCCCACGCAACCTTGGTCAACTCGCCAAGCGTCTCCAGCTCGGCGAACTGCGCCGCGTCGTTGGCGTCGGCGATCGAGCCGGGGCGCAACCCATCACCCAGCGAGAACGACACGTCATAGGCCCGCATGATGTCGCAAATTTCGTCGAAGCGTTCGTAGAGGAAGCTCTCCTTGTGATAGGCAAGGCACCACTTCGCCATGATCGAGCCGCCGCGCGAGACGATGCCGGTGGTGCGGTTCGCCGTCAGCGGTACATGCGCGAGGCGCACGCCGGCATGGATGGTGAAGTAGTCGACCCCCTGCTCGGCCTGCTCGATCAGCGTGTCCTTGAATACCTCCCAATCGAGCTTCAGCGGGTCGCCGCCGACCTTCTCGAGCGCCTGGTAGATCGGCACCGTGCCGATCGGCACCGGCGAGTTGCGCAGGATCCAGTCGCGAATGTTGTGAATGTTGCGACCCGTCGAGAGATCCATAACCGTGTCCGCGCCCCAGCGGATCGACCAGACGAGCTTTTCGACCTCTTCCGCCACGCTCGAGGTGACGGCGGAATTGCCTATATTGGCGTTGATCTTGACGAGGAAATTGCGGCCGATCGCCATCGGCTCCAGTTCGAGGTGATTGATGTTGGCGGGGATGATAGCCCGGCCGCGCGCGATTTCGGAACGCACGAATTCCGGCGTGATGAAGGGCGGAATCTCTGCACCGAAGCTCTCGCCATCGGCGAGCTTGGCCTCGGCGTTTTCGAGCATCGCCTTGCGACCGATGTTCTCGCGCTCGGCGACGTAGATCATCTCTTCGGTGATGATGCCGGCGCGGGCGAACTCATACTGCGTCACCATCTTGCCCTGCGTGCCGCGCAAGGGTTGGCGGTTGGCGGGGCATGGCGGCACCAGGCGGTCCTGCGGCACGTCGCCGTTGTCTTCCGGCTTCACGCTGCGGCCTGAATACGGCACGATGCCATCGCGCGCGCGGACCCAGGCGCCACGGATGGTCGGCAGGCCGGCGTCGAGATCGATGTTTGCGCCTGCCTCGGTGTAGGGACCCGAGGTGTCATAAACGCGCAGGCTCGGCATGGTCGGGTCGGTCAGCGCAATCTCGCGGAAAGGCACCAGAATATCCGGCCGGGAGGCCGCCGGCTCATAGACCTTGCGCGAGGCGGGCAGCGAGCCGGTGGTGACCTCGACAGGCGCGGCGGCTTCGATCGTCGGACGAATGTTCATCGTTTCCTCCAGCGACGCGCGATGGCGTCGGTTGTTTTGCGCGTGGACCCACGTGAAGGTCGGCGTTTAAGGAGGATCGATGAAGGCGCTGGCCTTGCGCCACTCCGTCCCTCCGCCGGCACGACCCGGATCAGGTACAAAGGGTCCGGCTTTCGCCATCTCAGCTCGCGGTGAGCTCCCCTCGGAAGCGTTAAACGTCGCGCCAATCGTGGCGTAAGTCAATCCTCCCCGCCGCGGCCTTGCGCCTTTCGCGAAAAGACCCGCAATTCCGACTTGATCCGGACTGCCCACCATGCACTCATTCGAAGGCAAGAGAGATCACGACCGGGGGGCTGGGATCATGCGACTTCCATCGGCAATTGCGCTTATCAGCCTGTGTCTTCTCGTCCAACCCTGCCAAGCCGACGTCGTCACGGATTGGAACAAGCGGGTGATCGACGTGACGGCCGACCTGCAATGGCCGACGATGAGGCGGCAGCGGCTCCTCGCCATCATGTCGGCAGCGATGTTCGATGCGGCCAACGCCACCTCCCCTCGCTATTCGCCCTATATCTTCAAGGAAAGGGCAGAGGCTGGCGCGTCGGAAATCGCCGCCGCCTCGCAGGCCGCCTTCACGGTCGTCGCGACGCTCGCTCCCGAGACGCGCGATGCGCTCGGCGCGACGCACAAGGCGATCGTCGACGCCGTGCCGGATGGGACGGCCAAGACGGCAGGGCTGTCAGTCGGTTCCGCCGCAGCCGCGGCCATCCTGAAGGCGCGCGAGGACGACCACGTCAATTACAGCACCGAGTTCGAGTTCAAAAGCCCGGCGGCAGGACAATATGAACGAACCGGCGACGGCCCATGGATCGGCCCCCATGCCGATGAGATGCGCCCCTTCGTGATGGCGACCTCGGCCGATGCGGAGATCCCGCCGCCTCCTCCGCTCAATGGGGCCCAGTTCCTGCGCGATCTCGCTGAAGTGCGTTTGCGCGGGCGGGCCGGCGCGGGCACGGCTGAAGAAACAGCCATCGCCAGGTTTCACGCGCCGCCGGGCATGATGGTCTGGAACGAGATCGGTCGCCAGACGCTTATGTCCCGGAAACTCGATGTGATCGACGGCGCACGCACGATGGCGCTGCTCAATTTCGCGTTGTCGGACGCAATCTGTGCCGGGTTCCACAGCAAATACAAATACCAGTTCTGGCGGCCTGTGACCGTGATCAGGGCTGGCAGCGCGGGGTTTGGACACCCTGAGATCGCTGCCGATCCCAATTGGTCGCCCAAGATAGCCACTCCGCTTCATCCGGAATATCCATGTTTGCATTGCGTCGTCGGGTCGGCCGCACTCACCATCCTTTCGACGCTTTATCCCGAGCCGAACGCTTTTGAGATCAAGGCGGGGCCGGACACGCGCCGCTTCCGTGACGTCCATCATTTCGCGCTGGAGGAAGCCGAATCCCGCATCTATGCCGGGGTGCATTTTCGCTGGTCGGTGGTCGCGGGCGATGCCTTGGGACAGGACGTGGCGAGAACTGTGCTGACACGCCTCGCGCCGCGCTCATGATGACAAACCCGGCACGCTGTCGGTGAGCCGGTCGCGGCATCGCCGGCTGAGCAAGGCCGAACTGCTGACGGCAATAATCAAACGGCTCGGGCTCGATGCTCGCTCTGGAGGTGACAATGCAACGACGCTCGTGTCTTGCCGGACTGGCAATCGTGATGATCGGCACACCCACGCCCGCCTTCGCATTGAAGGCCAGCTTTCGCTGGTGCAGCGGCTCGCCGCAATTTCAGATCAGCGACGTGCCCAAGAGAACGGTCACGCTCGACCTGCAAATGACCGAGCTCGACGTTCCAAGCTACCGGCACGGAGGCGGGGCGGTGTCGTATGCTGGCCAAAGGACAATCGAGTGCGGCGCGTTGAACGACACCTACAGAGGCGCATCCCCACCTTCAGGCCAGGTCCATACTTACGAGTGGACGATCAAGGCCATCGACAGCGCCGGGAAATCGCTCGGACAGACAACGGCAAGACGCAAGTTCCCGGAATAGAACCGTTTGCCTCATCTCAACACGCCGTGATCTCCGACAGGCGCCCAAAATCGACCTTTCAGCGCTGTTGATTCGCTCCGTTTCCCCTTTGCCATCTCACGAAAGCCACTCTATAGAGGCGGCTTAGCATCACACCCTGCGATCTCTTGCGCCCCGGCTGCATCGTCAGCCTTCGGGGCCAATCGCGCGCAACCTGTTCAAGGCCCGCCAATGCCAAAACGCACCGACATCTCCACGATTCTGATCATCGGCGCGGGGCCCATCGTCATCGGGCAGGCCTGCGAATTCGACTACTCCGGCACGCAGGCGGTGAAAGCGCTGAAAGCCGAGGGCTACCGCATCGTCCTCGTCAATTCGAATCCCGCCACCATCATGACCGACCCCGAACTGGCGGATGCGACCTATGTCGAGCCGATCACGCCGGAGATCGTCGCCAAGATCATCGCCAAGGAAAAACAGAACGTGCCGGAAGGCACCGTCTTCGCGCTGCTGCCGACCATGGGCGGCCAGACGGCGCTCAACTGCGCCCTCAGCCTCGAGCGCATGGGCGTGCTCGAGCAATACGGCGTCGAGATGATCGGCGCGACGGCGGACGCCATCGACAAGGCCGAGGATCGCGGCCGCTTCCGCGACGCCATGACCAAGATCGGGCTTTCGACGCCGAAATCCTTTCAGGTCAAGACGCTCGGCGCGGCGTTGACGGCGCTCGACGAGATCGGCCTCCCCGCCATCCTGCGGCCATCCTTCACCATGGGCGGCACCGGCGGCGGCATCGCCTATAACAAGGCCGAGTTCATCGAGATCATCGAGCGCGGCATCGATGCCTCGCCAACGAACGAGGTTCTGGTCGAGGAAAGCGTGCTCGGCTGGAAGGAATACGAAATGGAGGTCGTCCGCGACAAGGCGGATAACTGCATCATCGTGTGTTCGATCGAGAACATCGACCCGATGGGCGTGCATACCGGCGACAGCATAACCGTCGCCCCTGCCCTGACGCTGACCGACAAGGAATACCAGATCATGCGCGACGCCTCGCTGGCGGTCTTGCGCGAGATCGGCGTCGAGACGGGCGGCTCGAACGTGCAGTTCGCGGTCAACCCCGAGAACGGACGCATGATCGTCATCGAGATGAACCCGCGCGTCTCGCGCTCGTCAGCCCTTGCGTCGAAAGCGACCGGCTTTCCGATCGCCAAGGTCGCGGCGAAGCTCGCCGTCGGCTACACGCTTGATGAAATCGCCAACGACATCACGGGCGGCGCGACGCCGGCCTCGTTCGAGCCGTCGATCGATTACGTTGTGACGAAGATTCCGCGCTTCGCCTTCGAGAAGTTTCCCGGCGCGGATCCCACCCTCACAACCTCGATGAAATCGGTCGGCGAGGCGATGGCGATCGGGCGCACCTTCCACGAATCGCTCCAGAAGGCGCTCCGCTCGCTCGAAACCGGCCTTACGGGCCTCGACGAAATCGAGATCGAGGGCCTCGGCAAGGGCGATGACCGCAATGCAATCAAGGCCGCTATCGGCATTCCGACGCCTGACCGTCTCCTGAAGGTCGCGCAGGCGCTGCGGCTCGGCATCGACCATGACCAGATTTACGCCTCGTGCCGCATCGACCGTTGGTTCATCGAGCGGCTGCAGGAAATCGTCGACATGGAGGACCGCGTCAGGGCGTACGGCATGCCGCAGACGCCGGGCGCGCTCCGCGAGCTGAAGTCGATGGGCTTTTCCGACGCGCGTCTTGCAACGTTGACCCGCACGAGCGAGGCGAGCGTCACGGCGGCACGCCACGCCCTCGGCGTTCGCCCGGTCTACAAGCGCATCGACACCTGCGCCGCCGAATTCGCGTCGCCGACAGCGTATATGTATTCGACCTATGAACCGCCCTTCGCCGGCGCGCCTGCCGACGAGTCGCGGCCGACGGACGCGAAAAAGATCATTATCCTTGGCGGTGGGCCAAACCGCATAGGCCAGGGCATCGAGTTCGATTATTGCTGCTGCCATGCCTGCTTCGCGCTGTCCGATGCGGGCTACGAGACCATCATGGTCAACTGCAACCCGGAGACGGTCTCTACCGACTACGACACCTCCGACCGGCTCTATTTCGAGCCCCTCACGGCGGAGGACGTGCTCGAGATCATCCGCACCGAGCAGAGCAACGGGACGCTCCACGGCGTCATCGTCCAGTTTGGCGGCCAGACGCCGCTAAAACTGGCAGCAGCGCTCGAAGCCGCCAACGTGCCCATTCTCGGCACTTCGCCGGACGCGATCGACCTTGCGGAAGACCGCGACCGCTTCAAGCGCGTGCTCGACAAGCTCGGCCTCAAGCAGCCGGTCAACGGGATCGCCTACTCCGTCGAGCAAAGCCGGCTCATCGCGGCCGATCTCGGCTTCCCCTTCGTCGTGCGGCCGTCCTATGTGCTCGGCGGACGGGCGATGGCGATCATCCGAGATGAGACCGCCTTCGAGGATTACCTGCTCGGAACGCTGCCGAGCCTCATCCCTTCCGACGTCAAGGCGCGCTACCCGAATGACAAGACCGGGCAGATCAACACGGTGCTCGGCAAGAACCCGCTGCTGTTCGACCGCTACCTGACGGACGCCGTCGAGGTTGATGTCGATTGCCTCGCCGATCGCGGCGGCAGTTACGTCGCCGGCATCATGGAGCATATCGAGGAGGCCGGCATCCATTCCGGCGACAGCGCCTGCTCGCTGCCGCCCCGCTCGCTCTCGAAAGACACGCTCGCGGAACTCGAGCGCCAGACAAAGGCGCTTGCCAAAGGCCTCGATGTCGTGGGGCTGATGAACGTGCAGTTCGCCATCCAGAACGGAACCATCTTCGTGCTGGAGGTCAATCCGCGCGCCTCGCGCACAGTGCCTTTCGTCGCAAAGGTCGTCGGCAAGCCGATCGCCAAGATCGCCGCGCGGATCATGGCGGGAGAAACACTCGCCTCCTTCGCGTTGAAGCAGGATGAGCTGAAGCATGTCGGCGTGAAGGAGGCCGTGTTTCCCTTTGCGCGCTTCCCCGGCGTCGACACGGTGCTCGGGCCGGAGATGCGCTCCACGGGCGAGGTCATCGGCCTCGACGCGCATTTCGACGTCGCCTTCGCGAAAAGCCAGCTTGGCGCGGGCACGCTGGTGCCCAAGGGAGGCAGCGTGTTCGTCAGTGTGCGCGAGGACGACAAGGCGCGTATCCTCCCGACCATCCGCATGCTGAGCGAGCTTGGCTTCCGCATCATCGCGACAAGCGGCACGCAGCGCTACCTGGACGATAACGGCATTCAGGCGAGCCGCATCAACAAGGTGCTGGAGGGCCGCCCGCACATCGTGGACGCCATCAAGAACGGCGAGATCCATCTCGTCTTCAACACGACCGAGGGCGCGCAGGCGCTCAGCGACAGCCGCTCGCTGCGTCGTGCCGCGCTGCTCGGCAAGGTGCCGTATTACACGACCCTTGCCGGCTCGATCGCCGCGGCGGAAGGCGTGCGCGCCTATCTGAGAGGCGACCTCGAGGTGAAAGCGCTGCAGGAGTATTTCGCCTGACCGCCCTCAGGCGGATTTCACCCGCTCCCTGAACGCGCCCAGTTCGACGCCGATGTCCTCGGAGCGCTCGACCAGAAGAGAAGCGACGGCGTTCACCTGCTCGGTGAGCTCCGTCAGGCCCGAGAGCGAGGTCATGACGCTCGCCGTGCGCGTGCCGATCGCGGCGGTGTTGTCCGCCGTATCTTCGGAGCTGCGGGCGATGTCTTCGGCGGTGCTTTGCTGACGCTCCACGGCGGAGGAGATCCCGGAGGCCATCTCGGTCATGGCGAGAATTGTGTCCGTGAAGCCGTCGAGCTGATCGGCTGATCGCGCCGCAGCCGACTGGATCGCCGCCACCTGGAGCGAGATGTCCTCGGTCGCCTTCGCGGTCTGGCTTGCCAGCGCCTTCACCTCATGCGCCACGACCGAAAAGCCCCTGCCCGCCTCGCCGGCCCGGGCCGCCTCGATCGTTGCGTTGAGGGCAAGCAGATTGGTCTGCTCGGCGATCTCCGAGATCATGCCGACCACCGAGCCGATCTTTTCGGCGGCATTGGCAAGCGCCATCATGGACTGGCTGGTCGCCTGCATTCCGTCGAGCGCATCCCTCGCCTTTCTGGCGCTTTCATCCGCTTCTCGCGCGATGGAGTGGCCGGCGTGCTGCAGGTCCTGTGCGGACACAGCGGTCGCCCGGATGCGCTCCTCGCGCGCTTTCAACGAGCGTTCTATGTCTGCGAGGGCTTCGAGATTGTGGCGGGTCTCGCTCGTGTTGCGCTCGACGACGGTCTTCAAATCGCTCGCGGCATCGACGATCGCCGACGTCATCGCAACCGCTTTCGTGTTGAAGCCGGAGAGCGCGTCATCGAGCGCACCCGCCCGCGAGAGGGCGTGCGTCTGCGCAAGACGATGCTCGAACGAGACCGAATTCGTGATATCGCACAGGATGTTGCTCGACAGCGCCAGAAAATCGGCAAGCGCGCCCGACACGTTGAGCAGCCGCCGGCGCACGACGAGCTTCAGCAACTCGCTGCCGAGGCGGGTCGCGACCGTGATCCGCAGCGTCGTGCCGATGCCGAGCGACCATTCGAGCCGGCCGGCGTCCATCAGCGACTGGATATAGGTTTCATCCCATTTCGCCGCGGCAAGCTGGCGGAAATGCCGACCCTCGACCCGGACGATCTCGTCCATATGGGTTTCGTACATCGGCTTCGTCGCCGGGAACATCTTCATCTGCCGAAAGCAGTAGCGCCGGATGATGTCGTCGATCAGGGCATCGACATTCGGCTGGAAGGGACGCAGCCGCCGTGCCGCCTGCTCGTTGAGATGGAACTGAGCAAGACGGGTCGCCACCTCGTGACGGAAGATCGCCTCTTCTGCTGCGTTCATGTATGCTGGTTCCGCGCTGCTCGAATCGCGGCACCCTAAACAAATATGATTAATGCTTGTCGAATGTCAGGGTTCGTCAAGCCACGCTTCGCCCGAAGGAGCCCGACTTCGTGAACGCGCATGTCGATCTGAAAACGGATCGCCGAGACTGGGTCTTCGACGCAGTCGCCCGCATCGAGGCGGATTACAACCGCTCGGCCGACACCCACCTCATCCGCATCGATCTGCCGTCGGCACCGGGCATCACGCTCTACTTGAAGGACGAGTCGAGCCACCCGACGGGCAGCCTCAAGCACCGGCTCGCTCGCTCGCTCTTCCTCTACGGCCTTTGCAATGGCTGGATCGGGCCGGGAACGACGATCGTCGAGGCGTCCAGCGGATCGACCGCGGTGTCGGAAGCGTATTTCGCGAAGCTCCTCGGGCTGCGCTTCATCGCCGTCATGCCGCGCCGGACGTCGCCGGCGAAGATCGAGGCGATCGCCTTCTATGGCGGCGAGAGCCACCTCGTCGACGACCCGAAGACCGTCTACACCGAAGCCGCGCGCCTCGCGGCCGATACCGGCGGCTTCTACATCGACCAGTTCACCTATGCCGAGCGCGCGACCGACTGGCGCGGCAACAACAACATCGCCGAGTCGATCTTCGCGCAGATGGCGCGCGAGCCGCACCCCATTCCGAGTTGGGTCGTGGTAGGGGCCGGCACCGGCGGCACCTCTGCCACGATCGGCCGCTACATCCGGTACCGTCAGTTGAAAACGCAGCTCTGCATCGCCGACCCAGCCGGCTCCGTGTTCCATCGCCACTACAATGACCGCAGCGTTGAGGAGATCGAACGTTGCGCATCTGTGATCGAGGGCATCGGCAGGCCACGCGTCGAGAAATCCTTCATTCCCGATCTCATCGACCGCATGATCGTGGTCGACGACAATGCCAGCCTTGCGGCGATGCACGTCATCAGCAATCGCATCGCGCGGCGCTGCGGCGGCTCGACCGGCACCAACATCTGGGCATGCGCGCAGATCATCCGCGAGATGATGGCGCGCGGCGAGCAGGGCTCGATCGTCACGCTGCTCTGCGACAGCGGCGAACGCTATCGCTCCACCTATTACGACGAGGACTGGCTGAAGCAGACGATGGGCTGCACCCGCGCGCTGCAGGCGGAGCTCTCGAGCATCATATGAGCCGCGCTCAGGCGGCTTTCATCTCGGCCATGAACTTCTGAACGTCCGTGAGAAGATCCCTGGTGCGGTCTTTCACGACCTGGGAAGCGACGAGCATCTTCTCCACCGCCACTGAGCAATCGCCTGACATCTGCGCGATCTGGGCAAGGTCGTCGCTGATCGCGCGCGTGCCGTAGGCTGCGCTGTCGATCGCCTTTGCGATGTCGTTCGTTGCGCCGCTCTGCTGCGACGTCGCGACCGCGATCGAGCGGGCGATCATGTCGATCTGTTCGATGGCCGATCCGACTGTGCTTGTGCCGGTGACGACCTTGCCGGTCTGGCTCTGGATCGCGGTGATGTAGCGGGTGATCTCGTCGGTCGCCTGCGCCGTCTGGTTGGCGAGCGTCTTGACCTCGGCGGCGACGACTGCGAAGCCGCGTCCCGCATCGCCCGCGCGCGCCGCCTCGATCGTGGCGTTGAGCGCCAGAAGATTGGTCTGTTCGGCGATGGCGCGGATGAGCGTCACCACCTCGCCGATCGAACCTGACGCTTCGGAGAGCGCGCTCGTGGTCGCTGTCGTCTCGCGCACCTCGACCACCGCACCCTCGACGGCATGTGACGCATCCTGGACGCGGCGCGAGATCTCGCTGATCGAGTGATTGAGTTCTTCGGTGGCGACGACGACCCCGGCGACGTTGTCATGCGCGTCGGCGCTTTTCTCGGCCGAGGATTGCGCACGGGAAATCACCGTGTTCACCTTGTTGGAGGCCTCGTCCGCGACCTCGACCAGGCCTTCGGACAACTCGGCCACCATTTGCGTCACATTCGTCACGCGGGCTTCGAATTCCTCGGTCAGCGAAGCCATGAGCGCCTTGCGCGCCGCTTCGACGGACATATCCTGCTCGTGGCGGGCCTTTTCCATCTCGACACTTCTTGCGGAGGACATGGCGCGGACCGCCTCCACGGAGCGGGCGATCTCGCCGATCTCGTCGTGACGGCCGGTGCCCGCGATGGCAAGCGCGAAATCGCCTTCCGTCACACTGCGCAGGTTCCGCGTCAGCGCACCGATCGGCGATATGATCGACCGGCCGACGAAATACAGCAGGCCGGCGAGCGCGGCGAGAATGATGACCGCCAGCACGGTGAAGGAGCGGGTCTCCTGCGCCTGCGCGGCCTCGACGTCGCCGACATGCAGGCCTGTCACCAGCACCCAGTTCCACGGTGTGAAGGGCATCGCCAGCCCGAGCTTGGCGCTCGGCTCCTTTTCGCCCGGCTTCACCCACATGTAATCGACGAAGCCGCCGCCCTTTTCGGCCGCTTTCAGGAGATCGCGTACGAAAAACGTCTTGCCGGCCGGATCCTTGGCGTCGAACATGTTCTTGCCGACGAGGTCCTTGCGGAAAGGATGCATCTGGTTGACGCCCTCGGTGTTGAACACGGTGAAATAGCCGTCGCCGCGAAAGCGTATGGCCCGCAGGGCGTCGAGCGCGAAGGCCTGCGCGTCCTGTTCGGACATCGCGCCGGATTTGGCCCGTGCGGCATAGTCGGTGACGATGGCAATGGCGCTCTCGGTCACGACCCGCAATTCGGACTCTCGTCCGTCCCGCAAGAGCGATGTCATCTTGCCGAGCTGAATGAAGGAAAGCCCCATGATGAGCGCGATCGTGATGCCCATGGCAAGCAGAGACCGCGTCATGATCGAAAGTCTGAACATCTTCATCGAACGGCGTCCATTCACTTGAAAACCCAAGGGAAGGTTAACGACGATTCGTTAACAATTCAGCGTTCGCTAACCATCAAGCACGTGCTGCGTTCTGCGCGACGGCGCTCATAAATGGCGTCCGGAACGGCCGGGCCTCTTGCACGCCTGCTGATATTGTCCCATTTTGATGGCGACGCGCTGTGCTCGCGGCATAACGAAAGACGCGCGAAGACAATTGGGAGAACGCCGGACTGGCAAGGCCTTGGCCCCCGCCACGAATCGAATAGGCTGACGGCCTCGTCACGCCCATTGACGCCGACCTGGAACCGACCTGGCGAGGCCTTTGCGCCAGGCTCGGCCTGATCCACGACGTTCTCTTCCGAACGACTTCCATCAATTTGGGAAACAGATGAGTTATGGAAAAAATTCCTATGACGGTTTCGGGCTTTCAGGCGCTTGAAGCTGAATTGAAGATGCGCCAGCAGGAGGAGCGACCGCGCATCATCCTCGCGATCCAGGAAGCGCGCGCGCATGGCGACCTTTCTGAAAATGCCGAGTATTCGTCCGCCAAGGAAGCGCAGAGCCATAATGAGGGGCGCATCGCCGAACTTGAAAGTGCGATTTCCCGTGCCGATATCATCGATGTCAGCAAGCTGTCCGGCACTTCGGTCATGTTCGGTGCGACAGTGACACTGGTCGACATGGATAGCGATCAAGAGAAGAAATATCAGATCGTGGGCGACATGGAAGCGGACGTGAAACTCGGCCGCGTGTCGATCTCGTCGCCGATATCACGTGCGCTGATCGGCAAGAAGGTCGGCGACACCATCGAAGTCAACACGCCTGGCGGAGGCAAGAGCTATGAAATCGTCAAGATCGAATTCGGGAGCTAGCACCATGAACGCGCGAGGATTGGGGAAACGGTTCGCCGCGGTGGCAGGGGCCTTGGCCGCACTGCTCGCCGCCAGTGCAAGCGCGCAGGCCGGGAGTTCTTTCAGCTCCGTCTTCGTCGACACCTCGGCGATCGGCTCCTCGGGGTCCAATCTGGCGCGCGAGGTCAAGGCGACGCTCGAGCCAAGCCTGCGCGCGAGCTTCGTGGACGCGGTTCACCCTGGAGATCGCAACGCGCCGAGGCTCGTCGTGCGCATCACCGGTGTCACGGTCCAGTCGCTGCCTGAATTCGGCGGACGGGGCGGAGAAGGCGGCACGAACACGGACTACATGGAGGGCGAGGCGCTCGTCGTCGATCGTGGCGGCGTCATCATCCAGCGCTACCCGATGCTTTCGGCGCTCAACAACCAGGTGAATGCCTGGTATCTGCCGGACTATGAGCGCAAGCGCATCGCGGCGCTGTCCAATCATTATGCCTATTGGCTGAAACGTCAGCTTCCGAACCAGTGAGCGAGGCCTCCCACCGGGGAGGCTCCGTCATGCATGCTGCCGCTCCAGCGGTATTTCCGGCGCGTCCTTGACTTTTTGCAGCGCGAGTCCGGTCCGGACGTTGCGGACATTCGGCAGCGAGGTCAGCTCCGACACGAACTTCTGGAACGCGTCGAGGTCCGGCACGATGCATTTCAGCATGAAGTCGATGTCGCCGGAGAGCGTCCAGCATTCACGGACGATGTGCCATTGCTTGATCTTGGCTGAGAACGCCATCAGATCGGGTTCGGCCTGGCTGTCGAGATGCACCATCGCAAAGCAGGTGAGATCGAATCCCAGCTGCTTGGCGTCCAGCAGGGCGCGATAGCCCTTGATGAGGCCCGCTTCCTCCAGCGCCCGAACCCTGCGCAGGCAAGGCGGCGCTGAAATGCCGATCCGCTTCGCAAGCTCGACATTGGTCATTCGCCCTTCGGTCTGCAATTCGGCCAAAATTTTCCAGTCGGTCTGGTCTAGACGCTGCCGCACGTTTCCATCTCCTTGAAAGACGCTTGCAATCGCACGCCAATCTTTGCGTGGACGTGGTGTTGTGGAAGACGAAAAGTGTGGTTCCATTCGAGCAAAGACTTGCCCGAGCAGCTTTCATCTTGTCATGGATGTATAATAATCGAGGTGTGTGACCTCAAATAACCGTTGCTCTCCAACGCCACAAAATTTCGTGACATTTCCTTGAAATTCGCGAGCCGGATTTGAAAATTGCAGACGATACGGGCGTGGATCCTGACCGACGGAAAGGCTGGCGACGAAGCCCAGTGCATCGGCGTCGCGGAGGCGATGGGCCTCGCCTTTGATCGTCGCATCGTGAATCCGAGAGCACCATGGGCCGCGGCCATGCCGCTTGGCCCGATCGATCCGCGCGAGCGCGCCGGCGAACCCGGCAGCCCGATCGCGCCGCCCTACCCCGAGATCGCGATCGCCAGCGGCCGGCGCAGCGTAGCCTATCTGCGCGAAGTGAAGCGGGCGAGCGCCGGGCGGACCTTCACGGTTTATCTGAAAGACCCGCGGCTCATCAAACTGCCGTTCCTCGAATCGGAAGCCGCGGACCTGATCTGGGCACCGGCCCATGACCGCCTTCGAGGCGCGAATGTGATGACGACCTTGACCTCGCCGCACCGGCTGCATGCGAGCGTGCTGGCCGAGGCACGGCGCCGGCCGGACCCGAGGCTAGCGGCTTTGCCTGCCCCGCGCATCGCGCTTCTCCTCGGCGGCGACAGCAAGGCGTATCGCTTCTCGGACACCACGACGGCGCGGCTCTGCGCCCTGCTGGAAGACGGCTTTCGCGCAGAACCGCGCCCCTCCGTCATGGCGACTGCGTCGCGCCGCACCCCGCCGAGTCTAGCCTCGGCGGTCGAAGCGCAGATCCGCCGTCTCCACGGCTTTTTCTGGGAGGGGACGGGCGACAATCCTCTCGTCTCCATGCTCGCCCTCGCGGATCACGTCATTGTCACCGCGGATTCGGTGAATATGGTCGGCGAAGCGTTGGCGACGGGCAAGCCCGTCCATATATTCACACCGGATGGCGGCTCGCGCAAAACGTCATGGTTCCTCGACGAGCTTCGTGGAAAAGGTCTCGTGCGCGATCTGGTTTTTCCGCTGGAGGCTTGGACCTACGAGCCCGTCAATGCTACCGCTGAAATCGCGTTGGAAATCCAACGGCGGTTTCTGGCGCATGGGACGCGGTCTTCAACGTCCTGACAGGAGTGTGTCATGTCGGTCGATCATTCGAGACTCATCATCGTCGGCTCGGGGCCGGCAGGCTACACCGCCGCCATCTACGCGGCGCGCGCCATGATGCAGCCGACGATGATCGCGGGCTTCGAGCCCGGCGGCCAGTTGATGATCACCACGGATGTCGAGAACTTTCCGGGTTTCGCGGACGTCATCCAGGGTCCTTGGCTGATGGAGCAGATGCGGCTGCAGGCCGAGCATGTCGGCACGCGGATGGTCTCCGATCATATCGTAGCCGTCGATCTGAAGCAGCGTCCGTTCCGCCTCACGGGTGATACCGGGAAGGTCTATACCTGCGACGCGCTCATCATCTCGACCGGAGCCAAGGCGAAATGGCTCGGCATTCCCTCCGAGGAGAAGTTCAAGGGGTTCGGCGTCTCCGCCTGCGCGACCTGCGACGGATTTTTCTACCGCAACAAGCATGTCGTCGTGGTGGGCGGCGGCAATTCGGCGGTCGAGGAAGCGCTCTACCTCGCCAATCTTGCGAGCGAGGTGACGCTCGTCCATCGTCGAGATTCGCTGAAAGCCGAGCGCATCCTGCAGGACAGGCTGCTGAAACACCCCAAGATCAAGACGATCTGGAACAGCGCGATCGAGGAAATCTGCGGGCTCGACGAGCCGCTTGGCGTCACGCATGTCCGGCTGAAGAACGTCAAGACCGGCGAGATCAGCGTTCACGAAACGCATGGCGTCTTCGTCGCGATCGGCCATTCGCCTGCGTCCGAGATTTTCAAGGGACAACTCGACATGCATCCATCCGGCTACATTGCGGTCGAGCCGGGCACGGTGAACACCAGCGTCGCCGGCGTCTATGCGGCGGGTGACGTCGCCGACGAGACATACCGCCAGGCCGTGACCGCAGCCGGCATGGGCTGCATGGCCGCGCTTGACGCGGAGCGCTGGCTGACCGCGCTCGAAGCCCAGAAATACGCGGCGGAATAACGCTCCTGCCTCCGGGTCAAAGCTGTGAGCATGCACGCTTGCCGCAATGGCGTTTGCATGCCAGTCATGCTTTTCTGGCATGGGTGCTTCAAGGCCGGCACGGCGGGGGATAAGGCATGGACTGGGACAAGGTCCGCATTTTTCACGCGGCTGCCGCCGCCGGCAGTTTCACGCATGCCGGCGAGATGCTGGGGCTCAGCCAATCGGCCGTGAGCCGGCAGGTAAGCGCGCTCGAACAGGATCTGCGCCTGCCGCTGTTCCACCGCCACGCCCGCGGGCTGATCCTCACCGAACAGGGCGAGATGCTCTACCGCACCGCGCGGGAGTTGGTGACCAAGCTCGAGCAAACCCGCGCGCGCCTCTCCGACAGCAAGGAAAAGCCTGACGGGGAATTGAAGATCACCGCGAATGTCGGCCTCGGCACGCATTGGCTGACGCCAAGACTGGGCGAATTCCTCGACAATTTTCCCGATATCCGCGTGAAGCTCATCCTCACCGACGACGAACTCGACCTTGCGATGCGCAAGGCGGACGTCGCGTTGCGCCTGATCCAGCCGAGCCAGGGCGAACTCATCCAGCGCCGTCTCTTCACCGTGCATTTCCATGCCTGCTGCTCGAACGACTACATAAAGAAGCATGGCCTTCCGGCCTCGGTAGCCGATCTCGATCAGCATCGTCTGCTGTCGTTCGGCGGCGCGCTGCCGCCCTACCTCGTCGACCTCAACTGGCATCTGAAGGTCGGGCGCGAGCAGCGCGACCATCGCGAGCCGACGCTCACCATCAACAACCTGCCGGCTTTGCGGAGCGCCGTCGAGCGCGGCCTCGGCATCGGCGTGCTGCCCGACTATCTCGTCGACCGCGACGATGGCCTCGTCGAGGTGCTGCCCGACGAGCAGATGCCCGAACTCGACTGTTTTCTCGTCTATGCCGAAGAACTGCGCGGCGTGGCGCGCGTGCAAGTTTTTCGCGATTTTCTGGTCAGCAAAGCACAAAGATGGTCGTATTGACCGATATGCGCTGTCGATATGATAGAATCATCGAAAATGATAAGCATATGAAATTGCATGCAAAATTGATATGGCAGGCATGCTGAACAGCCGATTGCACGGCTGGACCGCTTATTGCATATCATAGGTATCCGAGACGAACGGGCTCCGCATGTCCTCCCGGCGTCGAGCCTGCTCGGTAACTTCAGATTGGTCGAAAGACCCAATCTCAGCCAGATGCTCCAGAAGCATCTGGCTTTTTTTTGCGCCGATTTTACAGGAGAGGTCCGTCAGACGAACAGGCGCTCGTGCTCGAGCCCCTTGTAGAGATGGGCGACATAAGCGCCGTAGCCGTTGAAGATCGTGGTCGGCTGGCGGAACCAGTTGCCAAGCACCTCCTCATCCGCCTGGCTCCAGCGCGGATGCGGTACGTCCGGGTTCACATTGGCCCAGAAGCCGTAGGCGTTCGGCTGCAACGCCTCCCAATAGGTCGTCGGACGGCGTTCCTGGAAGGTGATGCGGTTCACTGACTTGATGCTCTTGAAGCCATATTTCCACGGCAGCGCAAGGCGCAGCGGCGCGCCGAATTGCTTCAGTAGCGGCTTGCCGTAGACGCCCGTCGCCATGAAGGCGAGTTCGCTGGCGGCTTCGGCCATAGTGAGCCCTTCGGTATAGGGCCACGGATACCATTTGCGCTTCTGGCCCGGGGCGATCTCGGGATCGAGGAAGGTCTGCATCTGGATATATTTGGCGCTGCCGAGCGGCTTGGCGTAATCGAGCAGAGCCTTCAGCGGGAAGCCGGACCAGTTGACCGCCATCGACCAGGCTTCGACGCAACGGTGACGGTAGGAGCGCTCCTCGCGCGGCATGGCCTTCAGCAACTCGTCGATGCCAATCTCGAACGGCTTTTCGACAAGGCCGTCGATCCTGATCATCCAGGGGCGCGTTTTGAGCGCCTGCGCGGCAGAGGCGATCTTCTTGCTCTGTCCGAACTCGTAGAAGTTGTTGTAGTTGCCGGCAGTGGACTCCGAGGTGATCTCGCGATCTCCAAGACCATATCGATCATTGTGCCGAAACGGATAGAGCTTGGCGGAGGGGTCGACTTCTTGCGCCGCGACGCCTGCGAGCGGCATCGAAGCTGCGGCGAAGGCGACACCGATCCTCCCTGCAGACTTCAACAACCCGCGACGGTCGAGCACCAGAGCTTCCGGCGTCAACGCATCGTCTTTGATATGCCAGCCAGGAAGACGTTTGATCAGCATTGGCCGGCCCCCTCAGGATCGAGCGTCTCGCATGTCAGGCGAACAGGCGTTCCTTCTCAAGCCCCTTGTAAAGCTCGGCGACATACTCGCCGTAGCCGTTCCAGATCACGGTCGGTACGCGCTTGCCGGTGCCGATCACTTCCTCGTCCGCCTGGCTCCAGCGCGGATGCGACACGGCCGGATTGACGTTGGCCCAGAAGCCGTATTCGGAGGATTGCAGCGCTTCCCAGTACGTGCTCGGGCGCTTGTCGGTGAAGGTGATACGGTTGATCGATTTCACGCTTTTGAAGCCGTATTTCCACGGCACGGCGAGGCGGAGCGGTGCGCCAAACTGCTTGGGCAGCGGCTTGCCATAGGCCCCCGTCACGAGGAAGGTGAGATCGTTCGCCGCCTCCTCGATCGTGAGGCCTTCGGTATATGGCCAGGGATACCAGGTCTGCTTCTGCGCGAAGGCGACGCTCGGATCGAGGAACGTCTGCATTTGGACATATTTGGCGCTGCCGAGCGGCTTTGCGTAATCGAGCAGCGCCTTCATCGGGAAGCCCGACCAGTTGACAGCCATCGACCATGCCTCGACGCAGCGATGGCGGTACGAGCGTTCCTGCAGCGGCATCGCTTTTAAAAGATCATCGATGCCGATTTCGAACGGCTTCTCGACCATGCCGTCGACCTTGATGACCCAGGGCCGCGTCTTCAACGCCTGCGCGGCCGACGCGATGCGCTTCGACTGGCCGAACTCATAGAAATTATTATAGTTGCCGTTCACCGCCTCGGGCGTGATCTCCTTGCCGTCGAGCTTGTAGGTCTCGTTGCGCTTGAAGGGATAGAGCGAGGCGGACGGATCGGCATCCGCCGGCTGCGCCGACGCTGCCGACGACAGAACTCCGCCGCCGATCAGTGACGCCCCCACGGCACTCGCGCCTTTCAGAACCGCGCGTCTGTCGAGGAACAGCGCTTCCGGTGTCAGCGCGCTGTCTGGAATTTCCCAGCCGCGAAGTCGTTTGATGAGCATGGTCGTCAGCCTGTTCCGTTGCGATTGATGGGACACCCGCCGAAAGTCTGCGGGAATCGCCGGTAACAGGCAACTCACGCTCCCGCGATCAATCGACGCTTCAAGCCTGCGGCGTACCCTGCCCGGCCGCCTCGTCGCGCAGCATCCGGCGCAGAAGCTTGCCGACATTGGTCTTGGGCAATGCCTCCTTGAAGAAGACGTGCTTCGGGCATTTGTAGCGCGTCAGGTTCTCGTGGCAGAACTGCTTGACGGCGGCTTCGGTGAGATCCGGGTCTTTCTTCACGACATAAGCGACGACGGCCTCGCTCGTCGTCTCGTCGGGCGTGCCGACCACTGCCACCTCCAGAACGCCGGGGCAGGAGGCGATCACCTCCTCGACCTCGTTCGGATAGACGTTGAAGCCCGAGACGAGGATCATGTCCTTCATGCGGTCGACGATCTTGACCTTGCCGTCGCGCATCATCACGCCGACATCGCCGGTGCGGAAGAAGCCGTCCGCCGTCATCACCTTGGCCGTTTCATCGGGGCGCTTCCAGTAGCCGCTCATGACCTGAGGGCCGCGCGCGCAGATTTCGCCAGGTTCGTCGTAATCGGCCGTCGTCCCGTCCGCCTTGAGGATCATGATCTCGGTTGACGGAATCGGATAGCCGATCGTGCTCGTGAATTCGTTATTGTCCGCGCGGTTCGAGGTCAGCACGGGAGAGGTTTCGGACAGGCCGTAGCCTTCGGTGATGGTGCGGCCGGTCAGTTCCTTCCAGCGCTTCGCCACAGGCGCCTGGATCGCCATGCCGCCGCCGAAGTAGAACGAAACCTTGCTGAAATCGACCGCCTCGATGCCAGCCGTATTCATGAGGCCGTTGAACAGCGTGTTCACGCCGGCGAGCAGCGTGAAATGCGATGTCTGAAGCGTTTTCACAAAGCCCGGCATGTCGCGCGGATTGGCGATGAGGAGGCACGAGCCGCCGGCGCGGATCATGAACAGCCCGCAGCAGGTGAGCGCGAAGATGTGATAGAGCGGCAGCGCCGTCACCATGCAATGATTGTCGGCGTAAGGCGAAGCCTTCATCGCAGGGCCGTGCCAGGAGAGAACCTGCTCCAGATTGGCGCTGACATTGCGATGCGTCAGCACAGCGCCCTTGGAGACGCCGGTGGTGCCGCCGGTATATTGCAGAAACGCGATATCATCAAGGGCGATAGATACCGGCGTCGGCGTCTTGCCACGTCCGAAGCTCAAGAGGTCGGAAAACGCCACCGCTTTCGGGATGGTGTATGGCGTCACTGCCTTCTTGACGTATTTCGACACCAGATTGACGACGACCCCCTTGAGACCGAGGCAATCGCCGGGCTTCGCAATGATGACGAGCTCAAGGTCGAGAGCCGGCAGCGTCTGCTCGAGCACATGCGCGAAATTCTCGAGCACAATGATGGCTTTGGCGCCGGCGTCCTTCATCTGGTGTTGCAGTTCGCGCGCCGTATAGAGCGGGTTTGCCGCGACGACGGTGTAGCCGCCGAGCAGCAGGCCGGAGAGCGCAACCGGATAGGCCATCACGTTGGGCATCATCAGACCGATGCAGTCGCCCTTCTTCAGGCCGCGCGCCTGAAGGGCCACGACCAGAGCCTCGGCGTCGCGCTGCAGGTCGGCATAGGTGATGCTTTTACCGAGACTCGTGAAAGCGGTGCGGTTCGCGAATTTGCGGAATGAATCACGCAGGATGTCGGCCAGGTTCTGCAAGGCATTGACGTCGATGGTCGCCGATACATTGGCAGGATAGGATTTGAGCCATGGGAACTCCGCCGCCCGCTCCATGCCCTCGGTCTGCATCGCTGCCTGCATAGCCATCCTGTTCCTCCCTGATCGCATCCGCGCTCGCTCTTCGCGATGTCTTTGCGGATAGGCCTATCAGTTTGCAGGATTACCCGTCTCTTGTCGACCGTTTAGATGTGAACGAAGGCCCGCTTGACGGCCGGGGCCGCCTCAGACGCCGGCGTCGGGGTCCGCCCCGATCGGGCGGCGACGGAGGCACTGGAGGATGCGGCCGTCAATCGCCGCGAGCCCGGCGCCGATCAGCGCCATGCCGAGGTAATGCTTGCCCTCGAGGCTTTCTCCCAGCCGAAGAGTGCCGAGGATGATCGCGGTGATCGGGATCAGGAAGGTCACGAGCAGCAGGTTCGTCGCGCCTGCCGTCGCCAGAATGCGAAAGAACAAGACATAAGCAGCCGCAGTAGAGATGACGCCAAGACCGAGCATTGCGAGCCACACATCCAGGCCCGGCGCGGCAAGCGTCCAGGGCCGGTCGACGATCAGCATGATGGGGAGCAGGATGAGGCTCGACGCACTGACCTGCCCGGCGGCGGTCGCAAGCGGCGGTACGTCCAACGCCTTGAAACGGCGACCGAACACGCCTGCGAGCCCATAGACGAAGGCAGCGGCGAGCACGGCGAGCTGCGCCAGCACATTGTCGCCAAGACCCGTCAACGCCGACCCGCCGATCATGACGACGACGCCGCAAAAGCCGAGCATGACGCCGATGAGCTTGTTGCGCGTCACCTTCTCTTCCCGCGTCAGCAGATGCGTCAGCAATACGGCGAACAGCGGCGTCGTCGCATTCAGGATCGAGGCGAGACCACTGGCGATCGTCTTCTGTCCATAGACGATGAGGCAGAACGGAATGACATTGTTGAGGAGCCCCATGCCGAGAAAGGCGACGAGCACGGGGCGCGACAGCGGAAAACGCAATCCGGCCAGCGGCAGCGCGAGTTGGAGGATGAGCGCCGCCATGGCAACCCGCAGGAACACGATGGTGAAAGGCGGCAGCCCCTTGACCGCAATGCCGATGAAGTAAAACGATCCGCCCCACAAGATGGAGAGCACGAGCAGCATGCCCCATTCGTGCGGGCTCATTGGTCGTGTCGCGCCGGGATTGCTCATCGGATCGTCCTTCACGGGGAGGACTAGCGAACCGGAATTGGTTCTTCGACCCGTTTCTTGCGCTTTACCCGACTATTTCAGATGACGGCGATCGGCCTCGACGATAGCGACGGGCAGCGCGAGCTAGCGCAGGCTGAAATAAGTGCGGTGGAAGCCGCAATAGCCCCAGTTCCGCTTCTCGCCGATGTCGATATGCACCGACCTGGTGTTGCAATAGGTGCCGACGCCGCCGGAATCAGGCTGGCTGCGCAGATAACTGGCAAGGGTCTGCGTGCTCACGCCGGGCACCACGAAATCCACCGCCATGCAGCGCCTGTGCAAGCTGCCGCGCCTGCCCCGCGCCCGAAAGCCGGAGGTGACGATCGGCACTGCGCGGAAAAACTGACCCGCGCGCTTCACGATCTCCATCACCTCAGGCTTGATGCAGGCAAGTTCGACCGTATCGACCTGCTTTTCAAAGCCGCCGGGCAATGTTGATTCCTCTTCGCCATCGGATTCGGCCTCAGGAGGCTGCGCGTCGCGCATCGAGGGCGGCAGCGGCAATTGCTGCTGCGGCGCGGAGACGAGCGGAGCGGCCGGCGTGGCAACGGACTGGGAGGCTCCGCCGGGCTGCGGAAGCGATGCGAACAGGCTCGATGGCTGAGACGGGGCAGGCACGGCAGGTGCATTCGGCGCGGAAGCCTGCGCCTGGGTATCGCTCCCCTCTTCTTGCCCTTCGGCCTCGCCCTCGGCGGCCGCAGGCGGGGGCGCGCTGTTGACGAGATAAGGGGGCTTCGTTGGCGGCATCGGCACCCTGGCGAGCGGCCGCGTGGCCTTTGCGGTCGGCGCGGCGGCATCCTCCTGCGCCGGCCTCTCCGCTTCGACGCCCTCCTCGCCAGCCGCGCCGTTCGATCCGATGTCGGCTGGCGCTTGAGGAGGCGTGGGCAAGGTTTCGGCAGGCTGGAGAAAGGTCGGAGGATCGCGGAGCGGCGATTCCTCGCCGCCCGCTGGTGCCGACAGGCAAAGGACGGCCACGAGGAGGAGCCGCGCCGACAAGCCGGCGCGGCTCCTGCCGGTCAGGGCTTGGGTAAGATGCAAGTGCGTCTAGCGAAGCTCGGCGCAGAAGCGCTGGATGCGCGTGCACGCATCCTCGAGAAGTGCCGTCGAGGTTGCGTAGGAGACACGGAAATTCGGTCCAAGCCCGAACGCCGTGCCATGGACCACCGCGACGCCTTCCGCATTAAGGAGTTCGACCACGAAATCCTCGTCGGTCTCGATCTTTTTGCCCGACGGCGCGGTCGCACCGATCAGCCCGGCGCAGGAGGGGTAGACATAGAACGCGCCTTCCGGCTTGGGGCAGACGAGGCCCTTCGCCTGATTGAGCATCGAGACGACGAGGTCACGGCGCTCCTCGAATGCCTTGCGGAAGACGGGAAGATGCGCCTGCGTGCCGTTCAAAGCCTCGACTGCGGCCCATTGCGCAATAGAGCAAGCGCCCGACGTCTGCTGGCCCTGCACCATATCCATCGCCTTGATGAGATGGTCCGGGCCGGCGGCATAACCGATGCGCCAGCCGGTCATCGCATAGGCCTTCGACACGCCGTTCATCGTGAGCGTGCGGTCCATGAGCCGCGGCTCGACCTGCGCGGGCGTGCAGAACTTGAACTCACCATAGACGAGGTGCTCGTACATATCGTCGGTCAGCACCCAGACATGGGGATGACGCATCAGCACGTCGGTCACGGCCTTCATCTCATCCCACGAATAGGCTGCGCCCGAAGGGTTCGACGGCGAGTTGAGCAGCAGCCACTTCGTGTTCCTGGTGATCTTGGCTTCGAGGTCGGCGGCCTGCAGCTTGAAGTCATGCTCGATCGTGGTGTCGACGAAGACGGGCGTGCCGCCATTGAGCGCCACCATTTCGGGATAGCTCACCCAGTAAGGCGCGGGGATGATCACCTCGTCGCCAGGGTTCAGCGTCGCGAGCAGCGCGTTGTAGATCACCTGCTTGCCGCCCGTGCCGACGATCGTCTGGCTCGGCTTGTAGTCGAGACCGTTCTCGCGCTTGAACTTCGCGGCGATCGCCTCGCGCAGCGGTACGATGCCGGAGACCGGAGGATACTTGGTCTCGCCCTTGGCGATCGCCTCGACGGCGGCCTTCTTGACATTGTCCGGCGTATCGAAATCGGGCTCGCCGACGGTCAGCGAGATGATGTCCTTGCCGGCGGCTTTGAGATCGCGTGCTTTCTGCGTCAGGGTAATCGTTGCAGAAGGCTTGATGCGGCTGAGGGCATCGGCGATGAAGGCCATGGCTGGGGTCCACTCGGGTTCGGATTGCAGGATCGAAGGCTTTTTTGAAAAAGCGCCCGGAACCTATGCCGGTCGACTTCAAAGCGCAAGCGGCGCACCCCATTGCTTTAACTGATAGCGACGGTTCGGCCGTTGTCGAAACGATGGCGGCGCGGCGGCGTCTAAACCTGCCGCCGATAGCAGGAGCGAGAGCGAAAGAACGCATATGAATGAGACGGTTTTTCTGTTCGGTGCGGGGGTGCTGGCCGCCGGCATGAACGCGCTTGCCGGCGGCGGCTCGTTCGTCAGCCTGCCCGCCTTGATCTCCGTCGGCGTTCCCTCGGTCGCGGCGAACGCATCGAGCACGGCTGCGCTCTATCCAGGCGGTCTCGCGAGCGCCTGGACATATCACGACAAGGTCTCCGTTCCGGTCTGCGGCATCGATGTGAGGCGGCTCATCGGCGTCACGCTGGCGGGCGGCCTCGCCGGCAGCCTGCTGCTGCTCTGGACGTCGAGCGCCGCGTTCGATCTCATCCTGCCATGGCTGTTGCTGACGGCGACGCTCGCCATCATCTTCGGCCGGCGGATCGCGGCGCGTTTCAGCGGGCTCGCAACGCCGAGCCCGGGGCTCGTCTTCATCGTGCAGTTCTGCCTCGGCATCTATGGCGGCTATTTCGGCGGCGCGGTCGGTCTCATGATGGTGGCGGCCTGGTCGATCTTCGGCGAGACCGACATCAAGGCGCTCAACGGACCGCGAACGCTTTTGGTGAGCGCGGCCAACACGATTGCGGTCATCGCCTTCGCGCTTGCCGGCGCGATCCGCTGGCCTCAAACGCTGGCGGTGCTGGCAGGTGGCCTCATCGGTGGATATCTCGGCGCGCGCATCGGCCGGAGGGTGCCGGCCCGGGTGACGCGCCTGATGACGATCGCGGTGACGGCGACGATCACCACCGTCTTCTTCGCACGCGCCTACTGGACATAGTCCTGCCTGTTCCGGACCCGGTCAGCCATGGCGGATCTTCATGACCAGAATGGTCGCGACAAACAGAAACGTCACGGCGTTTGCGAGAATGAGCGGCCCGTTGCCGAGGTAAAGGCCATAGGCGAGCCAGCACAATATGCCGAGATTGAGCAGGATCTGCATCACCAGCGAGATGCTGCGCGTGTCCCGGCTGCGGATGGTCTTCACCGCCTGCGGCAGCCAGCAAAATGTGGTGAGCGCCGCAGCGACGAGACCGACCATCTCCATGACGTCCGGCGTGATGAGCGAGGCAATGGTCAAAATCGAAGGCCTATCCTGTGTCTCCACGTCCGATGGCCTATGTCATGATGCAGCACAAGTCTCTTCGTGGTTGGAGCTGCCGTTGGCCGTCGCGGCCGTGACGCCATCAGGCAAGCAGGCCCTTCATCGGCTTCACATGGGCGCTGTCGGGAAAGATTTGCGCCGCGAGCACGCTTTCGGATAGGCCAAGATGATCGGACAGCACGCCTTTCAACACGGCGCGCAGATCCGTCGTGGGCTTGAGGTCGCGCCGCTCGTAAAGATTCGCCTCCTTGAGGCCCGGCCAGTCGGCGATGACCTTTCCACCCTTGATCGCACCGCCGAGAAGAAACGCGACCGTGGCCGTGCCATGGTCCGTACCGTCGGTTCCGTTGACCTTCGCGGTACGACCGAACTCGGTGACGATGGTGATGGCCGTGTCGGCCCAGACGGGCCTCATCGCCGTTTCTAGCGCCGCGATGGCACGGTCGAGACCGCCGAGCAGCGCCGCCAGCCGGCCCTTCGCACCGCCCTCCTGCGCATGCGTGTCCCAGCCATCGATCGAGAGCGCCGCGATGCGCGGGCCGTCATCGGCCATCATCAACCGGGCCGCGCCTTCGCAGGCCTGGACCATGATCCTGTCAAGCTGCGGGCCCGGCGTACGGTTGCCTGTCCCCATCGGCGCATGCTCTGCGATGCGACTGCTCTCGATGCCCGCACCCAACGCTGCCGCGAGCACCGGGTCGCGATGTGTGTAAAGATCGAGCACGCGCTGCGCAAGGTCGTCACCAGCCTTGGGCAGCGCCGGCGGCGCCCAGCCCATGACCGGCGCAGAACCGCGCAGGATCAACGGCGTCACCGGCCCGATGCCGAGCGCGCCTTTGCGCACCACCCGATCGCCAGCCGGAAGCGCGCCGAGCGCCCGATTGAGCCAGCCGCTTGAAACGGATGCCACGCCGCCGAGCCCGCTTTCGAGCACGTCCTGCCCGTCGAAATGCGAGCGCTCGCGATAGGGGGAGGCCACAGCATGCACGACGGTCGCCTGCCCGGCCTTGAAGAGCCGCAGCAGGTTCGGCATCGCCGGATGCAGCGCAAAGAAGCCGTCAAGCGGCAGGGCGGCGGTGTCGCCGTCACGCGAGAGCGCGATCTGCGCACGCAGGGCGGCGTAGTCGGGATCGCCGATCGGCGCGACAGCCGAGAGCCCGTCGAGCGCACCGCGCAGAATGATCGTCAGGAAGCGCGGATCGCGGCGATCTGCGGCGCGCGCAAATCTCGGCAGATGGCTCCAGGCAAAGAAACTGGCGCTGCCCTTCAGCAGCAGCCGGCGGGAGAACGAAGGCGTTTCACACAGCATGACGAACCTCGTTTCAACGACGCTGGAATTCGGGCGACATCAGCAGGATGGCGACACCCTGCGGCTTGCTCTCAGCGCGCGCGATGGCCTGTCGGGTCTCTTGCGAGGTCGCCTCGCCGACGATGGAGTCGAGCAGGCCGAGCGGATCGACCGTGCCCGGCATGCGCCGCGCCAGCGCCAGCGAGAAATCAAGCCTCGTCGAAAGGCCCTCGGGCGAGGCCCAGTCACTGACGCCATCTGGATAGCCATTCGGTCCGCTGACCTGCCAGAACCCCTGCCCCATGGCGCGCATTGGCCCGTTCACCTGCCCGGGGTTGAACGGCACGCCGGTTGCACGCAGCGCGGCGATGACGAACTCCTGAGGGCTCCGCATTTTCCTGAGTTCCGGCGTCCAGGCTTCGGCGGACGCGACCAGGGCCTGCGTCACGCGGGCAAGATCGCCATTGGTTTCGAGGAACACGGCGGCCAGCCGCTTGACGAGAGCGGGCGGCGGATCGTCGGCGACGAAATGCCGTGCAAGCTTCATGGCCAGATGCCGCGCCGTCGAAGGGTGGCGGGCGATGAAGCGGAGCGCTGATTCGCCCTGCTCGATGCCGCCGGCCGGAAAGACGCGACCAAGGATGGTCTGGTCGCCGGGCTCGTGGCGATTGGGGTTGAAGCGGAACTCGCCGAGTTCGCCCTCCTCATCGTTGCGGCCGATGATCGTCCAGCCGGTGATGATGTTGGCAAGAGATGTCACGTCCGCCTGGCTGTAGCCTCCATCGACACCAAGCGTGTGCAGTTCCAGATTCTCACGCGCCAGATTTTCGTTGAGGCCCTTGTCCCGGCGAGCGCCTGCCCGCGAATTGGGGCCGATCGACTGCCGATTATCGAGGTAGTTGAGCATCGCCGGATGCTTTTCCACAGCAAGAAGCATGTCCTCGAAACGGCCGAACACATGCGGCCTGATCGCCTCGCGCTCGTAGGCGCCTGCGCAGACGCCGGTAATGCCGCCCTTGCGAAGCGATACGCAGAAATGATTCGACCAGAACCAGACCATGCGCTCGGCAAGTCCGATCCGGGCGCCGACGGCTGCCTCGGTGCGCGCCATCGATTCAACCCGGAAGAACCGCGCCTGCGGCGGCTCCGGTTTCGGAAACGCTTTTTCAGCATCCTGAGGCGGACCGACGAAGTCTGGCGCAACGGCGACCTTGCTTTCCGCTTCGGCGCGCGCTGCTGCATCCGTCTGCTTGTCCCGCGCCGCTTTCCGAGTGGTCTTGAATTCGTCGAGCTCCTGAATGGCCGCGAGCGACGGGACGATATCCGGCCCGCCCGGCCGGGCGACGGCGCGTTCGTCGATCTCCGCCTCCACCGCGCCAAGCGGGTCCGATGCGATCCGAGCAAGATCACCGGGGCGTGCGCCGAACCCGAATCGGTTCAGCGCGAGATACGCTCCTTGAATGCCTTTTGCAGACGCCATGGCTGTGCTTTCCGACGTTGTGCCTCGAAGCGAGAGGCGCAAGGAGACCATATCCAACCTTGCTGGCTGGTGAACAGGCGCGCCGGGACGCCATCGCTTTCAGAACCGCGACCGCGCCGCCCGCGTTCGCGAACAGTTTCATCGCCGGGTCTTTTTACCGTCCGATTGAAGCGTTATGTTGACCCTGACGACGATGGCGCGCGTATCGATGCTGCGCCCTTCTCCCGTAATCCGCTTTCCGGACGCCCCGCCTCATGTATCGTTTTTTCGAGACCCTCGTCGACGGGCTGAAGCAGCCGCCGGCCGACAGCCCGCCGCCCAGCCTCCTCCGCTTCTACTGGTATTTCGCCCGCCAGGTGAAATGGGTTCTGCTCGCCTTCGTGCTCGTCAGCGTCGTCGTCGCGCTGCTCGAGACGACGGTGCCGTTCTTCATCGGCCAGCTCGTGGGCATCCTGTCGAAAACCCCGCGTGAGACGCTGCTGGAGACCGCCGGCCCGACGCTCGCGACGATGGTGTTCGTCGTCCTCATCGCGCGGCCCGGCGCGATTCTGCTGCAGCGGCTGATCACCAACCAGTCGCTCGTCTCCAACATGAACACCATGATCCGCTGGCAGAGCCATTGGCACGTCGTGCGTCAATCGGTTGGTTTCTTCCAGAGCGATTTTGCCGGCCGCATCGCTAACCGGGTGATGCAGGCTGGTCACGCCCTGCGCGAGACCGTCATCGCGCTCATTCGCTCGGTGCTGCACATCCTCGTCTACGGGCTCGGCGCGGTCGGACTGCTTCTTGCGCAAGACTGGCGGCTCGCCGTCCCCATGGTCGTCTGGTTCGCGCTCTACGTCACGCTGCTGATCTGGATGATCCCGCGTCAGCGCGACGCCGCACGCGCTGCATCGGAGAAGCGCTCGGCCGTCACCGGTCGGGTCGTCGACAGCTACACGAACATCCTCACCGTCAAACTGTTTGCAAAAGTGCGCGACGAGGACCGTCACGTGCGCGAAAGCATGGCCGAGCTCAACGGCAGCTTCCTCGCGCAGCAGCGGCTCAGCACGACCTTCATCGCGCTGCTCAATTTTCTCAATGCGATGCTGCTGGTGACGACAGGCGCGCTCGCCGTGATCCTCTGGCAGAACGCCATGGTCGAGATCGGCACGCTCGCGATGGTTCTGCCGCTGACGAGCCAGATCATCGCGATGTCGGGCTGGGTCGCCTATGAGGTGCAGGGCATCTTCGAGAACATCGGTCTCGTGCAGGAAAGCATGCTCTCGATCGCTCAACCCCTCCAGATGCAGGACGAGGCCGGCACTCCGGAGCTGCAGGTCGACAGGGGGCGGATCGACTTCGAGAGCGTGTCGTTCAGCTATGGCCGCAAGGATCGATCCGACAACCGCGGCGGCGTGGCGCAAGGCCCGGTGATCGACCGCTTCTCGCTTGCTATCCAGCCGGGCGAAAAGGTCGGGCTGGTCGGTCGCTCAGGCGCGGGAAAAACCACGCTGACCAGTCTGCTCTTGCGCTTCCACGACGTCGAGGGCGGCCGCATCAGCATCGACGGCGAAGACATTCGCGGCGTGACGCAGGAAAGCCTGCGAGATGCCATTTCTGTCGTGACGCAGGACACCTCGCTGCTGCACCGCTCGATCCGCGAGAACATCATCTATGGAAGACGCTCGGCCAGCGAGGAGGAGATGATCGCGGCGGCCCGCGAGGCGGCGGCGCATGATTTCATCATGCAGCTCGAGGACAGCTTCGGACGGCGCGGCTACGACGCGCATGTCGGCGAACGCGGCGTCAAGCTCTCCGGCGGTCAGCGGCAGCGCATCGCCATCGCCCGCGTCATTTTGAAAAATGCGCCGATCCTCGTGCTCGACGAAGCGACCTCCGCGCTTGACAGCGAGATCGAGGCGGCGATCCAGGACAGCCTCTCCAGCCTGATGGACGGGAAGACCGTAATCGCCATCGCCCATCGCCTCTCGACCTTGCAGATCATGGACCGGCTGGTGGTGCTCGATCGCGGACGGATCGTCGAGGAAGGGAGCCATGCGAGCCTGCTCAAGAAGGGCGGCCTCTACGCCGATCTCTGGCGGCGGCAGTCAGGCGGCTTTCTGCCCGACCAGCGCGCCGTCGCGGCCGAGTGAGAACGGCGCCGGCCCCATGGCGACGGAATGTCCTTCGACGTGCCGCTCGCCGTTGCAAAATCGGGCGGATCGATTAAAAGACGCGTCGATCCGCCACATAAGACGTTTCCGGCCACAATTCTGATAGAAACCATTGTCGATCATGCCCGCAGTTTACGAGACGATGACTTTTCGCGCGCATTGGGGCTTTACGCGCAGCGAACAGCAGAAGGCCGGAAAGCACACCGAGACCGGCGTCATCGAGCCGAACTGGAAGTCGGCCGAGGATGAACTTGCCGGCGTGATGGCCGAGATCGAGGAAGGCAACTGGGAGATCAAGTCGACGGTCCCCCTGATCGCCTCGGAATACGCCACCCACACGACGATCCACCGGCAGGTCGAACAGAGTTACGGCGCAGGCTGGGGCTATGGCGCGGCGTTCACGGACGGCATCATCTTCCTCTGCCAGCGCAGGGTCGAGATGACCGAGGAAGCTTTCACGGCTTATGAGTCCGCCCGCAAGGAGCGCGAGGAAAAGCGCA
The DNA here is from genome assembly GCA_019753285.1 of Beijerinckiaceae bacterium. Lineage (GTDB taxonomy): Bacteria > Pseudomonadota > Alphaproteobacteria > Rhizobiales > Beijerinckiaceae > JAIELD01. The sequence goes on along the minus strand of JAIELD010000023.1, from coordinate 59,330 downwards.
AGATCGAGCGCATCAAGGCCTTTACCGCCGAGTTTCCGATCATCGAGAAGCGCAAGATCATCGGCTCGACGCAATACCTGTTCAAGGGCAAGGAATATCCGACGCGCGCCGCCGCTGAGACCGAGCGCGACGCGGCGATCGCCCGGATACGGTGACTTCACGCGTTATCGGGCAAAAGACTATCGCGGTGGGCTCACACCACGACCGTGATCCGCTCCGCCGCCCGCGTCAGGCCGGTGTAGAGCCAGCGAGCGCGGTGCTCGCGAAAGGCGTAGCTCTCGTCGAACAGCATCACATTGTCCCATTGCGAACCCTGCGCCTTGTGGACGGTCAGTGCATAGCCATAGTCGAACTCGTCCGATGATCGCCTCAGCGCGTACGGGATCGCGTCCTCGCCGCCGGTGAAGAATTCCGGCAGCACCGAGACCTTGACCGTCTTCGCGTCCGGATCGTCGATCGGCTTGACGTTCATCGTGACGAGATTCTTCTTCGAGGTGCGCAGTTCGGAAATGCTCCACATGCCGCCATTCAGCAGACCCTTCTTCTTGTCGTTGCGCAGGCAGACGAGACGCTCGCCCACCGCCGGCAGCGGATCGCGATAGCCCATCAGGTTGCGGATGCGGTTGTTGTAGAGCCTGCGCGTCTTGTTGATGCCGACGAGCACCTGATCGGCGGCGAGCACCATCGAGGCGTCAATCTCGTCGCGCCCGATGACGCGGCTTTCGCCATAGCTACCCCTGGCAAGACGCTCGCCCTCGCGCACGGCCATGGAAAGCGCCACGATGGGATTGTCGCGCGCTTGTCGATGGACCTCTGTCAGCATCACGTCAGGCTCGGCCTCGGTGAAGAAGCCGCCGCCTTTCACGGGCGGCAATTGCGCCGGATCGCCGAGCACGAGCACCCGCGTGCCAAAGGAAAGAAGGTCGCGCCCCAGTTCTTCATCCACCATCGAACATTCGTCGATGATGATCAGCTTGGCGTTGTTGGCGTCGCTCTGCCGGTTGATCACGAATTCCGGCGTTTCCTCCTCGGTCCCGCGCGAGCGATAGATCAGGCTGTGGATTGTGCTCGCGCCCTCGCAGCCCTTGGAACGCAGAACGAGCGCCGCCTTGCCGGTGTAGGCCGCGAACAGCACGTCGCCGTCGACATCCTCGGCGATCTGCTTGGCGAGCGTCGTCTTGCCTGTGCCGGCATAGCCGAACATGCGGAAGACTTGCGCCCCGCCCTTGGTCTTCAGCCAGACGGCGATGGCTTTGAGCGCGGCGTCCTGCTGCGGGGAAAAAGCCGTCATGATGTCCTTTGGCGGGCGTGCATGGCCGCACCCGGTGTTAGTCGATTCGCATCAAATAAAGAAAGGAGGAGCGCGGTTGAACGTTTGCGATCAAGCCGCGTTAACGCTCGACCGCGGCTGAGTCGCGGCTGGGAGACCGTATTCATGGACATCGCGATAGACAAGATTCGGGCGCTCATCGTCGAGGCTCGCAGGATCGACGTGAAGGAAGCCGACACCGACCCCGATTCCGGCTCCAATCCGATCGACGACGGTGAGACCGACGTGCTCACCTCCAGCGAAGCGGACGAGGGCGAGGATGCGACCGAGATCGAATTTCGTGGCATGATCGACGGCATGAACGACGACGAGCGCGCGGATGTCATCGCGCTCGTCTATCTCGGTCGCGGCGATTTCGACATCGAGGAGTGGGATGACGCCGTCGCTCTGGCGCGCGAGCGCGATGAGGCCTCGGGCGGCGATACCGCCAGCTACCTGCTCGGCATTCCCAATCTTGGCGACCTGCTCGACGAAGGCCTCGCGGCGCATGGCGACACGCTGGAAGATGACGGGACACCGAGGGCCGTAGGAAACGCTTAACTTGACCGCGACGAACGCGACTTTGTGCTTTTCTTCTGGCTGCCACGAGGTTGGATCGGCTTTTCCAACTCGCTGCATAACGCCCTCAATCGCCAATGGTACGCGTTGACGGCTCCACCCGGCACCAGTTGCAGCGACGATTGGTCATGGATGGCTAGAAGGCCGTCCCACGTTTCGCGAAGCATGGCATGATGATCATCGGATAGTTCCGGCAACTGCCAATCGTCAGCAGGCAAAACCTGATAGGCTTTTTCGTAAAATTTTATACCGTGAGAGAGATCTATATCCATCCACTGGCTTAACAAATTGAATGTGCTTTCATCGATCATTTCATGAATCAGGATCGGGACATTCGGCATAGTCTGATAGAGTTCGAGTATCTGCAGTATCGTTTTGATGTATGACCTGACATAGATGACATGATCTGTTTGATCAAACATCTGAAAGCTGGATTTCAACGTCATATACGGATGTCGAATGATACATACGTGAAACGAATCGAAGAAATGACGTGTTTGAAAGTCGAAGAAACGTTGAAAATTGTAACCAAGCGTCTCGTCCCTGAAAGCGACTTTGTCTCCCACGCGTCGAAACGACTTGCTCATCTGCTGAAGATAGTCCCAGCCGCTCGCCTCGTCGCCTAGCAGAGCCGGGCAATATGTGCCCTTTCCTCGCAAGTTCCCGAAGCCTTCGTGCATGCTGTTGTACCATTGACGAAAATCGGTGCGGGGATGGGTCTCATGAAAGTTCGCTTCACCGAACATGAAGATGGCCTTCGAGGAATTGAGTGCATCCAGCAAGATGCTCGTCCCCGAGCGCGCATGCCCGACGATGAATATGCCGGGAAAGCTGACCGCCGCCACTGCGGACCCGCCGGCAACTCGATCTGTGGCGATCTGGAGCGTCAGACGCTCAAGCTTGTCGGCAATGTCCGCCAGCCTGTCCTGACCATGCGTCAGCGCCGATCCGATCGCGTCGAGTTGGCTTCGATCCCACTCGCGGCCCGACTTCAGATGGTCGAGCGTTGAAAGAACACTCCCTGCAAATGAACGCTGTGCCGCTTCGACCTCGGTCAATCGCGCTGCAATCGCATCGATCGGCTCTCGATCCCAAGTCCAGGCAGAGGCGGCTACATCGAGCGCTGGAAGCATTTTGGCCGCGACCGCTTCGTCGATGGCACGAACGGCCTGAAACTGTTCGGAGAGTTGAGAAAAGATTTCCGTGACGCGAACGGCGACGGCCTCGAGGAGCTGCCGATCCCAATCGCGCCCGGACTTCAGATGTTCGAGCGTAGAGACGACACTGCCGGCCATCTCTCGTTGATCGAACTCGATCTGGGTGACCTTGCTGCCGATCGCGTCAAGTTGTTCCCGATCCCAGGCTCGCGCGGACGCCGCATTGGCGAACGCCTCTGCAATGATGGTCTTCAGCGAATGCTCGACTTCATCGACCTTCTGCGCGTGATGCCTCAAATCCCGAGCCAGTTCCGCCACGCCGGCGTTGATGGGTTCAAGCACATCGCGGCTGGAGGCGTGCACAGCCACCAGTTGCGCCAATTCGCTGCGCATGGCCTCCAGACGCTCGTCGATATAGGCTTTCAAGAGATCGACGCCTGATCTGTTCAGCCCTATTCGGCGCGTCACTCGCGACAGGACCGGGTCAGACATTTGAAAGACCACAAAGCCCTGCAAGACAGGCGGTCGACTGGAGCCGGGCTACGACCATGCTGCACTAGACCTGTTTCGCCAAGATGAGTTCCACCACCTTGGCCGCAAGATCGTCGGCGCTCGACATCCCGGTATCAAGGCGGAGATCAGGCGAAACCGGCGGTTCGTAGGCCGAACCAATGCCGGTGAAGTCCTTGATCGAGCCCTGGCGCGCGCGCTTGTAAAGCCCCTTGGGGTCGCGCTGCTCGCACAGCGCCAGCGGCGCGTCGATGAACACCTCGAAAAAGGGAAGGTCGCCCGCAACGACCCGAGCAATGCGGCGCTCCTTGGCGAACGGCGAAATCAGGCTGCTGATCGTGATCAGGCCCGCGCGCGCCATCAAGGCCGCCACCTCGGCGGTCCGTCGCATGTTTTCGACGCGATCCTCATCCGAATATCCAAGATCGCTGTTGAGACCCCTGCGAAGGTCATCGCCGTCGAGAAGGCAGCACCGCAGGTTGAGGGCATCGAGCCTCTCCTTGATTTTCAGCGCGATCGTGGTCTTACCAGCCCCGGAAAGGCCGGTGAACCAGACAATCATCCCGGTCTGGGTCTTGGAGACGAATTCGGAGATGCCGACAAGTTGGAAGTCGTTTGAGCGAACAGACATATTACGCTTTTTATTGGAACGAAACACTTGAGACTAGCGTATTTTTGTCATCAAACATTGAAATTGCATAAATACCCACTCACTTACGACTTCCGGTTCGTTTGGATACGTTGCCTTTGTGCTTGCGCTTCAGCACCGCCGAAGAATGAGGTCGTCTGCCCTCCCCATTATGCGAAACGGTCTCTATATTGAACAGATGACGCGTGCTCCCAAATCGACAGCCGGCAAGGCCGGCAAACTGCCGCTGATCCCCCTCGACCAGCACCTCGCAAAATTGCTGAATCCCGGTCTTCCGCAGGCGCAATCCGGCTTTTCGGAGGCGCCGCAGGCATCCTTCGACGCTGGACCTGTGGAGATGCTCGACGCCAAACTCGTCGAGAGCCTCGGCCTTCAATCGAGGCCGCCTGCGGCGCCAGAAACCAAAGGCCAGCCCGGCTCGCGCATCAAGCCGCCACGCGATCGTCACGGCAGCATGGACGAGGTGCCCGCCACGCCCACCGGAGCCCGAAAGTTCGGCAGCGCCAAGGGCTCTTTCACGCGCGAGGAATTGCTTTCTTCCAAGCCAACCCGCGTTCTCCAGGGCAACGTCGCGCCAGAAATTCCCGATGACGATGCCGAGGATGACGACCTCGAACTCGCCTCGACCGCTGGAGTCAACGCGACGCAGGAAGCGCTGCAGAAGCTGCTTCAGGAGGGCGACCCGCGCTTTAAAGGCAAAATCGAGTGGACGCCGCACCGTCCCGCGCGTCCGGAGAAGTCGGAAGGCGGCATCAAATTCAAGCTGCAAGCGCCTTTTGAGCCCAAGGGCGACCAGCCGACGGCGATCGCCAGCCTCGTCGAAGGCATCAAGGCGCATGAGCGGGATCAGGTGCTGCTCGGCGTCACCGGCTCCGGCAAGACCTTCACCATGGCGCAGATCATCCAGCAGACGCAGCGCCCGGCGGTGATCCTCGCGCCGAACAAGACGCTGGCGGCGCAGCTTTACAGCGAATTCAAGAGCTTCTTTCCAGACAATGCGGTGGAATATTTCGTCTCTTATTACGATTATTACCAGCCGGAAGCCTATGTGCCGCGCTCGGACACCTACATCGCCAAGGAAAGCTCGATCAACGAACAGATCGACCGCATGCGCCATGCGGCGACGCGCGCGCTGATGGAGCGCGACGATGTCGTGATCGTCGCCTCCGTCTCCTGCATCTACGGCATCGGCTCGGTCGAGACCTACACGGCCATGACCTTCTCCATCAGCCTCGGCGAGAAGGTCGACCAGCGCCAGCTCATCGCCGATCTCGTGGCGCTGCAATACAAGCGCTCGTTGGGCGACTTCACGCGTGGCACCTTCCGCGTGCGTGGCGATGTCATCGAAATCTTCCCCGCCCATTACGAGGACCGGGCGTGGCGCGTCTCGCTGTTCGGCGACGAGATCGAAAGCATCACCGAGTTCGATCCGCTGACCGGAAACAAGCAGGCCGAACTCCAGATGGTGAAGGTCTACGCCAACAGCCATTACGTGACGCCGCGGCCAACCCTGCAGCAAGCGATCAAGGGCATCAAGGAAGAGCTGAAATGGCGGCTCGAGGAATTGAACCGCATGGGCCGGCTGATCGAGGCGCAGCGTCTCGAACAGCGCACCGTGTTCGACCTCGAAATGCTGGAGGCGACCGGCTCATGCCAGGGCATCGAGAATTACTCGCGCTATCTGACCGGCCGCAAGCCGGGTGAGCCGCCGCCGACGCTGTTCGAATACCTGCCGGACAACGCGATCGTCTTCACCGATGAAAGCCACGTCACCGTGCCGCAGATCGGCGGCATGTATCGCGGCGACTTCAAGCGCAAGGCCACCTTGGCCGAGTTCGGCTTCCGCCTGCCCTCCTGCCTCGACAACCGGCCGATGCGCTTCGAGGAATGGGAGGCCATGCGCCCGCAGACCGTGCATGTCTCGGCGACGCCTGGCAAATGGGAGATGAACCAGACTGGCGGCGTCTTCAGCGAGCAGGTCATCCGCCCGACCGGCCTCATAGACCCTGAGGTCTTCATCCGCCCTGCCCGCAGCCAGGTCGACGATCTGCTGGGCGAGGTCCGCGCCGTGGCGCAGGCCGGCTACCGCACGCTCGTGACGACGCTCACCAAGCGCATGGCCGAGGACCTCACCGAATATTTCCACGAGCAGAATGTCCGGGTGCGCTACATGCACTCGGACGTGGACACATTGGAGCGCATCGAGATCATCCGCGATCTGCGCCTCGGCGCGTTCGACGTGCTGATCGGCATCAACCTGCTGCGCGAGGGGCTCGACATTCCCGAATGCGGCCTCGTCGCCATTCTCGATGCCGACAAGGAAGGCTTCCTGCGCTCGGAAACTGCGCTGATCCAGACGATCGGCCGCGCCGCGCGCAACGTGGATGGCCGGGTCATCCTCTATGCCGACCAGATGACGGGCTCGATGGAGCGCGCCATTGCGGAGACCAATCGCCGCCGCGAGAAGCAGCACGCCTATAATGTCGAGAACAACATCACGCCCGAAAGCGTCCGGCGCGGCATCGCCGACATCATGAACAGCGTCTATGAGCGCGACCATGTGACGGTCGACAAGGGGATGTCAGAGGAGGCGGCAACGATCGGCCACAACTTCGAGGCCGTGATCGGCGATCTCGAAAAGCGGATGCGCGACGCCGCCGCCGACCTCAACTTCGAGGAGGCAGCCCGCCTGCGCGACGAGTTGAAGCGCTTGCGCTCGACGGCGCTCGCCGTGGTCGACGATCCGACCGTGCGTCAGGGCAAGGTGGCGTCAAAGGCCGGCAGCTATGCCGGAGAGGGCAAGTACGGCGCTGCCGCCAATCTGCCGCCGACCCGCGCCCACAAACCCTCGCTGGACGATATGGGCTTCACCGACCAGCCGGTGCCGGTGCAGCAGCCTTACGCAGCTCGTCCGTCGCCGCGCTCGACGCAAGGCTACGCCGGGCAGAAACCGAAGTTCAGGCGCGGCGGGCCGCGGTGAGCGCCTTCTTGGTCATCCCGGAATTTGCGTAGCAAATATCCGGGATCCAGACCTTCCCAAATATCAAAGACTGGATCCCGGATAGTCGCTGCGCGACTTCCGGGATGACAATAAAGCACTCCCCCACGCAATCGTGATTGCACGCTTTCGAACCTTACAGCCAAGCCCCGCGTATCTCTCCAATCAACCCGGAGCCATGACATGAATTTTGCCCTTCGCCTCGCGACGATAGCTACGCTTTCCATCCTTTCGACGAACGCCCTGGCCCAAACCAAGCCCATTCGCGTGCGCGGCACCATCGAGGCGGTCGATGGGAACACGCTCTCCGTGAAAGCCCGCGAAGGGCAGATGGTGAAAGTGCTGGTCGACGACAAGACCCGCTATGCCATCGTCATCAAAGCGAGCTTCGAGGAGGTGAAGCCTGGCGCCTATCTCGGCATCGCTGCGCTGCCGCAAAAGGACGCGCCGCAGAAAGCGCTGGAGGTCGTCGTGTTTCCGGAAGCCATGCGCGGCGCGGGCGAAGGCCATCGCGGCTGGGATCTGGAGCCCGAGAGCACCATGACCAACGCCACGTTGAGCGAGGCGATCTCCAGCGTCAAAGGCCAGACCATCACGATGAAATACAAGGACGGCGAGACGAAGATCGACGTCTCGAAAGACATCCCCATCGTCACGTTCAAACCGGGCGCAAAGACGGACGCCACGCCGTCGACCGTCGTGTTCATCGGCGGCCAGGTCCAGCCGGATGGCACGGTAACCGCCGCCTCGGTGACGATGGGCAAGGATGGCGTCAACCCGCCGATGTAGACGGGCGCCAATTTTTATAGCGACCCTACAGCGACAATTCCGTCTTCAAAGCATCGATCCGCTTGGATGCCTCCGCCTTGCTGAGCCCAGCCTCGAACATCTCCGGCTTGTGCGCCTGTTCCGACAGCGTCTTCAGATAGGATGTCTGCGCGCCCGTCATCGGCTCGTCACCGCTGACCCAGTCTTCAGGGTCCTTCTCTGCATTCGAATGCGGATCAGGGTGGCGCTTTGGGTCTTCGCCGAGCACGCTGGTGTTGCGCATCTCGGTCTCTTCGATATCCGTCTTTTTGGCGATGGTCATGGAGCGCTCCTTTGCGTCCGGTAACGCTGGGGCACCGGCTCTGTTCCCTATCCGTTCATGACGATCAGGTGTTTCAGCCGGTTTGCTGCGCGGCCACCTGTCCTTCGCGCGCGGCTGCTGATAGACAGCGCCGATGCTTCAAACCGCAATCGCCATGGTCAGCGTCGCCTTGAGCGTTCTCTCCGGCCTGTCCTACATTCGGGCGACGCTGCGCGGCGAAGCGAAGCCAAATCGGGTGACCTGGCTGCTCTGGTCGATCGCGCCGATGATCGGGGCCTTTGCCCAGCTCGCCAGCGGCGTCGGCGTCTCGACAGCGGTGATCTTCGCCAGCGGAATCATGCCGCTCTGCGTTTTCATCGCCTCGTTCAGTAACCGCAACGCTTATTGGAAGCTCGAAAGGTTCGACTACGCCTGCGGCGTCTTCTCGTTGCTGGCCGTCCTGCTCTGGGCAGTGACGGCCAACCCGGTCGTCGCAATCGTCTTCAGCCTGATCAGCGACATGCTTGCCGCGACGCCAACGATCCGCAAGTTCATTTCGCACCCCGAGACCGAGGATCGGCGCTCATATGTGCTTGCGGCGGCAGGCAACGTACTCGGGCTGTTCTCGATCCGCGATTACACGTTCGAGAGCACCGCCTTCAACGTCTATCTCGCCGTGATGACCGTGAGCTTTCTGCCGCTGCTGTTCCGCGCGGAGATCGCGAAGCTGCGCGCCTGATGCCGGAGCGGCCGGACACGCCGCTCAGGCGGTCCAGTCGTGCCCGCGCACGACGATCGCGAAGCGGTCGGACAACGCTATCAGCGATGCCTCGTGCAGCGCCGCGGCGCGGATCAATCCGCCGCGCCCATCCGGCAGGTCTCGCGTTGCGCAGGCATTGGCATCGATCGTCACGCGATAGTTGAGATCGAGCGCCGCGCGCGCCGTCGAGCTGATGCACATATGCGTCATGAAACCGGCGAGGATAAGCTGCTTGCGTCCCATGGTCTTGAGCGTCTCGTCTAGAGCCGTCGCCGCGAAGGCGTTCGGCAGGCCTTTTTCAATCACCGTCTCGCCCGGCAGGGGCTCGACGGCGTCGATGATCGCACCGCGCTTCGCCGACCGATCGAACGCGCCACCAGCCGCACCCTTGTGGGCGATGTGAATGATGGTGGCCCCGTTTGCCCGCGCCTGCGTGAGCAAAATGCTTGCAGCATCGACCGCAGCCTCGGCATCGGGCAGGCGAAGAGGCCCGGAAAGATATTCGTTCTGCAGATCGACGAGAACCAAAGCTGCATCGGCCAGCGAAGGGGGCGCAAGGTCGGCTCCGGACATCTGCAACAGTGTTTTTGGAAGGTCTGATGAGGCGTTCATGGAGGAAGTCCTTGTCAAAGGGTTGGATGGACATTGTCCTAGCATTTGAATTACCTGCAATCATGCAGATAAAACGCGACTGATAGCTGCAATTTTGCAGGAATGGCCCATGCGTCTCAACTGGGATGATCTTCGTATCGTCGCGGCCGTCCATCGCGACGGCACATTCGCGCGCGCGGCCAAGGCGCTCCGCATTGATGAAACAACGATCGCCCGCAGGCTCGCCAGAGCGGAACAGGCGCTCGGCTTCGTGCTGTTCGATGCCGTCGACGGGCTTCGCCGCGCAACTCCGCGCTGCCTCGCCTTGCTCGAACCGATCGCGGAGATGGCCGAGGCTGCCCAGCGCGCATTGGCCATCGCACGGACATCTGGCGCTGCGGCGCGGCTGCTGCGGATCACCGCCACCGCCTCGATCGCCGAACATGTTCTTGCGCCCGACCTCGCATCATTCCTCGCCGCGCACCCGGACATCGCGCTCGAATTCGAGCTCTCGGATCGCAACATGGATTTCTCACGCTGGCAGACCGATCTCGCCATCCGGCTCGGCAAGCCGGAGCGCGGCAATTTCAAGATGCGCAAGCTCGGCGATATTCGCTTCATCCTGTTCCAGCCGGCGGAGCGTGGGGCAGATCACGATGCCCTGTTCGGCTGCTGCTATCCGCCCGAGCTTGCAGGTACGCCTGAGATGGTCGAACTCGCAGCGCTTGCCCTGCCGACGACCATGCGGCTGAAGACATCGAGCATCAGCCTTATCCGAACAGCCATCCAGTCCGGCAAGGCATCGGGCGTGCTGCCGCGCCATGCTGCGTGCGATCTTCAGACCGATCCGGCGTTCGTCGCCACGCCGCTCAAAGCGCGACGCGAAGCATGGCTTCTGATGCAGCCTCATCTCCAAACCGATGCCGAAGCGCGCCTTGTGATCGATTGGATCGCGAGCCGCTTTGTCCAGATGGCGGCCTGACCCTGCTCATTCCGGCTCGTCGAACTTGACGCCGAGATCGACAGCGTTCCGCCACTGGACGCGGCAGCTTCGCCGCAATCCCTCGCTCGGAATGTCGATCGTGAAATGTTCGGGTATCCAATAGCTTTCTTCCACGCGAAGACGCGCGCCGGTGCGGCTGATGTTGCGAACCGTGCAATCGATCACCGACCTGTTCTTGAGCTCGATCCGGCCAGCCTTCAAAACGCGACGGCGGTCCGATGCTCGCTCGGTGTGGGCAGCCGTATCGCTGGCGTCCGGTTCCAACTTGCAATCCACCTCGTGCGGTCGATGCCGACGCATCCTGGTCCTCGGACCTGGCGCGCAAAGCGATCATGCTGCCGATGAACCATTCAATAGATGGCTTGCCCGGGGCTGACTTCGCCCCGCGGGCTGAGCAGCACGACCTTGCCATCCGGCCCGGCAGCCCCAAGCACCAGCACTTCCGAGAGAAAGCCCGCAATGTTTTTCGGGGCGAAATTACAGACGCAGACGACGAGCGTGCCGATTAGGTCTTCGCAAGCATACTGCGTGACCTGCGCGCTGGACCAAACGGGGCGCTCGGCCCCGATATCGATGGCGAGCTTATAAGACGGGTTTCGGGCACGCGGAAATGGCTGGACGTCCACGATGCGGCCGATGCGCATGTCGATCCGATCGAACTCCTGATAGCTCACTATATCCTTGGTCGCGGTCATGGCGGGCTCTCCTCGACGGGGCGATCAACGAAAAGGCCGCCCGGAGGCGGCCTCGGTCTTGATTCTGGCGATTGGCTGGTCAGGCAGCCTGCTGGATCGCCGACAGTTTCCAGGCGTCGTTCGCCGCATTGGCGGGCCGGACGAAGGTCCAGTATTCCGTCGCTTCCTGCGGCCCGTTCTGGCTGCCGGGTGTCGGCTTGCCGGTCGAGCGATCGAGCGTCTCGTCGACGAGAGCGTAGCGCATGGCGACGGTCGCATACTCGGCGTTGGCCTCGCCCCAGGCTTCGGACAGGTCGCCCTGCAGAAGCTTGACGTTTGAGACGCGGTTGACGACGCCCCGACGGCTGTTTTCCGACAACTCCTCCTCGAAATACGAGGTCATTTCCGGGGTCGCGATCGCCTTGAGCGTATTCACGTTTTCCTGGCTGTAAGCGCCCTGTACTTCCGAAAGCAGACGCTCGAAAGCCTGATAATCGGAGGGCTCGATCCGCACATTGCGTGGCAACGGGCGCGACGCGCCGGCGGGAGAGCCGCTCATCGCAGAGCGATTGGCGAGATCACCGGCAAGCGGCTGGCGGGTCGGGGCGTTCCCGGCTCCGGCCATCGCCATCGATCCGGCCGACGACCGGCCGCGGAACCAGCGCAGCGCGAACATGATGAGCATGCCGATGAGCGCGACCTGCAGGAAGAGGCCGATGAAGGACATAAGCCCGCCAAGCCCGCCCATGAAGCCGGAGCCGAGCAGAGCGCCGAACAGACCTGCGCCGAGCAAGCCGGCCATCAGGCCGGTGCCGAAGCGGCTGGCGGGCCTTGCCGGAGCGGCGGCTGGATTGAAACCGCCGGGACGCGCCTGCTGCGCTGCCGGCGCGGCGGCCGGCGTCGTGCTGCGGGCGAACGGCGTCGCACCTGTCGGCGCGGTTGGCGTGGCGGCCGGCGCGCTGTAGGTGCGCGAGCCTCGGCTGCCGACGCTGCCTCCGCCGCCGGGCTTGGCGACGGCGAAGCTGGAACCGATGGTGGCGGCAATGAAGGCCGCTGCGATGACCGTGCTGGCCCTGCGCAGGCCCTTCTTGTTGTTTTGGCTGCCAGAAGACGACGAAACGATTGCGTTTGCCATGAACTTCCCTGAACTCCCGCGCCGGAACACTCCGGCAGTGACAATATAGGGCGAAATGCCGAAAAATAAAAGAAGCGCGCAAAAAGGCGGTTTACGGTCAATGCTTTGAAGCGGCCTCAATCCGCGTTAATGCTGTTGGCAGGGGGCAGTCGCCAATCAGAACTGCAAGGGAAACGTCAGATGGACATCAACATGGAAAAGGCAGGCGAGACCACCGGGCCGGTCGGACGGAGAACCGTTCTCAAGGGTGGCGTCGCCATCGCCGGAGCGGGCTATGCGCTGAGCGTGCAGCCGGTCTCGGCGCAGACGATCCAGACCGACGCGGCAGGTCTCACCGCAGGAATGGTCGAGGTGAAGGTCGGCTCCGCCACGATCCCGGCCTACCGCGCGAAGCCGGCTGGCAACGCCGCCGCGCCGGTCGTGCTCGTGGTTCAGGAGATCTTCGGCGTTCACGAGCACATCAAGGACATCTGCCGCAGGCTCGCCAAGCTCGGCTATTATGCGATTGCGACCGAACTCTATTTCCGGCAGGGCGACGCCTCCAAGATCGCCGATGTCGGCGCGCTCATCAAGGACATCGTCTCGAAGGTGCCTGATGCGCAGGTCATCGGCGATCTCGACGCGACGGTCGCCTTCGCGAAATCGGAAGGCGCCGCGACAGACCGGCTCGCCATCACCGGATTTTGCTGGGGCGGGCGCATCACCTGGCTCTACGCCGAGCATAATCCCGGCCTGAAAGCAGCGGTCGCATGGTATGGCCGCGTGACGGGCGACAAGAACGAAATGACGCCGCAGCATCCGATCGACCTCGTCTCGAAGCTGAACTGCCCTGTGCTCGGCCTTTACGGCGCGGCCGACACCGGTATCCCGGTTTCCACGACAGAGGACATCAAGAAGGCGGCGACCGCCGCAGGCAAGAAAGTCGAGATCGTCGTCTACCCGGACACGCCGCACGCTTTCAACGCCGACTATCGACCAAGCTACCGCGACGCGGCCGCGAAAGACGGCTGGGCCAAGATGCAAGCCTGGTTCAAGGCGAACGGCGTTTGAAACGCGCCAATTAAGCTCTTTTCAAAAGCAAAAGGCGGGCGCACACTTCATCTGTGACGATCGGCGAAGCCGGTCGGACGGAAAGGTCGAGCCATGGTGAAGACCGCGCGTTCGCTTCTGTTTTCCTGCCTGACGCTGGCTGGCGGTGCTCTGGCTCCACCGGCCTTCGCTCAGGAAGCGCCCACCCTGCCCGAATGCACCTGCCGGGCGAATGGCCACAACTTCAAGCTCGGCGAGAACATCTGCCTCAGCACGCCGAACGGACCGCGCATGGCGATGTGTGAACTGACGCAGAACGTCACCAACTGGCGATTCTCGGACAGGGGCTGCGACGTTTCACAGGGTACGAATTTCCTGCGCCACTCTCGCGCCAGCGTGCCGGCGGCCTGCCCGAAGCCGGTGTGAGCAACAGCGGCAGACACCGCGCAAAACGGAACAATTCCTGTCGCCGAGACTTTTGCTCGCGAAGGAGTGATGGATATGGACTTCGATCATCCGAATTCTGGAACCAGCTTCGTCAGGCAGGTCGGGGGCGTGCTGTCCTGGTGCGCTCTGATGACGATGGCCGTGGTGGGTCTCGCCATCGGCTGACGGCGACACTTGATCTATAGCCGCAGCGTATCGCAGACGGGACCGCAGCGTCCGTATCAGCCGGCCCATTTTGTGGGGGGCGAGCCCGGCGACTGGCGAGGCTCGAAAAGAGGCAAGGACAAAAACAAAGGGCGTCTCGGTTGCGAGCACGCCCTCTTTTTCGTGTTGGCCCTACGTGAAGTAGTACGCGGGCGAGACAGAAACGGCCTGTCAGAACGCTCCCATAACGATCGACGCCAGAAACAAGAACATGGCTCCGATGACGAATATGTCCAGCTTTAGCGCAAGTCCCATGGTCGGCACCTCCTGCTAAAAGGAGAGCGTAAATCGCAATACTAAAGGATAAAAGCGATTTCGTCGCTGCGTTGCAAAAAATCAACAGCTATTCGATAGCCAACCGATTGGAAACTAACGGCAAAGCGACACTATCACATGGTGCGCAAGCCCATTTTTCCAGGCGATTTTGACATAAGCCGCAAAGTATGGACCTTTGAGCCCATAACAAGGATCGGGGCTACCGGTCACGTCACCGTCACAGAAAATTGCAACGTCAGCATCGCTCAGCCGCGCTGCGCCAGACCGCGCGAATTCTGACACAGGTTGCCGAAAGCCGCCGAACGCTCAGGGAGAAGACCGTGAAAAACTCGATGCTGATTGCCTTCATGACGGCAGCCGCCGCCTTCGCCGCGACGCCGGCGAATGCGCAGACCGAAATCCAGTGGTGGCACGCCATGACAGGCGCAAACAACGATGTTGTCGTGCGCCTCGCCAATGACTTCAACGCCAGCCAGCAGGACTACAAGGTCGTTCCGGTCTTCAAGGGTTCCTACGCCGATACGATGAATGCCGGCATCGCAGCCTACCGTTCAGGGAACGCGCCGCACATCCTCCAGGTGTTCGAGGTCGGCACAGCCACCATGATGGCGGCGAAAGGCGCGGTGAAGCCCGTGCAGGACGTGATGAAGGATGCCGGCGAAACCTTCGATCCGAAAATCTACCTTCCCGCCATCACCGGCTACTACTCGACCACAAAGGGCGAGATGCTGTCCTTCCCGTTCAATTCATCCAGCATGGTGATGTGGGTCAACCGCGACCTTCTGAAGAAGGCTGGGCTCAACGCCGACCAGCCGCCGAAGACATGGCCGGAGGTGTTCGAGGCCGCTGCAAAATTGAAGACTGTCAGCCCGACCTGTGGCTTTTCCACCGCCTGGACGACCTGGGCCAACATCGAGCAGCTTTCCGCCTGGCATAACGTGCCGCTCGGCACCCGCTCCAACGGCATGGACGGCTTCGACACCGAATTGAAGATCAACGGCCCGCTGCAGGTGCGTCACCTCGCCAAGCTCGCCGAACTCCAGAAGGACAAGACCTTCGATTATTCTGGCCGCACCAACGCTTCGGAGGGTCGCTTCACCTCCGGCGAATGCGGCCTGTTTCTCACCTCCTCCGCCTTCTACGGCAATGTGAAGGCGAATGCGAAATTCGATTATGCCGCCGCGCCGATGCCCTACTATCCCGATGTGCAGGGCGCGCCGCAGAACTCGATCATCGGCGGCGCGTCCCTCTGGGTGCTCGGCGGCAAGACGCCGGCCGAATACAAGGGCGTCGCAAAGTTCTTCACCTTCCTGTCCGACACCGACCGCCAGGCGAAGCTGCACCAGGACTCAGGCTATCTGCCGATCACCAAGGCTGCTTACGAGAAGACCAAGGCGTCCGGCTTCTACAAGGACAAGCCAGCGCTCGAAGTACCGCTGCTCGAATTGACCAACAAGGAGCCGACCGAGAACTCCAAGGGCCTGCGCTTCGGCAACATGGTGCAGATGCGCGATGTGTGGTCGGAGGAGATCGAGGCGGCGCTAGCCGGCAAGAAGACCGCGAAGGAAGCCCTCGACGCCGCGGTCGAGCGTGGCAACCAGATGCTGCGTCAATTCGAGAAGACCGCGGCCCGCTAGACGAACGGACCGCGAGCCATGGAAAAGCGGGCGATCTTCGACAACAAGCTTCTGCCCTACGCATTGCTGTTGCCGCAGATCCTCATCACGCTCGTCTTTTTCTATTGGCCCGCGAGCCAGGCTGTCTGGCAGTCCTTCCTGATCGAGGACGCGTTCGGGACATCGAGCGAATTCGTCTGGCTCGACAATTACCGCGATCTGCTCTCGAAGCCCGATTATTACGCGAGCATGCTGACGACGGCCTGGTTTTCGGCCGTTGTGACCTTTCTGGCGATGGCGATCGCGTTGCTGCTGGCTTCGATGGCGAACAAGCAGATTTCAGGGCGCAACGCGTATCGCACGCTGCTCGTCTGGCCATATGCGGTCGCGCCGGCGCTTGCCGGCGTGCTCTGGCTGTTCATGCTGCAGCCGTCGCTCGGCGTTCTGTCCAAACTGCTGCGCGCCAACGGCGTCGACTGGAACCCGCTTCTGAACAGCAACCATGCGCTCATCATGGTCGTGCTCGCCGCCACCTGGAAGCAGATCAGCTATAATTTCCTGTTCTTTCTCGCAGGCCTTCAGGCGATACCCCGCTCGGTGATTGAGGCTGCGGCGATCGACGGCGCGCGGCCGATGCGGCGCTTCTGGACGATCATCTTTCCGCTGCTGTCGCCGACGACCTTCTATCTGCTCGTCGTCAACATCGTCTATGTGTTCTTCGAGACCTTCGGCATCATCGATGCGATGACAAGCGGCGGCCCGGCCCGCACCACGACGACGCTGGTCTACAAGGTCTATCAGGATGGCAAGCTCGGCGGCGACCTCGGCGGATCGGCGGCGCAGTCGGTGATCCTCATGGCGATCGTCATCGGGCTCACGGCGATCCAGTTTCGCTTTGTCGAGCGAAGGGTGAACTACTGATGGTCGAGAATGACCGCCTCGGCGCCTGGATAGCGCATGTCGTGCTCATCATCGGCATCGTCATCCTGGCCTTTCCCGTCTACCTCGCCTTCGTTGGCTCGACGCATGATGCAGCGACGATCTCGAACGGTCAGATGCCTCTCACGCCCGGCCCTAACCTCGTCGCCGCTTACGAGAAAGCCTTGTTCACGGGCACGAGCGGCACGACGCGGGAGCCCGTCTGGACGATGATGCGCAACAGCCTCATCATGGCGCTGGCCATCGCGGTCGGCAAGATCGCGATCTCGCTGCTCTCCGCCTTCGCCGTCGTCTATTTCCGCTTTCCCTTCCGGCAGACGGCGTTCTGGATCATCTTCGTGACGCTGATGCTGCCGGTCGAGGTGCGCATCTACCCGACCTACAAGATCGTCTCGGACCTTGGCATGCTCAACACCTATGCCGGCCTGACGATCCCGCTGATCGCCTCGGCCACCGCCACGCTGCTGTTCCGGCAGTTCTTCATGACCGTGCCGGATGAACTCGTCGAAGCATCGAAGATCGACGGCGCCGGGCCGATGCGCTTCTTCGTCGATACGCTGCTTCCACTATCCGTCACCTCCATTGCGGCGATGTTCGTCATCCAGTTCATCTATGGCTGGAACCAGTATCTCTGGCCGCTGCTCATCACCACCAGCGACAACATGCAGACGATCGTCATCGGTCTGCGCAAGATGATCGTCACGCAGGATGCGCTGACGGAGTGGGATGTCGCCATGGCGACCGCCATCCTCGCCATGCTGCCGCCCGTCGCGATCGTGCTGCTGATGCAGCGCTTCTTCGTCAAAGGGCTCGTGGAAACCGAAAAATGATCGACGGAATTTTGTAGCTCATGGCCAGCGTCACCCTCGATCACCTGAAAAAAATCTACCCCGGCGGGGTCGAGGCCGTGAAGGATGTCTCCCTCACCGTGCCGGATGGCTCGTTCACCGTGCTGCTTGGCCCGTCAGGCTGCGGAAAGTCCACCTTGCTCAGAATGATCGCCGGGCTGGAAGGCATCTCTTCCGGCACTGCGACCATCGGCGAGCGCATCGTCAACGAGATCGAGCCAGCCGAGCGCGACATCGCCATGGTGTTCCAGAACTACGCGCTCTACCCGCATATGAGCGTTTATGACAACATGGCCTACGGCCTGCGCAATCGTAAAGTTCCGGAGGCGGACATCGCGGCCAGGGTAAACGAAGCCGCTAAAATTCTGTCGATCGAAAGTTTCCTGAAGCGCAAGCCACGTGAACTGTCCGGCGGGCAGCGCCAGCGTGTCGCCATGGGCCGCGCCATCGTTCGCGATCCGCAAGTCTTCCTGTTCGACGAGCCGCTGTCCAACCTCGACGCCAAGCTGCGCGTTCAGATGCGTCTCGAAATCAGGCGGCTGCACAACCGGCTGAAGGCGACTTCGATTTTCGTGACGCATGACCAGGTCGAGGCGATGACGCTGGCCGATCAGGTCGTCGTGATGAATGCGGGCCGCGTCGAGCAGGTCGGCGCGCCGCTCGCCATCTACAGCCGCCCAGCCTCGCGCTTCGTCGCCGAATTCATCGGCGCACCGCCAATGAATCTGCTGCGCGGCACAATCACCGCGCCCGGTGTCGTTTCCATTAAGGACGGCCTGCGCCTGCCCTTCGACCAAAGCGCGTTCGATGCCGGGATCGGCCAGACGGTCGATTACGGCGTTCGCCCGGAAGACGTCGCCATCACCGACATGCCCGCTGCAAATGGCGCGACCGAACCGAGCCATTCCATGACGGTCGACCTGATCGAGGAGCTTGGTTCAAACCGCGTCATCTACGGCTTGCTCGCCGGCAGCGGCTTCGCGCTCGTCACGCGCACCGGCATCGCATCGGCCGACCGCGTGGCGTTCGTCCTCGATCCTTCGAGTGCTCATCTGTTCGATGGCGAGAGCGGGATGAGCCTGCGTCACGCCGTCTGAGAAGAAAATTAACCCTCTCTTTTCACCATGAATGGTTAACCAAGCTTCTTAAGCGATCGTTACCCTGATCGATCGATTCATCGCTGATCATGGTCAAGCGCTGGATCAATCTTTCCTTCTGTTGCCTCTTTGTCACGGGCGCGTTGTCCGGCTGTGCGGGCTTCTTCCGTGCGGAACGTCCGGCATGGCGCAAGCAGGCCGAGCTTGCCTGCATCAAATCCGGCGCGGTTCAAGAAAACGCGTACATGAAGCGCGTGACCGCGATCGAGGGACCCGGCATCTGCGGGGCCGATTATCCCATCAAGGTCGCTGCGCTCACGGCTGACGTCACCGGCAGCGTGCCCGAAGCCCGCAGCGCGGCTGTGACGGATGTGACCCCGCCGGCGGTCTTCGCCTGTCCCATGGTCGCGGCCATGGAGCGCTGGATGAATGAGGTGGTCCAGCCAGCAGCCTATGCCCGCTTCGGGCAGGGCGTGCTCGAGATCAAGACGTTCGGCTCCTATTCCTGCCGGGGGCGCAACAACCAGTCCGGCGCGCCACTTTCGGAACACAGCTTTGCCAACGCGGTCGACATCGCGGCGTTCGTTCTAGGCGACGGCCGCGTCGTCACCATCGTCAAGGGCTGGAAGGGTGCCGAGGACGAGCAAGGGTTCCTGCGCGAAGTGCAGATGGGTGCGTGCGGCATCTTCGGCACCACGCTCGGCCCCGGCTCCAACGCGCTGCACTACAACCATTTCCATCTCGACATGGCGCGGCACAATGCCCGCAACGGCCATTACTGCAGCAAGGTCGTCGAAGTGCCGCCAAGGCCGGAGTTCTTCGTGCCCGATCCATCGAGCCAGTATCCCAATCAGGCGCACATCCAGACGACACCTTCAAGGCCCGCATCGCTGCCGGTCTACAAGCCGGATCCGGGCGTCACCGAACTGCCGATCGAGCAAGAGCAGGAGCAGTTCGATCCCTCGCAATACGATCTCACCTCGTCGATCAAACGCCGCGTCATTCCCTGAGGCGCGGCCTTCAAATCGCTTGACCGGCACTGCCGGCACATGCACACCTTCGGCAGCCCAATTCCGTTCGCTGCAGGAGCTCTCGATGAACGTGCATGGTCGCAAAAGCGTCGCCCTTGCGTTGGTTTCAGCCCTTCTCGTCAGCAGCCCGGCGCTCGCTTTCAACAAACGCATCAGGGCAGAGGATCGCGAATACCCATACACCGCCAACATCCCCGCCTGCGAGGATACCGGCGTGATTTCGAAGGTGGTTGGCCGCTTCGAGGATCGCGAGCGCGACTACCGCAATTCAAACCTGTCGATCGTCGAAGTGCGCGATGTCCGGCCCGTCGCGTTCCGTCCAAATGGGCCCGATCTCATTCCGCGCCGCTACTGCACTGCACAGGTCGTCACATCCGATCTCGTCAAGCGCCGGCTCGATTACTTCGTGGTGGAGGACGCCAGCGTGATCGGCTGGACCTGGGGCGTCGAATGGTGCGTTTCCGGGCTCGACTTCAGCCATACCTATGGCGGTCGCTGCAAGGGCGCACGGCCCTGATGCCGACGTCCGGACGATCCTGGCAGGCGCGTCGATGAGATCGCGGATGCGCCTCGCCGGCCTCATTCTGCTCGCCACCATCGCCGCTGCGACCCTCAGCGCCTCCAGGCCTGCGGCGGCCCAGGGAGAGACGAGAAACGGTGCGCCGGGCGTCTTCGATTTCTATGTGCTCGCACTGTCCTGGTCGTCCGGATTTTGCACGAATACTGGAGACAGCCAGGGCCGCGCCCAATGCGCCGCAGGCTCGCAGCTCGGCTTCACGGTTCACGGCCTTTGGCCGCAATTCGAGCGCGGGTTCCCGACCGAATGCAGCCCGGCGGCGCGCAGCCCCTCGCAGATCGCGCTTCAGAAAACGCGCGGCGTGTTTCCGGATGAAAATCTCGCACGGTATGAGTGGCGCAAGCACGGCACCTGTTCCGGCCAGAGCCCGAGCGACTATTTCGACGATGTCCGCAAGGCGCGCGACAGCGTCACAGTTCCCACCCCGTTCCTGAAGCCGACGACCCCGCAGACATGGGGGCCGCTCGACATCAAGCGCGCCTTCGTTGCCGCCAATGGCGGGTTGAGGGCTGACATGATCGGAATCGCCTGCCGGTCCGGCGTACTGGAGGAAGTGCGCATCTGCCTCGGCAAGGATTTGCGCGGCTTTATCTCATGTCCCGAGGTGGCGCGCCGCGGCTGCGGAACGCGCGAAGTCACGGTTCCACCCATCCGCTAGAATCGATCGGCCGATCATCGTCCGCCGACCTTCTCGACGCCGCCGGCTGGGCCCGACTCCCACGCGCCGCGCGGCAGACGTATGTTGGGCATGCTGATGCCTTCGCCCGAAGCAACGACGAGCGCGTTTTCCCGGACGTTCGAGAACGCCGTCTTCATGGGCTCCGGCATGCGGTCGGTCACCGGCTTCAAGCATAACAGGGCGAGCAGGAAGCAGATCACGGTCAATCGTTTCAGCAGACGCATCGCGGACTCCCGGGCAGCCGCATGGACGGCGCGCAAACCTGACGTTAAACCGGCTCTCTTGCTATTTCATTGCCAAGGTCCAACAAAACCGCACGCATGCATGCCCTGGTCTATGCGGCCAGCGCCAAACCAAAGACCCTCATGAATTACCGCCACGCTTTCCACGCGGGAAATTTCGCAGACGTGATGAAGCACGCGCTGCTCTCGCGCATCATCCTGCATCTCAATGCGAAGGAGACACCCTATCGCTACATCGACACGCATGCGGGCATCGGCGTCTATGATCTTGAGGCCGACGAGGCTTTGCGCACGGGCGAATGGCAGCGGGGCATCGGCATCCTCGAGGCGATGCCGATGCCGGAGGATTCCCTTTTCACGCCCTATCTCGACTGCGTCAAAGGCCTGCGCGAAGGCGACCGGAAGCTTTATCCTGGCTCGCCCGAAATCGTGCGGCAGATGGCGCGCCAGCAGGACAGGCTTGTGCTCGCCGAGTTGCATCAGGACGATTTCTGGCGGTTGAGGGCCAATCTTGGAACCGACCAACGCATCCGAACGCTCGAGATGGATGGCTGGACCGTTTTGAAAGCGAATGTGCCGCCGCCGGAGCGCAGGGGGCTGGTGCTGATCGATCCGCCTTTCGAGCAGGCGGATGAGTGGTCGACGATCGTCGCCGCGGTCGCTGGCGCTTACCGCAAATGGACCACCGGCATCTTCGCCATCTGGTATCCGATCAAGGACATCGAGAAGACCGGCGCGTTCGCGGCGAGGATGCAGGCGCTCGCTCTGCCGAAGACGCTCCGGCTCGAATTGATGATCGACGATGGGCGTGACAAGGCGAAACTCAATGGCTGCGGCCTGATCGTGATCAATCCGCCATGGATGCTTGCCGATCAGGCGCGCGCCATGCTCGCCACGCTCGCGCAGGCGCTTGGGGAGCCTGACAGGGCATCATACGGCGTCGATTGGCTCGTCGGCGAATGAGCAATCGGCGCGGGTGAACAGTTCATCAGGTCTAATGCTTTGCCAAACCACGCGATATTTGCTTGATGGCTGGGCTCATCAAACGGACGCCAAGGAACCTGCTTCATGTATCTTCGTGCTTCTCCAGCATCGCCCTATACGCGCAAAGTCAGGATCGCCGCTGCCATCCTGAAGCTCGACGACAAGATCGAGATCATCCAGACCGACACGAATGATGTGGAGAGCCCGCTGCGGCACGAAAATCCGCTCGGTAAAATTCCAGCCCTCATCGATGACGGCGTCGCGTATTTCGACTCGAGGGTGATCGCGGAGTATCTCGACCATCTGGCCGGCGGGAATCGGCTCTTTCCGAGCGAGGCGAATGCACGATTTGCGGCGCTCCGCCTGCAGGCCCTCGCCGACGGCATCTGCGACGCCGCTCTGCTCATCGTCTATGAGGGACGCTACCGCACGCCCGAGCAGCACAACCCGAACTGGGTGAGGCTCCAGCAAGGCAAGATCGATCGCGCCCTGACCGCGCTCGAACACGCTCCACCGGCCAAGGGGGCCAATCCCGCGATCGGTGAAATCGCCACGGCCTGCGCGCTGGGCTACCTTGATTTGCGGCTTGGCGGCGCCTGGCGGGCAGCACACCCGGCGCTCGTCTCCTGGCTCGACGATTTCGCAAGCCACCATCCCATCTTTGAACAGACGCGGGTCGTCGCCTGACGAACCGAACTCGGAAATCAGATCAAGGCGAAAAACGCAAAATGCCCGGACCATGTCCGGGCATTCGCCGTCAATCCTGTGATCAGGATTAGAACTTGTAGTTCAGGCCGGCGCGAACGACAGCGAACTCGGTCTGGTTGCGGGTCGTGATCGCAGGAACGACCGGGTTGGCGTTGCGGAAGGTGTACGTATCGCGACCGAGGTCGACGTAGAGGCCTTCGAGCTTCACGGTCCAGTTGTTGGTGAAGGCGTATTCGATGCCTGCGCCAGCTGCGTAACCGAACTGCGTCTTGCTCTGGCTGGTGTAGCCAGCGATGCCGAGCGTGTTGTCGCCATAGGCAAAGCCGCCGGTGACATAAAGCAGCGTGCGGTCAAGCATCGAGTTCGTGCCTGAGAAGGCATAACCAGCGCGAGCGCGAACCGTGCCGAAATAGTCGACCGAGCTCTTCGAGGTCGTGCCGAACACAGCAGCGCGAGGCGATTCCAGCGTGGTCCCCTGGATATCGGCTTCGAGACCGACGACGAAGTTGTTGGCGAACTGGTAGTTATAGCCGATCTGGCCACCGCCGGCGAAGCCATCGGGATCACCGAAGATGTTCACGCCGACCGGTGCGAGACCGTTGAACGTGTTGCGCGAGCTGTTCGTGCCGAATGCATAGCCGGCGTTGCCACCGACGTAGAAGCCGGTCCAGCTGAAGACGGGGGCATACACGATCGGCTGGATCGGCGCGGTCTTGCGCGGGAGGTCGGCTGCCGTGGCAACCGTTGACAGAGCGGCGAGAGCCACACCTGCGAGAAGGATCTTTTTCATTTAACTCTCCGTTGGACGTAGTGCGTCAAAAACACGAACGCACCGTTTCAGTCTTGGTTCCAGGCCGCACTCTCAAAATTGCTCGAGGCCGTGCTTGCTGATGCTCTCTATACGCTTGAGCCTTCGTTAAGGCTGTATCCCGCCCGACACACCCCAATCGGCGACTGTGGCGGAATCTGGGCCCTCGTTTTGCAGAAATATGAGCCTGATGATAACGCGCTGCAGAAATTTTGCTTTCAGACGAAAACGACGCATATAATTTCGTTTAATGTCTAGAAATTGAATATAATTTCTAGACGTTTTGTTAAGCATCAGCGCTGGTTTTGCGGCAAATATGCAATTTCAGTCGACTAAAATGGGGCTTTCGCCTCGCTTTGGAAAAACGCTGCTCTTCTTTTTCCAGTTCAGCCGCGTTTTTTGAGTTTTATGCCTTATGGAAATTTGTTCAGCGCACTGTGGGAACCCGCGCACAAAAAAGCCGGCCCGAAAGCCGGCTTTTATCCAAGGTTTTTCGCCCGATCAGAAGTGGTAGCTACCGCCAACCCTGAGCACGTTTGTGGTCGTGTAAACATTGGTGGGACCGGCGATCGTGCGGTATTTGCCGCGACCGAGATCGTAATGCAGATATTCGGCGCGGGCTGAGATGTTGTCGGTCACCTTGTATTCGACGCCTGCGCCTGCAACCCATCCGACCTGCGTGTCGTCGCTGCGGCCAGACGCATCCGTGTATTGGCCCGAGCCGACGCCGAGGCCGACCGTGCCGTAGGCGAGGATCTTTTCGTCGACCAGATAGCCGGCGCGGCCACGCACGCTGCCAAGCCATTTCTGGCGAAACTTGTTCGCAGCGTTGCGATTGCTGACGCCGGTGTAGCTCGCATCGCCCTCGAGACCCGCGACGAAGCGACCTTGCTGCACATTGCAGCCACCATGGCCGCCGATGAGCGCGCCCGAGGTGTTGGCGCGCGACGCTCCGCCAAAGCCGCCGCCGGCATGTGCGCCAGCATAGCATCCCTGCCAGGATTTCTGGGGCGCATAGCTGTTCTCGACATAGGGCGATGAGGGCGCGGTGCGCCGCGGCAAATCTCCCGCATGCGCGCCCTGCACACCCATGGCGCCCACCAGCAGCAAAAACGACACTGTACCCTTACGCATGACAAAAGAACTCCTGCCGGATTTCGGGCGGCGTTGATCTCTGGAGCTGTTATATCTGATGGTAAACAACAAGAAAAACCAAACGGTTCAACGAGACTAAAAAGTAATTAAAAGGCGCAAAGACCGATTAAGACTAATGAACTGCTAACGATGCCTCCGGCCGGCGTTTCATGTCACTAAGGCGTGGCGCTCTTGGCCACCTTGCTCTTGCCTTGAGGTTCATGCGAGGAAATCGGACGATCTCCTGTCACTGCACAAGTAACCGATGTCGAAACCGCCACTCTCCGTCTTCATCATCGCCAAAAACGAAGCGGATCGGATCGCCCGGGCGCTCGATGCGGTGAGCGCGCTCAGCGACGATATCGTTGTGGTGGATTCAGGCTCGACCGATGGCACGCAGGATGTGGCACGCCGCCACGGCGCCCGCATCATCCACAATGACTGGCCTGGTTACGGCCCGCAAAAGCGCTTCGCCGAAGAGCAATGCAGACATGATTGGCTTCTTAATATCGACGCGGACGAAATCGTCACGCCGGCGCTCGCCGCCGAAATCGCCGCGCTGTTCGCGCAAGAGGAGCCTGGCTCAGACGCCTACACGATCGCCATCGCGGAGATCTTCCCGGGCGAAGAAGAACCGCACGCGCTCGCTTACGCCCTTAAGCCGGTGCGCCTCTATCGCAAATCGATCGGCCGATATTCGAAGTCGCCGGTGCACGATCGGGTCGAATTGAGCGCAGACGCCAGGGTCGGCGCGCTTGAAGGCCTCATCCATCATTTTTCGATCCGCTCCATCGGAGACCAGATCGCCAAGCTCAACGCCTATACCGATCAGCAGGTCGACGATCTTGCGGCACGCGGCAAGCATTTCGGGGCGGCGCGGCTTTTCGTCGAGTTTCCTGCCGCCTTCCTGAAAGCGTATCTCTTCCGCCGCCATGCTCTTCGCGGGCGCTATGGCTTCATCACGGCGATGAATTTCGCCTTTTACCGCTGGCTGAGGGTCGCCAAGGATGCCGAACGTCGGCTGATGACACGCGACAGGGAAAAATCATGAGCGCAGAAGAAAAAACCAAGGGCGCGGCGCTCGTCACCGGCGCGGGCAAGCGCATCGGCAGCGTGATCGCAAGGCACCTGTCCAAGGCAGGCTACGCAGTCGCGCTTCATTGCAATCAGTCGCGGCGCGATGCCGAGATGTTGATGGGATCGCTCGTCGCGGGTGGCGGCCGGGCAGCCGTTGTGCAGGCCGATCTTGCGGACGCCGATCAGGTCCGCGGCCTCGTCCATGCCGCCAAGGCGGCTTTGGGTCCGCTGACCCTGCTCGTCAACAACGCCTCTATCTTCGAGGACGACCGTGCGCAGACATTCGAGGTCGGCACGCTCCAGCGCCATTTCGCCGTCAACCTTCAGGCGCCGTTGATCCTCGCGCAGGAGTTCGATCGCGAACTGCCCGCGGATATGCGGGGCGCGATCGTCAACATCATCGATCAACGCGTCCTGAAGCTCAATCCGCAGTTCTTCTCCTACATGCTCAGCAAATCCGCGCTCTGGACGGCCACGAAGACGCTGGCGCAGGCGCTTGCGCCCCGCATCCGCGTCAACGGGATCGGCCCCGGCCCGACCCTCGCCAATGTCCACGAAGGCCTGGACGGCTTCCAATCGGAGGCGAGCCAGACCCTGCTGCAGCGCGCTTCCTCGCCCGAAGCCATCGCGGAAGCGGTGCTTTACCTCGCTTCCGCCGAAGCGGTGACAGGTCAGATGATAGCGGTCGATTCAGGCCAGCATCTTGTCTGGCAGACGCCGGACATCGTCTCGAAATAGGGCTAGCCCTCGAGCACGATCGCGGAAATGTGCCTGCCATAATCCGGCTCGCCGCGATGCGTCGTGCGGCGGAAACTGAAGAACCGGCGTTCATCGGCATAGGTGCAAAGACCTAGGTCGTCCGTCGCGCCGAGGCCGAGCCGGCCAAGCCGCTGCATGATGTATCCGGGCAGATCGAACATCGCGTGGCCCGCTTTCGCGGATGGGACGAGGAAAGCCGCATTGCCGGCAGACAGGCTCGTGAGGCGTTCGACGAATTCCGGACCCACTTCGTAATTCGCCTGCGATATCGTCATTCCGAGCGCCGCGACGATGCGACCACGTTTCGCTCCGAGCGCCTCCATCGCCTCGACCGTCGCCTCGATGACGCCGCCGACCGCGCCCTTCCAGCCCGAATGGCAGCAGCCGATCACCTGCGCCTCGGCATCGGCGAACAGGATCGGCCCGCAATCCGCCGTCGATATGCCGAGCGCGAGACCCGGCGTCCGCGTCACCATCGCATCCACCTGCGGGCGGTCGGCGCGCGTCCAGGCAGCAGTCACCTCCGCCACCTTGGCCGAATGGATCTGCCAAGCGGACAGAAGATGCTGCGGCTCGATGCCGAGCGCCGACGCCATGCGCCTGCGGTTTTCGGTAACGTGATCGGCATCGTCCGCTGAACCCTGACCGCCGTTGAGCGAAGCGTAGATGCCGCCGGACACGCCGCCTTCGCGCGTGAAATAGGCGTGCCGGACGCCGCGAGCGGCCGAAAGGAGGGGAGAGCGAATCATGGCTTCCTGCATCCGCCGAACCTATCGCCCGGTGCTCTGCGTGTCGAACCCGGGCAGCGCGCCGAGCGCAGGATGGGAGAGCGCCACCACCTTGAACAGGCTGCCCATGCCGGTGGGCGCGTCATCGATCAGGCGCTCGAAAGCGCTTTCTACAGCCAACCGCTGCTCTGCGCCCCGCGCCGCATGCATGAGCGCTTCGGCTCGCTGCCGGAGACCGAGAGCGAGCAGAAACGCGCGCTGGGAGACGGGGCCATGCACTCCGGCCCCCTGCGCCGCCGCCACGCGGGCCAGCGCGGCAAAATCGACATGCGCCGTCACATCGGCCTCGCCTGGCTCGGCGAGCAGGTCGACATGCCGATGGCTTTTCATCGCCTGCAGCGTATCGCCGAATGCCGAACGCACATGACCATAGTCGATCAGCAGGGCCGCGCCGCCCTGCGTGAAGAGTCGGCTGGAAAGTCCCTCCACGAAACCGAGCGCCGCGCTCGCGATCTCGATCACGCTCCCCTCCAGCGCTTGCTGCGGCAGGCCGGACGTCGCCTCCGCCGCGAGCCCGAAGCAGAGGTCGCCAGCCTCGTCCAGGCCGACAAGCCGTTCATGCCAGGCCCGTCCGGTCCGCACGAATTGCCGGATGGGCAAGGCATCGAGAAATTCGTTGCCGATGATAATCGCCGGGCCGTCCGGCACGGATTCGATCGCAGAGTGCCAGCACGGCGGCGCACCGCTCGTTGCCAGCGTCACGGCCTGCGCCTCGCGCAGAACGGGGCTCGTTTCGACGAGATGCACGCGCAACGCGGCCTTGAAGGCCGGCGCCCTGCCGGCGGCGCGCAGCGCATCGGCCATCAACGTACCGCGCCCCGGGCCGCATTCGATGAGGTGAAGTTCGGCCGGCGCGCCCAACATCTGCCAGACATGAGCGGCCCAGAGGCCGATCAGCTCGCCGAACATCTGGCTGATTTCGGGCGCCGTGATGAAGTCGCCGGCTGCGCCGAACGGATCGCGCCGCATGTAGTAGCCATGCTCGGGATGAGAGAGGCACAGCGCCATGAAGCGCTCGACGGATAGCGGACCTTCGAGCGCGATGAGGCGCTTCAGCTCGGCTGCGAGCGGCGTCACGCCATCTCGGGCCGCGGCAGCGCGCCCGGCGTCGGCTCGACGTCTTGCTCCGCTGGCAGCCGATAGGCGCGGCTGATCGCCCATATGCCGACCGCGAGCATGGGCAGCGAGAGAAGCATGCCCATGGTGGCAAAGCCGCCCGCGATGAAGCCGAGCTGCGGGTCCGGCTCGCGGAAGAACTCGGAGACGATGCGCGCGACGGCGTAGCCCGCGACGAACAGCCCGCCGATCAACCCAGGCCTTCGAAAACCGCCGGCGCGGGCGACAAGGCCGAGCATAACGAACAGCACCAGCCCTTCGAGCGCCGCTTCATAAAGCTGGCTCGGATGGCGCGGCAGGCCGTCACTGCCGGGAAACACCATGGCCCAGGGCACGTCCGTCGGCCGGCCCCACAGCTCCGGCTTGATGAAATTGGCGATGCGTCCGAGAAACAGCCCGACAGGCGTCACCACGGCTGCGACGTCGAGCATCGACAGCACCGGAACGCCTTGCCGGCGCGCATAATAGATGAGGGCGGCCATCGCGCCCAAAAAGCCGCCATGGAACGACATGCCGCCATGCCAAATCGCCGGGATTTCCCAAGGTTCGCGCAGGAAGCGCATGGGATCATAAAACAGGACATAGGCGAGTCTGCCGCCGAGCACGACGCCGAGCGTCGCGTAGACGATCACATCGTCGAAATGTTGGACGCTCGGGCGCTTCTGCCCCTTCGCCCAGAGCCGTTCGGCTCCGACGAGCCGCGTCGCATACCACCAGCCGATCAGCAGACCTCCGATATAGGCAAGCGCATACCACCGCACTTCAAGCGGTCCGAGGCGGAGCGCGACAGGATCGAAGACGGGAAACGGCAGGATGGGTGCACTCATCTTGGGACGGCTCTTCGCTTTGGTGAGCCGCTTCTACCAGCCTCCCCGGCATTTTGTCTTGCCTGAAGTACGTCGCCCATGGCCAAATTGTCGAGACATCTGCATCGGCCTGCCATAAAAAGACGCGAAAGCTCATCGCCGAAGAAACACGATAAAGGAACCCGATCATGTCCCAGAATACGAACCCGTTATTCGATAATCTCGCCCGCCTGATGACCGATGCGGCAGGCGTCGCCTCGAGCGCGCGGCGTGAGGTCGACACGCTGGTCAAGTCCCAGATCGAACGCCTTCTTCGCGACGCGGACGTGGTGACGCGCGAGGAATTCGAAGCGGTGCGCGAAATGGCCGTCCTCGCTCGCGAGGAAAACGAAAAATTATCCACACGCATTTTGGCGCTCGAAGCCAAGCTGGGGACAAGTTCCAAGAGCTAGAACCAAGGCTCCGCAACCTTCGCTCGAGCCGGTCGGGAAAGGCGAGTCGGATGAATCACTTGCCGCATCGAAACAAGCGCGGCGAGAGAGAAGCGGGTGCTGTCATGGTGGCCGCATCGCGGTGCATAACTCGGCCCAACCCTGTGGAACAGCCGGGTAGAACGCTTGCCGAACGGCCGCAAATCAAAGAGTTTGCCTCCAGCCATCCGCATGCCCCGTTGTGACGGCGCGGGCACGTGATAGTTTCACAAGAGGTTGATTCGTTTCCGGTTTCCGTATCGACCGGAAGTTTCAAGCCAGGGGAAAGACAGTCGGGTGTTGATCTCCGGCCGCTCACGGCAAGTCAGATTTTCGAGTTTGCGTGTGCGTATTGTTGAAGACTCCAAGTTCAGCATTGTCGGCGTTTGAAGCATCACCCGCGCTTGTCGCGCGGGCGCTTGGAGAGCGCGTCCACGACAAACGGTTCATGACAAGATCAGGTCCAGGGGCATCCATGTCGCCAAGCGAATTCGAGAGCGAGCGCAACGAACATCCGGTCGACAAGATCGAGCGCATCGCTAGCCTGAACGAATGGGCGTTCGACCGCGAGGGCGACGACGAGATTTCGATCACGGTCGAGGGCAAGTGGACCGAGTACCACGTCGCCTTCACCTGGCTGGAGGACATCGAGGCGCTGCATGTCGCCGCCGCCTTCGACATGAAGGTGCCGGAGCGTCGCCGCGCCGAGATGCTGCAGCTCATCAGCCAGATCAACGAGCAGATGTGGATCGGACATTTCGACTACTGGACGCGGGAAAACGTCGTGATGTTCCGCCATTCGCTGATCCTCGCCGGCGGGGCGGAAGCGAGCGCCTCGCAATGCGAATCCATGCTTAGCCATGCGACAGATTGCTGCGAGCGCTACTATCAGGCATTTCAGTTCGTCGTCTGGGCCGGCAAGACGGCGCGCGAGGCGATGGAGACGGCCATGTTCGAGACGATGGGCGAAGCGTGAGCGAAGCGCAGCACACGCCGCTGCCATCGGCGCTGCTGCTGATGGGGGCCGGCAAGATGGGCGCGGCCATGCTGCAAGGCTGGCTGAAGACGGGCCTGCCCGGCAAATCGGTCACCATCATCGATCCGCGCCCATCCGACCATGTGACGGCACTCGCCGATGCGCATGGCTGCGCGGTCAACCCGGACACGGCCACCATCGGCCCGCAGGACGTTCTGGTGATTGCGGTGAAGCCGCAGATGCTGGATGCCGCCGCCGGGATGCTGAGGCAGGTTGCGAGCAGCAACACGCTCATCATCTCCGTCATGGCCGGCAAGACGATCGCCGACATGCGGTCGAGACTGCCGCAATGCGAGCGCTTCATCCGCGCCATGCCCAACACGCCGGCGGCGGTCGGGCGCGGGATCACGGGGATGGCGGCGTCCGAATCCGTCTCGGCGGTCGAGCGATCCGTCGCGACGCGCTTGCTGTCCGGCATCGGCAAGGTCGAGTGGCTGCGCGGCGAGCATGAAATCGACATGGTGACCGCCGTGTCCGGTTCCGGACCGGCCTATGTCTTCTACCTCGTCGAATGCCTCGCCAAGGCGGGAGCCGCGGCCGGTCTCGAGCCCGATCTCGCCATGCGGCTGGCCCGCGCGACGATCGAGGGCGCGGGCGAATTGCTGCATCAGGACGCAGCGGCTGCGTCCACATTGCGCGAGAACGTGACATCGCCAGGCGGCACCACAGCCGCCGCGCTCGCCGTTCTGATGGCGGATGACGGGCTGGCGCCGCTGATGCGCCACGCCGTTGACGCGGCCAAGCGCCGCGCGGCCGAACTCGCCGGCTGATCGGCCTTCCAAAGCAGCGCCGTCCGGCCTATTTCTCTTCTCGTCATTGAGACGATGGAGGTTGCCTTGGTCAAGAAACCAGCCGAAACGCCTGCGAAGCCCGTCGCGGAGCCGACACCATCGCCGCGCGACCGCGCGGTCAAGGCGCTGATGGCTCTCGCCGCCGAGGAGCGCTGGGATGCGATCACCCTGCCGATGATCGCGGCGAAGGCCGAACTGTCGCTCGCGGCGCTGCGCGACATCGCGCCCTCGAAAGGCGCGCTGCTCGGCAGCTTCGCCAAGATGATCGACCAGCAGATCCTGGAGCAGGTGCAGCAGGACATGCTCGACGAGCCGGTGCGTGATCGGCTTCTCGATGTCATGCTCCGCCGTTTCGACGCGCTTCGCCCCTATCGCGACGCCATCCGCAACATTCGCAAGCATGTGTCGCGCGATCCCCTGAGCCTCGTGGCGCTCAATTCGGTTGCGCTCAATTCATGGCGCTACATGCTGGCTGCCGCCGATATCGATACCGAGGACGATCTCGGCATGGTGCGCGTGCAAGGGGCAGCGATCGTGTTCAACCGCGCCCTCGACACCTGGCTCGACGAGGACGACGAGGGCCTCACCCGCACCATGGCGGTGCTCGACAAGGAATTGAAGCGCGGCGAGGGCGTCATGCGCCGCTTCGACGACATCCATCGGCTGACCGCGCCGTTTCGGGGCTTCGCTCGCGCCGTGATGGAGGGCCGCGCCAATCGCCGGGCCGAACGGCGGTCTTCAGGCAGCGACGCACCGAAGCCTGACGAAGCGCCAATGCAGTTCTGAGCCCGGCGTTCAGGCCGGAACACGCACAATTGCCCTGAGGCCGCCCATCGGGCTCTCGCCAAGCACGATGTCGCCGCCATGATTGCGCGCGATGTCGCGGGCGATAGACAGCCCGAGGCCGGTGCCGCTCTCGTCCTGATTGCGCGCCTCGTCGAGCCGCACGAAGGGCCTGAACACCTCGTCGCGGTTCGAAGCCGGAATGCCCGGCCCGTCATCGTCCACCGTCACGGTCAGCCAGCGGGCGTCATGCGAGGCCCGCAACTCGATCATCGAGCCGAAGCGCGCCGCATTGGCGACGAGGTTCGATAGCATGCGCTTGAACGCGTCAGGCCGCACCTTGACGATCGGCTCGCCCGACATCTCGACCGAAACCGGAGTGCCGATTGCTTCGGTCTCGCGCTTCAGATCGTCGAGCATGCTGGAAAAATCGAGTTCGACCGCGCTTTCCGAGGCGTCGCCCCGGGCGAAGGCGAGATATGCCTCCAGCATGCGGCCCATCTCGTTGACATCCTTGCGCATCGGCTCCTTTTCGGGACCATCCTCCATCATCTCGACGGAAAGGCGGAAGCGGGTCAGCACCGTGCGCAGGTCATGGCTCACGCCGTTCAGCATGGCGGTGCGCTGGTCCATCGCCCGCTCGATGCGGCGCTTCATCTCGATGAAGGCACGCCCGGCCTGCCGCACCTCACGCGCGCCGCGCGGGCGAAAATCGATGTCACGCCCCTTGCCGAAGCTTTCCGCCGCGTCCGACAGCCGCAGGATCGGCCGGATCTGGTTGCGCAGGAACAGCACGGCGATCACGATGAGGACGAGCGACGAACCGACCATCCAGAGCAGGAAGATATGCGCGTTGGAGGCATAGGCCTGGCTGCGCCGCGTGACCACTTTGAGAATGCCGTCGCCAAGATCGATCCTGATCTCTATCTCGCTCGAATTCTTGACTGAATCGACCCAGAACGGCTTGCGGATCTGACGGATCAGCTCTTTGCCGAGCACGTTGTCGAGAAAGCTCAGGAAGATATGCGGCTGGTTGGCAGGCGGCAGCGTTTCGGGCGGCGTGAAGCTGATGTCGTGTCCCAGCCGCCACTTCACCGTCCGCACCAGCCGGTCGGTCGCCTCCGGGCTCGGGTCGGCGCGATGAAGATCGATGATCATCGCGATCTCGCCGGCGAGCCCTTGCGAAAGGCGGCCGGTGACGTTGCGCCAGTGCCGTTCCATGAAGAAATAGGCGACCACCGCCTGCAACACGATGATCGGCGCGATGATGATGATCAGCGAGCGGGCGTAGAGGCCCTTGGGGAGAAGACCGCTGAACTGCTGCCGCAGCCAGGTGTAGCGCCGCGACAGACGCGTGACGGCGCGGTCCTTCTTCTGGTGAAGAACCGTCGGGTTGACGATCTGATGGTCGACCATGGCGCGCTATCCGTTGATCGCCAGCCGATAGCCCACGCCGCGCACGGTCTGCAGATATTGCGGGTCGCTCGGGTCGGCCTCCAGCTTGCGGCGCAGCCGGTTGATCTGCACATCGACCGTTCGCTCATTGGCGCCGCTGCCACTCTCGGCGAGCGCCTCGCGCGGAACGATGCCTTCAGGCGCGACCGCCAGCACCCTCAATATGTCGCGCTCGCGCTCGGTGAGGCGGATCGCCTCGGCGCCGCTGCGCAACTCGCCCTTGCCGAGGCTGAAGGTGAACGGGCCGAATTTCACCGCTTCGAGAGGCGGTGTCGCCGAGGCCGGCACCGCCCGCCGCAGGATGTTGCCGATGCGCAGCAGCAACTCCTTGGGGTCGAACGGCTTGCCGAGATAATCATCCGCACCGAGTTCGAGACCTTTCAGCCGGTCCGCGATGTCGGAGCGCGCCGTCAGCATCAGTACGGGAACGTCCGAATCGGTGCGCAGCGCCTTGATCAGATCGAAGCCGTTCTCGCCCGGCATCATCACATCGAGGACGAGCAGGTCGAAGGCGAAATTGGCGAGCTTGTTGCGCGCATCGGCCGCGTGCTCGGCGACCGTGACGCGATAGCCGTTCTCGTGCAGGAACCGCGACAGTAGCTCGCGGATGCGGGTGTCGTCGTCGACGATCAGCACATGTGCCGCGTCGTCGGCAAGCACCGTGATAGGTTTAGGCAAAGCTCAGTGTCCTTGAGCGGGCTGGACCTGCGGTCCAGGCAACGATGGCCAAGCGCAATGTTTTAACAGGCGAAGGCCTGTCAGGAAAGCGGGAGCATCGACAGACAGGATCAGGCAGGCTTGACGGGCCAAGGTTCGGCGAGCGCGTTGAGGAATTGTTCGACCGCCTCCCTGCCGCGCGGACCAGCCGCGATGAGCGCCATGCGAAGCCGTTCGGATTGCCCGTTGGCGAGCGCGAAGGCGAGCGCCTTGCCCTCCTCGGTCGCAAAGAGCAGGCGCTGGCGCCGATCGTCGGCACCCTCCTTCTGCTCGATGAGGCCGCCATCGACGAGGTCCTTGAGCACGCGCGCCAGCGACTGCTTGGTGATCTGTAGGATGTCCAGCAGCGCCGCGATGGTGAGGCCCGGATTGCGATAGACGAAATAGAGCACGCGGTGATGGGCGCGCCCGAAACCACGCGCGGAGAGGGTGCGATCAGGCTCTGCGACGAAGCCGCGATAACCGAAGAACAGCGCCTCGATGAGATCGAATTCGATCTCGGCATGGTCCGGCGCGACAACGGGGAAAGAGCGGGCGGCGGCTCGATTCATGGTGTTCGGAAATGCCAATCCTGCTGCGCCATGAGCATGACGAAGAACGCTAAATACGTCAACGATGTTGACATATTCCAGACCGATTGTTACGCGTCAAGGCGTTTATAGCGATCGGAAACCGACGCTTCGAGCCAAAAACGCGGCAGACATCGTCGGCTGCCTTCCGGTTCGGCCAAATTCAAGAAACGACGAGCCTCCGGAGGACCCCATGTCAGTGATCCCTTTCGACCAGCGCGACGGCTTCATCTGGGTCAATGGCGACATGGTGCCCTGGAAAGAGGCGAAGCTGCACGTGCTCTCGCATGGCCTGCATTATGGCTCGGCTATCTTCGAGGGTGAGCGCGCTTACAATGGCCAGATTTTCAAGAGCACCGAACATTCGGTCCGCTTCCGAAAATCGGCCGAAATCATGGATTTCGAAATCCCGTACAGCGTCGCCGAGCTTGACGCCGCCAAGGCACTCGTCGTCAAGACCAGCGGGCTGACGGACGCCTATGTCCGCCCGGTCGCCTGGCGCGGCAGCGAGATGATGGCCGTCAGCGGCATGAACAACAAGATCCACACGGCGATCGCCGCCTGGGAGTGGCCGAGCATGTTCGACGTCGAGACCAAGATGCGGGGCGTCCGGCTCGACATCGCCGAATACCGCCGTCCGGACCCGATGTGCGCGCCGGTCCACGCCAAGGCCGCAGGCCTGTACATGATCTGCACGATCTCGAAGCATAAGGCCGAGCGCAAGGGCTATGCAGATGCGATGATGCTCGACTGGCAGGGCCGCGTCGCCGAATGCACCGGCGCGAACATCTTCTTCACCCGCGATGGCGCGATCCATACCCCGATCGCCGACTGCTTCCTCGACGGCATCACCCGCCGCACGACGATCGATCTCGCCCGCCGCCGCGGCTTCGAGGTCATCGAGCGCCGCATCATGCCGGAAGAACTGCCGACCTTCGTGGAATGCTTCATCACCGGCAGCGCCGCGGAGGTGACGCCCGTATCGGAGATCGGTCCCTACACCTTCACGCCCGGCAACCTGTCGCGGACGCTGATGGAGGATTACACCGCCGAGGTCAGCCCCAAGAACAAGGCTGCTTGAAGCCAGGGCGTCCTCGGCCCTTCAAAATTTTAGCGCCCGATGATGCCGATCATCGGGCCGATCGGCCAGAAATCCCCCTGTCCAAGCGCGGCCGAGCCGCCTTCGGCGCGGAGGCTCGACACCGTGCCGTCAAGATAGAGCGCGCTCGCACATTTGAGCGCATCCTTGAACAGGCCTGCGAATTGGGGGAACGTCACCGGCGTCGTCGAGATGGCGAAGACCAGCGTGTGTCCGTTCACGACGCCCACGCCGTTGCGATACTTGGCCGATT
Source organism: Beijerinckiaceae bacterium (assembly GCA_019753285.1). Lineage (GTDB taxonomy): Bacteria > Pseudomonadota > Alphaproteobacteria > Rhizobiales > Beijerinckiaceae > JAIELD01. The sequence continues at coordinate 22,558 of JAIELD010000023.1, read as the reverse complement.
TGCCATAGCCGCCGAATTTTGGATGGATACGGCCGTTGACGACAAGCATCGGGCCGGACTGTGTTGCGAAATCCGGCTGGAGATTGGCCCGCACATACCGCTCGCTCTCCATCACGCCAGCCAGGCGGCCCCGCACATAGAAGACACCGTTCGGCTTCAGATGAAAGTTGCCCGCGCCGTCGGCCCGGTTGAGCGGCTTCAGCTCGCGGCCGTTCTCGACGTAAAGCCCTACAGGCGCGAGCCGAAAATCATACATGCCGGCATTCATGCCGAACCGCAGTCGCTGGCCCCGGTTCGAAAGCTCAGCGGCAAGCCCGCGCAGCGAACCAAGCGGAGCACCATCCTTGCCAGCCCAAAAGAGCTGTAGCCGATCCTTATCGAGATCGACCGTGCAGACCGTGTAGCGCGCGCCCTCATGGTCCAGCGGCGCGCAGGGCGCTGGCTCCGCCGCGCGGCCCGGCCCGGCAAGCAAGGCGATGCCGCCGGCGAGCGCGATGCCGCATAGCCGGCCGACGGGCATCAGTCCGCGGCCTTCACGGCGCCGGTTGCAATCCAGCGCGCGGCGGCTTCGTCGTCCGCCTCCTTCGCCTCCACCCACGCGCCGCTGGAGCCGTCGACGAGATGCTCTTTCTTCCAGAACGGCGCGCTGGTCTTCAGGAAATCCATCAGGAAGTCGGCAGCCTCGAAGGCGGCGCGACGATGGCTGGAACAGGCGATCACCAGCACGATGTCCTCGCCGGGCTTGATCAGCCCGTGGCGGTGGATCACCGTCAGCCCCTTCAGCGGCCAGCGCTCGGCCGCCATGGCGGCGACGCGGCCGAGTTCCTCCTCCGCCATGCCGGGATAATGCTCGAGTTCGAGGGCCGCGAGCCGGTCCTCCTCCGAGCGGCAGAGACCGCTGAAGGTGACGACCGCGCCGATATCGCTGCGGCCTGCGGTGAGATAGGCGATCTCCGCCGCGACGTCGAACGGCTCGCGCTGGATGGAGATGACCGGCGTCACGGTCAGCCGCCGGTCATGGGCGGGAAGAAGCCGATCTCGCGCGCTCCGGCGATTGCAGCGTCGTGCCTCGCATGCGCCTTGTCGATCGAGGCGCGGATGGTGGCGGCGTTCTCGAAGGCATGGGCATAGGCCTCGCCGCGCGTTGTCAGCCAGCCGATGAGGTCCGCGATGGTCAGGATCTCCGCAGGCGGATCTGCCTCTTCCTCGGCAAGCCCGATCCGCTCGCGCACCCAGGCGAAGTAGCGCAGCTTCATCGCTCGGTATCCACGATGTTGCTGATGCCGGCTTTCAGGTAGTCCCAGCCGGTGAAGAGCGTCAGCACCGCCGCGATCCAGAGAAGCGCGAGGCCGAGCACCATCGTCCAGCCTGCAGGCAGGACCGCATCCCCGGCGGGACCGGCAATGAGGAAACCCATGGCGATGAGCTGCACCGTCGTCTTCCACTTTGCGAGCTTCGACACCGGCACGCTGACGCGAAGCTCCGCAAGGAACTCGCGCAGGCCAGAGACGAGGATCTCGCGCGACAGGATGATGATCGCTGCCCAGAGCGAGAAGGAGGTGATGGTGCCGATCGCCGCCAGCATGAGAAGGCAGGCAGCCACCAGCAGCTTGTCGGCGATGGGGTCGAGCATGCGGCCCCAGTTCGACTGCTCGCCCCAGATGCGCGCGAGATAGCCATCGAAATAATCGGTGATGGCGGCCGCGACGAAGAAGCCGAGCGCCAGCCAGCGCATGGCCGGTATCTGATACCAATAGAGGCACGCGACGACGGCGGGGACCGCCGCGATGCGCCCATAGGTGAGCATGTTGGGGAGCGAGAGCATGATCCGCCCGCGGGCGGTTGAGGACAACGTACTCATGCGCCCTGAACAACCATGTGCGGGGGTGGAGCGTCAATGGAGCAGTTGGGTTTGGCGCGAATTTGAATGAGGCCGGCTGCTACCGATCTGCGAATAGTGACAGCGTTTCACGCTGACTTGTCGTCTGCGAGGCGTTAGCATCAGGCTGATCGCGATTTCGCGTCGGTTCAACACGAGATACACGTTCGCAAGCCGCGATTGAAGGGGGGGAGCGCTCGCATGGGTCCAAGGAACGGCACAGGTCACAAATACCGGCTCCGCGGCTCGCTCTGCCAGTGTTGCGACCCGGCGCTTGGCGATTTCACCCGGCGGATGAACGCGGATATGTCCCGCCGCGGCTTCATGGTCGGCGCTGGCGCTGCAGGCATCGCTCTCACCGGTCTCGCCGAGCCGGTAGGGGCTCAGCCGAGCCAGGCCAAAGCCGTGTTGTTCGAGAATGTCAGGATCTTCAACGGCAAATCCGACGGATTATCCACGCCGTCCAACGTGCTCGTCCGAGGCAACGTCATCGCGGCGATCTCGGCGGCTCCCATCGCTGTTCCGGCGGACGTTTCCGTGACGAGGATCGAGGGAAGCGGAAAGACGCTGACCCCGGGCCTGATCGATGCGCATACGCACATCATGTTCTCGACCATACCGCAGATCGCGGTGCTGACGACCGACATCAGCTTCGTTACCATAGCCGCCGTGAAGGACGCGAGAGACACGCTGATGCGCGGCTTCACCTCGATCCGGGACGCAGGGGGCCCGACCTTCGGCTTGAAGCGCGGCATCGACGCCGGCTTGACGCCGGGGCCTCGCATCTGGCCATCCGGCGCGTTCATTTCGCAGACGGGCGGCCACGGGGATTTCAGGCTGCCGAACGAGCTTCCGGCCCGGCCGGGAGACTATAGCTACAGCGAGCGCGTCGGCGGCGCGGCGATCGCGGATGATGCCGACACGGTGCGCAAGCGGACGCGCGAACTGCTGGCGCTCGGCGCGTCGCAGATCAAACTGATGGCCGGCGGCGGCGTCTCCTCGGTGTTCGATCCGCTCGATGTGACGCAATACACCGTGCCGGAAATTCGCGCGGCGGTGGAGGCGGCGGAAAACTGGGGCACCTACGTCATGGTCCACGCTTACACGCCGCGAGCGGTGGCGCAGGCGCTCGAAGGCGGCGTGAAATGCATCGAGCACGGCAATCTTCTCGACGATGCCACGGCGGCGAAAATGGCAGAAAAGGGCGCATGGTGGTGCCTGCAGCCCTTCCTCGACGATCAGGATGCGACGCCGTTCCCCGCAGGCTCGCCCAACCGCAAGAAACAGTTGCAGATGTTCGCGGGCACGGACAACGCCTATGCGCTTGCAAAAAAATACAAGATCAAGACCGCCTTCGGCACCGATACGCTTTTCGACCCCAAATCAGCCGCACGACAGGGCGCGATCCTGGCAAAACTGTCACGCTGGTACACCGCGTTCGAGATCATGAAGATGGCTACCGCCGACAATGCGGAGTTGCTCGCCCTGTCTGGCCTGCGCAGCCCCTATGAAGGCAAGCTCGGGGTGGTGGAGGTAGGCGCGCTGGCCGACCTGCTGCTGATGGACGGCAACCCGCTCGCGAACATCCGCCTGATCGAGGACCCCGCCAGGAATTTTCTGGTGATCATGAAGGATGGCACGATCCACAAGAACACGATCGGCTGAGAACTGCATCCAAACCACCGCGCTGTAAGGCAAGAACGGGTTTTGGATAGCCGCGATCCGGCTTTCAGAATGACAGACTCGAAGGTCCAGCCATGACGCTCCAGAGCAAGCGAGCTGAGCCTTGCTCCCCATGTCCCACGCTCAAGATGGATCCCGGATATGCTGCGCATTCCGGGATGACACGGAGTTCCTCACCCCGCCTGAAAAAAGTCATACACCAGCTTGGCCGTAGACTGGTTCACACCCGGCGTCCTGATCAGATCCTCCATCGAGGCACGGGAGATCGCCTTCGCGGTGCCGAAATGTAAGAGCAGCGCGCGCTTCCGCGTCGGGCCGATGCCGGGAATCTCGTCGAGCGGGTTCTTCGTCAGTTCGCGCTTGCGCTTGGCCCTGTGCGTGCCGATGGCGAAGCGATGCGCCTCGTCGCGCAGCCGCTGCACGAAATAGAGCGCAGGCTCGCGCGGCGGCAATCTGAAAGGCTCCTTGCCCAGCATGAAGAACTGCTCACGTCCCGCATTTCGATCGACGCCCTTGGCGATGCCGACGAGCGGCACATCCTCCACGCCAAGCTCGGCGAGCACTGAGCGCGCAGCCTCCAACTGGCCTCTACCGCCATCGATCAGCACGAGGTCCGGCCATGAGGGGAAGGCGTCGGCTTCCGCCGGCGGCGCTTCGCTCGTGTCGTCCGGCGCAATGTCGCGCCCGCCCTCCTTCTTCAGCCGGGCGAAGCGGCGCTTCAGCACCTCGCGCATCATGCCGTAATCGTCGCCCGGCGTCGTTTCGTCGGACTTGATGTTGAACGTGCGGTAATGGGTTTTCATGAAGCCGTTGACGCCGGCGACGATCATCGCACCCACAGCATTGGTGCCCATGATATGCGAGTTGTCGAACACGTCGATCCGGCGCGGCGAGCGCGGCAGGCCGAAGGCTTCGCCGAGCGAATCAAGCAGCTTCTGCTGGCTCGCCGTCTCGGTGAGGCGGCGGGACAGCGCCTCCTTCGCGTTCTTGCGGGCATGCTCGACGAGGTCCTTCTTCTCGCCGCGCTGCGGGCGGCAGACCTCCACCTTGTGCCCCGCCTGGAAGCCGAGCGCATCGCCGATCAGCGCCTCGTCCTCCACCTGATGCGAGAGCAGCACCAGCCTCGGCGCGGGCCTGTCGCCATAGAATTGCGTGATGAAGGCGCCAAGCACCTCCGCCGGCGTCAGCGATTTGTCGGCCTTGGGAAAGTAAGCCCGGTTGCCCCAGTTCTGATAGGTGCGGAAGAAGAAGATCTGGATGCAGAACTGCCCGGCCTGCTCGTCGATGGCGAAGACATCCGCCTCCTCGACGCTCTGCGGATTGATGTCCTGGCTCGACTGGATGGCCGAGAGCGAGGCGAGCCGGTCGCGCAGCCGCGCCGCCGTCTCGAACTCCATTTCCTCCGCAGCGGCCTGCATCTGCGTCTGGAGGAGCTGCTTGATCGCCTGGCTCTTGCCGGAAAGGAAGCCCTTTGCCTCGCGCACCAGCTCGGCATAGTCCGTGTGGCTGACCTCACCGGTGCAGGGGCCGGAGCAGCGCTTGATCTGGTAGAGCAGGCAGGGCCGCGTGCGGTTCTCGTAATAGCTGTCCGAGCAGGAGCGCAGCAGGAAGGCGCGCTGCAATGTGTTGATGGTGCGCCCGACCGCGCCCGCGCTCGCGAACGGGCCGTAATACTCGCCCTTGCGGTTGCGCGCGCCGCGATGCTTGACGATCTGCGGCGAGGGGTGGTCGCCGGTGATGAGGATATAGGGGAACGACTTGTCGTCCCGCATCAGCACGTTGTAACGCGGGCGAAGCTGCTTGATGTAGTTGGTCTCGAGCAGCAACGCTTCGGTCTCGGTGGCGGTGGTCACGAATTCCATCGCCAGCGTCTCGGCGATCATGCGCGAGATGCGATTCGAATGCCCGAAGCCGCGCGTGTAGCTGGAGACGCGCTTCTTGAGGTTCTTCGCCTTGCCCACATAGAGCACGTCGCCGCCGTCGCCGAACATGCGGTAGACGCCCGGCGCGTTGGGCAGCGTCTTCCAGGCGGCCTTGATGACATCGACGCCGCGGCGCACGGAGGCTTCCTCGGCGGGCGGGGCGTCCGGCTCGATCTCGACATCGCCGACGGCCTCGATGACCTCGTCATCGAAGCTTTCCTCGGGCGGCAACTCGCTGGTGGTGATTCGGCTGGTCATGACTTCAGGAAATTTAGGTGCTCGAGCCCAGCTTTGACAGGCGTGAGGACCGGGCGTGATCCGGCCGACCCATGATTTTCTGCTTGCACCTGCGGCGCTCCGCGTACTGATAAGGACGCCGATGGCCAGATCAAGGTTGGCCATGACGCTTGAGGACATCGAACCCACATGACGTTCCATTCAGGCCTCCCCGCCGTCGATCGCTATCTTGACCACGGCTTCCATGACGTGCGGGGCATGTCGTCCCGCTTCGCCGCCGCCATCTGCGCGAGGCTGCTCGCCATCCAGAGCGAGGCGGGCATTTCGGGAGGTGCGGCCGAGATCGGCACGTTCGAGGGCCGCTTCTTCATCGCGCTCGCCAAGGCGATGCGCAAGGGCGAGCCGCTTCTCGGCATCGACAGTTTCGATTGGCCGGATGACGGCATCATGGGCCGGTTTCTCGCCAACGCCGCGCTGCATGGCCTTTCAAACGATGGCTTTGAAACGCTGAAGATCGACAGCCGCACCCTTAAGCCTGACGACATCCTCGCCCGCACCAACGGCCCGCTGCGCTTCATCCATGTCGATGGCGAGCACACCGACGATCATCTCAGCCGCGACATCAAGCTCGCCCATGATGTGACAGCCGAGCGCGGGCTCATCGTGCTCGACGATATGCTGCACCCTGGCTACCCGACGCTCATCCTCACGGTGCAGACGTTTCTCGATGCGAATTCCGACATGCGCGTCGTGGCGATCATCGATCGCGAGGACATCGTTGCCGCACCGAAGTTCGTGCTGTGCCGAACGGAAATGGTTCCGTTTTACGATGCGGCGTTACGAGAGGCTTTTCCGCAGGCCACCTGGCCGATGACTGCGGACTTTCGCACCTATCAGGCGCTTGTGCTGACGCCGAACCCGATCCTCGCGAAAATCGATTAAATTCGAGCGAGCCCGTTAACGAACGATACGGCTGCGTTCCGACCAATCTCGACAACGGATGACGTTGTCGCTAGACAGGGGAGGCAAGACCCCGTCAAAGCCGAGCAACAGGAGAAGACCGGTCATGGGAGCAGAGCCGAAAACGCCCGGAAATGCGCATGTGCACCGCTTTCTCAAGGTATTTTTCGCCGCCTCTGTCGCAATCGGATTGACCGGCTGCGTCGATACGCTCGAACCCTCCGCCCGCAAACCGCTCGTCGCCGCCCCCGGCGTTCCGGTCGCTCTCGTCTCGCTCGAGGGCGCGCCCGACACGGTGATAGGCCGATTCCAGACCGCTCTCGGCTCCGAGGCGGCCCGCCGCGAGATCGCGCTCGTGCAAGGCTCGGAGACACCGCGCTACAAGCTGAAGGGCTACCTTTCCGCCTATGATGTCGAGGGCGGCACCGCGCTTGCCTGGGTCTGGGACATGTATGACACCAGCGAGCGCCGCGCGAAACGCGTCGACGGCGCCCAGCTCGTCAAGCGAAACAGCCCAGAACCCTGGTCCGTGGTCGACGATGCGGCTCTCCAGGTCGCCGCCTCCAGCAGCATGAACGAGGTGGCGAGCTACCTCACCAGCGCGCCGCCCGCCACACCCGCCCCGGCGACGGCACAGCGCCCCGCAGCGGTGGCTCCAGCGCAGACGGCATCGGCCACGCCGCCGCGCGCGGCTCAGCCTGCGCCCGTTCGCCCTGCCCGGTCCCTCGTCAGCGCATTCGACCTTTCGCCGGGCTCATCCGGCCTTGGTGCATCAAGCCTTGGTGGAGCAAGGCCGTCCCTCGGCGCATCGACGCTCGGCCTCGCCGCACAATAACCGGTCCAGCAGCCGTAATTTTGCCACGACTGTTGCACGCCGGACGTTGCTCCGGCTTTGCCCGCTTGCTAGAGCGATGCCGAGATTATCGACAGCTCAATTATCATCTGTCGCGAAGTCGATGGCGACGGCGCAAAACCTGTTTTCACTTTTGCGCGGCTTGCCTTAGACGAAGCGTCACCGATGTCCGCGACGGCAACGCGCGGGCGCATGTCGACAGGCGTTGAGGGTTTCCAAAATGAAAGATCGCATCAAGCTCGTCGCGGGCAATTCGAACCGCCCGCTCGCAGAAGCGATCGCCGCCTATCTCAGCCTCCCGCTTGCCAAATGCCAGGTCCGGCGCTTCGCCGACATGGAGGTCTTCGTCGAAATCCAGGAAAACGTGCGCGGCGAGGATGTCTTCATCATCCAGTCGACCTCCTTTCCGACCAATGACCATCTGATGGAGCTGCTGATCATCACCGATGCGCTGCGCCGCTCATCCGCCAAGCGCATCACCGCCGTCATTCCTTATTTCGGCTACGCTCGGCAGGACCGCAAACCCGGCCCGCGCACGCCGATCTCCGCCAAGCTCGTCGCCAACCTGATCACGCAGGCAGGCGCGGACCGCGTGATGACGCTCGATCTCCACGCCGGGCAGATCCAGGGCTTCTTCGACATCCCGACCGACAATCTCTTCGCGCAGCCCTCCATGGTCGCCGACATCAAGGAGCGGATGGACCTCTCCAACACGGTCGTCGTCTCGCCTGACGTCGGCGGCGTGGTGCGCGCGAGGGCACTGGCGAAACGCATCGACGCGCAACTCGCCATCGTCGACAAGCGCCGCGAGCGGCCGGGCGAGAGCGAGGTGATGAACGTGATCGGCGAGGTTGAAGGCAAGAGCTGCATCCTCGTCGACGATATCGTGGACTCGGGCGGGACGCTCTGCAACGCAGCCGACGCACTGCTCGAAAAGGGCGCAAGAGAAGTCTACGCCTATATCAGCCATGGCGTGCTGTCGGGCGGCGCGGTGGCGCGCATCACGGCCTCCAAGCTGAAGGAACTGGTGATCACGGATTCGATCCAGCCGACCGAAGCGGTGCGGGTGGCTCGCAACATCCGCGTGATCTCGGTGGGCACGCTGCTTGGCGAAGCGATCGGCCGCACAGCGAGCGAGACGAGCGTGTCGAGCCTGTTTGATTGAGCGGGTCATGCCGCCGCTATTGATTTTGTATAGACAAATGTCTATCCTTTGAATGGCGTCGGATGCAGTTCGACGGCTTCGACTGGGATCAAGGCAATATCGGCAAATGCCAGAAGCACGGTGTCTCGATCGAAGAGATCGAGGGCCTGTTTGCCGGCATAATTTCGATTGCGCCCGATGTTGGGCATTCCATCCAAGAGGAACGATTCAAGGCGGTCGGCTCAACCTCGAAAGGGCGAGCAGTCTTTGTGGCGTTTACGCTGAGACTTCGCGATGGTGAGGTTTTCATCAGGCCAGTCAGCGCTCGTTACATGCATGCGAAAGAGGTTCGCCATCATGAAAAAGAAACTACCGACTCTGAAGACCGATGAAAAGGCTGAGGACTTCGTCGCGAATGCCGATCTCACCGAATATGATCTGTCTGGAATGGTGCCAATGCGCTTCGAGCTGAAGCGCAAGGACAAGACCGTCAATCTCCGGCTGCCCGAAACTCTACTGAACGCCGTGCGCGATCGCGCCGCCAGGGAGGACATGCCCTACCAGCGTTTCATCCGCATGGCGTTGGAGAAGGCGCTGGCGAGCTGAAGTGCGGGCGGATGCTAGCTGTCAAAATTTGTTTTGAACCCCAGGTCCGAATAAAACCTCAGCAAGTATCCATCAGGATCGGCGACCACGAATTGCCGATTACCGGAGCTCTGCGAACCCTGCCGATACCAGCGCTCCTCAAGCGCTATCAAGATCGGTAAACCGGCTCCTTGCACTCGACGGTGCACCGCATCGACATCCGCGACCTCGATCTGCAAATTTATGCCTCGGCCGTATGGGTGCTCCATCGCAGCATCGCTGAAACGACGCCCCGAACCCCCAATCTGCTCCAGCATGAGTTGTGCACCATCGAAATCGAGATAGGCGAACTGGTCCTCTGGTCGCATAAACATGACGTTGAATCCGATGACATCAACATAGAAAACGAGAGACCGTTCCAAGTCCTCGACGTCAAATTCCGGAACGATTTTTCGCTGCATGTCAGTGTCCCGTTGAAGGCGCGGCGCGATTAATGCCCCAAAACCTCCACACCTAACTAGCTCCCCGCTGCCGCCAATTCGTTGTCCAGCGTCGCTAGGGGCAGGCCGCGCCGGAGCGCAAGCTCGAGATAGCAGGCGTCAGAAGCGGTGAGGCGATGTGCGCGAGCCAGCATCAAGGTCTCGCGAAAGGCGTGTCCCACCGTCTCCTGATCCGTTTCGATCGCGAGATCTCTGAGCATGGTCAGGCTTTTGGCGATTTCCGGCTGGGTGATGCGACCGCGCCGCTCTGGCTGCAGCAGCGTATTGGCGACTTCAAGACGCCAGATTGCCGGAACAAAAGCGCCGTCGGATGCGACACGCTGGTTAATCGCATCGGTGGCCGGCATGGCTTCATCGGCGAAGCACCATCTGAGGGCTATCGAGGCGTCAATAACAAGGCTCATTGACGTCTGTCCGACACTTTAATATTTACGTCCCGCGTCTCTCAGTTCCTTCCATGAAAGCCCGCCAAGGCTGCGGCCCTCCCGCATCTGTAAAAGCTTTCCCATGGCAGCAATGCTTCGCGTCCGATCCGCACTGGCAGCCGCAACCAGCCGCGCGACGGGCTTTCCGTGCCTGGTGATCACCACCTCTTCTCCACTAGCCACCTTGTCAAGCAGGGACGACAAGTGAGTCTTGGCTTCAAATGCGCCGACGGTTATCATTGATGGGGTCTGTTCTGGTCGAAACTTTAGACTAGAACATATAGCGCACTGGCGCATGGGCAAGCAAACGCGAACAACACCTAACTCCGTCCACCCTTGCAAATTCTGCCTCCCTCCCGTATAGCCACTGCGGCAGCGTCCGACACCCCTGGAGGCCGCGTTTGCCAGCCAGCACGCCACAAGGCCTGCGGGCTTTTTACTTTTTGAAGGACTTGAACCATGTCAACCAACAAGCAACTCGCCGCCATGGGCCGCGAGGGGACAGGCAAGGGGGCCGCCCGTGCAATCCGTCGTGAGGGCCGCGTTCCGGCCGTGATCTACGGTGCCGGCAAGCCGCCAGTCACGATCTCCCTCGATTTCAACACCACGACCAAGCTTATCTATGCCGGTCATTTTCTGACGACCGTGTTCGACATCGATGTCGAGGGCGAGAAGATCCGCGCCATTCCGCGCGACTACCAGCTCGACGTCGTCAAGGACTTCCCGATGCATGTGGATTTCCTGCGCCTCGAGGCAAATTCCCGCATCAAGGTCGAAATCCCGGTCCACTTCATCAACCAGGACATCTGCCCCGGCCTGAAGCGCGGCGGTGCGCTCAACATCGTCCGCCATGCGGTCGAGATGATGGTGCCGGTCGATGCCATTCCGGAGTCGATCACAGGCGACCTCGCAACGTTCGACATCGGCGATTCGATCCACATCTCCGCCTTCAAGCTGCCCGAGAACTGCAAGCCCACCATCACGAACCGTGATTTCACCGTCGCGACGATCCAGATGACCGGCGGCATGGACGAGGATGCTCCGGCCGAGGGCGACGCTGCTGCGGCCCCTGCGGCAGCCGCTTCGGCAGCCAAGCCGGCGGCCAAGAAGTAGTCCTTTTCGAACGGAAAACCGTGAATGGCCGGACATGCTCCGGCCATTTTCACGTTTAGGACATGTCACTCGATGGGCTTGCCATGAAACTCTTCGTCGGCCTCGGCAATCCGGGCGCGAAATACGCTCATAACCGGCACAACATCGGCTTCATGGCGCTCGATGTGATGGCGCAAATCCACCGCGCCCCGCCCTGGCGCAGCCGCTTCCAGGGCGAGGCAAGCGAGGCGACGATCGGCGGCGCGAGGACGCTGCTTCTCAAACCGCTGACCTACATGAACGACAGCGGCCGCGCCGTTCAGGCCGCATGCCAGTTCTACAAGATCGAGCCGGCCGACGTCGTCGTCTTCCATGACGAGCTCGACCTTCCGCCGGCACGGCTGCGCGTCAAGCTCGGCGGCGGAAATGCCGGGCATAACGGGCTGCGCTCGATCTCGGCCGAAATCGGCAATGATTACGTCCGTGTGCGGATGGGTATCGGCCACCCGGGCAACAAGGCACTGGTTCATCAGTATGTGCTCAGCGATTTTGCAAAGGCCGAGCATCCATGGGTCGAGGATCTGTGCCGCGCCTGCGCGCAGGATGCCGAACTGCTCGCCAAGGGGCAGGGTTCAAGCTTCGCGAACCGCGTCCATCTGGCGATGGAAACAGCCGGGCATTACGCTACCTGAAGCCGGCGGCCAGCGAGACCACCTGGCCATCGAGGCCCGCAAAACCATGATGACCTCCGGCCTGGCAGGGGTTACCGCCATCCTCGCCGCCATCGAGCCATTTGACACGCGCGCGGCCGCCCGACCATGCGATGAACGGATCGACGCCGGCCGGTTGCGTGTATCGGCAACCATCCTGCCGGTGGTGGATGACGAGCGTGCGCGGCAACGCGGCAGGCGAGCCAAGGATCGCGTCGACGTTCTCGCTGCTGCCGGATTGCGCACTGAGAAAACCGGACGTCAGCACGAGCGCATCAGGCCGCGCGCCATTTGCGATGCCGCGTGCAGCCCGCAGCGTGCCCCGGCTGGTGGCGATGACGGTGACCGGCGATTTCACCTTGCGCATGTAGTCGATCGCGGCCCCGAGATTGGCGTCGGCATCGATCACGAGCACGGCGAGCCCGCGCGCCGCATAGGCGCTGCGCGTGCGCACGAGCTGGTTGCCGCGCAAGCTGCCGATCTCGCCATTGCTGTCGACCGAGATCGATCCGTCGCCGCCCGGCATCAGGATCACGCTCGCCTTGGGGGCTTTCGGCCTGATCAGGGCTGCCGTCGAACCGCCGATCGAGACGGCTTCATCCGCGCGGGCCTCTGCGGCTGACAGCGCAAGACTGGTCGCCATGGCCAGAATGATCGCGTGACGCTTCTTCATCGGGGTCCTCCGCAGGCTCTCGTTTCTCAAGGCCATCTCACGCTCGGCGGCATCGAGGACAGGATGCTCTCGATGTTGCCGCCGGTGCGCAGGCCAAACAGCGTGCCGCGATCGTAGAGCAGGTTGAACTCCACGTATCGGCCGCGGCGCACCTGCTGTTCCTCGCGGTCTGCCTCCGTCCAGGGCGTGCTCATATTGCGGCGCATGATCTCGGGATACACGTCGAGAAACGCGCGACCCACATCCTGCGTGAAGGCGAGATCGGCGTTGAAATTTCCAGTGTCCTGATAGTCGAAGAAAATGCCGCCGATGCCGCGCGGTTCGTTGCGATGCGGCAGGAAGAAATACTCCTCGCACCAGGCTTTGTAGCGGTCATAGGACGCGATCGCCTGGTGCGCATCGCAGGCCTTGCGCATCGCGTCATGGAACAGGACCGTATCCGGATCCTCCTGCGTCCGCCGGCGCATCAGCACGGGCGTCAGGTCCGCGCCGCCGCCGAACCAGGCCCGGCTCGTCACCACATGGCGCGTGTTCATATGCACTGTCGGCGCATTCGGATTCCAGGGATGCGCGATGAGGGAGATGCCGCTCGCCCAAAAATGCGGATTGTCCTCCGCGCCCGGCATCTGCTTGGCGAATTCCGGCGCGAACGTGCCGAAGACCGTCGAGGTGTGGACACCGACCTTCTCGAACACGCGGCCATGCATCATCGACATGACGCCGCCGCCCCCTTCAGCGCCGTCATGATTGGTGCGCTGCCAAGGCTTGCGGTGGAACGTTCCCACTTCGCCCGCCTCCGGGAAGAATGGTCCTTCCGCCTCGGCCTCCAGGGTCTCGAAGGCCGCGCAGATCTGATCGCGCAGACTTTCGAACCAGGCCCGCGCTTGCGATTTGCGCATCTCGAGCGTCGCGGCGTCGGGCAAGGGAGTGAATATGGGGCTGGGCTTGTTCATGTCGTCAACTCTTCAGGCGGATCGGGCCATGCGCCGAGCTGGCGCATCGCCTCACCACATACGATCGCGGCGGCGATTGCAACATTGAGCGAGCGCAGCCCGGCGCGCATCGGCACGCGCAGGCGGTGAGGAATGGCCTCGTGTACCGCATCTGGCACGCCCGCCGACTCGCGCCCGACGATGAGCACGTCTCCCTCGCGGAAGGCAAATTCCGTGTGCGGCGTTGTCGCTTTGGTCGTCAGCAGCACGGGTCGAGCGCCGCGCCCGGCGAGCGAGGCTGCGAAATGCGCGAAGGACAGGTGCCTCTCGATGGACAGCCGATCGAGGTAATCCATGCCCGCACGGCGGAAGGCCCGGTCGGAAACCGGAAATCCGGCTGGCTCGATGATGTCTGCGCCAATTCCGAGACAGGCGGCCATCCTCAGCATGGTGCCGGTGTTCTGCGGAATGTCGGGCTGGTAGAGCGCTAGGCGGAGGCGCGGCGCGATCGGCGCTTCCGCCGTCTTCCCATTTTCGTTCAACGCCATTTTGCTCACATTCACTGCCCGACTCTGCGCCGCAAGCTATGGACAAGACGCGTTGCCGATGTCAAAGAGCAAGCATATTCAGCTCGTTTTCATGGCTCATTTGGTGACGATGGGTCGCATTGTGCCGTCTGCGCCATGAGCCTACCTGTTGGATACCTGATCGCGAAAAATCGAGCGTAGACTGCCCCGGCTTTGGTCCGGGCCACGCTCCATTGAAACAAAAGGTGCCGCACGTGTCGACAATGACTCAGGAACAACCGACCCGTCGTGATTTCATCTACATCGCGACCGGCGCGATGGGCGCTGTGGGCGTCGCATCCTTCGCATGGCCGTTGATCTCGCAGATGTCGCCCGACAAATCGACGCTCGCCGCCGGCGCTGCCGCCGAGTTCGACCTTTCGAAGATCGCCGAAGGCCAGGTCATCGTCATCAAATGGCGTGGCGCGCCCTACTTCATCCGCCACCGCACCGCCGATGAAATCAAGGCCGCGAAAGCGAACGACGCCAAGGTCGTTCTCGACAAGTACCTTGGTAAAGATGACGCCCGCGTGAAGCCCTTCGAGAACAAGCTTCAGGACCAGTGGATCGTCGTTGCGGCTAACTGCACGCATCTCGGCTGCGTTCCCACCTCCAACGCCGGCGAATTCGGCGGCTGGTACTGCCCCTGCCATGGCTCTCAATACGACAATGCCGGCCGCGTGATGCGCGGTCCGGCGCCTTACAATCTGGGCGTTCCTCAGTACTCCTTCGTGTCGGCCGAGAAGATCAACATCTTCGGCGAAGCGACACGCGGCTGATAGCAAGAACAAGGATCAAACGATGTCCGGTCACACCACCTACGTTCCGTCGAACAAGGCCGCTCGCTGGTTCAACGATCGCCTGCCGATCCTTGGCATGGCGCACGAGTTCCTGACCTTCCCGACGCCGCGCAACCTCAACTACTTCTGGACCTTCGGCGGAATTCTTACCGTCATGCTGGTGATGCAGATCATCACCGGCATCATCCTCGCGATGCACTATGTCGCCGACACCAAGCTCGCCTTCGACTCCGTGCAGGCGATCAAGCGCGACGTGAATTTCGGCTGGCTGATCCAGACCATGCATGCCAACGGCGCGACGATGTTCTTCATCGCCGTCTATATCCACATGTTCCGCGGCCTTTATTTCGGCTCCTACAAGCAGCCGCGAGAAGTTCTGTGGATCTTGGGCGTGATCATCCTGCTCCTGATGATGGCGACCGCCTTCATGGGCTACGTGCTGCCCTTCGGCCAGATGAGCGGTTGGGGCGCTACCGTCATCACCAACTTCTTCACCGCCATTCCCGTCGTCGGTTCCGACCTGCTCGTCTGGCTGCGTGGCGGTTACACGATCGATCAGGCGACGCTCAACCGCTTCTTCTCGCTGCATTATCTCCTGCCGTTCATGATCTTCGGCGTCGTGGTGCTGCACGTCTGGGCGCTGCACGCGGTCGGCAACAACAATCCGACCGGCGTTTCGGTGAAGTCTGACAAGGACACCGTGCCGTTCCACCCCTACATGACGGTGAAGGACTCGGTCGGCCTCGTCGGCTTCGCACTGTTCTTCGCGCTGTTCATCTTCTACATGCCGGATTATTTCGGCGAGGCGGACAACTATGTCGAGTTCAACTCGCTGAAGACGCCCGCGCACATCAAGCCTGAATGGTACTTCCTGCCCTTCTACGCCATCCTGCGCGCCATTCCGTTCACGCTGTTCGGCCTGCCCGCCACGCTCTATGGCCTGATCGCGATGTTCGGCTCGATTGCCATTCTCGCCTTCCTGCCCTGGCTCGACACCTCCAAGGTGCGCTCCACGAGCTATCGTCCGGCGTACAAGATCTTCTTCGCGCTGTTCGTGCTCACCTGCCTCATCCTTGGCTATTGCGGCTCCCAGCCGACGGACAAGGAAGTACTGCGGGTAGGCAGCAAGGTCGTGCTCGACATGACCGGGCTCGCGCAGATCTTCACGGCCTACTACTTCCTGCACTTCCTCGTCGTGCTGCCGCTCCTCGGCCTGTTCGAGAAGCCGTTGAAGCTGCCGGCCTCGATCGCAGACTCCGTGCTCGACAGCATTCGCCCTGGCCACGGCCTGCCGACCGGCGCGCATGCAGAGCCCCAGACCAAGGGCTGACCGCTGACCAGAGCCGGCCGCACGCGGCCGGCTGACGGGGCTTCAGCCCCGCCAAACCATTCGACGAGGAATTCAACAATGATCAAACAGATTGCTTCGCTCGGTCTGGCGGCGGCGCTCTCGCTGGCGGCCGCAGGCCTAAGCCGAGCCGAGGACGCGCATGAAACGCCGAAGCCGCCCGAGCAGAAGTGGAGCTTTTCCGGCCCGTTCGGAACCTTCGATCGCGCACAGCTTCAGCGCGGCTTTCAGGTCTACCGCGAGGTCTGCTCGAACTGCCACAGCCTGAGCATCCCCTTCCGCACGCTGGCGGAGCCGGGTGGGCCTGAATTCACGCAGGCGCAGGTCAAGGCGCTCGCGGCCGAATACAAGGTGAAGGACGGTCCGAACGACGCGGGCGAGATGTTCGAACGTCCGGCTCTGCCGTCCGACAAGATCCCCTACGCCTTCGACAATCCTCAGGCCGCCGCCGCCGCGATCGGCGCATACCCGCCTCCGATGCGCGTTCTGGCGAAGGCCCGCACTTATGAGCGCGGCTTTCCGCTGTTCCTGTGGGATATCGTCACCCAGTATCAGGAGCAGGGCCAGGACTACATCTACGCCATTCTCAACGGCTATGAGGAACCACCAGCTGGCGTGACGATCGATCCCGGCCTCAACTACAACAAATACATGCCAGGCCATAAGATCGCCATGGCGAAGCCGCTCAGCGACGATCAGGTGACCTATGCCGATGGATCGCCGCAGACGGTCGATCAATATGCCCGCGACGTCGTCTCGTTTCTCTCCTGGGCGGCCGACCCGACGCTGGAAGAGCGCAAGCGCATCGGCCTTCGCGTCATGATCTTCCTCGGTGTCTTCTTCGTATTGCTGCTGTATGTGAAGAAGAAGCTCTGGTCCGAGTATGACGCCCGGGTGGGCATCCCAGCCCACTGACGCCAAAAGGGAGTTGCCAGCGCTCCTCGCACATCTCGAGTTTGTTGTTTCGGGGGGTCGCCTTGGCAATTACCAGTTTTTACGCGTCGCTTTTGGCGCTCTTGTTCGTCGTGCTTTCCGTGGGCGTTATCCGCGTGCGGCGTGGCTCCAACACGTCGCTGGGCGATGGCGGTGATGCGACGCTGCTGCGAGCGATGCGCGTTCAAGGCAATTTTGCCGAATACGTGCCCCTTGGATTGCTAATGCTGGGTCTGGCGGAAAGCTTGCACACCAATCCATTCGTGTTGCATGCGCTTGGCCTCATGCTCCTGTGCGGCCGCCTCTCGCATGCCTATGGCGTCTCACGGGCCAACGAAACCTTCGTGTTTCGCGTCACCGGCATGGGTCTGACGCTGACCATGCTGATCTGCACTTCGCTTGTTTGCCTTCTGAACAGTGCCGCAATTCAACTATCTCGCTAAGGATTGATCATGAACAAGGCTGTGCAGAAAGCCGTGCTCGGAATTATTGGCGGGTCGGGTGTCTACCATCTGCCGGGCATGGTCGATACGCGCGAGGAAAAGGTCGAAAGCCCGTGGGGTGAGCCATCCGATACGCTGCGCTTCGGGCGCATCGGCGAGACGGACATCGTGTTCCTGCCACGCCACGGCCGGGCGCACGCCCTCGCGCCCTCCGACATCAACTATCACGCCAATATCGACATTCTGAAACGCGCCGGGGTCACCGATCTCGTTTCGCTCTCAGCCTGCGGCTCGTTCAAGGCCGAGCTTTACCCCGGCCTGTTCGTCCTGTGCGACCAGATGGTGGACCGGACCTATATGCGCAAACCGTCCTATTTCCTGAACGGCTGCGTCGCCCATGTCTCGATGGCGCATCCAATCGCCCCGCTGCTGCAGACGAGGCTGTTCGAGGCGGCGAACGCCGAAGGCATTGCTGTCGTCAAGGGCGGCACGCATGTCACGATCGAGGGCCCGCAATTCTCGTCCTATGCCGAGTCGCTCTACTACAAGGCCCAGGGCTGGGACGTGATCGGCATGACGGCGATGCCGGAAGCGCGCCTCGCGCGCGAGGCAGAGATGTCCTACGCCATCGTCGCCATGGTGACGGATTATGATTGCTGGCACGACCAGCACGGCTCCGTGACCATGGAAGGCGTGATGGAGGTGATGCGCGGCAACACGGAGAACGCCCGCAAGCTCGTCGCGCGCCTCGCCGCCGACTTTCCGAAAGAGCACGAACCCTGCCCCATTGGCTCGGACCGCGCGCTCGACGGCGCCATCGCCACGCCGCCGGACCATCGCGACCCGGCCTTGATGGCGAAGCTCGACGCCATTGCAGGACGCGTGCTTTGAGACTTGCCTGACTGCCGTCGGGAACGACAATCAAGCCGCCGCCTTGTCCCTGAAATACTTCATGGTGCCGCGATTGAGCACTGCATCTCCGGCGACGATATCATGCGCCTCGATATCGCTTGCCGCGGCGAGCCGGCCATAAAGCGTGGTGAAATCGCCATAGCAATCGTCGAGCAGCCTCTCGAAGCTGTCGATCACGAAATAGGTCTGCTGGAAATCGTCGATGATGTAGTTCGTCCGCATGACGCGCTCGAGGTTGAAACCGATGCGGTTGGGCGAAGGGTCCTCAAGGCAAAAGACGCTTTCGGCAGCGGATGACATGATGCCCGCGCCGAAAATGCGCAGGCCTTCGTCGCTGCGGATCAGGCCGAACTCCACCGTGTACCAATACAGCCGCGCGAGGTTGGCGAGACGGCCCATCGAGAGCGCCCGCTGCCCGCCCTTGCCATAAGCCTGGATGAAGTCCGAATAGGCAGGGTTCGCAAGCAGCGGCACATGGCCGAAAATGTCGTGGAAGATGTCCGGCTCTTCGAGGTAATCCATCTCCGCCTCGGAGCGGATGAACGCCCCTGCCGGGAAGCGCTTGTTGGCCAGATGATCGAAGAAGACGTCGTCCGGCACAAGGCCATGCACCGGCACGACGCGCCAGCCGGTGAGCGTTTCCAGCCGGTCGCTGAGCTTTTCCATGTCAGGGATGCCGGATTGCGAAAGCTGTAGCCTGTTCATCGCCTCCATGAACTCGACGCAGGCCCGGCCAGGCAGCACCTCCTGCGCGCGCCGGAACAGACGATCCCAGCGCGAATGCTCCTCCGCCGTGTAGGATGCCCAATCCTGATCGATCGTATGGTCGGCGTTGCGCTTCGCCGTCGTGTAGCGCTCCTTGCTCGTCGATGGGGAAGCGATGGACGCACTGGACATGACGACCTCCAGATTAGTTGCAATTGCACCTATATTCGCTCCGTCCGGCCCGGTTTGTAAAGCGCGCTCGCGGCTCATTTGTTCATCGGCGGCCGGGCCGCGAAGCCTTTTCACCTGCCGCCTATTGCTGTACGTCACCCTTCAGATCGAGCGGCAGGCCCGCCCAACGGCATTTTCAGGGATAAACGGAATGGGTTTCAAATGCGGTATCGTCGGCTTGCCGAATGTCGGCAAGTCGACGCTGTTCAACGCGCTGACGCAGACGGCGGCGGCCCAGGCGGCCAATTATCCGTTCTGCACGATCGAGCCCAATGTCGGCGATGTCGCCGTGCCTGACGAGCGCCTCACCTCGCTTGCCTCGATCGCCGGCTCCAAGGAGATCATCCCGACGCGCCTCACCTTCGTCGATATCGCCGGCCTCGTGCGCGGCGCATCGAAGGGCGAAGGTCTCGGCAACCAGTTCCTCGCCAACATCCGCGAGACGGACGCGATCGCCCATGTGGTGCGCTGCTTCGAGGATGGCGACATCACCCATGTCGAGGGCAAGATCGACCCGCTCGCCGACATCGAGACGATCGAGACCGAGTTGATGCTGGCCGATCTCGAAAGCCTGGAGAAACGCATTCTGGCGATGGAGAAAAAGGCGAAGGGCGGCGACAAGGAGGCGAAGGAGCTGCTCGACCTCATGCAGCGTGCCTTGAAGTTGCTCGCAGACGGCAAGCCCGCTCGCGTCGTCGAGCGCTCGAAAGACGAGGAGAAGGCGTTTCAGGGCCTCGGTCTCCTGTCGTCGAAGCCCGTCCTCTATGTCTGCAATGTCGAGGAAGCCTCCGCCGACAAGGGCAACGCCTTTTCCGACCGCGTCGCAGCCTTCGCCAAGGCGCAGAATGCTCGCTCGGTGGTCGTGTCCGCCAAGATCGAAAGCGAGGTCGCCGTCCTGCCGCCAGACGAGCAGACCGAATATCTCGATGCGATTGGCCTCGCCGAACCCGGCCTCAACCGCGTGATCCGCGAAGGCTACGCGCTTCTCGGCCTCGTCACCTACTTCACCGTCGGCCCCAAGGAGGCCCGCGCCTGGACGATCACCAAAGGAACGAAGGCGCCCCAGGCGGCCGGCGTCATCCACACAGATTTCGAGAAGGGCTTCATCCGCTCAGAGACGATCGCCTATGACGATTACGTCGCGCTGAAGGGCGAGGCCGGCGCGCGCGATGCAGGCAAGTTCCGCCTCGAAGGCAAGGAGTATGTCGTCGCCGATGGCGACGTGCTGCATTTCCGCTTCGCGAATTGATCGCGGCTATCGTTTATACCTATACCATTCTCGATTGACTGCCGATTGCCGCCATGGTGACATCCCGCCGCGTTGACCAGCCCCAGGTGAGAGCCGTGCCTTTCCGATATTTCGACGATTTCGTCATCGGTGAAACCGTCAGCTTCGGCGAGCGCACGATCAGCAAGGAAGAGATCGTCGCTTTCGCAAAGGTCTTCGACCAGCAGCCCATGCATGTCGACGAAGATGCCGCCAAATCCTCCTTCGTCGGGCGACTGATCGCTTCCGGCTGGCACACGATCAGCCTCAACATGCGCATGATCGTCGACGGCGTACTGCTCGAAAGCGCCAGCATGGGCGCGCCCGGCGTCACTTCGATGAAGTGGCTGAAGCCGGTGCTGCCGGGCGACACGCTCTCCTCGCGCTTCACGGCGACCGACAAGAAGGTCTCGATCACCAAGCCGGATCGCGGCTTCGTCACCATGAAGATCGAGTGCCTCAACCAGCGCGGCGAGGTCGTGATGGAGCAGATCAATCCCGTCATGTTCGGCCGCAGGCCGGAAGGGGCGCTCACGCCGCCACTGCCCGCGACACGCATGGACCCGCTGCCGCTGAGCACCTTTTATGGCGCTGATGGCCGCATCCAGTGCGGCTTCGAACCGGCTAAGGTTGGACCCGATGACGACCTCACCGGCTTCCACGACATGGAGATCGGCAAGCGGACGGAGATCGGTGCCTGCACCTTCAGCACCGAGGACATCATCCTCTTCGCCCGCGCCTTTGATCCGCAGCCGTTCCATATCGACGAGGAGGCAGCAAAGGCGAGCCATTTCGGCGGGCTGATCGCATCGGGCTGGCAGACGGCCGGCGTGTGGATGCATCTGATGATCGAGAACCGCGAACGACGCGGGCGAATGATGCGGCAGAAGGGGCTAGAGCCGCCGACGCTCGGCCCCTCGCCCGGCTTCACGGATCTGCGCTGGCTGAAGCCCGTCTATGCCGGCGACCGGCTGACCTACTCTTCGACGCTTCGGGAGAAGCGCCCATCCCAGTCGCGCCCGGGCTGGGGCATGGTCAGCCACCTCAACCAGGCCTTCAACCAGCGCGATGAGCTGGTGTTCGAGTTCAAGGGCAATGTTTTCTGGCAGATCGGCTAGGCATCATCGGACGCCGCCACGGGCTCCGCTTCAGTGCCCCTCGAACTCGACGAGCGTGCGCACAGGAATGTCCAGCGCCCGCAGCTTCGCGGCGCCTTCGAGCTCGGGCAGATCGATGATGAAGCAGGCCGCGACGATGTCGGCACCGATCGAGCGCAGCAGCTTCGCCGCCGCGCATGCCGTGCCGCCGGTGGCGATCAAGTCGTCGACCAGCAAAATACGTTCGCCGGCCACGATCGAGTCCTTATGGACCTCCATCTCGTCGACGCCATATTCGAGGCTGTAGGCGATGCTGACCGTCGCATGCGGCAGCTTGCCCTTCTTGCGCACCGGCACGAAGCCGGCCGAAAGCTGGTGCGCGATCGCTCCGCCCAGAATGAAGCCCCGCGCCTCGATGCCGGCGATCTTGTCGATCTTCATCCCGGCATAGGGATGGACCAGCTCATCGATGGCGCGGCGGAAGGATCGCGCATCATTGAGGAGCGTCGTGATATCCCGGAACATGATGCCGGGCTTCGGATAATCGGGAATGTTTCGGATGATGGAGCGCAGATAATCGGACATGAGCTCGCCCATGCCATACCTTCTGCGCCAGTGCAAATGGTGGCGGGCCCAAACGCTCCGGCGGGTCGCGTCAGTC
>JAIELD010000031.1 GCA_019753285.1 Beijerinckiaceae bacterium | reverse complement strand
GTCGAGCGCCAGCGCGCCGAGGATGCGTTGCGCCTTGCGAGCGCGGGTGGCAGGGTTGCAGTCGTCTCGTCCGGCGATCCCGGCATCTTCGCGATGGCCGCCGCCGTGATCGAGGCGATCGACGAGGGCGAGCCCGGCTGGAAAGACATCGACCTCGAAATCATCCCCGGCCTCTCGGCCATGCAGGCCGCGGCATCGCGGCTCGGCGCGCCGCTTGGCCATGATTTCTGCGTGATCTCGCTCTCGGACAATCTGAAGCCTTGGTCCATCATCGAGCGGCGGCTGGAAGCGGCTTTCGCTGCCGATTTCGTCGTCGCTCTCTACAACCCCGCATCGAAGACGCGCCCCGACCAGATCGGCGCGGCGGTTGCGCTCGCGCTCAAGCATCGAAGGGGCGAAACGCCGGTGATGCTGGCGCGCGCCGTCGGCAGCGAAGAGGAGCGGCTGACCATCGCAACGCTGGCGACAGTCGATGTCAACCTCATCGACATGCGGACGCTGGTGCTGATCGGCTCGTCGCAGACCAAACTCGTCGAGCGGCCACGGCTGCCGCCGCTGATCCTCACGCCGAGGCGCTACGGGGCCACGTCGTGAGCAAGCCAGTCGACCGCCTCATCGATCGAGTGCGTTTCGGTGCGCGGGCCTGCGAGCGCCACGAACGGGCGCTCGATCATCACGACCGGAACGTTGAGGCGGCGCGCCGCCTCGATCTTCGCGTAGGTCGCCTCGCCGCCGGAATTCTTGCTGACGAGCACCTCGATACCGTAATTGCGCATCAGTTCGATCTCCTCCGCATAGCTGAAGGGGCCGCGGCCGCGCATGAAATGCGCGCCTGGCAGAGCAAGCGCTTCGTCCGGCGCATCGACGGAGCGGATGAGATATCGGTGCTGCGGCGCAGCCTCGAACGCGGCAAGATCGGCGCGGCCGATCGTGAGAAACACGCAGCGCGGCTCGATGCCGAGCACGGCGACCGCTTCCATGCCGCCCGCAGCCGTGAGCCAGACATCGCCGGGTTGCTTCGTCCACGGCGCACGGATGAGCGCAAGCAGCGGCACGGCGCAGGCGGCGCATGCCGAGGAGGCATTCGCCTTGATGCGCGCGGCGAAGGGATGAGTCGCGTCGATGACCCGATCGACACCATTCGCAACGACATAATCGGCAAGCCCCTTCGCCCCGCCAAAGCCGCCGCTGCGGACCGTGACGGGCAGAGGAAGCGGCTGCTGCGTGCGGCCCGCCAGCGACAATGTGACGTCGAACCGTGGCATCACGCAGAGCCGCTCCGAGAGGAGCCGCGCCTCGGTCGTTCCACCGAGGATCAGCACCCGGCGGCGGCGGTCATCGTTCGTCATGGAGGGAGCTAGCAGCATGGGGCGCTGGCTGTCCATCGTGGGGATCGGCGAAGACGGGCTCGACGGGCTTGGCGGCGCGGCGCGGACGCTCGTCGCAGGAGCCGAACTCGTGGTCGGCGGGCGGCGGCACCTGTCCTTAGCGGCCCCGCTCATCAACGGGCGGACGCTTGCCTGGACCTCGCCGATCGAAGATCGGCTGTTCGACATCCTCGCCGCGCGGAACAGGCCCGTCGTTGTGCTCGCGAGCGGCGATCCGTTTCACTTCGGTATCGGGACGCTTCTCGCGCAGCACGTCGCGACGGACGAAATAGTCTGCCTTCCGCAGCCGTCGAGCTTCAGCCTCGCGGCCTCGGAACTCGGCTGGAGTCTCCAGGATACGGCACTCCTCAGCGTGCATGGCCGCCCGCTCGAACGCGTCATTCCGCATCTTCAGCCCGGCCGGAAACTGCTCGCTCTCGCATGGGACGGGGAGAGCGCAGCCAAACTCGCAACGCTGCTCATCGGGCGAGGGTTCGGTCGCTCGACGCTTCATGTCCTCGAGGCATTGCGCGGCCCAAACCAACGGATCATCTCCAGCGCGGCGCATGCATTCGGCAATGTGAGGACCGCTGCGCTCAGCATCATCGGCATCGAATGCCAGGCGGAACCCGGCGCGCGCATCATCTCGCTGTCGCCGGGACTGCCGGACGAGTGGTTCCAGAATGACGGCCAGTTGACGAAGCGGGAGGTGCGGGCCGTCACCCTTGCTGCGCTCGAACCGAAGCAGGGTCAGCGCCTGTGGGATATTGGCGGCGGTGCAGGATCCATCGCAATCGAGTGGCTGCTGCGGCATGAGTCGCTTTCGGCGATTTCCATCGAGAAGAACCGGGACCGGGCGCGGAGCATCGCACTCAACGCCGCCGATTTCGGCGTGCCGCATCTCACCATCATCGAAGGTGAGGCGCCGGCGGTGCTGGTTGGCCTGCCGGCGCCGGATGCGGTATTCATCGGAGGCGGCACGTCGAACGAGGCATTGATGGATGCATGCTGGCTGGCGCTGCCGCCCGGCGGACGGCTGGTGGCCAACGCCGTAACACATGAGGGCGGCGAAATGCTGGCCCGCCGCGCCGCGCTTCATGGCGGAGAGGTCATAAGGCTGGCGATCGAGCGCCTGAAGCCGGTTGGCGGCTTCCGGGCCTGGAAGCCGTCCATGCCGGTGATACAGTGGGCGGTGACGAAATGATCGGATGGTAACAACGTGATCGTTGTCGGGATCGGCTATGCGAGCGAATGCAAGGCGGCGGAAATCGTCACGCTGATCGGGCAGGTCTGTCTGATGTTCGGCGTTGAACGAACCGGCCTCGAGATCATTGCGACGCTGCCGGAGCGGGCCATGGGCCCTGCGCTCGTCGAGGCTGCGCTCGACCTCGGGCTCACCATCGTCGTGCCGCCGGAAAAAGACTTGAAGGCGGCCGCTCCCTATTGCGCGACGCAATCGGAACGCGCGCAAAACCGGTTCGGCCTGCCATCCGTCGCCGAGGCCTGCGCGCTCGCCGCCGCCGCGCAGGGGGGAGGCGGACTCGCGCGTCTGCTCGGGCCACGGCTGCAGAGCGCACGCGCAACCTGCGCCATCGCCGTATCCGGCCCGCATCTGAAGCGCCAGCCATGACGGTGCACTTCATCGGCGCGGGTCCCGGCGCGCCGGACCTCATCACGGTGCGCGGCCAGCGGCTCGTCAAGACCTGCCCCGTCTGCCTCTATGCAGGCTCGCTCGTCCCGGCCGAGATCGCTGCGCTTGCACCGCCCGGCGCGCGCATCGTCGATACGGCGCCTCTCAGCCTCGACGAGATCATCGCCGAGATGAAGAAAGCGCATGATGCCGGGCTCGACGTCTCGCGGCTGCATTCCGGCGATCTGTCGATCTGGAGCGCACTCGGCGAACAGATCGCGCGTCTCGACGCGCTCGGCATTCCCCATACCGTCACACCTGGCGTCCCCGCCTTCGCCGCCGCCGCCGCCGCGCTCGCCTGCGAACTGACAGTGCCGGAAATCGCCCAATCGCTCGTTCTGACGCGCACTCCAGGGCGGGCGACCTCGATGCCCGAACGGGAAACGCTCCGGGTCTTTGCCGCGAGCGGCGCGACGCTTGCGATCCATCTGTCGATCCATGCGCTGGATGCCGTGATCGCCGACCTGACGCCGTTCTATGGCGAGGCCTGCCCCGTTGCGATCGTCTACCGCGCGAGCTGGCCGGACGAGGCGATCATCCGGGGCACGCTTGCGACCATCGTGTCGCGGTTTCGCGAAGAGCCGGTCGAGCGCACGGCGCTCATTCTCGTCGGCCCGGCGCTCGCCGCCAACGGCACGACGACGAGCGCGCTCTACAGCGTCGATTACCAGCGCCGCTTTCGCGATCGGCCCTAGGCCAAAGAACCTAGGTCTTTAATCCTTTACGAGCTTCAAGGAAAAAAGACCTAGGTATTTTATCTTCATTTAAATCCTTTCGATATTTCGCCGCGCCCGCCGGGTTTCAAAACTGTGTGCGGCGCGATGTAGGAGGGGCGCCTGCCTTGGCAATCCTTCGTATTGCGTTTAAGTCCATCGCTTCAGCATGACCTCGCACAACCCTTACGCATTCTCGCAGCGGCACCTTCTTGGCATCGAGGGGCTGAACCGTCCGGAGATCGAATCGCTGCTCGACATGGCGGAGGAGGCGGTCTCGGTTTCACGCCAGATTGAGAAGAAGAAGGCGACCTTGCGCGGTCGCACGCAGATCAACCTGTTCTTCGAGCCGTCGACCCGCACTCAGTCATCGTTCGAACTCGCCGGCAAGCGGCTCGGCGCCGATGTGATGAACATGTCGGTCTCATCCTCCTCGGTCAAAAAGGGCGAGACCCTGATCGATACCGCGATGACGCTGAACGCGATGCGGCCCGACATCATCGTGGTCCGGCATCACGCAGCGGGGGCGGTCCATCTTCTCGCCCGCAAAGTCGATTGTTCCGTGGTCAATGCAGGTGACGGAGCGCATGAGCATCCGACACAGGCGCTGCTCGATGCACTCACGATCCGGCGCAACAAGGGCGAGATCGACGGCCTGATCATCGCCATCTGCGGCGATGTCCTCCATTCGCGGGTCGCCCGCTCCAACATGATCTGCCTTGCGCAGCTCGGCGCGCGTGTCCGGCTCGTCGGGCCACCGACCTTGATGCCGCCCGGCATCGAGCGCTTCGGCTTCGAGGTTTTTCACGATATGCGGGCAGG
This sequence comes from Beijerinckiaceae bacterium, assembly GCA_019753285.1. Classification (GTDB taxonomy): domain Bacteria; phylum Pseudomonadota; class Alphaproteobacteria; order Rhizobiales; family Beijerinckiaceae; genus JAIELD01. Next base: position 102,977 of record JAIELD010000031.1, on the reverse strand, counting down.
GCTGAAGGACGCGGACATCGTGATGATGCTGCGCCTGCAGCGCGAGCGCATGAATGGCGGCTTCGTGCCGTCAAGCCGCGAATATTTCCGCTATTTCGGCCTCGACGAAGAAAAGCTGAGCTACGCCAAGCCGAACGCGCTCGTGATGCACCCGGGACCGATGAACCGGGGCGTCGAGATCGACTCCTCCGTGGCGGACGGCGCGCAATCACTCATCCGCGAACAGGTCGAGATGGGCGTGGCGGTGCGGATGGCGGTGCTCGAGGCGCTGGCGAGAAGCCTTCCCAATGACTGACGCGCCGCTTGTCCTCATCAACGCAAGGCTGTTCGATCCGTCAGACGGACGCGACGAACGCGGCGGCCTGCTGATCGAGAATGGCGTCATCGCGGCCATCGGCCCGGCGGTTTCCGCGCGGTCTATGCATGGTGCGCGCGTTCATGACTGCCAGGGCAATGTTCTTGCGCCAGGGCTGATCGACATGCGGGCCTTCATGGGCGAACCGGGGGCCGAGCATCGCGAAACCTTGCGCACGGCAAGCGAGGCCGCCGCCGTCGGCGGTGTCACCACCATCATCTGCATGCCTGACACGACGCCGGCGATCGACGATCCGGCCGTCGTCGATTTCCTCATGCGGCGGGCACGAGATACATCGCTGGTGCGCGTGCACCCTGCCGCCGCGCTCACAAAAGGCCTTCAAGGCCGGGAGATGACCGAGATCGGCCTGCTGCGGGAGGCCGGCGCGGTCGCCTTCACGGACGGGACGCGGTCGGTGACCGATGCGCAAGTGTTCCGACGCGCACTCACCTACGCGGCGATGTTCGGCGCACTCGTCATCCATCATGTCGAGGATCCATGCCTTGTCGGTGACGGGGTGGTCAACGAGGGCGAGTTCGCCTCGCGTCTCGGGCTTCTCGGCGTTCCGCGCGAGGCAGAGACGCTGATGCTGGAGCGCGACATGCGCCTCGTCCGCCTGACGAAGGGCCGGTATCACGCCGCGGTACTCACCTGCCGCGACAGCCTCGACATTCTGGCGAAAGCCAAGTCCGAGGGGTTGACCGTCACCGGCGGCACATCGATCAACCATCTCGCTCTCAACGAAAACGACATCGGCGACTATCGCACCTTCCTCAAACTCGCCCCGCCGCTGCGCGAAGAGGATGAGCGCCGCGCCATGGTGGAGGCCGTGGCGGACGGGCTCATCGACGTGATCGTCTCCGACCACAATCCGCAAGACGTCGAGACCAAGCGCCAGCCTTTCGCGGAATCCGCAAACGGCGCGGTCGGCCTCGAAACAATGCTGAGCGCGGGGCTGCGGCTCGTGCATGATGGGTCGATCCCGCTGCGGCGCCTGCTGCACGCAATGTCGACCCGGCCAGCCGAGATCGTCGGCCTCCCGGGCGGCACGCTGACCCTTGGCGCACCGGCTGACCTCATCGAGATCGATCTCGAAAAACCGTGGGTCGTCGATGCCGCGAGACTGCGGTCGAGGGCCAAGAACACGCCATTCGACGGGGCGCGGATGACCGGAAAGGTCATGACGACGATTGTTGCGGGCAAGATCGTTCACCAGTATCGTGACGTCTGATCGCCGGATGCCGGCGGATATCCGCAGCCAACCGCACGACGTCTGATGTCCCAGCTTTTCACGAACGCTCAGCCCTGGACGTACGCCACGCTGCCGGCCTATCTCATCGCCTTCGTCGTCGGTTACGGCCTCGGCTCCATCCCGTTCGGGCTCCTGCTGACGCGCTTCGCCGGCACCGCCGATCTGAGGACGATCGGCTCCGGCAATATCGGTGCGACCAATGTACTGCGCACCGGGCGCAAGGACCTTGCCGCGATCACGCTGCTGCTCGACGCGCTGAAGGGCACGGCCGCCGTGCTGATCGTCGGCGCTTTGGCCGGTCCGCAGGCAGCGCTCTTCGCCGGCTTCGCGGCCTTCATCGGCCATCTCTTTCCGGTCTGGCTACGCTTCAATGGTGGCAAGGGCGTCGCGACCTATCTCGGCGTGGCGCTCGGCCTGTGGTGGGTCGCCGGCCTCGCCTTCATCGCCGTCTGGCTGATCGTCGCGAAGCTTAGCAAATATTCATCGCTGTCGGCGCTCGTCGCCAGCGCAATGGTGCCGATCGTCTTTTTTGGAAGCGGCCGATGGGAGGCAGGCATCCTCGCCTTCATCTGCGCTTTGCTGCTCTGGTGGCGGCACGCTCCGAACATCGCGCGTTTGCGGGCAGGGACCGAAGGCCGTATCGGCCAGGTCGCGCAATGAAGGACCTGTTCGCGTCGCCGGCCCGCCAGAGCGCCGAACGGCGTCTTCAACTCACGGACCAGCAAAGGCTCGATTGGCTGCGGCTCTGCAGGTCGGAGAATGTCGGACCGCGCACCTTCCAATCGCTTCTCAACCGTTTCGGTGGGGCCGCGGCGGCTCTCGATGCGCTGCCGGAGATGCTGCGCAGCAAGGGCGGCAGGACGATCACGCTCTGCAGCGTCGCCGAGGCCGAGAAGGAGCTTTCGGCGATCGCGCAAGGCAAGGCCCGCCTGATCGCGCGCGGCGAGGCCGATTACCCGCCTGCCCTTGCCGCGATCGATGCAAGCCCGCCGCTCATCACCGTCAAGGGCAATGTCGGCGTGCTGCAGAAGCCGTTCGTTGCGATCGTCGGGTCGCGCAACGCCTCGGCAGTGGGGCTCAAGATGGCGGAAAAGCTCGCCGTCGGCCTGAACGAGGCCGGGTTCGCCATCGTGTCGGGCCTTGCGCGCGGCATCGACACAAGAACGCACCACGCCTCGCTCCGCTTCGGCACGGTCGGCGTGCTCGCCGGCGGGATCGACAAACCATATCCGCCCGAAAATCTGAAACTTCTGGAAGAGATGCTCGAGCATGGCGCGGTCATCGCGGAAATGCCGATGGGCTGGGAACCGCGCGGACGCGACTTTCCTCGCCGCAACCGGATCATTTCGGGGCTCGCCTACGGGACCATCATCGTCGAGGCGGCGCGCAAATCAGGCTCGCTCATCACGGCGCGCTTCGCGCTCGAACAGAACCGCGAAGTCTTCGCCGTGCCGGGATCCCCGCTCGACCCGAGAGCCGAGGGCGCGAACGACCTCATCCGGCAGGGCGCAACGCTGGTCACGGGCGCGCAGGACGTCGTCGCCGTTCTCGCGCCGATGCTCGAGCAGGGTCCGCCTGCCTATGACAGCTACATGAACGATGACGGTTCGGCCGAGACGCAGACCCATCTCGACGAACCGCTCTGGGACGAACTCGATCTTCCCGGCATCGCTGCCGCGCCGCAGGTCGCCGTCTCGCGCATGGAGGCGTTCGAGGAGCCGGCGCGTCCGGCTCCGGATGTCGCAAGGGTGGCGGCGACCGAGACCATAAACGTGCCGAACGGGGAAGCAAAAGGCAGCGCCAAGGACCGTATCCTGCTTGCCCTCGGCCCATCGCCGGTCGAGCTTGACGACATCATGCGCGCCGCCAACGTCTCGCTTCGCGACGTTCACTCGACCTTGCTCGATCTCGAACTCGAAGGCCGCATCGAACGCCATGGCGGAAATCGCGTTTCGCTGCTCTAGGCTTCACTTGCGCGCCGGATATGAGCCAGACGGTCGAGCGCGCCCTGCAGAAAGTAGGCCGCGGCGGTCGAATCGATCACGCTCTTGCGCTTGGCGCGGCTCATATCCTGCGCGATCAGCATCCGCTCGGCGGCGACCGTCGAGAGGCGCTCGTCCCACAGGATGCAGGCCAGATCGGTCAATGGCGAGAGCGAGCGGATGAAGGCGCGCGTCGACTGAACCCGCGGGCCTTCACTGCCATCCATGTTGAGCGGCAGGCCGATCACCAGCGAGACCACGTTGTATTCGGCTGCGACGGCAAGGAGATCAGCCGCATCGAGCGTGAATTTCCGACGCTGGATGATCTTGTGCGGCGTGGCGATGCTCCGTTCGAGGTCGGACAGGGCAAGGCCGATCGTTTTCGTTCCAAGATCGAGGCCCATCAATCGGTCATGCCGTTTGAGCGTTGGCGCGAGGTCCTCGAGCGAAATCAGACGGGCCATGATCTTTGTCTTTGCCGAAGGTGAGGCTTGATTGGCGGCAGCGCCTGTCTATCCTCTCGAGTTATCTTTTGACAGGCGTTTTCCACGACTGTCCCTCCCCACTCGATAAATGGAGCAACCCATGCAGATCACCTGGTTCGGTCATTCGGCCTTTCGCGTCGATATCGACGGAGCAGCGATCCTGATCGATCCCTTCCTGTCGGGCAATCCGAGCTTCAAGGGCGACGTCGCCGAGGCGAGCAGGGGCGTCACGCACATCGTCATCACGCATGGGCATGACGACCATGTCGGCGATGCGGCCAAGATCGCGAACGAAACCGGCGCAGAGGTCGTCTCGAGCTACGAAGTCTGCATGTTCCTTGCCTCGCAGGGGGTGAAAGCCGTCAATCCGGGCAATACGGGCGGCACCGTGTCCTGCGGGCCGTTCACCACGACCTTCGTCCAGGCTCTCCACTCGTCCGGTACGACGGTCGGCGACAAATCGGTCTATCTCGGCAATCCTCTCGGCGTGGTGCTGAGGGGCGCGGGCTTCAAGACGCTCTACCATATGGGCGACACCGATATTTTCGGTGACATGGCGCTCGTGGCCGAGCTTTACCAGCCAGCAATCGGCATCGTGCCGATCGGCGATCGCTTCACCATGGGGCCGGCGAGCGCCGCGCTCGCGGTGACGCGTTTCTTCAAGTTCGAACACGTACTTCCCTGTCACTACGGCACGTTCGGTCTTCTCACCGGCACGGTTGACGCCTTCAGGTCGGCGCTTGGCGGCCAGGCCTCGTTGGTGCGCGAGCAGCAGATCGGTCAAGCCGTCGCTTATTGATTGCGAAAGCGCGAAGCGGTGTTAAAAGCCGTTTCGATCGTTCTGAACCCGTTTTTGCAGGAGATTCAATGTCCGTCGATCAGGCCACGGTCCGCCGCATCGCAAGACTTGCGCGCATCGCCGTCGATGATGCCGCCGTGCCGCACCTCCAGGGTGAGATCAACGCGATCCTCGGTTTCGTCGAGCAACTCAACGAGGTCGATGTCTCGGGCGTGCCTCCGATGACGTCCGTGACGCCGATGCGGATGAAGAAGCGCGCCGATATCGTCAATGATGGCGGCGACGCCGCGCGCATACTCGCCAACGCTCCGGCCCGCGAAGATGATTTCTTCGTCGTGCCCAAGGTCGTCGAATGAGCGGCGCTGATGACCCTGCCGTCCGCCAATCCGTGTCCGTGCTGCGGCTGCCTGACGATCGAGCATCCTGGCCGAAAGGAGATCTGCCCGGTCTGCGTCTGGGAGGACGACCCGGCGCAATCGGCCGATCCGCACTCGCGCGAGGGCGGCAATTGGGGATGCAGCCTCGATGAGGCAAGACGGAACTACGCATTGATGGGCGCGAGCGATCCGCATTGGATCGCCGACGCCAGGCCAGCCAGACCACAAGAGAAGCCATGACCGCCTCACCTTCCACCGATCTGACGACCCTCGGCCTCAGCGAGGCACGCGACGAACTGCGCAAGAAGTCCTTCTCGTCCGTCGAGATCACCAAGGCGTTTCTCGCCAACATGGAGGCTGCGCGGAGCCTCAACGCCTATGTCGTCGAGACGCCGGACAAGGCGCTTCGGATGGCCGCCATGTCGGATGAAAAACTGTCGCGCGGCGAGGGCGGTCCGCTCGAAGGCTTGCCGCTCGGCATCAAGGATCTCTTCGCGACCGACGGCGTCAGAACGACCGCCTGTTCGAAGATTCTCGGCGACTTCACGCCCAACTATGAATCGACCGTGAGTTCGCAGCTCTGGCGCGATGGCGCTGTAATGCTCGGAAAGCTCAACTGCGACGAGTTCGCCATGGGCTCATCCAACGAGACGAGCGCGTTCGGTCCGGTCGTAAACCCGTGGATGCCGCCGAACTGGACGGCAGAGCGCGCGAAGGCCGCAGCGGCCGGCACCGACAAGGGTGGCCTGCTGGTGCCTGGCGGCTCGTCCGGCGGCTCGGCGGCGGCCGTTGCCGCCAATCTCTGCCTTGCAGCCACGGCGACCGACACCGGCGGCTCGATCAGACAGCCCGCGGCCTTCACGGGCACGGTCGGCATCAAGCCGACCTATGGCCGCTGCTCGCGCTGGGGTGTCGTCGCCTTCGCCTCCTCGCTGGATCAGGCAGGCCCCATCACCAAGACCGTGCGCGACGCGGCGATTTTTTTGAAATCGATGGCCGGGCACGACCCGAAGGATACGACCTCCGTCGATCTACCGGTGCCGGATTTCGAGGCGGCGGTCGGCCGCTCCATCAAGGGCCGCAGGATCGGCATTCCGCGCGAATACCGCGTGGACGGGATGTCGCCGGAGATCGAAACGTTGTGGCAGCGCGGGATCGCGATGCTGAAGGAAGCCGGTGCGGAGATCGTCGACATCTCGCTGCCCCATACGAAATACGCGCTGCCGGCCTATTACATCGTCGCTCCGGCGGAAGCCTCGTCGAACCTCGCGCGCTATGACGGGGTGCGCTACGGGCTGCGCGTGCCGGGCAGGGACGTGATCGAGCAGTATGAAATGACGCGCGCTGCGGGCTTCGGCAAGGAGGTGCAGCGGCGCATCATGATCGGCACCTATGTCCTCTCGGCCGGTTATTACGACGCCTATTATGTGCGCGCCCAGCGCATCCGCACGCTCATCAAGCAGGATTTCGAGCTGGCCTATGCCGACGGCATCGACGCGATCCTGACGCCGGCCACGCCGACCGCCGCCTTCGGCATCGGAGAGAAGAGCGCGGCCGATCCCATCGAGATGTATCTCAACGATATCTTCACCGTCACCGTGAACATGGCCGGCCTGCCGGGCGTCGTAGTTCCGGCCGGGCTCGACGATCGCGGGTTGCCGCTTGGACTTCAGTTGATCGGCAGGCCGTTCGACGAGGAGACGCTCTTCTCGGTGGCACAGGTCATCGAGGATGGGTCAGGGCATTTCCGCGCATCGCGGTGGTGGTGACGAGCCGCCATGCCGCTTTCGCGCGCCATCATCATTGCTTGCCTCACGGCGCTGAAATGGCTTCTCTGGCTGGTCGCCGTGCTGTTGGTGCTGCTGATGCTGCGCCAGCATTTTCTTGGGCCGAACGGCGGCGTCACCATGATGCAGCTCTTCTGGCTCACTGCAGGCTCGGTCATTGGCGGCTGGACCTGCGGCTTCATGGCGTCACGCTTCGAATGACCAACGGTCCCATTTTTCCTTAGAGGACGAGAGAACGGCTATGACGGCTCACATCAACCCCAAGAAGCTCATCAAGGGCGCGACCGGCGACTGGGAGGTCATCATCGGCCTCGAAATCCATGCGCAGGTCAATTCGAGCGCCAAGCTGTTCTCCGGTTCCTCGACAGGCTTCGGCGCGGAACCCAACAGCCATGTCTCGTTGGTCGATGCCGCGATGCCGGGCATGCTGCCGGTGATCAACGAGGAATGTGTGGCGCAGGCGATCAGGACCGGGCTCGGGCTCAACGCAAAGATCCACCTGCGCAGCGTGTTCGACCGCAAGAACTACTTCTATCCCGACCTGCCGCAGGGCTATCAGATCAGCCAGTACAAGGATCCGATCGTCGGGGAGGGCAAGATCCTCGTCGATGTGGGGCCTGACGAGACGATCGAAGTCGGCATCGAGCGCCTGCATCTCGAGCAGGACGCCGGCAAGTCGATACACGACCTCGATCCGCGCAATTCATTCGTCGATCTCAACCGATCCGGCGTTGCGCTGATGGAGATCGTCTCGAAGCCTGATCTGCGCTCGTCGGAAGAAGCCAAGGCCTATGTCTCCAAGATGCGCACCATCCTGCGCTATCTTGGAACCTGCGACGGCGACATGGAGAAGGGCAATCTGAGGGCAGACGTCAACGTGTCAGTGCGCAAGCCGGGCGAACCGCTCGGCACGCGCTGCGAGATCAAGAACGTCAACTCGATCCGCTTCATCGGGCAGGCGATCGAATACGAGGCGCGCCGGCAGATCGGCATCCTCGAGGACGGTGGCGCGATCGATCAGGAAACGCGGCTCTACGACCCAGGCAAGGGCGAAACCCGGTCGATGCGTTCGAAGGAAGAAGCGCACGACTATCGCTACTTCCCTGATCCGGACCTGCTGCCGCTCGAATTCGATCAGGCCTATGTCGACCGGCTGAAGGCAGCGCTGCCCGAACTGCCGGACGTCAAGAAAGCGCGCTTCATAGCCGACTATGGACTTTCGCCCTATGATGCGATGGTTCTGACGCTTGAACATGAAAGCGCCGACTTCTTCGAAGCCGTCGCGAAGGGCCGTGACGGAAAGGCGAGCGCGAACTGGATCATCAACGAGTTGTTTGGCCGGCTGAACAAGGAAGGTATTTTGATTTCCGCAAGCCCTGTTTCGGCTGATTTATTAGGTGTGGTTATCGATCGCATCGCAGATGGCACGATATCTGGCAAGATGGCTAAGGACTTGTTCGATATTATTTGGCGGACGAATGCCGATCCTGAAGCAAAGACTGGTCGGCTAAATACCCGTGAAGATATAGACGTTCTGATCGAAGCTACAGGTATGAAGCAGGTAACCGACACTGGCGAGATCGAGAAGCTCGTCGACGACATCATCGCAGCCAACCCGGACAAGGCCGAGCAGGCGCGCTCCAAGCCCGGCATGCTCGGCTGGTTCGTAGGCCAGGTGATGAAATCGAGCGGCGGCAAGGCCAATCCCGCCGCAGTGAGTGATCTCTTGAAGGCAAAGATAGGGTTGGAGTGACGATTCACCAGGAAAAGGCAGCGTCCATGACACGGACCTACGTTCACGGATATGATTCAAAGGAAAATCGTCGCCTGACCGATCAGGCATTCACCTTGGTCGATTTACTGCATGCTGACTCGGTTTTTCCGGCCGGTTCCCGCGTTCTCGAGGCAGGATGTGGGGTCGGGGCGCAGACAGTCACGCTTGCCGCAAAAAATCCTGCCTGTGAGATCATCTCCATCGATATATCCGATGTATCGCTTGCAGCCGCGAGAGCAACCGTCGCATCGATGGGCCTGAAAAACGTCACGCTTCAACAGGCGAACATCTTCGAGCTTCCCTATGCGCCCCATAGCTTCGACCATGTCTTCGTCTGTTTTGTGCTGGAGCATCTCGCTGATCCGGTTTCGGCTCTTCGGCAGTTGCATCGGGTCCTCAAACCCGGTGGATCGCTGATTGCTGTCGAGGGGGATCACGGCTCGACGTATTTCCATCCCGATAGCGTCTATGCCCGGAGGGCGATCCACTGCCAGGTGGAATTGCAGGCCCGCGGTGGCGGCAACGCACTTATCGGGCGCGCGCTTTATCCTCTGCTTTCCGAAGCTGGTTTCGACACTGTGCGGGTCATGCCGCGCATGGTCTATGTCGATGGCAGCAAACCGGACATGATCGAAGGTTTCACGAAAAAGACGTTCACGTCGATGATCGAGGGTGTCAGACAGTCATCGATCGAAACGGGGCTGATGGCCGAGCGCGACTTCGATCAAGGCATTACCGACCTTTATCGTACGGCCAGCGTCGACGGCACGTTTTGCTACACGTTTTTCAAAGCGTTCGCCGTGCGGAACTGAAGACATGGGTTTGATGGCCGGCACGCTACCAGTAATTCAACTTCGTGCCGTTCGCGACGCCGACGCGCAGGACCTGTTCGGCCTCATCACGCTGTGCTTTGCGGACTACCCGGGCTGCTTCGTCGATCCGCATGACGATCTGCCGGACCTGGTCGCTCCAGCCAAAACGATCGAAGGCAAGAACGGCGGGTTCTGGGTCATAGAGGACGAGCGGGGCAGGGTCGCGGCTTGCTGCGCCATTGATTTTCCGCAAGACGGCGTCGCGGAAGTGCATCGGCTCTACGTCCGTCCCGACATGCGGCGCGGAGGCCTCGCGCAGCGGCTGATGGAGCGCTGCGAGACCTTCGCGCGGGAGCGCGGGGCAGGCAGGATCATCCTCTGGTCCGACACACGGTTCGAGACCGCACACCGTTTCTACGCGCGGCGCGGATATCGGCGCGGCCCCGAGCCCCGCTCGCTTGACGACATTTCGCACTCGCTGGAATACTTCTTCGAACGAGATCTTAAATAACACAGGGGAGGGCGGAATGACGCCAAGATTTGAACTTCATGCGATGGCGCGCTCGGGTCCAAGCTACGCTGTCGGGCTGATGCTGATGCTGTGCCGCGAGCCCTTCGACTATCGGCATGTGGATCTCTACAAGGGCGAGCATCGCGCGCCGGCCTATATGGAGAAGAATCGGTTCGGCGTGGTGCCGACGCTGATCGACCGCACGGACGGCCACTCCTACGTTCAATCCGCCTCGATCCTGCAATACCTCGCGGAGGTGCTTGGCAAATTCGGCGGCGGCGACGCCAAGCAGCGGGCAGAAGCGCGCGAATGGCTGTTCTGGTGTTGGGACCGGCTCGCGCCCAATCTTTACCGCTCGCGCGGCATGCGGCTGGGCTTCCGGCAATTTTCGTTCGATACCGCGCATATGTATTTCAACGAAGGAAGTTCGGCGCTGAAATTTCTCGATGAACAGCTTGCGGGCAGGGAGTGGCTCGTTGGCTCCGGAATGACCGTCGCCGATATCGGGCTTTATGGCGTGATCGCCTTCGCCTCGATAGGCGGGTTCGATGTCTCGCAACTGCCGAACGTCCTCGGCTGGATGAAGCGGATTGAGGCGCAGCCGGGTTTCGCCGCGCCGCAGAATTGCCTGCCGGGAGAAAGCAAGCTGGTGGCTGCGGCTTAAAACAGGTCTTTCAAACGAGCCAGCAGCAGATCGAACGCGCCACTCGACACGCCGTAATAGCTCGGCGCGAGCACACCGAACGACCACAGAAATCCTGATGTCACGTTGGCGACCTGAAACGGAAGCTCGCGCATGCGGCTTACGCCGGCGATGATGGCGATGAAAGCGCGTACGGGACCGAAGAAATGGCCGAGAAATACGCTGTAAACGCCGTATTTCTCGAAAAAAGCCTGGCTACGGGCGATCGCCTGCGGATACCGGGCGAGCGGCCCGCCGGTGAGGATGCTCTCGCTCCAATAGCGGCCCGCCCAAAACGAGAGCGCGTAACCGAGGGTCGCGCCAAGTCCGTCGGCAAGCACGATGTGCCAGAGCGGCTGACCGCTTGCAGCTGCAAGCGCGCCGATCGCGACCAGGATGACGACTCCAGGGACGAGCAGCGAGACGATCGCCAGTGACTTCGCAAGGCCGATCAGGAAAACGATCAGAGGTATCCAGCCCTGATTGAGGCGGGCAAAATCGATCGCTGCGGTCGTGGCATTGGAAAGATCCGGCAAAGGCAGGCCTGCTCCAGACGAAAAGACTCCGGCCGGAGCCGGAGTCCAGTCAATCGCGTATGGCGGGAGCGCTTATTGGCCAGCCGCCTTGAGCCGCGTATTGCAGGCGCTGTAGAACTGCGACCATTTCTGGCCATTGAGGGTATTTGCCGCCTTCGCCGCCTGATATTCCTTGCTGCACTGCGTGCGGCGTGCGGCGCCGGCCCCCTTGACCGCAGCCTTGGGAGCAGCGGCAGGGGCGGTCGTTGCGGCGGGAGCGGCCGGAGCGGCAGCCGGCGGAGCGACAGTCCGGCGTTGCTGGAGCGGGTTGGTCGGAGCAGGGGCTGTCTGCGCCGAGGCAGCCGTGGCGGCGACGGCAAAGGCGGCGGCAAGCGCTAGTCTCGTGATCATGATCCTGTTTCTCCTCGACAATCGGTCGGGGCTGCATGCGCACCCCATGGCCTATAGAGAGCCGTTTTACGAAAATTGCGCAAGAAGAGTTGATCAGGGATTGTGCGCCGGACGACGAATATCGCGAGGCGTCGCCTTCTCTTGGCAGGGGAGTGCGCCTATGCTGGCGGCATCAATCACTCACATAAGCACAGGCTGACCATGACCAACGGATCACAAGCTTCAAGCGCGCCGATCGATCTCTATTATTGGCCGACGCCGAATGGCTGGAAAATCTCAATCATGCTGGAGGAATGCGGGCTACCCTACAACGTCCACAAGATCAATATCGGGGCTGGCGACCAGTTCGCCGAGGCTTTCCTTGCGATTTCGCCCAACAACCGGATCCCAGCCATCGTCGATCCGGATGGCCCAGGCGGCCAGCCGATCTCGGTCTTCGAATCCGGCGCGATCCTGCAATATCTCGGACGCAAGACCGGGCAGTTTTATCCAGCCGACGAGCGTCAGCGCGTGCTTGTCGATGAATGGCTGTTCTGGCAGATGGGCGGCTTCGGCCCGATGCTTGGGCAGAACCACCATTTCAACAATTACGCGCCCGAGAAGATACCGTACGCCATCAATCGATATTTCAATGAAACCAATCGTTTGTACGGAGTTTTGAACAAACGGCTCGCCGGACACGACTTTATCGCCGACGACTACTCGATCGCTGACATGGCCTGTGTCGGCTGGGCGAAGCTCTGGGAGCGCCAGGGCCAGAAGATCGAGGATTTTCCCAACGTGAAACGCTGGCTGGAAAGACTGCTGGCGCGGCCGGCGGTGGCAAAGGGCATTGGCCTTGCGGCGGAGGACCGCAAGACGGCAGACCTCACCAAGCCGGACGCGCAGAAGGTATTGTTCGGCCAAACCGCGCGCTAGGCGTCAGCGCGCATCGACCGCGATACGGATGGGACCTTGAATGTTTCTGTTTGAAAAAACAGTCGGCTGCGGAAAGGGAAACCGTTTCGCAGCCCGTCTCAAATTCGCATAATCTATATTATGGAACTTATTCGATGATCAATCTGGCTCAAGACGCGTGGATCGCAGCATGACGTCATCGCTTCGCACCTACCGCGTTGGCGACGCGACGATCACCGCGATCCATGAGATGTCGATTGAGGGATTTGACGCCGGCGCTCTCTTCCCAACGCTCGACCTTCAGGTTCTGAGCGATCCGGCCGCCGGCATCGCGCCCGACCAACAGGTGCGGCAAGGCGGCGATATCGTGTTGCCGGTCACCGTCTGGCTCGTCCGCACGCTCCGGCATGTCATCCTGATCGATACCGGTGTGGGCAACGGCAAGAAACGCGGTCATGCAGCCTTCAATCACCTCTCGACGCCCTTCCTTCAGGATCTGGCGGAGGCCGGCGTCAGGCCGAGCGATGTCGATATGGTTCTGCTGACCCACATCCATGTTGACCACGTTGGCTGGAACACGCAACTCATTGACAATGAATGGCAATGTACATTTCCGAACGCGACCTATCATTGCTCGGAGCTCGAACTTGAAACCTGCGCCGGCGATCGCGAAATCTTCGTCGACAGCATCGAGCCGGTGATTTCGAGCGGTCGAATGCGGAAGGTCGCTGCCGCAGGCGAGGAAATCGTCGATGGCATAAGGTTCGAGCCGACGCCAGGCCATACCAAGGGGCACATGTCCATCGTCCTGACTTCGTCGAACGCGACAGCCTATTTCGGCGGCGATCTCGCGCACCATCCCATCCAGGTCTATGATCCGTCAGTCAGCTCGAAATTCTGCATTGAGCCTGATGAGGCCGAACGCTCCCGGCACCGCGTCTTCGCTCGTCTTGCCGATACGGATACCCTCTATTTCAGCTCCCATTTTTCCGGCGAACTGGTCGGCAGGATCGTCACCGCACACGGGCGCTATCGGTGGGAGCCGCTCAAGCAGCAAACGATGCGTTGATGCCACCCGTCAGTTTATTTCGCTGGTTTTCCGCTCTCTGGCCGCTTTAGTGAGGCATGAGACCAAGACAATCAGGGAGGCTTTGATGGCAGACAAGGTAGCGATCATCACCGCAGGCGGCAGCGGCATGGGTGCTGCGGCGGCGCGGCGGCTGGCAGCAGATGGCTTCAAGGTCGCAATCCTGTCGTCATCCGGCAAGGGCGAGGCACTCGCGAAGGAATTGGGCGGCGTCGGCGTCACCGGCTCCAACCAGTCGGTCGATGATCTGACGCGTCTCGTCGACTTGACGATGCAGACCTGGGGCCGCATCGACGCGCTGGTGAACAGCGCCGGCCATGGCCCCCGCGCGGCGATCCTCGACATCACGGACGAGCAGTGGCACGCCGGCATGGACATTTACCTCATGAACGTGATCCGCCCTACCCGGCTCATCGCGCCGATCATGGCCGATCAGATGTCAGGCGCGATCGTCAACATCTCCACGGCCTGGGTGTTCGAGCCGAGCGCGATGTTTCCGACATCCGCCGTGTTCCGGGCCGGCCTCGCGGCCTACACCAAGATCTTCGCCGATAGCTATGCGGCGCGAAACGTGCGGATGAACAACGTGCTGCCAGGTTGGATCGACAGTTTGCCGGCGACCGAAGAGCGTCGGCAAAGCGTGCCGATGGGACGCTATGGCAGGAGTGAAGAGGTCGCCTCGACCGTGTCCTTCCTCGCATCCGAAGCAAGCAGCTACATCACCGGGCAGAACATCCGTGTCGATGGCGGCGTGACACGCGCCGTCTAGAGTTCGACGACCACCCGGCCCCTTACGTTGCCGGCGAGGATCTCCGAGCCGGTGGCGATGACATCATCCAGCTTGATCGTGCTTGTCATCGCCGCGAGCTTTTCGAGATCAAGATCCTGAGCCAGCCGCCGCCAGGCTTCGAGGCGGCGGACCTTTGGGCACATGACGCTGTCGATGCCGAACAGGCTGACGCCGCGCAGGATGAACGGCGCGACGCTCGCCGGCAGATCCATGCCCTGCGCCAGCCCGCAGGCTGCCACGGCGCCATTATACTTCGTCTGGGCCAGCGCATTCGCGAGCGTGTGCGACCCGACCGAATCGATTGCCGCGATCCAGCGCTCCTTGCCGAGCGGCCTGCCAGGCTCGGAAAGCTCCTTGCGGTCGATGACCTCCGCCGCGCCGAGGCCCTTTAGGTAGTCCGCCTCGCCCGTGCGGCCGGTCGATGCGATGACATGCCAGCCGAGCTTCGCCAGGACCGCGATGGCGACGGAGCCGACGCCACCCGCAGCGCCGGTGACGAGCACCGCGCCCTGCCCCTTGTCGACGCCACCACGCTCGATCGCCATGACGGCGAGCATCGCCGTATAACCTGCCGTGCCGATCGCCATGGTCTGCGCAGGGGTGAGACCGGCCGGCATCGGGATCAGCCAATCCCCCTTGACGCGCGATTTTTCGGCGTAGGCACCAAGATGCGTTTCCCCGGTGCCCCAGCCATTGAGGATCACGGCATCGCCGGCCTTGTAGTCGGCATGGGTCGACGTTTCGACGATGCCGGCGAAATCGATGCCGGCGACCATAGGAAAGCGACGGACGACGGGACCCTTGCCCGTGACCGCGAGCCCATCCTTGTAGTTGACCGTCGAGTGGGAGACGCGCACCGTCACGTCGCCATCCATCAACTCCGTTTCGGGAAAGTCGGTCAGCGTCGCGGTCGTGCCTGATTCGGTTTTGCTGACGACGATGGCTCTCATGGCTGGACGACTTTCCGGGTTTCGATTGTGATGTGAATCGGTGCTGCCGGCACATTGCCGATGGCCGATGGACGCTGTCCAGTCCGACATGTGGAGGATGACGGCATGAGATCGGTGGTCAGACGATGCGGATGCTGAGGTCAGGCAAGCCCTCGAGCTTGCACAGGATGGTGTCGCCGACGACGACCGGCCCGACATTCTCCGGCGTGCCGGAATAGATGATGTCGCCCGGAAAGAGTTCGTTCGCCTCGGACAGTTTCGAGATTTGTTCAGCCACGCTCCAGATCATGTGCGAGAGGGTCGCATCCTGTTTGATTGCGCCGTTGACCGCGAGCGAAATGCGGCCCTTGCCGAGATGGCCAACCCTATCGACAGGATGGATCGGGCCGATCGGCGCGGAGCGGTCGAATGACTTGCCGATCTCCCAAGGCTTCTTCTGGTCGCCCATGGCGCGCTGCAGATCGCGGCGTGTCATGTCGAGGCCGAGCGCATACCCGAAAACGTGGTCCAGCGCCTTGTCCTGAGGAATGTTCCGGCCGCCGCTCTTCAGCGCTGCGACGAGTTCCACCTCATAATGATAATTCTGCGTCAGCGGCGGATAGGGATGTTCGGCGACGGTGCCGATCGGCACGTTCTGGATCGCGTCGGTCGGCTTCTGAAAGAAGAACGGCGGCTCGCGGCTTGGATCAGAGCCCATCTCGCGCGCATGGGCGGCATAGTTGCGTCCGATGCAGTATATCCGCCTGACGGGAAACTGCTGGTCAGAGCCCACTATCGGGATGAGTGTATCTGGCACGCTGAACGGGGTCTTGATGCCCTGCGCCTTCGCGCCTGAGGCGAGCACCGCGCCAGCGGCAAGTGCAGCGCCGCCAAACAGCGCCCGTCTATCGAGTTCTGGCATCGTCTTCTCCCTGTCGGTCGCTATGTTCCGATAGCGTTTGCGTTCAATGTGCCGCAACGCTGGGCGGCGTTCAACAAGCAGTTTTTCTCATCGCAGTGTTCGTCATGTGATCGTCACCGAGACGCCATAAACGGGCCAAACGGTCTGACTCGCCCCGATGCTCAAATGCGGCAACGGCTCCGTCGGTCCCGCAAACGAAGGAGTTGCGAGTGTCGGAGATTGCAGAAGGCAGCCGGAGCGTCACGAAGAGCAATCTGCGGGCGGCGATGCACCACAACCGTCTGCTTTCGACGCGCGGCCTGCAGGAACGTTTGTTCACATTCGCCTTCAGCGGCCTCGTCTACGCCCAGATCTGGGAAGATCCGCTGATCGACATGGAGGCTATGAACGTTCAGCCGGACGATCATATCGTAGCGATCGCCTCCGGTGGCTGCAACGGCATGAGCTATCTTACCGCGAACCCGGCGAAGATCACGCTCGTCGACCTCAACGCGCATCATATCGCGCTCAATAAGCTAAAGCGTCTCGCCGCCGTCGAACTGCCCGATCACGCGGCGTTCTACCGGTTCTTCGGTGCGGCTGACACGCGCGCGAACATCGATTCTTATGAGCGCTATCTTCGCCCGAAACTGGATGAGACGACGCGCCGCCACTGGGACGGGCGCGACTGGCGCGGACGCAAGCGCATCAGCTATTTTACCGATAACGTCTACCGCCATGGCCTGCTCGGCATGTTCATCGCCGCTGGCCACATGATAGCCCGGCTGCACGGCGTCAGGCTGCATCGGCTGCTCGAGGCAAAATCGCTGACGGAGCAGAGGCAGCTTTTCGAGCGCGAGCTCAAACCCATCTTCAGCATGCCGCACATCAAATGGCTGACGAAGCGGCCCTCCTCGCTCTACGGCCTCGGCATTCCGCCAGCTCAGTACGAGGCGCTGCTCTCCTCCGCCAAGGATGGCGGCGGCATGGCGAGCGTGCTGGAAGAGCGCGTCGAGCGGCTGACCTGCGGCTTCAATTTCGCGGATAATTATTTCGCCTGGCAGGCGTTCGGCCGCAGCTACAAGGCCGACGGATCAGGCCCGGTGCCGCCCTATCTCGAGAAACGGCATTTCGAGACCGTGCGGGCAAATGCTGGCAAGATCGACATCCGGCACGTCAACTTCATCGAATTTTTGAAAGAGCAGCCAAATGGCAGCATCGGCTGCTATGTGCTTCTCGACGCACAAGACTGGATGGTCGACGATATCCTCAACCGGCTCTGGTCTGAGATCATGCGGACGGCGAAGCCCGGAGCCCGCGTCATATTTCGCACGGCCGGCGACGACACAATCCTGCCCGGCCGCGTCTCCAACGCCATTCTCGACCGCTGGGACTACGACGCCGAGCGTTGCCGCGAAATGACGCTTCGTGACCGCTCGTCGATCTATGGCGGTTTCCATCTTTACACATTGCGAGGATAGACGATGGCGCGCATCCTCGAATTGCCCGTCGATGCCGATGCCGGCGAAAAGATGGACGCCATCTATCGCTATCAGCGGTACATCTATGATTTCACGCGGAAATACTACCTGCTTGGGCGTGACAGGCTCATTCGTGGGCTGAACGTCTCAGGACATCAGAGCGTGCTGGAGATCGGCTGCGGCACCGGCCGCAATCTGATTGCGACCGCTCTCGCCTTCCGAGAGGCACGCGTATTCGGCTTCGACATCTCGAAAGCGATGCTCGAGACTTCGGTCAAATCGATCCAGCGCCGCGGCCTCTCGCATCGCATCCGCACCGCGAATGCCGATGCGACCAATTTCGAAGCCGAGACGCTGTTCGGCGAGCCCGGCTTCGACCGCGTGTTCATCTCCTACACACTCTCGATGATCCCTGTGTGGCACGAGGTGCTACCCTGCGCAGCCGACGCGATCGCACCCGGCGGCGAATTGCACATCGTCGATTTCGGCATGCAGCAAGGCCTGCCAGGCTGGTTCAAGCGCCTGCTGTTCGCCTGGCTGGAGCGCTTCTCGGTGAGACCGACCGGCGACGTCAAATTCGCGCTCGAATACATCGCCCGCCAGCGGGGATATGCGCTGCGGTATGAAACGCTTTATCGCGGCTATGCCTACCACGCCGTTTTGAAGCGGCCCGCCTGATCGCTAGAGCGGGTCTAGATCGCCTTTAGCCCAATTGTCGCGCACCTCAGCCATGTAGTCGGCATAGGTGTTCTCCGCGATGGCCTTGCGCGCGCCAGCCATCAGCGTCTGGTAGTAGGCAAGATTGTTCCACGTAAGCAGCATTTGGCCGAGCATCTCATCCGCCCTGATGAGATGATGCAGATAGGCGCGGCTGTAGTCGCGGCTCGCCGGGCAGACCGCCTCGGCATCGATAGGGCGCGTGTCCTCGGCGTGCCGCGCATTGCGGATATTGATCTTGCCGAAGCGCGTGAAGGCCGTGCCGTGCCTCCCGGCCCGGGTCGGCATCACGCAGTCGAACATGTCGATGCCACGCGCGATGCATTGCAGCAGATCGTCAGGCGTGCCGACACCCATGAGATAGCGCGGCTTGTCCTTCGGCAGGAACGGTTCGGTCGCCTCGATCGTCCTGAGCATCTCGGCCTGCGGTTCGCCGACCGCCAGCCCGCCGATCGCATAGCCCGGGAGATCGAGCCCGACGAGCGCTTCGGCACTTTGTCGGCGCAGCGCTTCGTCTGTGCCGCCCTGCACGATGCCGAAGAGCGCGCGCCCCGGCTGCACCCCGAAAGCGGTCTTGCACCGCTCCGCCCAGCGGATCGAGAGTTGCATCGCGCGTTCGACGCTTTCGCGCGGAGCCGGAAGGCTGACGCATTCATCGAGCTGCATGATGATGTCTGAGTCGAGCAGAAGCTGGATTTCGATCGACCGCTCCGGCGACATCAGATGGGTCGAGCCGTCAATATGCGACTGGAAGGTCACGCCCTGCTCGTCGAGCTTGCGCAGGGACGACAGCGACATGACCTGGAAGCCGCCGGAATCGGTAAGGATCGGATAGGGCCAGTTCATCATCGTGTGGAGACCGCCAAGGCGCGCCACCCGCTCCGCGCCTGGCCGCAGCATCAGATGATAGGTGTTGCCGAGCAGAACGTCTGCGCCGAGCGCCTTCACCTGATCGGGATACATACCCTTGACGGTGCCGGCCGTGCCCACAGGCATGAAGGCCGGCGTGCGGATAACGCCGCGCGGCATACGGATTTCGCCGGTGCGGGCCAGCCCGCTCGTCTTGAGCAGGCTGAAGCTGAAAGTGCCGGTGCTGAGATCGTTCATTGGCAAAGTTGTTTCGTGAGATGACGACGAAAGCAAGGCTCGCCTCCGGCACGTCTTGTGATGATCAAAGTCGGGAGGCGTCGCCCCGGAAAAGCAGGCTCGCATCCCCGTAGGAATAGAAGCGATAGCCGGACGCGATGGCATGTTCGTAAGCCCGGCGCATGACCGATGCGCCACAAAACGCCGAGACGAGCATGAACAGGGTCGATTTCGGCAGGTGGAAATTGGTCATCAAAACGTCGGTCGCCTTGAAGCGATAGCCGGGCTTGATGAAAATCCGGGTCTCGCCCGAAAAAGGGCGAATTGTTCCGTCGTCCGCCGCGGCGCTTTCCAAAAGCCGCGCGGAGGTCGTGCCGACAGCGACGATCCGTCCACCCGATGCGCGGATGGCCGAAAGCCGTTCTGCTGTCTCTGGATCGATTTCGCCCCATTCGGCGTGCATCCGGTGCTCGTCGACGTGTTCGACCTTGACCGGCAGGAAGGTCCCTGCCCCGACGTGGAGCGTCACGAAGCGCAGACTCACGCCCTTCGCTTCGATCGCCTTGAGCAGCGCCGGCGTGAAGTGCAGGCCTGCCGTCGGAGCGGCGACCGCGCCCTCCTCGCGAGCATAGACCGTCTGATAGTCGCCATCGTCGCGCTCGTCCGGCGCGCGCTTGCCTGCGATATAGGGCGGCAGAGGCAGGTCGCCATGCAGCGCGATCAGACGATCGAGCTCCGGCCCCGACCGGTCAAACTCGAGCAGCACGTCGCCCTCTGCGCTTTTCTCGAGCACGCGCGCGCCAAGCGGCTCGTCGTTTGCTTCGAAGGCGATGGTTTCGCCGATCTGCAGCTTCTTCGCGGGACGGGCGAACACCCGCCAGCGATCGAGCGCGACGCGTTGATGCAACATGATCTCGAGCCGCGCGAGCGCGTCCCCTCGCCGCCGCGTGGCGCGTAGGCGGGCGCGGATCACTTTGGTGTCGTTGAAAACGAGCGCGTCGCCGGCGCGCAACTGATCGACAAGGTCAGCGACGGTGCGATCGGCGAGCTCCGGAGCCCCGCCTGGCTGCACGACGAGAAGCCGCGCAGCCTCGCGTGGCGAGGCTGGACGTAATGCGATGCGCTCTTCCGGCAGATGGAAATCGAAATCGGAAAGGCGCATGGGTCAAGATCTGTGAAGCGGCGCTCAGGCCGCCATGCGCGCGGTGATGATGCGGTCCGGATTGCGGACAGGCTCGCCGCGCTCGATCTTGTCGACGTTCTCCATTCCCTCGACGACCTTGCCCCAGACGGTATATTGCTTATCGAGGAAGCGCGCATCGCCAAAGCAGATGAAGAACTGGCTGTTGGCGGAATTGGGGTTCTGCGCACGCGCCATCGAGCAGGTGCCGCGGACATGTGGTTCGGCGTTGAATTCCGCCTCGATGTTCGGATACTTCGAGCCGCCTGTGCCAGTGCCCTTGGGGCAACCGGTCTGCGCCATGAAGCCATCGATCACGCGGTGGAAGATGATGCCGTCATAAAACTGCTCGCCGACGAGCTTCTTGATGTGCGCGACATGGCCCGGCGCGAGGTCCGGCCGCATCTCGATCTTCACAGTTCCCTTGCTCGTCTCAAGGATCAGCGTGTTTTCAGTATCGCTCATGGTTCTTCCTCTAATCAGGGTCGTACAGAAATCGAATGGCGAGCGGGTCACCGGCAAGCACAGAGCCGAGCCCGGGCTCAATTGGCACCGGCAAACACGCTTTCAGCGCCAAAAGCAAGCTCGGCAGAAAACGTTTTTGCTCTTCAGGATCGGAAATCGGCCGCAGATAGGTGATACGCGGCTGGCCGATGAGGGTGCCGTCACGGCGCAGGCTCATGCGCACCGTTACGTCCCTGCCCTCCCTGCCAGCCTGCAGCCCGTGCTCATGCATGCAGCGGCCAAGATAGCGGCCGACATCCTGCACGGTCACGATGCGGCTCTCGATTTCAGCGGCGGTGGCTGCGGAAACCAAGAAGGCCGTGCATACGACAATCGCCGCAAGCAGCGGGCCTCTCATCGCAGGAGACCTCCCGGCGCTATTTGGCGTCCGTCGCGAGCTGCATTTTCACGATCTTGTCCGGGGCCGAGACCTTGCCATTGTCGTTTTGATCGCCCTTCTTGATCTTGTCGACGATGTCGAGGCCTTTCACGACCTGACCGATCACGGTGTATTTGCCATCGAGCGACGGATAGTCGTTCAGCATGATGAAGAACTGTGAATTGGCGGAATCCGGGCTGGCGGACCGCGCCATTCCGACCATGCCGCGCTTGAACGGCTCCTTCGAAAACTCCGCAGGAATGTTCGGCAGGTTGGAGCCGCCTGCCCCGGTGCCAGTCGGGTCACCCGTCTGCGCCATGAAGCCGGCGATGACGCGATGGAAGACGATGCCGTTATAGAACCCCTGCTTGGTCAGCGTCTTGATCTGCGCGACGTGCTTCGGCGCAAGATCAGGCCGGAGCTGGATGGTGATCCGGCCATCCTTGGTGTCGAGATAGACCTGATTGTCCTTGTCATCGGCGCTCGCCGGCAACGAACCCGCCATGCACAGGCCGGCGAAAACACCGGCGATCAAAAACCCACGTCGCAACATATCCATCTCCATTGGTAATCAGGCAAATTTCATCTTGAGGCGCGCCGCCACCGCCGCCGGCACGAAGGCCGATATATCGCCGCGCATGGCGGCTATCTGGCGGACAAGCGTGGCCGTGATAGGGCGGACGAGGGGAGACGCCGGCAAAAAGACGGTCAGGATCTCCGGCTCCATCACGGCATTCATGCCGGACATCTGCATTTCATAGTCGAGATCGGTGCCGTCGCGCAGGCCCCTGATGAGAAGGCTCGCCTCATGCCGCCGTGCTGCGTTGATCACCAGATCGTCGAATGTCACGACAGCGATATCGCAGCCCGTCTCGGCCGTGACCGGCGCGCAGACCTCCGCCAGCATCGCCTTCCGCTCATCAGCCGAAAACAGAGGCTGCTTGCCGGGGTGGACCCCGATGGCAACGAGCAACCGGTCCGCGAGCCGCGCTGCATGCCGCAGCACGTCGAGATGACCGTTCGTGACCGGATCGAACGAGCCGGGATAGAAGGCGGTACGGAATTTGGGCAAACTGATCCCTATGCGGGCGGAGAGAGTGAAACCATACGCAGCATGGTCAATCGGCGGCGCGATTTCAACCGCTAAGCTGCATGCGCCTGATCGGCAAGCCCGTCCAGGACGACGGCAAGCTCGGCCATGGAATGGGCGACCGTCAGCGCGCCGACATCGAGCAGGCGCCTCGGATGCGCATCGGTGACATGTCCGCCGCCGGCAAAGCCGATCGTGGTCATGCCGGCGCGCCGCGCCGCCGTGACGCCCGCGACCGAATCCTCGATGACGAGGCAGTGAGCCGGATCCGCCCCCATCTGGCTCGCCGCATAAAGGAAGACATCCGGCGCCGGTTTTCCGCGCGCGACCTGACTGGCCGAGAACACGCCGGGCTCGAACTTGCCGAGCAAGCCGACCCGCTCAAGGTTGACGCGCAGCTTCTTGATGCCCGTCGACGATGCTACGCAGCGGCGATAGGCCAGCGCATCCAGCAATTCGACCACCCCTTCGACCGCCGTGAGGCCGGTCTCGAATCGCCGATGAACCTCCGCGTCGACAGCCTTGCGGAAATCCTCGGTGATCGGGACGCCGATATCGATGCCGACGCGCCGCCAGATATCGTTGATCGGCGATCCACAATACTTCGCAGCGAAATCCTGCATCGTCGTCTCATGGCCGAGCGTGGCGACAAACTCGACGCAGACCTGATTGGCGATGGCTTCCGAATCGATGAGCACGCCGTCACAATCAAAGATCACGAGTTCTATTGGGTGGCCCGTCACGCGTCGCCCTCGGACCCGTCATCCTCGCCCTCATCACTGATGCGCTCGACGGAGACGACGTGCTCCGTTTCATGCGTATCGAAGACGATGACGCCCTGCGTCGAGCGTCCGGCGATGCGTATGCCCTCGACCGGGCAGCGGATGAGCTGTCCGCCATCGGAGACGAGCATGATCTGGTCGGTGTTCTCGACCGGGAACGACGCAACCAGCGCGCCGTTTCGGCTGTTCACCGTCATCGCGACGATCCCTTTGCCGCCTCGGCCCGTGACGCGATATTCATAGGACGACGAACGCTTGCCGTAGCCGTTCTCCGAGATGGTGAGAATGAACTGCTCAGCCGCAGACATCTCGGCGTAGCGCCGCTCGATCTCCTCCGACGACAGGTTTGCGTAGACGTCAGGCGCTGCCGCATCGAGCGTATCCTCGGTCTCGGCGTCGTGCGCCTCATCCGGCGCGGTCTCCCCGGCGATGGCGCGGCGCTTCTTGAGATAGGCGGCGCGTTCTTCAGGCGACGATTCGAAGTGTCGAAGGATGGACAGCGAAATGACCTTGTCGCCGGACGACAGATTGATGCCGCGCACGCCGACGGAGTCCCTGCCCTTGAAGACGCGCACATCGCCGACCTCGAAGCGGATGCATTGGCCCTTGGCAGTCGTCAGCAGCACGTCGTCCTTTTCCGAGCAGATCTGGACATCGACGATCGCCTCGTCGCCTTCCAGCTTCATGGCGATCTTGCCCGCGCGGTTGACGTTGCCGAAATCAGACAGCTTGTTGCGCCGCACGGTGCCGCCGGACGTCGCGAACATGACATCGAGCGTCTCCCAGCTCGCCTCGTCCTCCGGCAGCGGCATGACAGTTGTGATGCGCTCGCCCTTTTCGAGCGGCAGCATGTTGACGAGCGCCTTGCCGCGCGCCTGCGGCGCGGCAATCGGCAGACGCCAGACCTTTTCCTTGTAGACCTGGCCGGCGGAGGAGAAGAACAGGATCGGCGCGTGGGTGGACGCCACGAACAACCTGATGACGAAATCCTCATCCTTCGTCTGCATGCCCGACCGGCCCTTGCCGCCGCGACGCTGCGCGCGATAGGTCGAAAGCGGCACACGCTTCACGTAGCCTGCATGAGAGACGGTTATGACCATGTCCTCGCGCGCGATGAGGTCCTCGTCCTCCATGTCGCTCACATAGTCGAGGATCTCGGTCTTGCGTGGCGTCGCAAACGCATCGCGAACCGCGACGAGTTCATCCTTTATGATGGTCATGATGCGGATGCGGGAACCGAGAATGTCGAGAAAATCCCGGATCTTGGCGGCGATGTCGTTGAGCTGCGCCTCGATCTCCTCGCGCCCGAGCGCCGTGAGGCGCTGCAGGCGCAGATCGAGGATGGCGCGGGCCTGCACATCGGACAGTCGATAGGTCCCGTCCGGCAGGACGCCGTGACGCGGATCGTCGATGAGCGCGATCAGCGCCGATACGTCCTTCGCCGGCCATGCCCGCTCCATGAGCGCGATGCGGGCGGTCGCCGCATCGGCCGAGGTGCGGATCGTGTGGATCACCTCATCGATATTGGCGACGGCGATCGCGAGACCCACGAGGACATGGGCCTGATCGCGCGCCTTGTTGAGGCGGAACTTGGTGCGGCGGCTGACGACCGTCTCGCGGAAGGCGACGAAGGCCTGCAGCATGTCCTTGAGGTTCATCACCTCGGGCCGGCCGCCGTTGAGCGCGACCATGTTGCAGCCGAAGGAGGATTGCAGCGCCGTGTAACGGTAGAGCTGGTTGAGCACGACGTCGCCGACCGCGTCGCGCTTCAGCTCGATCACGATGCGCATGCCCTCGCGGGAGCTTTCGTCGCGAAGATCCGAGATGCCTTCGATCCGCTTCTCTCGCACGAGATCGGCGATGCGCTCGATCAGCGTCGATTTGTTCACCTGGTAGGGTATCTCGGTGACGATGATCGCCTCGCGATCCTTGCGGATCTCCTCGATCGTGGCGCGGGCGCGCATGATCACCGAGCCGCGCCCGGTCTCATAAGCAGAGCGGATGCCGGCCCGGCCGACGATCGTCGCCCCGGTTGGAAAGTCGGGGCCGGGCACGATCTCGACCAACGCGTCGGTCGAGAGGCCAGGATCCTCGATCAGGGCCAGCGCAGCATTGATGACCTCGCCGAGATTATGCGGCGGGATGTTGGTCGCCATGCCAACCGCGATGCCGCCCGCCCCGTTGACGAGCAGATTCGGGAAGCGCGCCGGTACAACAGTCGGCTCGCGGAACTCGCCCGAATAGTTCATCTGGAAATCGACGGTGTCCTCGTCGAGATCGTCGAGGAGCGTCATCGAGACTTTCTGGAGCCTGACTTCCGTGTAGCGGTCCGCGGCGGCCGAATCCCCGTCTACCGACCCGAAATTGCCCTGCCCGTCGATCAAAGGTACGCGCAGAGAAAAATCCTGCGCCATGCGCACCAGCGCGTCGTAAACGGCGAGGTTGCCGTGCGGATGGTATTTTCCCATCACGTCACCGACCACGCGGGCCGACTTTTTATACGGCTTGTCCGGCGTGAAGCCGTTCTCGTACATCGTGTAGAGAATGCGCCGATGCACGGGCTTCAAACCGTCGCGCACGTCCGGCAGCGCCCTGCTCACGATCACGCTCATCGCGTAATCGAGATAGGAGCGCCTCATTTCGTCCGTGATCGAAACGGGCCTGATGTCGCCGTCGCCGGACTGCGGAGGCTGTGATGTGTCGTCCGTGCTCAAATTTCAAATCCTGATCGTAAAGCCTGCGGCAAGGCTGCTTCTTCGTAGCCGATTCCCGCAGCCGCAACCACGGGAGACCGAAGACGGCCCGCGCGAGACATGACGAGCCGGGACGCGTCGAAGCAAGTGTCGAGGGATGGCGCGCTCATGATTTCGGCCGCGGCTTTCGGCTCACCGAGCACCCTCGTTACGCTAGAACGGAATGTCATCGTCAAGATTATCGGCATATTTGCTGCTGGCGGCAGGCTGCGGCCTGCGTTCGGAAGAAACCGGCTTGCTGTAGCCGCCGCCAGACATGTCGTCGATCGCGCCGCCCTCGCCGCCGTTACGGCTGTCGAGGATCGTCAACTCGCCGCGATAACGCTGCAAAACGATTTCTGTCGAGTATTTCTCGACGCCGTTCTGCTCGTATTTGCGCGTCTGCAACTGGCCTTCGAGATAGACCTTTGAGCCTTTACGCAGATAGCTTTCGGCGACTTTGGCGAGTTGCTCGTTGAAGATCACGACACGATGCCACTCGGTGCGCTCCTTCTTCTCGCCGGACGCCTTGTCCCGCCAGGTTTCGGAGGTCGCGACGCTCAAGTTGACGACCGGCTCTCCCGATCCCATGCGGCGAACTTCGGGGTCCTTGCCGAGATTTCCGACGAGAATGACCTTGTTGACGCTGCCTGCCATCGCTTTCTCCTTCACTTAACGAACGCACCCATTACGCGGCTTTGCCTCGCTGCGCGAACGGGATTGATCCTTATGCACAACCGCATGGCGGCAGTTGCATTTTGTTCTTTTTTTGTTCTTATACGACCGACAGCGCGAAATCAAAGCGATTCGACTTGAGACCCACGTTTTCTACAGGCAATAATGGTCGCGAACTTGGGCGGTCTGACTTGAGCACCTCGGCAACAGAGCTTCTGAGATGATGCGTTATCTGCGATTTGCAAGCATGAATGCGTTTCTCGTCGCCAACGCGGCGGCGCTGCTCGCCGGCGGCTGGTGGCTGTGGATCGCGTTCATCGCTGTCGTCGTGTTCGCCTCGCCAGCTGACGAGGTGTTCGGTGACGACCGGCCCGACGGGAGTGCCCCGCCCGAAAAGCTGCTGACGGCGCTTCTCTATCTCACGCTGCCCCTGCTCGCGCTCAATTGCTTTATATTCGTGCATTACTGGGCGAAAGGCGATCCAACTCACTTCCTTGCCTTTCTGCGATGGTTCGGCATCGATTTCGACGCGGCGCGAACGTCGATTTCGGCCATGCAGCTTGCGGGCGGCTTTTTCTCCATCGGCATCTATATCGGCGCGGCGGGCACCAATGTCGCGCATGAACTCATCCATCGCACCGCAGACAGCCGGGCGTTGCTGGTCGGGCGCTGGCTGCTCGCCTTTTCGTTCGACACGACGTTTTCCATCGAGCACGTCCACGGCCATCATCGCTATGTCGCGACGGAGCGTGATCCAGCCACCGCGCGGCGAGGAGAGACCGTGTTCGGCTTCGCGGTCCGGTCCTTCGTCATGGGCAATGTCTCCGCCTTCAGGATCGAGGCGGAGCGGCTCGACCGTCTCGGCATCGGCGCGACAAGCCTTCACAACAGGGCGATCACCGGGCAATTCATCTCGGCTTTTCTCGTCGGTATCGCTGCGCTGATCGGTGGCGCGCCGGCGGCGCTCGTTTTCATCGTCTGCGCCCTGCAGGGCAAATTCTATCTCGAAGCCGTCAATTACGTCGAGCATTACGGGCTGGTGCGCGTGCCGGGCTCACGTGTCGAGGCGCGCCACTCATGGAATTGTTACCGCACGCTTTCGAGCGCCATCCTTTACAATTTGCCGCGGCATTCCCATCATCATCGCTATGCGGCAAAACCGTTCTGGAGCTTGGAGCAGGAAGCCGAGGGACCGGTTCTCCCGCATGGCTACCTCACGATGATCCTGTTCGCGCTGGTGCCGCCGCTCTTCAAGCTGCGCATGAAGCCGCTGCTGGAGGCTTGGGACAGGGACTGCGCCAGCGATGCGGAGCGGGACATTTTGACACGCGCCGGGACGCTCGCGATCCTGCACCGGACGGCCTAGTCGGTCCATCTCGAAGATGGCTTCCCGGACTGATCTCCGGCGCGCGATCGGCCGTAATCAACATGTGTCCCGGACTGTCCGGAGATCGAGGATGGAATGGCGAAGAAAATGACGGGACCGGCCTCGCACGATGCCGCCCTCGAGGACATGTTCGATCGGTCGGCCGAGGCTAAATTTACGGATCAGCGAGTCATCTCGGTGAGGGGCGCGCGCGAGCACAACCTCAAGAATGTCGATCTGACGATACCGCGTGACAAGCTCGTCGTATTCACGGGGCTTTCGGGCTCGGGCAAGTCGTCTCTCGCGTTTGACACGATCTACGCCGAGGGCCAGCGCCGCTATGTCGAAAGCCTCTCGGCATATGCGCGGCAGTTCCTCGAAATGATGCAGAAGCCGGACGTCGATCAGATCGACGGCCTGTCGCCAGCCATCTCGATCGAGCAGAAGACAACGTCGAAGAACCCGCGCTCAACCGTCGGCACGGTTACCGAGATCCATGACTACATGCGCCTGCTCTGGGCGCGCGTCGGCATTCCCTATTCCCCGGCGACTGGACTGCCGATCGAAAGCCAGACGGTCAGCCAGATGGTAGATCGTGTGCTGGCGCTGCCGGAGAAGACGCGGCTCTTTCTGCTTGCCCCGGTCGTTCGCGGCCGCAAGGGCGAATATCGCAAGGAGCTGGCGGAATTCCAAAAGCGTGGCTTCCAGCGCGTGAAGATCGACGGGGTTTTCCACGAGATCGCCGAGGCACCGGCGCTCGACAAGAAACTCAAGCATGACATCGACGTCGTCGTCGATCGGATCGTCGTACGGCCTGACATCGCCGCTCGTCTTGCCGACAGTTTTGAAACCGCAATTGATCTCGCGGACGGCATCGCCATCGCCGAATACGCGGATGAAAAGGACGAGGCCGGCGAGGCGAAGCGTATCACGTTTTCATCCAAATTCGCCTGCCCCGTATCCGGCTTCACGATTCCCGAGATCGAGCCGCGTCTCTTCTCCTTCAACAATCCGTTTGGCGCCTGCCCGATTTGCGGCGGCATCGGGCACGAAATGAAGGTCGATGCCGAGATGGTCGTGCCGGATACGAGTCTCAGCCTGAGAAAGGGCGCGCTGCTGCCGTGGTCGAAGACGAGCAGCCCGTATTATGTCCAGACGCTGGATGCGCTCGCGCGGCACTACGGGTTTTCGCTGACGGTCGACTGGGAGAAGCTGCCCCAGAAGGTCAAGGACGTCATTCTCTACGGGTCTGGCGAGGAGGACATCCGCTTTTCCTACGATGACGGGCTGCGCGCCTATGACGTGAAGAAGCCCTTCGAAGGCGTCGTGCGCAACCTCGAGCGCCGCTTCAAGGAGACAGAAAGCGATTGGGCGCGCGACGATATCAGCAATTATATGAGCCAGACGCCGTGCCACGCCTGCAGCGGCTATCGCCTGAAGCCCGAAGCGCTGGCGGTGAAAATCGCAGGTCGCCATATCGGTCTTGTCTCGGAGCTTTCGGTCCAGGCGGCTTTCGACTGGTTCACCGCGCTGCCGGCCGCTCTCAGCGCCAAGCAGAACGAAATCGCAGTGCGCATCCTCAAGGAAATCTGCGATCGGCTGCGTTTTCTCATCGATGTCGGGCTTGTCTATCTCACTCTGTCGCGCAATTCAGGCACGCTTTCGGGCGGCGAAAGCCAGCGCATCCGGCTCGCGAGCCAGATCGGTTCGGGTTTGACCGGCGTTCTCTACGTGCTCGACGAACCATCGATCGGCCTGCATCAAAAGGACAATGCACGCCTTTTGACGACGCTGAAGCGGCTGCGCGATCTTGGAAACACGGTGATCGTCGTCGAGCATGATGAAGATGCCATCCTGCTCGCCGATTACGTCGTCGATGTCGGACCGGGCGCCGGCATTCATGGTGGCCAGATTGTTGCCAGGGGTTCGCCGCAGGAGGTGATGAACGATCCGGCCTCGCTGACGGGCAAATATCTCACCGGCGAACTCTCCGTCGCGGTTCCGCGCAAGCGCCGCAAGGGCGCGAAGGCGCGAACGCTGCGCATCGTCGGGGCGCGCGGAAACAATCTCAAAAATGTCACGGTGGACATCCCGCTTGGCACGTTCACCTGTGTCACGGGCGTTTCGGGCGGCGGAAAATCCACCCTGGTGATCGATACGCTTTACAAGGCCGTCGTGCGCAAGCTCAACGGCGCGGCGGAGCACCCTGCCCCGTTTGACAGGATCGAAGGCCTCGAACATCTCGACAAGGTCATCGACATCGACCAGTCGCCGATCGGGCGCACGCCGCGCTCAAATCCGGCGACCTACACAGGCGCCTTCACGCCCATCCGCGAATGGTTCGCGCAATTGCCGGAGGCCAAGGCGCGCGGCTACCAGCCCGGACGGTTTTCCTTCAACGTGAAGGGCGGCCGCTGCGAGGCTTGCCAGGGCGACGGTGTCATCAAGATCGAGATGCACTTCCTGCCGGACGTCTACGTGACCTGCGATGTATGCAAGGGAAAGCGCTACGACCGCGAAACGCTCGAGGTGCGCTACCGCGACAAGTCGATCGCCGATGTGCTCGACATGACGGTCGAGGAGGCGGCGGTGCTGTTCAAAGCCGTGCCGTCGATCCGCGAGAAAATGGAGACGCTGGCCCGCGTCGGGCTGTCCTATGTCAAGGTCGGGCAGCAGGCAACGACGCTGTCAGGCGGCGAGGCACAACGCGTCAAGCTCTCCAAGGAATTGTCACGACGCGCCACGGGGCGGACGCTCTACATTCTCGACGAGCCGACGACCGGCCTGCATTTCCACGATGTCGCCAAACTGCTCGAGGTGCTCCACGAACTGGTCGATCAGGGCAATACCGTGCTGGTGATCGAGCATAATCTCGAGGTGATCAAGACCGCCGACTGGATCCTCGATATGGGGCCCGAAGGGGGCGACGGTGGCGGGACCCTCGTCGCCGCGGGGACGCCGGAAGACCTCGTCAAGGTGAAGGCGAGCCATACAGGATATTTCTTGAAAGAAGTGCTGCAGCGGCGTCCGTTTGAGATGCGAACAGCCGCAGAATGACCAAAACGAAGCTGTCTCAGCGACAGAAACGCATTCTGGATGACTGAATTGGGCAAAACGAACGGCAGAATCAAAAATTAACGACGGTTTGACGTCGATATGAAAAAAACGCATGGCTGACCTAAATATTCTGTTCTTTATGCAAAATGCAGAAGGATGTATCAAGCTGCTCACAAACAGAGCAATGACTTCGCTCCTGAAGTCCCACTGAGTTGTGTCGAAAGGAGATGACCCCATGGTCGTTTCGTTCATCATTTCCAAAGTACGTGCCTATCTCAAGTATCGTGAGATGGTTCGCGAACTCTCCAGCCTCGACGATCGCGCTTTGAGCGACATCGGCGTTTCGCGTTCCGACATCCTGCGTCTTGCAAAGACGACGGCGATCAGCGCTTGACCGCCGTTTCGAGACGGACCTGAAAAGCCCGCCCCTCGGCGGGCTTTTTCTTGTGCCGGGTTCGGCGGGTATGCCGAGAGACCCGCTTCGCACTGCTTTGATCCCGGAGCCGAGTTCAGCTAAGCTTTGCGCATGATCGAACCTATCCATATCGTCGGTGGTGGCCTCGCCGGTTCCGAGGCCGCCTGGCAGATCGCGCGGAGCGGCGTCAGCGTCGTGCTTCATGAGATGCGTCCCGTCCGACAGACGGCCGCCCACAAGACGGCGCACCTCGCCGAACTCGTCTGTTCGAATTCGTTCCGGTCTGACGACGCCGAGAACAACGCGGTCGGCCTGCTCCATGCCGAGATGAGGCGCATGGATTCGCTCATCATGCGCACGGCAGATGCGCATCAGGTGCCGGCAGGCTCGGCTCTGGCAGTGGATCGCGACGGGTTTGCCGAGGGCGTAACCGCCGCGCTGAGATCGCACCCGCTGATCGAAATCCGCACGGGAGAGGTCGCAGGCCTGCCTCCGCAGGAGTGGGGCGATTGCATCGTCGCGACCGGACCGCTGACGTCCGATGCGCTTGCGAAGGACATTCTCGCCATGACAGGCGAGGAAAGCCTCGCCTTCTTCGACGCGATCGCGCCGATCGTTCACCGCGACAGTATCGACATGGAGATCGCC
Organism: Beijerinckiaceae bacterium; assembly: GCA_019753285.1. Lineage (GTDB taxonomy): Bacteria > Pseudomonadota > Alphaproteobacteria > Rhizobiales > Beijerinckiaceae > JAIELD01. The sequence goes on along the minus strand of JAIELD010000031.1, from coordinate 70,519 downwards.
TGGTTCCAGTCGCGGTACGACAAGGTCGGGCCAGGCGGCAACGGCGCCGATTATATCAACTGCCCGATGGACAAGGTGCAGTACGAGGCTTTCATCGATGCGCTGCTCGTGGCTGACACGGGAGACTTCAAGGAATTCGAGAAGGACACACCCTACTTCAACGGCTGCCTGCCGATCGAGGTGATGGCGGCGCGTGGCCGCGAGACCTTGCGGCACGGCCCCATGAAGCCCGTCGGACTCACCAATCCGCGCAGCCCAACCGTCAAATCATATGCCATCGTGCAGTTGCGGCAGGACAATGCCTTCGGAACGCTCTACAACATCGTCGGATTCCAGACGAAGATGAAATACGCCGCGCAGGCCGCGACATTGCGCATGATTCCGGGTCTTCAAAACGCCGAGTTCGCGCGTCTCGGCGGCATCCATCGCAACACCTATCTCAATTCGCCCAAAGTTCTCGATCAATCGTTGCGTCTGAAAGCGCTGCCGCGGCTGCGCTTCGCGGGCCAGATCACGGGCTGCGAAGGCTATGTCGAAAGCGCATCCATCGGGCTCATCGCCGGGCGGATGGCAGCGGCGGAGCGTCTCGGCCAGTCACACGAGCCGCCGCCAGCGACGACGGCGATCGGCGCGCTGCTCAACCACATCACCGGCGGGCACTTGAGCAGCATCGATGCGGGTCCCGCCTCATTCCAGCCAATGAACGTCAATTTCGGTCTGTTTCCGCCGCTCGACGCTCCGAAGGTCGATGAAAACGGCAAGCGGCTGAAAGGCCCGGAAAAGTCGGCGGCGCGCAAGAAACTTCTCTCGGCGCGGGCCAAAGTCGATCTTGAAGGCTGGCTGGGGCGCAGCGAGCACGCAGCGCAAGGCCGCATCGCCGCAGAGTAACGGCGTCACAATCGCCAACGCCACATCCGCCAGATGCGCTGCCAATCCGGCAGGCTGATCAGCGAGTGGAACGGCGCATATGCGGCGGACCGTGTTTGCGCGAGATAGGCGTGAATCGGCGCGAGCGGCAGGAATGCTGGTATCACCTCCGGCTCGATCGTCTCGCGCAACGATCGCGCCGCCTCGAGATGCGACGACACGCGGCTTGTCGTCATCTCGATCACGCGGCGAAGCTCAGGCGTATCACGACCACGCAGAAGATCGCTTCGGCCAAGGTTGAACGGCTTCAGCGCCTCCTCCGGCAAAAACACCTGGCCATGCTGCGCATGCCAGGGCAAGGCGCGGATGATTCCCACCAATCCAAAGGCCACACCGGCATGGCCGCAGGCCGCCGCCGATCGGGATTGGCCGCCATTGACCAGGACGAGACTTGCGAGGCGAAAGAGAACCGAACTCGTCTCGCCAAGATAGCCTTCGAGATCGTTCCAGCTCGGCAGGAGGTCGTCATAGAGATCGAACACCCGCGCATCGATCAGGTCTGTGAACGCTTTGGTCGGCAGATTATAGCGCTGCATCGTCGTCAGCAGCGCCGCGGCGAGCGGGTGCGCCATGGCATCGCCAGTCGCCCCGCTCTCGATGGCGTCGCGCCACCATTGTAGGCGGACCTCGCCCGGCAGCGGCTCGCTGACGAGTTGGCGCACGCGGGCGATTTCAAGATTGAACGCATAAATCGCAAAAAGTGCGTCTCGACACGTCTTCTGGGCAAACAGGGTGGCGAAATATCGATCCGGGTCTTCCGCCCGCACGGCGTCGCGCGCCGCATCGAAGCCAAGCCGGATCGTCTCTTCGATCGTCGCCATTCAGGCGACCGCGATCAAGGCCGCGGCGACCCGCCTATCCTCGGCGACGAGCACGTTATATGTCCGTGCAGCGGCTGCGGTCGGCATGGCATCGAAGCCGATGCCCGCTTCCTCGAAGCGACGGCGGACCACTGGCGGCACGAAGGCCGGATCCTTGCCGCAGCCAAGCAGAAATAACTGGATGTCCGATGCGTGCTCGAAAATGGCGTCGAAATCGGCTTCGGTCAGGTCAGCCACGCGGACGACAGGCCAGGCCTCGATGCCTGAGGGTAGCACGAGGATCGAGCCCTGGTGAGACATGTCGGCGAAACGGAAGCCACCTGCGCCATAGCCTTCGATGACATGGCGTCCCGGCAGAAATTTGCGTTCCGCTGGCATGGCGCGCCGTCCGCTCAGACGGCCTTGGCGGCGGAGGCGCCCTTGGCGCGGGCTGGCGGCTCGACCGTTTCCGTCTTCACGTCAGCGACCTTGACGCCGAGATAGATGAGGATCGGCGCGGCGATGAATACGGAGGAATAGGTTCCGACGACGACGCCGAACAGCATGGCGAGCGAGAAACCCCTGATGACCTCACCGCCGAAGATGACGAGACCGATGAGCGCCAACAGAACCGTGACATGGGTGACGACCGACCGCGAGAGCGTCGCGTTCACCGCGATATCCATCATCTCGCCGATCGACATGCGCTTATATTTGCGCATCATCTCGCGAATGCGGTCATAGATCACGACCGTATCGTTGAGCGAATAGCCGACGATCGTGAGAATTGCTGCGATGGATGTCTGGTCGAAATGCAGGCGTGCGATAGCATAAAAGCCGATCGTGAGCACGAGGTCGTGCATCGTCGCGATCATCGCGCCGACCGCGAATTCCCATTCGAAGCGGAACCAGAGATAGATCGTAATCGCGACGAGGGCGAGCAGCACGCCGATGGTGCCGTCGCGAACGAGCTCGCCGGAAACGCGAGGGCCGACAGTCTCGGTGCGGCGAATCTCGAAATCCTTGTCGAAGGTACTGTGCATCAGATCAACAACGCGCTTCTGTCCGATTTCGCCGTCCGGCTGCAACTCGACCTGGACGAGGACATCCGCATCGGTGCCGAAGGCCTGGATTTCAGCGCCGCCGATATTGAGGCCGGCCACCTGCGCCCGGATCGCGGCGATATCGGCCTTGCCTGATTTCGCCTGCATCTCGAAGAGGGAGCCGCCACGAAAATCGATGCCGACATTCATGCCGAGGGTAAAAAAGGCGACGACCGAAATCACGGAGATGAGCGCGGAGAAGGGAAAGCTCCAGCGCCGCCATTTCATGAACGGATATTTGGTGTCGTCCGGGACGATGCGCAGCAGTTTCATGATCGGGTCAGACCTTCAGGGCCGTGTCAGGCCAATATCGTTTTGGGCTTCGACCAGCGATACCACCAGGCAGTGATGAGGCGGGTGAGCGTGAATGCGGTGAACACCGTCGTGACGATGCCGAGGCAGAGCGTCACGGCAAAGCCCTTCACGGTGCCCGACCCCATCACGAACAGCACGAGGCCTGCGATGAAGGTCGTGATGTTGGCGTCCATGATCGTCGCGAAGGCACGCGAGAAGCCCGCGTCCAGCGCCGCGACGGCGGATCTCCCGAGACGCTGCTCCTCCCGGACGCGCTCATAGACGAGCACGTTGGAATCGACCGCGACGCCGACCGTGAGCACGATGCCGGCGATGCCGGGCAGCGTCAGCGTGGCGTGCAAGAGGGACATCAACCCGAAAATCAGCACGACGTTCACGATGAGGGCGATGACGGCGATGGTGCCGAGAATGCCGTAGGAGGCGATGGTGAAGGCGACGACCAGAACGGTCGCGACGAGCGCCGCGAGCTTGCCCGCCTCCACCGCATCCTGACCGAGACCTGCACCGACCGAACGCCGCTCGACGACTGTAAACTTCGCCGGCAGCGCGCCGAAACGCAGTTGCGTCGCAAGGTTGGTCGCGCTCTCGAGCGTGAAATTGCCGGAGATCTGACCTTGCCCGCCGGTGATCGCACTGCGGATGACCGGCGCAGAGATCACATTGCCGTCGAGCACGATGGCGAACGGCTTGCCTATGTTGTCGGAGGTCACGCGGGCAAATTGCGACGCGCCTTTCTGGTTGAACCGGAAATTGATCACGGCTTCGCCGGTGCGCTGGTCGAAGCCGGAATCCGCGCCGGTCAGGTCCTCGCCCTGCACCAGCACGCGGCGCTCGACCGTGATCTGCCCGCCGCCATCCTTGGACGGCAAGGTCTCGACCTCTGCCGGATTTGCGCCGGGATCGGCCACCATCTTGAATTCGAGCTTGGCAATACCGCCGACGCGGCGCTCGATCTCCTCCGCCGTCATGCCGGGTGCCTGCACGAGGATGCGGTCGCTACCCTGACGCTGCACGGACGCTTCGAGCGTTCCGTCCGGATTGATGCGCTTCTCGAAGACCTGGCGCGCCTTGTCGACCGCATTGCGGATCTTGTCCTCGATGCCAGGGTCGGTGAGCGAAAGCTGTACCAGCTTGTCGCCGGCCTCCGCCACGATCATGCTCGGCTGCGACGATGCGCCGGACAGGATCGGCTGAGCAAGCTCACGCAGCTTCGGCAGGATCTTGGCACGGTCCGCATCGTCGGGGATGCGCACCTGCACGCCGCGCGCCTGCATGCCGACGCCGCCGGAAATGCTGACCTTGGCCTCCCGCAGGATGCGCCGCACATCGTCGCGCAGCGTCTCGATTTCCTTTTTCACGAGATCGGCCTTGTCCACCTCGAAGGCAACATAGGCCCCGCCTTGAAGATCGAGGCCGAGCACGATCGTTCCGGTCGGCACAATCGAGAATACGCCATTGGCGGCCTTGATCTGCTCTCGCGTCAGAAAGTTTGGCAGGGTGAGATAAGCGCCGAAGAAGCACGTAAGCAGAATGGCGAGCGTTTTATAGAGCGAAAAGCGCAACATATCGGTTCCGTAGCGGGCCGGACGCGGCCCTTGATGTCTCGGTCAGCTCTTGGCGCTGTCGGTAGCGGGATCGCTTTTCACAGGCTCGCCCTTCGTCCTTACCTCGATGATAAGCGAGCGGACGGCCCTAATTTTGACGCCCGTCGCGATTTCAGCCTCGATCTCGTCGGAGCCCTCCGTCACCTTCGTCACCTTGCCGATCAAGCCGCCGCCGAGCACGATCGTGTCGCCGCGACGGATGTTCTTCAGCATCTCCTGCTGCTTCTTGAGACGCTGCTGCTGCGGCCGCAGGATCAGGAAATACATGATGATGAAAATCATCACGAAGGGGAAGAATTGCAGCAACGTTTCCATGGCGGGCGCGGCCTGGGACAAGACTGGCCGAATGGTAGCAGGATCGATCACGAAACAACCTCCGCGGCAGGCTTCACCGCTTTAAAACAACACGACGCATCGCGCCTGGCGGCATCTCGGCCGCCGGCGAACCGGCGCGGACTATACCGATGCGCATCGTGAAAGCAATCTGCGCCGCCACCAAACCTCTGTTTTGCGCATGGACGCGCTTCGACCGGCTAAGCTAAGAGCAGAAGAACGCTCGCCGCCTTTCCTCGCTCAGGATGCTCCATGCCGATCACGTCAGACGCCGCCACCTTGATCTCTCTGCTGACGCGGCTGGCTGATGCCGCAGAGCGGATCAGCCCTCCACCGTTAGCCAACGCCGGACTTGATGCGGCCGACGCCTTCGTCTGGCACGCGGACAGCGGCGCGCTGCAGGCCGTGCCGAAGGTGAACCGCGTCGCGCTGCCCCTGCTCGTCGGCATCGAGCTTAGCCGCGATACGCTTCTCGAGAACACGGAGCGCTTCGCACGCGGCCTGCCTGCCAACAACGCGCTGCTTTGGGGAGCGCGGGGCATGGGCAAATCATCGCTCGTGAAAGCCGTCCACTCAGAGGTCAATCATCGCCTTGGCGGCGGTCACGCGCTGAAGCTGATCGAAATCCATCGCGAGGACATAGAAAGCCTGCCGCGGCTGATGACCCTGCTCCGCACCGCGCCAGAGCGCGTGATCGTGTTCTGCGACGATCTTTCGTTCGATGCGGGCGATGCGTCCTACAAATCACTGAAGGCGGTGCTCGACGGGGGGATCGAAGGACGGCCGGACAATCTGCTCTTCTATGCTACCTCGAACCGCCGCCATCTCCTGCCGCGCGACATGATGGAGAACGAACGATCGACCGCGATCAATCCGGGCGAGGCGGTGGAGGAGAAAGTCTCGCTTTCAGACCGATTCGGCCTCTGGCTCGGTTTCCACAAATGCACGCAAGACGAATATCTCGCCATGATCGACGGCTATGCGGCACATTACGGTCTCGACGTGGACCGCGAGACGCTGCACCGCGATGCGCTGGAATGGTCGACGACGCGCGGCAGCCGCGCCGGACGCGTCGCCTGGCAGTTCATCTGCGATCTGGCCGGCAAGCTCGGCAAAACAATGTCCTGACGATTGACTGACCCGCTAGCGCGGATCAGTTCGCGTCGAGCAGCTTGATGGGGTCGACGGGCAACTCGCCCTTGCGAAGCTGGAAGTGCAACTGCGGCGATGTGACGTCGCCTGTCGCGCCGGACTTCGCAATGATCTGGCCGCGCTTCACCGTCTCGCCCTTCTTCACGTCGAGCTCGCCATTATGGGCGTAGGCCGAGACATAGCCGTTATCGTGCTTGATCAGCACGAGCTTGCCGTATTTCTTCACGTCGTCGCCAGAATAAGCGACCGTGCCGGCTTCGGCGGCCTTTACCGGGGTGCCCTCCGGCATCGAGATGTTTATGCCGTTATTGGTGCCGGAAATATCCTTCGAGCCGAAGCTCGAGATGATGCGGCCACGCGCCGGCCAGCGGAACACGCCGTTGTCTCCCGGCGGAATGGCGGCAGGCGGCAGGCTGCCCGTTGCGGTGGTATCAGCGGCATAGGCGCTGATCTCGCTCGGCTGAACCTCCGGCTTCGCCGGTTTGGGCGCGACAGACGCGACGGCGACCGGCTTTGCTGGCGCCTTCACCGCCACGGCAGGTACCTTCTTTACGGCTGACGCCATCACGGCATGCTTGGCGGCTGGCTTCGCACTGGCGACCGGGCTGGTCGTCTTTGCAGGCACGGATGCGATCGCCTTGGGTTTCGTATCGACCTTTGCGGACTTTACGGGCTGCGCTGCCTTTTGCGGCTTTGCCGCTGCCACGACCGGTTTGGCGGTCGGATGCCTGGCAGGAGCAGCCGCAAGAATGCGAGCGGGTTGCGCCACGACCTTGGACGCAGCCGGCTTGGCCGGAGCCTTAACGGCGACCTTGGAAGGAGTGGCTGGCTTCGTCGCCGCAGCCTTGACCGTAACGGGCTTCGCGGCGGCCTTGACGGGTGCCGGCTGGGTCACGGCCAGAGGCGGCTTGATCGAGATCGGCGCGGCGATGTTGGCGACTGAGCGGACCTTCTTCGGTGCAGGAGCCCGCGCGCCGGGCTCGGACGTGAAGGCGAGCAAGGCGGTGTTGTCGATGAGTTCGGCCCCCGGCGCATCGCTCGTCTCGCCATTGAACGCAAGATGGAGATGAGCGCCTGCCTTGAGGAACGGTCGATCAGCCTGCAAGGCCGGGATCAGCGCGGCGGCCTTTTGTGCAAGACCGGCATCTGCCTCTTCGCCATGGCGGAGTGTGGCGCTGTATGTCGGAATGATCAGCAGCTTGCCGGGCACAGCCTGCGAGGATGACGACATGCCGTTGACGTGCAGAATGACCGACGCCGGCACGCCATATCGATTGGCGACCGTCTCGACCGTTTCGCCCTGCTTCAGCGTGATCGGCGTGCCGCCCTTCGTGCTCCAGCCGGGCGCGGCCTTCGCGGCGATGGTGCCGGTATGAATGGGCTGGGCTGCTTTGGCTGCGGCGCTCCGTTGAGTCTGCGTGACCGAGACCGGCGTCGCAGGACGCACCTTCAACTGACCGATGGCGCTGGTGCCGGGTGCGGGAAGCGGCGCAGCCGAGACACGGCCGACCGCGGGCGAAGGTTGGCGGTATGGCTGCTGCGCATGGGACAGGCGCTGCTGCGCAGGGCGCACCGAGCCGGTCGCGATGCTGTCATTGCGGTTGATGAAGGGGTTGGAAAAGGGGTCGCCGTCGAAGCGCGCGAGGTTCGAACTGCATCCAGCACAAACCGTGGCGAGAAGAACCGTGACGGCGAACCGCGACGTCCGGATTGCAATGGGGTACCCAGGGCGTTTACGCATGCTTTTACAACCCGACTTCACGCAACATTACTGCCGAGCATTAAGATCATGTTCAGGTTAAGTCTTGGTTGACGGCGGTCGTAAAATGCAGCCAGGGCGCGCGACGAGGCGGCCTTGGCACGATCGTGAGCGCAGCAGGATCAAAGAGCTACGCTTCTTGCATCGATCAACGGGCTGAATCGCCCCGCGGCGAACGATTCCACATGGAGGCCATCCTCGCGCACGGCGATTCTCCGCAACTCCTGCGACCGTTTGCCGTCAGCCTCGAGAATCATCGGAGCGATGAGAATGCCGTCTTCGGCAAGGCAATCGATCACCGCCTCCGGCAGAGCGGCGACCTCACCATTGAGGATGATGAAGTCGAATTTGCCCGTGGGCAGATCGTGCCGCGACAATCCGTTGCCGACGCGCAACTCGGCATTGTTGAGGCCCAACTGCCGAAGCGCCTTGCGCGCCGGCCCTGCGAGCGTCCTGTAGCGCTCGATGCTGACGATGCTTTCCACCATGGAAGCGATGAGCGCCGTCTGGTAGCCGGAGCCTGTGCCAATCTCCAGCACCCGCGTTTGCGGCAGAAGCACGGCCTGGTTGAGCACATGCGCGATGACGTGCGCGGATGTTGCCTGCTCGCCGCAGGCAATCGGCAGGGCGATGTCGGCATAGACGTAGGGGCGAAGCTCTTCGGCGAAAAATTCACGCCGGGGCACCTTTTCGAATGCGTCCATGAGCGCGGTGTTGCGCAGGCCCCTCGCCCGCAGCGCCATGATGAAGCGCGCCATATCCATGTCCGCCGCCTGCGCGCTGTCCTCAGGCATCAGGTTGAGCCGGCCTTCAGGCTGGAAGACGCTCCCTTCCGCACGGCTGGCGCTGCTCGCGAAGCTGCTGATCAGCGGTTTGGGCGCGAACGGTCTCGGCGTCGACGTCATTTTGCCGGGGCGGAGGCGCGAAGCGTTTCACCCTCGAAGCTCTGCGCGAAATGCGTCACGCTCGGCAGATCGGTGAGGTCGAGCTTCAGCGGCGTCACGGAAATGCGGTTGTGCCTCAGCGCATGTAGATCGGTGCCTTCATGGACATCGAAGGCAGGCCGCGCGAATCCGACCCAGAAATAGGCGTTGCCGCGCCCATCCTTGCGCTCGTCGATGCGCAGGAGATTGGGTCCGCGATAGCCTTGCACGGTCGCGGCGATGCCCTCGACCTCGTCTGGCGCGCAGTTCGGGAAGTTGACGTTGACGACGATGCCGGGCTCGATGCCGGCCTTCAGGATATGGCGAACCACGGCCGGTCCGTGTGTTTCAGCGACATCCCAACGGACCGGGGTCGGAGTATTGTGGTCGCCGCCGGGCGCATAGCTCTGGCTCATCGCAATCGAGCGGATGCCGAGCGTCGTCCCTTCGATTGCGGCCGCGATGGTGCCTGAATAAGTCACGTCCTCCGCGACGTTCTGGCCGCGATTGACGCCTGAGAGCACGAGATCGGGCTTTTCGCCTTTGAGAACGTGATGAACGCCGAGAATCACGCAATCGGTCGGCGTGCCCTTCACCGCGAAATGCCGATCGTCGATGCGGCGAAGGCGAAGCGGATCGTTCAGCGACAGCGAGTGCGAGACGCCGCTCTGGTCGGTCTCGGGCGCGACGACATAGACATAGGCTTCGGGCGCGATGGCGAGCGCGATGCGCTCCAGCGCCGCAAGGCCGGGCGCGTGAATGCCGTCATCGTTCGTGACCAGAATGCGCATGGTGTCAGGCTTTCCCGATATGAGTGAGGCCGCCCATATAGGGAGCAAGAGCGTCCGGCACAGTGATCGAGCCATCGGCGTTCTGGTAGTTCTCCATGACGGCGATCAGCGCGCGGCCGACGGCAACGCCCGAGCCGTTGAGCGTGTGGACGAATTCGGTCTTGCCCTGCTTTGATTTGAAGCGCGCCTGCATGCGGCGGGCCTGGAAATCGCCACAGACCGAGCAGCTCGAAATCTCGCGATAGGTGTCCTGCCCCGGCATCCAGACCTCGATATCGTAGGTTTTCTGGCTGGCGAAGCCCATATCGCCCGTGCAGAGCGTCATGACGCGGTAATGGAGGCCGAGCTTCTGCAGCACTTTCTCGGCGCAGGCGAGCATGCGCTCATGCTCTGCCGCGCTCTCCTCCAGCGTGGTGATCGAGACGAGTTCGACCTTGTTGAACTGGTGCTGGCGCAGCATGCCGCGCGTGTCCCTGCCCGCAGCACCGGCCTCCGCGCGGAAGCAGGGCGTGAGGGCCGTGAAGCGAAGGGGAAGCTGGTCTTCGGCGAGGATCTGCTCGCGAACGAGATTGGTGAGCGGAACTTCCGCGGTCGGGATGAGCCAGCGTTCACCAGTAACAGCAAACTGATCATCCCTGAACTTCGGCAATTGCGCCGTGCCGAACATCGCGTCGTCCCGCACCATGAGCGGCGGGTTGACCTCCAGATAGCCGTGCTCCCTGGTGTGCAGATCGAGCATGAACTGGCCGATGGCACGCTCCAGGCGAGCAAGCTGCCCTTTGATCACGACGAAGCGTGCACCCGACATGCGTGCGGCGGCCTCGAAATCCAGCAGGCCAAGCGCCTCGCCCAGCTCGAAATGCTGCTTCGGCTGAAAATCGAGCTTGGGCTTCTCGCCATGGCGGCGATACTCGACATTGCCATGCTCGTCCGCGCCGTCAGGCACGTCAACTTTCGGCGTGTTGGGAATGCCGGCAAGCAGCTCGCGGAGCTCGCCATCGATGCGCGCCTGCTGGGTCTCTCCGGCAGCAATCTTGTCCTTGAGGCCCGCGACCTCGGTCTTGATTATCTCGGCCAGCGCCGCATCCTTGGCGGCCATCGCCTTGCCGATTTCCTTGGATGCGGCGTTGCGGCGCTCCTGCGCGAGCTGCAGCTCGGAGACGACGGCCTTGCGCTCATCGTCTAGCTTCAGGACCCGAGCCGATAGCGGTTCCAGTCCGCGACGCGTCAGGCCGGTGTCAAAAGCATCAGCGTTGTCGCGAATCCATCTTACGTCGAACATGATAACCGCCGGCCTCGATCTCGCTGCTGAGCGTGTCCCTCCCCCGCTTGCGGCGGGGAGGGTCAGGGTGGGGGGTAGCGGGCCGAAGCGCCGCATTCAAGGAGAAAGTTGGAAAAAGGACAGGCGGCCGCATGGGCAGCCAAACGACGACGCCAGCTCTGCATCAATCCCGAAAGCCGCCTGCGCTATTCGAGATCCACAAACCATCAATTCAGTGAGGCGTCAGGGATTATGCGCGGCATCGACCGCGTTGCGCCGCTTCTCGACGATGCGCACCGCGTAGATCGAGCCCTCGTAGAGCAGCACGGTCGGAATCGCCAAGGCGAGCATGCTCGGCACGTCGGGCGGTGCAAGGATCGCCGCTGCGATGAAGACGAGAAGGATGGCGTAACGGCGTTTCTCGACCAGGAAATCGCCAGTGATGATGCCGGCCTGCGCCAGAAGCGTCAGCACCACGGGAAGCTGGAACATCACGCCGAAGGCAAAGATCAGCGTCATGATGAGCGACAGATATTCACTGACGCGGATATCGAGCTTGATCGCCGCGACTCCGGGTGCCGCCTCGACTGACTGGCTGATCGAAAACGCCATCAGCATCGGCATCGCGACGAAGTAGACGATCGCCGCGCCGATGGTGAACAGGACGGGAGTGGCAAAGAGATAGGGAAGGAACGCCTCGCGTTCGTTCTTGTAGAGGCCCGGCGTCACGAATTTGTAGATTTCGTTGGCGACGATGGGAAATGTGATGAATGCCGAGCCGAACGCGCCGATCTTGAGGTGGGTGAACAGGTTTTCCAGCGGTCCCGTCGCCTGAAGCTGCGCCTTTTCGATGCCGCCAGCCGCCCAACCATAAGGAATGACGAGGAACTGGTAGATTTCCTTGGCAAACATGTAGCAGACGATGAAACCGATCACGAACGCGATCAGGGCGCGGATGAGCCGGGTCCGCAGTTCGATCAGGTGATCGATCAGCGGCGCTCTGCTGGCCTCGATGTCTATCTCACTCATCTAACTCAGCTTTTCCCGGATTGGGTCTTTTTCGCGCGATAGCGGGTCGGCGGGGCGGGCTCTGCCTTGGCCTCGATGGCGGGCGCGATCGAAGCGACGACTGCGGGACGCGCCGGCTTGGCCGCGGATTTGACAGCCTTGACGGCCGGCTTCTTCGCAGCAGCCTTCGGCGTTTGAACCACCGTTGGCTCGGTCGTCGCCGTCCGCTTCTTTGCCGCCGCCTTAGGCGAAGCTGCGGGCAGCTCCGCAGAGGGGGTCTCGCTCGCTGGTGTCGCTGCGGCAGCGACGGATGGCGTAACAGCTTTCTTGCGGGTGGACTTCGGCTTTACCGCCTCGGTGTCGTTCGCCGCCACCTTCGGCAGGGCGCTCACGTCGAGCGGCGCTATGGGCGATGCGGTCTCGACCGGCGTGTACGGCGTGTTCAGCATCGTTGCCGAGCTGTGGATCTCGTTCTTCAAGTCGGTGAGCGGATTGAGCCCCGCGACCTGATCCTTGATGCCGCTGATCTGCTTCTTGGCGTCCTCTAGTTCAGCCTCGCGCATCGCTTCGTCGAACTGGGCGCGAAACTCGCCGGCCATTTGCCGCATCTTCGCGGTGGCCTTGCCGACCTGCCTCAGCACGCCGGGCAACTCCTTCGGCCCGATGACGACGAGGGCCACGACGCCGATGATCAGCAGTTCGCCTGCGCCAATGTCAAACATGAACGGTCAAATCTCGTCTGGAGCAGCAGGATCAGACCTTGTGTTCCGCCGTCTTGTCCACTTTCGGAGACGTCTGTTCGGCAACGGATTTCAGTTCTCCAGGCGTCTTGGCCTCTGCGGTCTCATCCTCGGACAGACCCTTCTTGAAGGCTTTGATGCCCTGCGCAAAGTCGCCCATGATACCGGAAATCTTGCCGCGGCCGCCAAACAGCACCATGACGACGAGCGCGACAACCAGCCAGTGTCCAATTCCCCAGGCACCCATATCGATCAACTCCAGATTGTCGAAATCCCGCCGGGCCAACCGGTGCCGCAGCTCGATTTCGCTCTCATGTTCGTTTGTCCACCATCGGCGCTTCGGCCCTCGATGGCGCGCGGAGCCGACCACGATCGCTCCCACTCGTCACAAGGTAAAGCCCGCGGCATCGAAAAACAAGCGCTACTGTCCGCATGGGCGGCGCTGCATCCGCCTGACGCAGGCCGGTCAGCCCTTCGGCTGGCCATCCTGCGGATCGAGTTCGGGCTCCTGCTCGTCCAGCCGGCTCTCCGACAACGCCAAGAAGAGATCGCTTTCGAGCGCGTCTTCGTCGGCATGGAGACCGCCATCGTCGCCTGGCGAGGGGATCGAGAGCCCGCCGGCTGCGGCAGCGTCTATGAAACCCGCGCCCTTCAATTCCTCGATACCGGGGAGATCCGACAGCCGGTCTAGCGTGAAATGATCGAGGAATTCCGGCGTGGTGCCGTAGGTCACGGGCCGTCCCGGCGTGCGCCGCCGGCCGCGCATCCGCACCCAGCCGCACTCCATCAGGAAATCGAGCGTCCCTTTCGAGGTCGCTACGCCTCTGATGTCCTCGATCTCGGTGCGCGTCACCGGCTGGTGGTAGGCGATAATGGCGAGCACCTCCAGCGCCGCACGTCCGATCTTGCGCGGCTCCTCGCGCTCGCGCGCCACGAGAAAGGCCAGGTCCTGCGCGGTGCGGAACGCGTAGCCACCCGCGACGGCGACGAGATTGACCCCACGGTCGGCGTAGCGTTCTGCCAACCTCTCGATCACGTCTGACGCGACCGATTGGGCGGGCAGCAGTGGCGCGAGCGCGGCGGCCGTCACGGGCTTGTCGGATGCGAAGATGACCGCCTCGGCGATGCGCAGCGCCTGCTCGCTGACATGTCCTTCGAGCCTGAGCACGGCGCTGCGGTCCTCATCCGGCGCGGCAGGCAGCGTGACAAGCTTCAAAACCCTGTCCATGCTCAAGACCTCACCACTGAAAGCGCCGGCTTCCTGCGCACGTAAATCGGGGAGAAAGCCGTATCCTGCCGAATGTCGAGCCGCCCCTCGCGGACGAGTTCTAGGCTGGCCGCGAATGCCGAAGCCCGCGCGGTGCGGCGCTCCTCCGGGCGGTCGAGATAGGCGATCAGAAATTCGTCCATCCGCGACCAGTCGAGCGCCTTGCCGATGAGCCGCTCCAGCGCCGCGCGCGCTTCCGCAAGCGACCATACAGCCCGCCGTTCCGGCGCATATGACGGGTTTGTCTTCTTGCGGCGGATATCGGCATAGGCCGAAAGCAGGTCGTACATGGACGCCTGCCAGATGGGCGTGACCGATGTTTCGACACGTTCGGGCGAACCGCGCTCGAACACGTCCCGCCCCAGATGGGCCCGACCGAGAAGCGCCTGCGCCGCGAGCCTGATGGCCGCGAGCCGCTGCAGGCGCAGAGCGAGATCCTCGGCCAGCAGTTCTGCGCTCGGCTCGTCATCCTTCGGCTGCATCGGCAACAGAAGCCGAGACTTCAGGTAAGCGAGCCAAGCCGCCATGACGAGATAGTCTGCGGCGAGTTCGAGACGCAGCGACCGCGCCATTTCGATGAAGCGCAAATACTGCTCGGCGAGCGCCAGGATCGAGACGCGGGAGAGATCGACCTGCTGTTTTCGCGCAAGCGTCAGCAATAGATCCAGTGGCCCGCCGAAGCCATCGACATCGACGACGAAGGCCGGCTCGTGATCGAACCGCTCCCCAGCCTCGAAATCCTGCTCGTCCGCCATGGTAATCCCGCTGTCGTCCCAACTGGCGACAGGCTTAGATTCCCGCTTTTTCAGGCGTTTCGCAAGCCTTCAGCCATTGCCTCGTCCAGTTTCACACGGGCATCTTTGCGGTCGAACGGCTCGGCGACGTGCTTCAGGCGGGCAAGGGCCGCCTTGGCACGGCGCTTCGCCTTGCCGGACAGCTTCGGCGATTCGCTGGCGACGGCCTGCATTTCGGCGAGGTTGCCATTGCAATGGAGCACGACGTCGATGCCTGCCTTGAAGCAGGCAGCCGTGCGCTCGGCGAACGAGCCCCTGAGCGCTTTCATCGAAAGATCGTCGCTCATCAACAGACCGTCGAAGCCGATCTCACGGCGGATCACACTTCTGATGACCTTGGCGGAGGTCGTCGCGGGCGAGGCGTCGTCGATCGCGGTATAGACGACATGCGCGCTCATGGCGGCGGGCATGTCAGCGAGGCATCGGAATGGCACGAAATCGCTGTCGCGCAGGCTGCGCCTCGATGCGTTGACGATCGGCAGCGCGAGATGGCTGTCCGCCCCTGCCCTGCCATGCCCCGGAATATGCTTGATGACCGGCAATACGCCGGCCGCGAGCAATCCTTCGGCTGCAGCGCGCCCGAGAATAGCGACGTGTTCGGCGTTCCAGGCGTAGGCGCGATCGCCGATCACGTCATGCGCCCCTTCGACCGGCACGTCGAGAACGGGCACGCAATCGACATTGATGCCGAGTTCGAGAAGATCATGCGCCATGAGCATTGCCGCCATCCGGCAAAGATCGCGTGCTGCGACGGGATCATTGCCGCCAATATCGCCGAAGCGGCGCGCAGGCGGGTATTTCGGCCAATGCGGCGGGCCGAGGCGCTGCACGCGGCCGCCCTCCTGATCGATCAGGATCGGCGTATCGACGCGTCCGGTGCAGGCCCGCAATTCGCTCGTCAGCGCCCTCACCTGCTCTGGCGTATCAATATTGCGCCTGAAGAGGATGAAGCCCCACGGGTCTGCATCCCGGAAAAAGGCGCGCTCGTCCGTGGTGAGTGTCAGGCTCGAGCAGCCCGCGATGAAGGCGTGGGTCGGCATTCGGCAGATATCCGCGGCTGCTGTTGACGAAGATGGATCGATCGTGTGGCCCGCGAGGGCCTCGTCAGCCGCCGCTGACGAAGCAGTTGCCGCCCGCCGCCTTCAACTGCGAGCAGAGCGTATTCGCCTGATCGCGGGACAGGCTCCCGGAGCGAACCCGGTAGACCGATTTGCCCTTGACGTCCGCCTTGATCACACGCGGCTCAACCGAACCCATCACCGAGGGATACTGGGATTTGAGACGACTGATCAGCGCATTGGCCTCACCCGTGCTGCCGGGCGCGCCGAATTGAACCGAGAAGGCGCGACCGCCTGCGGAGGTCTTGGCGCTCGCCGGCTGCGCATCGCCGCCGATGGCGCTCGTCGTGTCGTCCGTCGCCGGAACGGGAGCAGCAGCGACGCGCTGAGGCTGTTTCAGGGGCGTCTGGCTGCTCTTGCGGCTGACGCCGGCAGGCGGAACGATCTGCAGCGGCGCGGCGTCATCGCCCGAAGCCGGGGCCGTAGTCGTCTCCCTTGCGACGATCGCATGCTTGGCCGGGGCCTTGACCGCAGGCGTCGACGCGGGCGTCTTGGCCGCCGCGACCGCTTTCGCCGGTGGAGGCGCGGGAGGTGCAGCCACGGGCGGGGCGCTGGCCGCTGGCGATGCAGGACCGTCAACCGGCTCGCCGTTGCTGTTGATCCTGATGCTCTTCACCCGCTTGGGGACGCTGACGGACGAGGGCGGCGCAGGATCGGCGGCAGCAACGACCGGCACCGGCTTCGCCGCTGGCGGAGGCGTCGGCTGCGCGGCTACGGCTGAAAGATCGGGTTTCGCGGGAGTCTCGACAGGCTTGATCTGCGCAAGAGCCGCAGACGCGGCGGCGCTGGACTCGACGTTGGCGGGCGCGGGCGGCGGAGGCGGCGCGATGGAAGCCACAGCCGGCGGCGGCGCTGCCGGCACGGTCGGGACCGAGACGATATTGACGGGCGCGGCCCCGGTCGGACCGGCCTGGCCGAGATCGACACGACGGATGTCCTTCTTGGTAGCCTGGCCGAGATCGACCGGCTGCTCCTCACGAGCCAGCACCTTCTGCGGCGCCTTGGTGTCGTCGCGCGGCTTTTCGAGCACGTTTGCCTTCTGATTGGGAATTTCGAGCCCGCCGGGGTCGGACGGCTTTTCCTTCAACGGGCCGGGCTTCGCGGCGATCACCGGCACATTGGCCGAGGCAACAGTCGTCGAGCCCGATTTCGGCCCGCTGAGACTCCATACCGCACCGACACCGGCAAGCCCGCAGACGACGAGGCCGAGGAACACCTTGATGCCGGTGCGAGAGCGCTTCGGCGGCTCGTCGGCGTAGGAATAATCGGCATCGGGATGCAGATCGTCGCCAGCCTGCTGAGCAGGCTCACGCCGGGCCTGCAGAAAATCCGGTGCCGGACCAGTCTCCGAACCGGAAATGGCGGCAAGCTCATCGAGCGGCGATGCATATTTTGGCTGGGCGGAAACGGCGGCAGGCTGCGGCCGGATCATCTCGTCGAGCGTTGAAAGGCTGGCCTTGAGAGACTCGGCACCCGCGTCTGACGGCATAGGGTGCGCCGGAGCATCCGATCGCAACGCAGGACGCAAGCCACGCGAGGGCTGAAGCGAGTCATCCTGTCCGACGATGCGGGCGAGTTCGGCAAGCGGGTCCAGCGAGCCCTGCTTGGGCTTCGCCTGCATGTCGCGGAGCTGGCGCTCGAATTCATCGAGGTCAATCGGTGGACGCGGCCGCTCGTCCTTGATCATGTCACTCATAACAGGTCCTCGCTCGTCTCGGTTACCTGCGATCCTTCCGCCTCACACTCTTGGTCATCAAGCATCGACGGCGAAAACCAGACCGTCAAGATCAATCAAGAAGCTCGGCAAAGCTGGCAGGCAGGCCAAACGCACTCATCGCATTTCATCAGGCGCGCTGACGCCAAGAATTGCTAAGGCCGACGCAAGAACCGACATTAACGAATACACAAGCGCGAGTCTCGCCACGGTCAGAGTGGCATCATCTTGGTTAATAAAGCGCAAAGGCGCCTGCCCCTTATCCTTGCCCCTGTTCCAGAGCGCATGGAAAGCGCTTGCAAGATCGTAGAGGTAAAAGGCAAGGCGGTGCGGCTCGTGGGCCTGTGCGGCAGCGTCAATAACACGCGGATATTCGGCGATGAACTGGATCAATCGCCGCTCGTCCGGGTCCGAAAGCTTGTCGAAATCCGCGGCCAACAGCTCGCTCGGCGTGAACCGCCTGCCATCGAAGGCCTGCGCCGCCTGCCGGAAGATCGAGAAGCAGCGGGCATGGGCGTACTGGACATAGAAGACCGCGTTGTCCTTCGACTGCTCGATGACCTTGGCAAGGTCGAATTCGAGCGGCGCGTCGTTCTTGCGAAACAGCATCATGAAGCGGACGGCGTCGGCCCCGACCTCATCGACCACCTCCGCCAGAGTGACGAAATCGCCCGAGCGCTTCGACATCTTCACAGGTTCGCCGTTCCGCATGAGCTTTACGAGCTGGCAGAGCTTCACGTCGAGCACGGCCTTGCCGTCGCTGACCGCATTCACAGCAGCGGCCATGCGCTTCACATAGCCGCCATGGTCGGCGCCCCATACGTCGATCAACGTCGTGAAGCCGCGCTGGTATTTGGACGCGTGATAGGCAATGTCGGAGGCAAAATAGGTGTATGAGCCGTCGGACTTCACCAACGGCCGATCGACGTCGTCGCCGAATTCCGTCGAACGGAAGAGCGCCTGCTCACGATCCTCCCATTCGGCGTCGACCTGCCCCTTCGGCGGAGGCAGCCTGCCGTCATAAACGAGGCCCTTGGCCCGAAGGGCGCTGATCGTGGTCTTCACCGCATCAAGGGGTTCTCGCAGCGACGCTTCTGAAAAGAAAACCGAATGCTCGACGCGCAGCTTCGCGAGGTCTTCCCGGATCATGGTCATCATCGCATCGATCGCGTAGCGCCGCACGCGCGGCAGCCATTCGCTTTCCGGCATATCGACGAGTTGCGTGGCGTAGTGCTTCACCAGCGCGACGCCGACCGGCTTCAGATAATCGCCTGGGTAAAAGCCGTCCGGTATGGCGCCGATATCCTCGCCGAGCGCCTCGCGGTAGCGCAGGAACACCGAGCGGGCGAGCACGTCCACCTGCGCGCCTGCGTCGTTGATGTAATATTCGCGCGTGACATCGTGGCCGGCGAAAGCCAGCAGCGAGGCGAGCGCGTCGCCGAACACCGCACCGCGACCATGGCCCACATGCATCGGCCCGGTCGGATTGGCCGAGACATATTCGACATTCACCTTGCCCTTGCGCGGCGCACCTCGCCCGAAGTGCTGCGGGTCGGCGATGAGCGCACGCAGCGCGTCGTCGAACACGCTCGGCGCAAGCCTGATGTTGATAAAGCCCGGCCCGGCGATCTCGCAGGCAACGATGCTCGAGTCCTTCTCGAGTTCCGCGACGATCAGTGCCGCGAGGTCGCGCGGCTTCATGCCGGCTTCCTTGGCGAAGACCATCGCCGCGTTGATCGCCATATCGCCGTGAGAAGGATCGCGCGGCGGTTCGATCACCGCACGCGAGGGCTCGACGCTCGCAGGCAGACGCCCCTGCTCCTTCAGCAGCAGCAACACAGCTTCGAGGCGCGTCTGGAACGCGGCAAACACATTCATGATCGTCGTGCCTTTGGATTTACAGCGCGCACACACTTGCTCAACGGGTTCGTGTGGTCCTCGCACGTGGACCGTGGCGCTATCGCAAATCCGGAGTGGCGTCAAACAACTGCTGATGCGCCTGGATGGCGTAGCGATCCGTCATTCCGGCGATGTAATCCGCGATGTGCCGCGCTCTTGCCATCTCGTCGCCCGGAACGAGGCCGGCCTGCCATTCCGACGGCAGCAATTCGCAGGACGCCATGAAACGCTCGAACAGGTCCGTGACGATCTGCGTCGCGCCGACCCTGATCCGTACCACGGTTTCGTGGCGGTACATGTGAGGAAAGAGAAAGCCCTTGATGCTGCGATCGGCGGCCGCCATCCGCGCGGAGAAGGCGATGACCGGCGCGCCCGCCAGTCTGATGTCCTGCGCGCGCTGCGGCTTCAGGGCGGTGAGGCGTGTCTCGCTCTCGGCGATCACATCCTCGACGAACCGCGTGATGACGCGACGCTGGAGCTCGTGAATCGTGCGCGAAGGCTCGAGATCGCCATGCCGGTCCTCGATGTCATCGAGCAGGCTTGCAAGGTGCGGCACCTCGCGCAGCTCGTCGATCTCGAACAGGCCGGCCCGCAAACCGTCGTCGATATCATGCGCGTCATAGGCGATGTCGTCCGCGATGGCCGCAGCCTGCGCCTCCGCGCCGGCGAGCGTCGCCAGCTCAAGATCCTGCCGCTGATTGTAGCTGACGATGGCGAAAGGCACGCCGAAACGCGTGTAGCGGCCTACCGGGTTGCCCTCTTTGTCGGTCACCGCGCCATTGTGCTTCGCGAGCCCCTCGAGCGTCTCCCAGGTGAGGTTCAGCCCGTCGAAGGCTGCATATCGCCGTTCCAGGCTGGTGACGATGCGGAGCGTCTGGGCGTTATGGTCGAAGCCGCGATAGGGCGCCATTACGGCGTCCAGCGCGTCCTCGCCGGTATGGCCGAACGGTGTGTGGCCAAGATCATGCGCGAGCGCCAGCGCTTCGGCCAGATCCTCGTCGAGCCCGAGCGCGCGGGCGATCGAGCGGGCGATCTGCGCCACTTCCAGTGAATGCGTGAGGCGCGTGCGGTGGTGGTCGCCTTCGTGTTCGATGAAAACCTGCGTCTTGTGCTTCAAGCGGCGAAAGGCGCTCGAATGGATGATGCGGTCGCGGTCGCGCTGGAACTCGCTGCGGGTCGGCGACGACGGCTCAGGATGAAGGCGGCCGCGCGACATCGACTGATCGCTGGCGAAGGGCTGCAGCGGCTTCGGCAGGAAGAAATGCAAGCGGACTGTCCTGAGCTGAGCTTTGGCTGATCTCGATCAGCCATTGAATGCGCGACGGGCAAGGCGTATCTTCGACAGTAATATAGCAATGGGCTCGGCCCCTTTCCATGGCGGACATTCAGGACCATGACCGATTTTGAAGCGAATTCCACGAGTATCACTGTGTCGGAGAGCGCAGCACAGCGCGTGGCGCAGATCCTGCGCGGCGAGCCTGAAGGCTCGATGCTGCGCGTCAGCGTCGAAGGTGGCGGCTGCTCCGGTTTCCAGTACAAGTTCGGTTTCGACCGCAGCAAGGCCGAAGACGACATCGCCCTGCAGAAGAACGGCGTTACGGTGCTGATCGATGCCACCTCCGCGCCCTTCCTTGAAGGATCGGAAATCGATTTCGTCGATGATCTGATGGGCCAGTCCTTCCGCGTTCACAACCCGAACGCGACATCGTCCTGCGGTTGCGGCACGTCGTTCTCGGTCTAGGGCTTCGCCGGCTTCGCCCCGATGAAGGGAAGCCGCCAGGACGGAGCCCGCGCAAGCACGCGCTGCTTCAATGATAGCGCGGGCTTTTCGACGCAATACCATGAAAATCCAGCAAAAAACGTCGTGACGATAAGTGCCGGCGGCAGGAGCGCATACGGGTTTTGCGGATGGAACAGCGCGGTCAGCGCCTGCTGCACCGGCAGCCCGTAAAGATAGATGCCGTAGGAGAAATCGAACGGCAATTCGAGCTTCGGTGACGAGAAGCCCGGCGCGATGGCAAGGCACAGAACGAGATAGGTTTCGGTGGCGTAGAGCGCCGCGTGGTAGAACGGCGTCCGCTGCAGCGCAAGCGCCACCAGGAAAGCCAGCAGCGCCATCGGCAGCGAGACGGGCACCCTGTCGCGCCAGACGTACAACGCAGCCGCGAGCGCAAAGATGAACCGCAGGCGGAAGGCCGTGAACTGCGATGCTGACACCTTGAGCGCAAGGATTTCGATCGCCAACAACCCGAAACCGAAGATGAGCGCGATCGCGAGAATCACCCGAGGCCGCAGCAGCAAGCCGGTGACGCCAAGTACGAACAGACCGAAATAACAGCCGATCTCGTATTTCAGCGACCAGACAGTGCCGAGCACGATGTGCAGCGGGTTGCCCTCGAAGACGCCGGGCAGCGTGCCGGTGCTCTTCAGCCTGAAGATCGTCTCGAGCAGGAACTGCCAGGTTTCGCCGCTCCGAAGATAGGCCGAGAGCGGAAGCGACGTCATCGCGGCGCCGATCACGAAGGTCGATATCACGACAGCGGCGACGAGGCCGGGCACGAGCCGAAGGAACCGCGATGTTGCGAAGAAGGCGGCATTCGGCCGCCGATCCCAACTCATCGCGATCAGAAACCCTGAGATCGCGAAGAAGCAATTCACCGAATGCTCGCCGAGCGTGAGCCCGGTCCAGGCGTATCCAGGCTCGGTCGACGCAAGTCCGGTGAGGCCGATGCTGACCGTGTGCGATACGACGACGAAAACGGACAGCGCCAGTCTGATGAGGCCGAAATTATCGAATCCGCGCGTCAGGGCCTGCGCGATGGTCACCCGGCGGCTTGTCGCTGCTGTCTCTGCCGTGATCGTCATCAGGCCCGCATCTTTCGAGGCCCTCTCTTTCGAGCGCCGTGCGGCCTCGGATCAGGGCGAGAGCGCCGGCGGCAGCGCCGCCATAGCGTTCCTTCTTTTGCAGATCGCCTGTTACCAGTGTTGCAACATATTTCAAAGTGTTTCTCAAAAACGTCGCATAGGACGGATTGGGCAAGCCGTATTTGCGCGCGATGTAGCCTTCTGACCAGGCATAGTGCCATCGCGTCTTGAAGCGGCGGCCTTTCGCTGGGCTGGACGAGCGCCCCTGCGCATGGGCGACCTTGGCGTCATGGACGTAGACAATCGGTCGGCCAGCATCGATCACGCGACGGCAGAGATCGTTGTCCTCATAGAACAGGAAAATCTCTGGATCGAAGCCGCCGAGATCGAGAAAGAAGCGGCGCTCGACGAGGTAGCACGCGCCCGAAAGGAAGGGTGCGCAGCAATCGCCCTCCGGAACGCATGGGCTTTTCCGATCGTTCTGGAGATAGGGCGACAGCACCGAGCGGAGCGGGAAGAAGATCGATCCGTCCGGCCCGGTGATGCTCGGCCCCAGAATGCCAGCGTCCGGATACCATGCGACCGCCTTGCGCATGGCTGCGGCAAAACCCGGCTGCACGACCGCGTCGGGATTGAGGATGAGAACATGATCAAAGCCCGTTGCGGCGCGCACGCCAATGTTCATGCCGCGACCAAACCCTTCATTGCGCGGATTGACGATCGCCAAGGCACCATGTTTGCGCGCAATCTCGGCCGAGCGATCCGTCGAGGCATTGTCGACCACGATGGCCGGGATGGATTGGCTTGCTAACGCCGCGAGGCAGAGCGGCAGCACTTCGGCGCTTTCGAAGGCTACGATCACGGCGACGATGGATGGCCGCTCATCGGCTCGTGCGCTCATGAGAGCTGCCCGGCAAACTCTTCCGCCGGCCAGGAGCAGGCCGCCGGAACGGGCTCGCCGAAGCTTCTGGCGACGATGAACTCGGCGACGCGCTCGGACGAAAACCGGTCATGGAATGCCCTGTGCGAGGCAGACGCCATACGCATGCGCTCGGCGGGATTGTGCGCCAGCCATCGCACCTGTTCGAGCGCTTCGGCGGGCGAGGAGAAGCTCACAAACTCCTGGCCGTCGCGCAACAACTCGTCGAACGAGAACTCGGCCGGGTTCATGATGGCGAGACCGTTGCCACCATAATGCGCGATGCGATCGGACGAATAGAATCGCATCAGATCGGCAGGCCCGATGCCGCCGATGGGCGCCGCGGCCTTGACCGACAGATTGAGCCCGATGCGCGCGTTGCAGATATGATCGAAATAGGCCTGACCGAAAATCTGGCTGCCGCCATGGATGCCGATCGAGAAGACCTTCAGCGAAGGATCGCGCTCCAGCGTCGTCACGATCTCAGCGCGATAGTCGTCGGAGGGCATCTCGATGACCGGACGGCGCGAATAGATCGCATCGAATGGCTGGTCGTCGGAGAGATGCGCTTCGCCGGCTTCCATGCCTGAGTCCACAGGGTTGGGAATGAAGCAGGCCGGCGCTGTCGGTGTGCCGACGAGGTCGAGGGCGCGGCCTCCAGTCGTGACGAAGCTCCGGTCGATGACGTGAGCCCGTGCGCGCATATGGGGGATGGTCAGCACATTGTGCAAAGCATCGACCCTGACCTCGACGATCCGTTTGGCGGGAAAGCTCGCCTTGACCTCCGCCAGCGTCTCGTTGGCGATGAGGTCGGCATGGCAAAGCACGATCAGATGCGGATCGTAATTACGGACATAGTCCTTGAAGGTTCGGTTGCAGGCGCGGCGGCCCATGATGCGCGAGCGGATCGGCGACGCCGCACGGGCGATGTCGCGGTCCGAGAAGAACTCCACCGCATGGCCGAGCCGGACGAAGCCGTTCTGAAGCTTCTGCGCCGTGCCGTAAAACCATCCACCACGCGTTTTCAACGAACCATAGGAGGCTAGAAGGATGCGCATCAGGCAGCCGCTAACCCATTGCAGTCATCCCGGGTGAGCAAAACGAGACCCGGGATCCAGACAAAACATCCAAGAAAGCGGATATCGTCCGGATCCCGGCCCGCCGCTGCGCGCCGTTCGGGATGACACATCGGCATGCTCACACGTTCAACCTGATGTGCAATTCGCGGAGCTGCTTTGCCGTCGCCTCGCTCGGCGCGCCCATCAGCAGGTCTTCGGCTTTCTGGTTCATCGGGAACAGCACGACCTCGCGGATGTTCGGCTCGTCGGCGAGCAGCATCACGATGCGATCGACGCCGGGCGCGATGCCGCCATGCGGCGGGGCACCATACTGGAAGGCGCGATACATCCCGCCGAATTTCTCCAGCAGCACGTCCTCGCCATAGCCCGCAAGCTCGAAGGCCTTCTTCATCACTTCGGGGCGATGGTTGCGGATCGCGCCGGAGGACAATTCGATGCCGTTGCAGACGATGTCGTACTGAAACGCCTTGATGCCGAGGATGGTGTCCTTGTCGCCGGCTTCGAGCTTCAGGAAGGCCTCGCGCTCGAAATTCGGCATCGAGAACGGATTATGCGAGAAGTCGATCTTCTTCTCGTCCTCGTTCCATTCATACATCGGGAAGTCGACAATCCAGCAGAGCGCAAACTGGTTCATGTCGCCGAGGTTGAGGTCCGTGCCGACCTTGACGCGAGCAGCGCCTGCAAACTTGACGAATTTCTCGGGCAAGCCCGCGACGAAGAAGGCGGCATCGCCATCCTTGAGGCCAAGGGCAAGGCGAAGTTCCTCGGTTTTCTCCGATCCGATATTGTTCGCGATGGGGCCGGAGCCCGCGCCGTCCTTCCAAAAGATATACCCCAGCCCCGGCTGGCCCTCGCCCTGCGCCCAGCTGTTCATGCGATCGCAGAACGCGCGCGAACCGCCGCCAGGCGCAGGAATGGCCCAGATCGCGGCCTTCGGATCGCCTTCGAGAATGCGCGAGAACACCTTGAAGCCGGAGCCGCGGAACACGTCCGAAACGTCCTGCATCTTGATCGGGATGCGCAGATCCGGCTTGTCGTTGCCATACCAGCGCATCGAATCGGCGTAGCTGATGTGCGGAAAGCTCTGCGTGACCGGCCTTCCGCCGCCGAACTCCTCGAACACACCGCGCAGCACCGGCTCGACAGCCTCGAAGACATCCTGCTGCTCGACGAAGCTCATCTCGATGTCGAGCTGGTAGAACTCACCCGGTGAACGGTCGGCCCTGGCGTCCTCGTCGCGGAAGCATGGCGCGATCTGAAAATAGCGGTCGAAGCCCGCAACCATCAGCAACTGCTTGAACTGCTGCGGTGCCTGGGGCAGCGCGTAGAACTTGCCGGGATGGACGCGGCTCGGCACGAGATAGTCCCGCGCGCCCTCGGGGCTCGATGCGGTGAGGATCGGCGTCTGGAACTCGAAGAAGCCGCCATCCTTCATGCGGCGGCGCAGGCTGTCGATCACCTTGCCGCGAAGCATGATGTTCTTGTGCAGCTTGTCGCGGCGAAGATCGAGAAAGCGGTATTTGAGGCGCGTCTCCTCCGGGTATTCGAGATCGCCGAACACCGGCAGCGGCAGGTCGCCGGCCGGGCCGAGAACCTCGATCTCGGAGACGATCAGTTCGACCTCGCCGGTCTCGAGATTCGCGTTGACGGTGCCGTCCGGGCGCTGGCGCACCTCGCCTTCGACGGAGATGACCCATTCGCTGCGCAGCGTCTCGGCCGTTGCGAAGGAGGGGCTCGCAGGATCGACGACGATCTGCGTCAGCCCGTAATGATCGCGCAGGTCGATGAAGAGCAGTCCGCCGTGATCGCGGATGCGGTGGCACCAGCCGGAGAGCCGGGCGCGCGAGCCGATATCGGCGCTGCGCAGCGCGCCGCATGTGTGCGAGCGGTAGCGGTGGGTCCGGGCCTGCGATTGCGTGGAGGACATGGGAGGAAAGGCCTTTGACGATTGAGCGACGACCTGCGGCGCGCCATGACTGGTTCGCGGCACACCCACATTGAGAGCGCCGATTTGTCAAGGTTTCTGGCGTTTGGCCGCGGTTATTCCGCCGCAGTGCTAGCGACAAGCCCGGTAAAAACTGATACGGCGCGAAATCATGAATATCATTACCAAATCCGGCGACCTCGCAGCGCTCTGCAGCCGCCTCGCCGGCCACCCCTACATCACCGTCGATACCGAATTTCTGCGCGAGACGACCTATTATCCAAAACTCTGCCTGATCCAGATGGCGAGCGCGGATGAAATCGGCCTTGTGGACACGCTGGCCACCGGCCTCGACCTCGCGCCGTTCTATGCTCTCATGGCGAATACTGCGGTCATCAAGGTGTTCCACGCGGCACGCCAGGACATCGAGATCATCTGGCACGGCGCCAAGGTCATCCCGACGCCTTTGTTCGACACGCAGGTCGCCGCGATGGTCTGCGGCTTCGGCGACCAGATCTCCTACGAATCGCTGGTCGCGAGCCTTGCAGGGGCGAAGATCGACAAGTCGTCCCGCTTCACGGATTGGGCGCGCCGCCCGTTGAGCGAGGCGCAGATCGAATATGCCGCATCGGACGTCAGCCATCTGCGCGTGGCCTATGAAAAGCTGGCGGAGCGCTTGAGTAAGACAGGCCGCACCGACTGGCTGAAGGACGAAATGGCGGTGCTCACCTCGCCATCGACCTATGAGGTGGACCCCGAGCGCGTCTGGGAGCGGCTGAAGACCCGAATTCGCAAGCCGCGCGACCTTGCAATCCTGATCGAACTCGCCGCGTGGCGTGAACGGGAGGCGCAGGCGCGCGACGTGCCGCGCGGACGCATCCTCAAGGACGACGCCATCGGCGAGATCGCGCTGGCCGCACCGCGCAGTGTCGAGGAACTCGGTCGCTTGCGGGCGCTTTCCAACGGCTTCGAGCGTTCGAAAGCTGGCATCGATATTCTGGAGGCCGTACAGCGCGGCATCCAGCGCGACCCAGCGACACTGCCGCCAATGCGCGCCGAACGCTCGAACGCCAGCAACAATGCCGCGCTGGTGCAATTGCTGAAGGTGCTGCTGCAGGCCGTGGCGGAGCGCGAGCGGGTCGCAGCCCGCGTCATCGCAAGCAGCGACGATCTCGAGGCGATCGCGAATGGCGACGAGAGCGCCAGCCCGGCGCTTGAAGGCTGGCGGCGCGAAATATTTGGCCTGCAGGCTCTCGCACTGACCCGGGGCGAGATCGCTCTGACGGTGAAGCGAGGACGCATCGCGACCCTTCCCATCCCAAGCGTCTAGCCAAGCGAATTGAAGCCGCTTACGCCGCGACCTTCTGCAGGAACTCGCCGATCGAGCCTGACAGGCGCGCGTTGGTTTTCGAAAATTCGTCCGACAAGAGCTGCATGCGGGCAGAGGCGCTGCGAGTACGCTCGACCGCGTCGCCGATCGCGTCGAAATTATAGCGGATTTCATTCGTGCTGTTTGAAGCTTGCGACGCGCTTCTTGCAATTTCGTGCGTCGCTGCGCCCTGCTGTTCGACGGCGGCTGCGATGCTGGCCGAACTCTGACCGACGCCTTCAAGCACCTGGCCGACCGATTTGACCGAGGAGACCGCCTCCTGCGTCGCGCGCTGGATGCCGGCTATCTGCGCCGCAATCTCTTCCGTCGCCTTGGCGGTCTGGTTTGCGAGCTGTTTCACCTCGGACGCGACGACGCTGAAGCCCCGACCGGCCTCGCCGGCGCGCGCCGCCTCGATCGTGGCGTTGAGGGCGAGCAGGTTCGTTTGCGCGGCTATCTGCTGAATGAGCGTCACGACCTCGTCCACCCGCTCCACGTAATCGGAGAGCTTCAGGACATTGCCGACGGATTCCTCGCCCCTCTCGAGCGCCTGAGCCACCACCTTGGTCGAGACACCGGCCTGTTCGGCGATCTCCCGCCCGGAATTCGCCAGTTCGTCCGACGCGCTCGCAACCGAATTCACGTTGAACAGCGCCGTGTCGATGGCCGAGCGGGCCGCGCTCGTCTCCATCTCGGTCTTGGAGGTCACGTCCAGCAGGACATGCGCCATGGACACCATCTCCGAAATCCCGGAATTGACCTGTTCGAGCGTCGATTGCATGACGAGCCGGAACTCTGCGATGACCTCGCCAAGCGCCGCCTGCCTGGCTGCCTTCGCGGCTTGTTCGGCCTCTTCCAGCGCACGCTTTTCGCTGGCGCTTTCGAGCTCGTATTTGAGTTCCTGGAGCGCGGTCGCGATCGTTCCGACCTCGTCGGAGCGGTTCTGATAGGGAATCGGTTTTGCCGCATCCCACGTATTGATGGTCTTGGTGATGGCCGCCAATTCGACGAAGGGGCGGGTCAGCCGCTTGAAAAGCGGGACGATGATGGCGAGGGTGAGCGCAAGAATCACCAGCACGCCGAGCGCGAGGGATTTGAGGAGCCCCTCACCGGCCACCGCGAAATCCGCAGCCTTGCCGATGCCGACGTAAAGGATGCCGGCGAGTTCGTTGGATGGCGTCAGGACCGGGAAGTAGCCGGTATAATGCTTCTCGCCGAGGATGGTCGCGAGGCCGCGGTAGATCTGCTTCGAGCGCACCGTCGCGTTGGCTTCGCTCGCCTTGCCGAGCACGGTGCCGACCGCGCGGGAGCCGTCGGGCTTCTTGATGTTCGTGGCAATGCGGACGAAGTCATCCTTGGCTGCGTCATAGGAAAAGAGCGTCGCGGTGCCCTTGATGACAGACCCGATCTCGTCGACGATATCGAGCAGCACAGGGTCGCCGAGACGCGACTGGGCGAGAACATCCGGCGAGGCGACGAGCTTCTGCAGGGAGCCGTCAGGACCGCGCGTCAGCACTATGCCCTTGATCCGTTCATTCACATCCGCCGCAGCGACGTTCAGGCTGAGATCGACCTGACGCAGGCGCAACGTATCCTCGCGCGCTGCCGAGCGATCGGTCTCCGAGCTCAGTTCGTGCCAGCTGAAACCGGCGTTGACCGTGAAAATGACCAGCGTGGATACGACCACGCACAGAAGCAGCTTGAAGCTGAGAGAATTGAACCGTCGTGTTTTCATGATCTTCTTTTGCGTCATCGACCTTGCTGCCCCCGCAGAGGCCTCGGCCAACGAATCAAACCCGGCATGGGCGCGACAAACGAGCCTCGGCAATGGCGAGTCTTGCCCGATAGTCCTTAAATTTCGGCAAACACAGCCCCCGGCGACCATAGGTGGCCAAGGCTGGAGTGTTACTGGAGTGTTACTGGATCGAGACTTGCGGCTCGCGGCCAAGCAGTTTCGCCAGTTGTTTCATACGGTTGAAGACGCGGTCATTCGCGAGATTCTCGAAGCTCAACGGAACCTTAAGCACGAGCTTCTTGCCCTCACAGACGATCGGGAGCCTGCCGAGCACGCCAGGCATCGCCGCGGACAAGATGTAGGCGACGCGCATCGCAGCGCCGAGGATGCGGGCATGTTCGAGAAGATGGCTTCCGGCGAGTTCGCGCAGATGCGGCCCAGATTCGATGTCGTGCGAGCCGATGTGGCGGTAATAGGCGCAAAGCGCCAGAAAGGTGCGCCCCGGGTGATCGACCCCCGCAAGAGACGCATGCGCGATCATGCTGAGGCTTTGGTCGGCCCTGTAATCTGGATGGGCCCGCCAGGAGAGATCGGACATCAGGCAGGCTGCAAGGCGCAGGCGGCGCTCGTCGGACTTCTCCTCGAGATGCGATGATTCAAAAATACGATCACACCATTCGGCGAGCTCGAAACCGTGCCGGGGGCTGCGAGAGAAGAGCTGGTTCAGCTCGCTCGCCGCGCTGATCAGCGGGTCGGATGCCTTCACGCCGTCGTCGAGCATCTCGTAGATCAGGCCCTCGCGCACGCCGTATGCGGAAAGGACGACCTGCTTCACCTTGGAGCGCAGGACGATGTTTTCGAGCAGCAGCGCGCCGTAAACGAGCAGCGGGCGGCGGGCCGAGGCAACCGAAGCGATGCCGCTGATCGTATCGGTCGACACGCGCTGGATCATGCGGCAGAAATCCAGCATCTCGCGGGCGGGCACGGTATAGCCGTGCATCACGTTGAGCGGATAGCTCGTCTGATGCATATGAAGCTTGGCGAGCGCGCGCCAGGTCCCGCCGACCGCATAGAAGCTGCGGCCATGCCCCTTGCCGAGAAGGGTCGCGCCCTCGAAGGCGGCCTTGACGATCGGGCGCGCCTTTTTCAGCGAATTGCCCGACGTGTCCTGCAAGGCGAGGCCGCCAAGGCGCAGACTGACGCTTTCGCCTGGCTGCGATTGCCGCACCTCGACGAGTTCGAGGCTACCGCCGCCCATGTCGCCGACGATGCCGTCCACCGCGTTGAGGCCCGAGACGACGCCGTAGGCCGATAGCTGCGCCTCGCGCGCGCCGGAAATGAGCTCGATTGGCCCGGTTCCCAGAATTGCCTCGGCCTGATGCAGGAATTCCTGCCCGTTGGTCGCATCCCGGGCCGCTGCGGTCGCCAGAACCTTCAGCGTGCCGACCTTCATGGTCTCGCAAAGGACGCGAAAGCGACGGAGGGCCGAAAGCGCCTCCTTCACGCCGTTGAGGGGAAGATGCCCATTAGAAACGATGTTGCGCCCAAGGCCTGCCAGCACCTTTTCGTTGAAGATCGGCGTCGGCGTCCGCGCGAGGCCCTCATAAACGACGAGGCGAACCGAGTTGGAGCCAATGTCGATGACGGCGATGGGGCGGCCCGCCGTAAGGCCGCCAGAGCGGCGGACGGGCTGGTCGTCCGTCTTGCCATCACCCTGCAAAACGACGTCAACCGCCCGATTTGCGCCTGGTGAGACTGCGCGGACTAGAGTCTTTAAGCGATTTTCCACGTCCGGACAGGCTCGGATTGGTCATGAAGTACCGATGGGCGTTGAAGCTCTCTTCGCCTTCGGCCGGCACGATACGGGTTGATGTCCCATCGGGCAATACGCGCCAGCTTTGTTCATTGTCAATCAGGTTGGCGAGCATGATCTGGTTCAGCACCTGCTGGTGAACCGTGGGGTTGAGGATCGGTGTCAGCACCTCGACGCGGCGGTCGAGGTTGCGCGGCATCAGGTCGGCGCTCGAGATATAGACGCTCGCCTTCTTGTCAGGCAGGCCGTTGCCATTGCCGAAGCAATAGATGCGGGAATGCTCCAGGAAGCGGCCGACGATCGATTTGACGCGGATGTTTTCCGACAAGCCTGGAATGCCGGGCTTGAGGCAACAGATGCCGCGCACCACGAAATCGACCTGGACCCCGGCCTGGCTTGCGCGGTAGAGCGCGTCGATGATCTCCGGATCGACCAGCGCATTGCACTTACCCCAGATTGCGCCCGGCCGACCGGCCTTCACATGCTCGATCTCAGCCTCGATATGGCCGAGGAGACGGGGCTTGAGCGTGACTGGCGAAACGGCGAGCTGCTCGAGCGCGTTCGGCACCGCGTAACCCGTGATGAAATTGAAGATGCGCGCCACGTCGCGTCCAATCACCGGGTCAGCGGTGAAAAACGACAGGTCGGTGTAGATCTTCGCAGTGATGGGGTGGTAGTTGCCGGTGCCGAGATGGCAGTACGTCATCACCTTGCCGTTCTCGCGCCGCACGACAAGGGACAGCTTGCCATGCGTCTTCAATTCCACGAAGCCGTAAACGACCTGAACGCCGGCGCGCTCAAGGTCCTTCGCCCAGCGTATGTTGGCTTCCTCATCGAAGCGCGCCTTCAACTCGACGAGCGCGGTCACCGATTTGCCGGCTTCCGCCGCCTCGGTCAGTGCTTTCACGATCGGGCTGTTGGATGAGGTGCGATAGAGCGTCTGCTTGATCGCGATCACGTCCGGGTCGCGCGCGGCCTGGAACAGGAACTGCACGACGGCATCGAACGATTCATACGGGTGGTGGACGACGAGGTCCTTCTGCTTGATCGCCGCGAAACAGTCGCCGCCCTGCTCGCGGATGCGCTCGGGAAAGCGCGGGTTGTAGGATGAGAATTTGAGGTCGGGCCGATCGATCGAGATGAGTTGTGAGACCTCGTTCAGCGCTACCATGCCGTCGACGAGGAAGACCTCCTCCGGCCGGACTTTCAGTTCGCCGATCACGAAATTGCGTAGCGCCTCTGGCGTGTTGGCGTCGAATTCGAGCCGGATCACGATGCCGAGGCGGCGCCGCTTCAACATGCTCTCGAAGACGCGCACGAGATCCTCGGCCTCCTCCTCGATTTCGATGTCGGTGTCACGGATCACGCGGAACGTGCCTTGGCCAAGCACCTCGTATCCCGGATAGAGCTTTGGCGTGTAGAGCGTGATGGCGTGCTCCAGCATGATGAAGCCGATGCTGCCCGGCTGGCGATCAGGAAGGCGGATGAAGCGCTCGACCTTTTGCGGCACGCGGATGAGGCCGCGCAGCGAGTGGCCATCGGTGACGCGCGACAGGGACAGGGCGACCGAGAAGCCGAGATTCGGGATGAACGGAAATGGATGCGCCGGATCGATTGCCAGGGGCGTCAGGATCGGGAAGATCGAGTTGAGGAAATAATCGTCGAGGAAGGCCCGCTCATCGGCGTTGAGCGATGCCGCATCGATCAGGTTGATGTTTTCCTCTGCGATCTGCTCGCGCAGTTCACGCCAGCGCGCCTGCTGATCGGCGGTCAGCGCCGTAACCCGCTCGGCGATGCGCTGCAATTGTTCTGCCGGCGTGTAGCCGTCATCCGAAAGCGTCGTCACGCCCGCGCGATATTGCTCCATCAGGCCGGATACGCGCACCATGAAAAATTCGTCGAGGTTGCTCGCCGAGATCGACAGGAAGCGCAGCTGCTCAAGCAGCGGGTGGCTCTTGTTGAGCGCCTCCTCCATCACGCGCCGGTTGAATTCGAGCCAGGAAAGCTCTCGGTTCATGAAACGGTCGGGGCTTTTCATCATCGCCATTACGTCTGCTGGCGCGTCGATCGGAGGCACGGCCACGGTTTCGGCATCCTGTCTCAGTTTGAGTTGCGCTTCCATCTTCGGCTCCTGCAGCACGGTCATCGCCTCCATCGCTTTCTAGAAGCGATGGCGACAGCCTGCGACGCTTCTATGACATTCAGCTGAAATCAAGGCTGTTCTGCAAGGGCTCCATGCGCGCGAGCACATGAGCCGCGATTGCCCGCGTGATGGGCCGGGCCTTCGAAAGACTTTCGACGTCGAGCAGCTCGACGACCGCCGTCGCCGCGGCGAATGAGCGTTCGCAACGTATCGTCAGATATTCGATGACGCTGGGATCGACCTGCAACTGCCGGTCGTGCAGCAGCTTGGCAAGAAGCGCACGAAACGAAGCGTCGTCCGGAAA
The DNA here is from genome assembly GCA_019753285.1 of Beijerinckiaceae bacterium. Classification (GTDB taxonomy): domain Bacteria; phylum Pseudomonadota; class Alphaproteobacteria; order Rhizobiales; family Beijerinckiaceae; genus JAIELD01. The sequence goes on along the minus strand of JAIELD010000031.1, from coordinate 36,860 downwards.
ACCGATTTCGACGAGCGGCGCGAGGCGCAGACGCGAGAGCAGATCCGGCGTTTCGACCGACCAGCCGTCCGGCTTGGTGCGGGCCGTCAGCAGCAAATCGACGCGGTTTTCGCGGGCAAGATTGAGAAGGTGAAACAGCGCCGGCTCGGCGAAGGCTCCGCCGCCATGCTCGATCACCAAGGCGGGCCGCGATGCCATCGCAGGGAGATCGGCGCTCGCGAGCGCTTCGAGGCTTGCGAACTCCGCGCCGCTTTTCTTCGCCCAGATATGGGCGAGATGAGTTTTGCCGCTCCCTTCGGGACCGCAGAGGATGACGACGCTGTCAGGCCAGTCGGGCCAGAGGGCGATCATGTCATACGCCGCCGCATTGAATGGCCCGACCAGGTAGTCCTGCTCGCCGAGCCCCGGCTGGAAGGCGAACCGGAGGGTCAACTGCTCAGCCATCCCGCCCCGCACCCACCTCGTCGATGGCGACGCCGCGATAGAGCGAGCTCGCCAGATACTGCGAGAGGGCGAAGCGGGCCAGCACCCCTGCCGCCGCTGCGAGCGGCACGGCGAACAGGAGGCCCACGAAGCCGAAGAGCGACCCGAACGCAAAAAGCGCGAACATGAGCCAGACCGGATGAAGCCCCACCGACTCACCCACGAGCTTCGGCGAGAGGATGTAGCCCTCAAGAAACTGTCCCGCGAGAAAGATGCCGAGCACCAGCACGATGGAGGTGCTATCCGGCCAGAACTGAGCGATCGCGACCGCCATGGCGAGCACGAGCCCGGTCAAGGTGCCGACATAGGGAATGAAGCTCAAAAGACCGGTCATCAGACCGATGAGCAGGCCGAAATTGAGCTGCGCAAGCGACAGGCCGATGCCGTAGAAAGTGGCGAGGAACAGGCAGACGACGCCCTGCCCCCACAAGAATCCGGCAATCGCGCGGTTGATGTCGCCGGCGATCGCGCGAACCGTGTTGCGGTTTTTGATCGGCACCCAGCCATCGACCGCATGGATCAGATCAGGCCAGTCGACCAGGAGATAGAAGGTGACGACCGGCGTCACGATGAGGATCGAAAACGCACCGATGATCGCCTGACCGCCCGACCAGAGCGAGGCGATGAACGAGCCGACATAATTGACGAGCTGGCCGACGAGATTGCCGAGCGACTTTTCAAAATCGAGCAAGGCCGACTGGCCGCCGTATTTCTCAAGAAGCGGGCCGCCCTGCTCGATCGCAAGCGTCTGCAGCCTCGACGCGTAGCCCGGCAACTTCTCCAGCAGGCTCGTCATCTGCGAGGCCAATTGCGGCAGTGCGAACACCAGCGCCGACGAGACGACGACGATGAACACGGTGAGGATGAACAGCGATGCCCCCAGCCTGCCGATGCCGAGACGTTGCAGCCGCGTCGCCAGCGGATCGAGCAGATAGGCGAGAAAGAGCCCGGCGATGAACGGCAACGCGACCGATTTGAAGAGGAACAGCAGCGCGGCAAGGCCGCTGACGAGCACCAGCCAGAAAATGGTCTGGCCCGTTTCCGAGCGCGCCTTCACGGCCGGAGGCGTGACCGGAATGTCGATCGCGGCATTGCGCTTCATTTGGTCATATGTCTCAGCCATAGCCCGAGATAGGCACCCATGGAAATCAGCGTCAAGGCGGCGACGCCGACCATCATGGCGTTCCTGACATCCGGGTGGACCATGCCAAATGCGAGCATGCCGAGCACGAGCGCCGCAAACGCGATTTGCGCAAAGGTGTTGGCCTTGCTCACCCGCAACGGAGCAATGGGCATCGGATTGTCCAGAAGCCAGGCAATGATGATCGCGCCGACGATCATTATGTCGCGCGCCACGACGAGGATTGCAAGCCAAGCGGGAATGATCTGCGCGACGGCGAGCGTCACATAGATCGAGACGAGCAGTGCCTTGTCCGCGACGGGGTCGAGATAGGCGCCCAACTCGGTGCGAAGGTTGAAATGGCGCGCGATGAAGCCGTCTACGCCGTCCGTCACGCCGGCCAGCACGAAGAGTGCGAAGGCGAGCACCCATTCGTTCGAGATGATCATGTCGATCACCAGCGGAACGAGGCACAAGCGCAGAAGCGTCAGGATATTGGGAATATTCATTGAAAACAAAGCAGATGTGAAATTTTCGCAACCAATTCTTTAAAAACACGTCCGCTCGCGGTCGCCAGTGCACAGCCTACCTCACCGTGCGAAGTGGAACCAGCCCCTTGCGGTCCGCCGCTCTTCCCGTGTAACGAGCGGCACGGAGACACTGGATGAAAAGCGATCTGATCAATAGCCTGACCTATGCCGACGCCGGCGTCAGCATCGATGCCGGCAATGCGATGGTCGACGAGATCAAGCCGCTGGTGCGTGCGACGCGCAGGCCCGGCGCCGATGCGGAAATCGGCGGCTTCGGCGGACTGTTCGACCTGAAAGCGGCAGGCTTCAAGGATCCGATCCTCGTCGCGGCGAATGACGGCGTCGGCACCAAGGTGAAGATCGCCGTCGACACCAATCAGCATCACACGATCGGCATCGATCTCGTCGCGATGTGCGTCAACGACATCGTCGTTCAGGGCGCGGAGCCGCTGTTCTTTCTCGACTATTTCGCGACCGGCAAGCTCGCTGCGGATATCGGCGTGGAAATCGTGCGCGGCATCGCCGAAGGCTGCCGCATCGCCGGCTGCGCCCTCATCGGCGGAGAGACGGCCGAGATGCCGGGGCTCTATGCACGCGGCGACTACGACCTCGCCGGCTTTGCGGTCGGGGCTGCCGAGCGTGGAACACTGCTGCCGCGTCTCGACACCATCCGGGAGGGTGACGTCATATTGGGGCTTGCCTCTTCCGGCGTGCACTCGAACGGCTTTTCGCTCGTGCGCTACATCGTCGACATGGCTCGCGTGAAATGGGAGGCGCCTGCGCCATTCGCGCCGGAGCAATCGCTGGGCGAAGCACTGCTCACGCCGACGCGTATCTACGTGAAAGAGATACTGGCGGTCCTGAAGGGCGAGAGCGGCGCTGGCATCAAGGCGCTGGCGCACATCACGGGCGGCGGTTTTCCCGATAATATTCCGCGGGTGCTGCCGGATGGCTTTGGCGCAAGGCTCGATCTTTCAAGCATCAAGGCGCAGCCTGTGTTTTCCTGGTTGTCAAAGGCGGGCGGGGTCGCAGACACTGAAATGCTGCGTACCTTCAATTGCGGGATCGGCATGGCTGTCGTCGTCGCGGCGGAGCACGCCGACGCCATCGCGAACGCCTTCACCACGCTGGGCGAGACAGTGTCGCGCTTCGGCGTGATCACGCAGCATGTCGACGGCGACAGGGTGCGCTACGACGGACGCCTGCCGCTGTGAACCGCCGCCGCGTCGCGGTTCTGATCTCGGGCCGGGGCTCGAACATGGGCGCTCTCATCGAGGCGGCTCGCGACCCATCTTATCCCGCAGAAATCGCGCTTGTCCTGTCCAACAAGGCCGAGGTCGGCGGCCTTGCGACGGCGAAATCCGCCGGCATCGCGACAGCGTTCGTGGACCACAAGATGTTCGCCGGACGCGAAGAGTTCGAACGGTCCATGGAGCGGCTGCTCGAAATCCACCGGATCGAATTCGTCTGTCTCGCCGGTTTCATGCGCATACTCTCGCCGTGGTTCATCCGCCAGTGGCAGGACAGGATGGTCAACATCCATCCATCGCTGCTCCCGAGCTATCGCGGGCTCGACACGCATGCGCGTGCGCTGGCCGACGGCGTCAAGATCCATGGCTGCACAGTTCACTTTGTCGTGCCGGAGCTCGATGCGGGCCCGATCATCGCACAGGCGGCGGTGCGGGTGCACGACGATGACAGCGAGGCGACGCTGGCCGCACGCGTGCTCGCCGAAGAGCACCGTATCTATCCCGAAGCTCTCGCACTGCTTGCAGCCGACAGGCTTTCCATTCGCGGCAACAGGGTGGTGACGCTGCCGGCCCGGCCCGGCGTCAGTTGATGTCTGGCCGACGCAGCTTGCAGGCGTCGATCGAGGCAAGCGCTTTTACGCGGGCCGTCTCGTTGAAGACGTTCGTACTGCGAAGCTCAGCCTTCTCGCCCGCATCCAGCGCCTTGATGGTGCGCGTCGCATAGCATTCACAGCCGGGCCAGATCTTGTCGTAGGATACCGACGCGAGCTTCTCTTGCGTCGCGATGCAGGTCGTCTGCATGCGCGAATGAAGCTGCGAATCGGATGCGTCGCGAAGCGAGAGGTCCGGCGGTTGCGGCGGCTGCGCCTGCTGGCACGCGGTCAGCGGCACGAGACAGCACAGCGCAATGGCGAAAGTGACGATTTTCATCAAGAAAGTCCTGATATCAGGCGCGTCTGATCCAGACACGGCTATCGTGAAAAGCGGCTCCGCCGAACGGCGCGACCTGATCCGCTCCGGTAAGAGTGTTGATGCCGCGCCCGTCGAGATGGGCGGCGTTGGGGAACAGGCCTTCGGCTATCACGACCCCTTTGCGCAAGCCATCCATAATCCGAACCTTGAGGCGCAGATCACCCCGCCTGTTGCCCAAACGCACGATCTCGCCGGCCTTCACGCCAAGCCCGGATGCGTCCTCTGGGTGCATCATGACCGTCGGCTCGATCTCCCGCGCCATGGAGCTCGGTGTCTGATTGAAAGTGGAGTTGAGGAAGGAGCGCGCCGGGCTGGTCGCCAGACGATATGGATGCTCCTGATCGGCAGTCTCGATGCTGTTCCAATGGTCCGGGAACACGGGCATGGATTCGTGCGGCCCCATCGCGCCGTTGTTGCCGATGGGAACCGACGTCCATTGAGGCTTGAAACGGAACTTGCCGTCCCGCCAGGCAAACCCGTCGAGATAATGGGCCGTGCGGAAATCGGGCTGGATGTCGCGCCAGCGCGCGGTCTGCATCTCTTCGAACGTGCCGTAGCCGGAATTGCGCAGCGTCCAATCGACGATCTCCCGCGGCGTCATGTCGAATCCGCGATGCGCCGCGCCGACGCGTTTTGCGATCGCCGCGACGACGTCGTGGTTGCAGCGGCACTCGCCCGGCGGCTCGACAAGTTTCGGGCCGAGGGTCGCATGCTGATGACCGCCGCCTGAATAGATGTCGTCATGCTCGAGAAACATGGTCGCCGGCAGTACGATATCGGCCATCTCGGCGGTCTCGGTCATGAACTGCTCATGCACGACCGTGAAAAGATCATCGCGGGCAAAGCCTTGGCGCACAAGGGACTGCTCCGGCGCAACGCACATCGGGTTGGTGTTCTGGATGAACAGCGCCTTGACCGCCGGTCCGCCCTGTAGCGCTGCCGCGTCTCCGGTGAGAATGCGTCCGATCTGGCTCTGGTCGAGCGCCCGGACACGTGTGTCGCGGGCGTCGTGCCCCTCGATCAACGATCGATTCCAGGTGAAAGCTCCGCTGTTGCTGTGGAAGCCGCCGCCGCCTTCATATTGGAACGCGCCGGTGACAACGGGAATGCTGAGGGCCGCATGCATGTTGACCGCGCCGTTGCGGCTGCGCGTGAAGCCGTAGCCGAGTCTGAAATAGGTTTTGCGCGTCGTGCCGACGAGATGCGAAAACGCCTCGATCTCCTCGACAGGGAGGCCGGTGATCCCGGCAGCCCATTCGGGCGAACGCGTTTGCAGATGCGCCTCCAGCCCCTGCGGGTCATCCGAGTAGCGGGCAAGGTAATCGCGGTCGGCAAGCCCGTCCCGGAACAGCACGTGCATCACAGCGCAGGCCAGCGCCCCGTCGCTTCCAGGCCGGATCAACAGGGGCATGTCCGCCTGCTTCATCGTATCGTTCTGGTAGATGTCGACGACGACGATCTTCGCCTTGCGTTCCTTTCGGGCACGGATTGCGTGGGTCATCACGTTGACCTGCGTCGCGACCGCGTTCGTACCCCAGATCACGACGCAATCCGCGCGGGCGATTTCCCGCGGATCGGGGCCGGCGAGCCTTCCCGTCCCCGCGACATAGCCGGTCCAGGCCATGTTGGTGCAGATTGTGTCGTATTGCCGCGAGTAGCCTTTGACATGCGTTAGGCGGTCAAGCCCGTCCCGCTGCACGAGGCCCATCGTGCCGGCGTATTTGTAAGGCCAGATCGACGCGGCGCCATGCTCGCTTTCGATCTGCAAAAGGCGCCGGGCGATTTCATCCAGCGCCACGTCCCATGAGACGCGCTCGAAAGACCGCGATCCTTTGGGACCGGTGCGCCGCAGCGGATGGAGCAGGCGGTCGGGATGGTGGATGCGCTCGGCATAGCGCGCGACCTTGGCGCAGATGACGCCTGCGGTGTAGGTCTGGGCTTCCGCCCCCTTGACGCGGCCGATCCGGCCATCCGCCACGATCTCGACGTCGAGCGCGCAGGCCGACGGGCAATCATGCGGGCAGACCGAGTGGCCGACGACGGCAGTGCTGGTGTCCATGCCGCCAGAATGCGAAAATCGAACGCCGAAGCAAATATAATTTCTTGATGGCAGGCATCATCGACAGAACGGCACGCCTGGCCGTCAATCGACGATCAGTTAGAGCCGGGCCAGCGGGGCCCGGCTCCGGACTGCGGATCAGCCGACGATTTCGTTGCCCGAGAAAAACTGTGCGATCTCGATTTTCGCGTTCTCGACGCTGTCTGAGCCGTGCGATGAATTCTCGCCGATCGAGAGTGCGAACAGTTTGCGGATGGTGCCTTCCGCGGCATTGGCCGGATTGGTCGCGCCCATCACGTCGCGATAATGGCTGACGGCGTTCTCGCCCTCCAGCACCTGAACCACGACCGGCTCGGAAATCATGAAATCTACCAGCTCGCCGAAGAACGGGCGCTCCTTGTGCACCGCATAGAACGTTTCGGCCTGCTTGCGCGTCATGTGGATGCGCTTCTGCGCCACGATGCGCAGTCCGGCCTTCTCGATCACGGCGTTGATCGCACCGGTCAGGTTACGCTTCGTCGCGTCCGGCTTAATGATGGAGAAGGTGTGTTCAACGGCCATTTGTGCGTCCTTGTGCAAGATTGCGTGGTTCCGTCGGGCTTATAGCCATCGTGGCGGAAAGGGGCAAGGACGCCGGCACGCCAATTGACCCGGCGGAGCGCGTGATCTATCGGCTTCGGGATCAGGCGGAGGCAAGCCCATGTTGAAAGCACGATATGTCGGAATGGCAGCCTATAACCGTTGGGCGAACGAGCGTATCTACGCTGCTGCCGCCGAAGTCTCGCTGGAGGATCTCCGCCGTGACTGCGGCGCTTTCTTCAAATCCGTGCTCGGGACGCTCAACCATCTCGTCGTGACCGACCGGCTCTGGCTGGCGCGGTTCAACGGCGACGTTGCTCCGCCCTATACGCTCGACCACATCCTGTTCGACGAGCTGGAGCCGCTGCGTAAGGCGCGCATCGCGGAAGATGACAGGATCGTCGCCTTCGTCGATCGTCAAAGCGAGTCCAGCCTTTTTGAACCGGTCACCTACCGCACGGTCACCAATCCCATGACCATAAGCCAGCCGCTGGCGCCGGCGCTCGACCATTTCTTCAACCATCAGACCCATCATCGCGGGCAGGTGCATGCGCTGTTGACGCGATTGACCGGCGCTGCGCCGTCAGTGGACCTCATTCTTCTGCAGCGCGAACTCGGCTCTGACGGGCTGACGGCGACGAGATAGACTTTTGCCGCCGTGCTGCGATGCAGCGCGAATGGTTGTAAACGGCCGGCGTTCACGGTAAGCGCAGCTTATCATGCTGCATTTCAACGAACTGACCTACCGCCTTGGCGACAGGCTCCTGCTCGACCACGCAACCGTGGCCTTGCCGGACGGCGCGCGCGTCGGACTCGTCGGCAGGAACGGCACCGGCAAGACGACCCTGTTCAACCTGATTGCCGGGGAATTGCAGCCTGAAAGCGGCACGGTCGGCCTGCCGCAGCGCGCCCGAATGGGACGGGTCGCGCAGGAAGCGCCGGGCGGGCCGGACAGCCTGCTCGACTTCGTGCTTGCTGCGGACATCGAGCGCACGGCTCTTCTTGCGGAGGCTGAAACCGCCACCGACCCGATGCGGATCGCGGACATCCAGACCCGGCTGATCGACATCGAAGCGCATGCCGCGCCGGCACGGGCCGCGTCGATTCTCAACGGTCTCGGCTTCGATGCGGCCAAACAGGCCCTGCCCTGCTCGGATTTTTCCGGCGGCTGGCGGATGCGCGTGGCGCTCGCCGCGGTCCTCTTCATGCAGCCGGACCTGTTGCTCCTCGATGAGCCGACCAACTATCTCGACCTTGAAGGCGCGCTCTGGCTGCAGGATTATCTCGCCCGCTATCCGCACACGGTGCTGACCGTCAGCCATGATCGCGATTTTCTCGACGCCATCGCCAACCACATCCTGCATCTCGAGCAAGGCAAGATGACGCTCTACAAGGGCGGCTACACCGACTTCGCCCGGATGCGTGCGGAAAAGCGCCTGCTGCTTGAAAAGGCCGCCGTCAAGCAGTCACTGGAACGCAAGCACCTGATGTCGTTCGTCGAGCGCTTCCGGGCAAAGGCAAGCAAGGCGACGCAGGCGCAGTCGAGGCTCAAGCGGCTCGAAAAGATGGAGGTGATCGACCTCCTGCCTAATGAGGAACAGGTGACGATCCACCTGCCCTCGCCCGCCAAGGCACTTGCTCCGCCTCTCATCGCGCTCGAAGGCGTATCGATCGGCTATGGCGACCGCGAGGTCCTGAAGAAGCTGTCGCTCTCCATCGCCGATGACGACCGCATCGGCCTGCTCGGCGCGAACGGAAACGGCAAGTCGACATTCGTCAAGCTGCTGGCCGACCGGCTGAAGCCGATGAAAGGCGAAATGCGGCGCTCCAGCCGTCTCAACGTCGCCTACTTCGCCCAGCACCAGCTCGACGAGCTTCAAGTCAACGAGACGCCGGTCTCGATGGTCAAGGCAAAGATGCCCGATGCGCCGGACGCCAAGGTGCGCGCCAGAGCGGCGCAACTCGGCTTTCCCTTCTCGAAGGCCGATACGCCGATCAAGAATCTCTCTGGCGGCGAGCGGGCGCGCCTGCTGCTCGGACTTGCCGCATTCGACGGGCCGCATCTCCTCATCCTCGACGAGCCGACCAACCATCTCGACATCGAGATGCGCGAGGCGCTCATCCGCGCGGTCGCCGAATACAAGGGCGCGGTGGTGATCGTCAGCCATGACCGCTATCTGATCGACGCGAGCTGCGACCGCCTGTGGCTGGTCGCCGATGGCGGCGTCTCGCCTTATGATGGAGACCTCGACGAATACGCCAAGCTCATTGTCTCTGGCCGCAACTCCAGCGCCAAAGCCGAAAGCGCGGCGGCAAAGCTGGTTCTCGTCGAGGAAAAGAAGCCGGTTCAAAAGCAGCGCGTGCCGCTCGGGCCGATCCGCAAGCGCATCGAGCAACTCGAAGCGCAGATCGCCAAGTTCAACGATCTTCTAAAACGCGTGGATAAGGCGCTTGCGCAGCCGGGGCTTTATCGTGACGACCCGCAGCGTGCGGCACAATATTCCCGCAACCGCGCCGAGCTCATGGCGAAGATCAGCGCGGACGAGGAAGCATGGCTTGCTGCAACCGCCGAGCTCGAGGAAGCCAGCGCCGCCTGAACGATGCGAACATCAACGCGCATGGCGCGTGATACGGGCGAGCCGGTTGTTTTCAAACAGATAGTCCACCGGACCGTCGCGATCGTCATAGAGCATCGTCGTCCGTCGAATGGGTCCGCCATCGCGGATCACGACCTCGGCCGGCCGACCCTTGATAGCGACGACATCGCATTCGGTCCGACCGACGAGACCTGACGGACGGTTGGAGCGCAGCGCGGCCGGATCGATCCGCACATCCGCCTCGCAGCGCCCGGTTTCGTCCACGACGGACTCGACGTTCGATGCGCGCACCGTTGCTTGCTTGTTGCCCGCGATGCCTGTCCCGACGACCTCGACCGCACAGCCGCCGAGCGACAGTGCCAGCACCCCGGTCAGCGTCGCGATCAAACTCTTGCCCATGCAACCCTCCTCCCATCCGCTCTGAACCAAAGCAAAGCCGCTTTTCTTCTTGCAATGCGTTCAGGAGCGCGGTTGATCATGATGATAAATAGGAGCGCATGGCTGCGACGACAACGGACGAATGACGTTTCGGTCGATACCGACGCCGGCGAAATGGGAGTTAAACATGAGCGAGCTCTTGAAAGGCGGCGAGTTCGCTGTCGTCGGTGATGGGTTTGACGCGGCGGACACCAGGCGGCGCGTCAAGGCGATCCTGATCGGCTCGGCCGGCAACCTCGTCGAGTGGTACGACGTCTACGTCTTTGCCGCGTTTCAGCTCTATTTCGCGCAGAATTTCTTCGCCAGCGTCGACAAGGGCCAGCAGCAGCTCTTCGCGTCGATCGTGTTTGCGCTCGGCTTCATCGCGCGGCCGTTTGGCTCGGTGGTGTTCGGCTGGCTTGCCGACAAATATGGCCGGCGCGGCTCGCTCACCATCTCTGTGCTGTTGATGTGCTTCGGCTCGCTCATCATCGCGCTCACGCCGTCTTCGCTCGACATCGGCCTGTGGTCTCCGGCTCTCCTCACCTTCGCGCGGTTGCTCCAGGGGCTCAGCCAGGGCGGCGAATACGGATCATCCTCAACCTATCTCAGCGAGATGTCGCACCCCAACCGCCGTGGATTCTATTCCGGCGTCTGGTACATGACCTTGATCGGCGGACAGCTTCTCGCGCTCGTGACGCTGCTCGTGCTGCAGCATTTTTTCCTGACCATCGACGAGATCAAGGCCTGGGGCTGGCGCATTCCGTTCTTCATCGGCGCCGGCCTTGCGATCATCGCCTTCACGATGCGTCGCGACATGCACGAAACGGATCATTTCAAAGATGCACAGAAGATGGTGAAGGAGCGCGCGCCGTTCCGCGAACTCATCAAGCACTGGAAAGCCCTGCTGTTGGTGATCGGCGTTACGGTAGGGGGCACATCGGCCTTCTATACCTACACGACATACATGCAGAAATTCCTGAAACAGTCTGTCGGCCTCACCGACGCGCAGACCACCTGGGTCACCGCCGGCTCGCTGCTTTTCGCCGTGCTGATCCAGCCCATTTACGGCGCAATCTCGGATAGGATCGGCCGCAAGCCGCTTCTACTGTTCTTCGGCGTCATGGGCACAGCCTTCACCTATACCCTGCTCTCGACGCTCCAGACCACGAAAGATCCGTTTACGGCCTTTCTGCTCGTCTGCGCCGCGTGGGCGATCGTCTCGGGATACACCTCGATCACTGCGGTCATCAAGACAGAGCTTTTCCCGACCTCGGTGCGCGCCATGGGCGTCGGCATTCCCTACGCCATCACGGCCGCCGTGTTCGGCGGCACAGTCGACGGCATCGCCCAATCCTTCAAGCTCGCGGGCTGGGAGCAAGGCTTCTACTGGTATGCGACGGCCTGCATCTTCGTGTCGCTTCTCGTCTACCTCTGGCTGCCAGACACCAAGAAACATTCGCGCATGGAGCAGCACGTCTAGACGGCCGCATGCTCAAGACTGCCTTGGCGCCTACATGCCGCCACCGCCGCCATTGCTCGGCAGGTTCACATAGGCTTCATCCGGTCGGCGATCGCCTCTGGCGCAATCCGGCTGTCCGTTGCGAACATTGGGAGCGCGCGGCACAGAGCCGGTAGACTCTGCACGGCCGCCGCAGGATCGGTCCTCAGCACCCGCTCGTTTGTCACCCTTTGCCGCGATGGGAGGAGCCGCATCCTGGCGACGGCCCTGTTCGGTCGCCGATGCTGGCGCCGCAAGGAAATGGGCGACCACAAGGAAAACGGCGAGTGCCTGCGAGCGAAGCGGCAAAAGGCGCGTTGCAGTCGGCGGCATTTGAGACCTCACCAAGGGAAGAAGATGCCGAGAAGCATAACCGATCGGCGAAACGGCGGCGGTAGACTCTTCTTCACATTCGCTTGTGCCGCACGTCATCGCCGCACACATGAAAAAGCCGGCCACGAGGGCCGGCTTTTTATTTAGGCAAGTCTGCTCGGACAAAGCCGCTCAGTGCGCGACCATGGTCGCCTTGTCATCGTCGACCTTGGGCGGCAGCTTTGCAGTTGTCAGGGCCTGAACCTCTTCGGCGCTGAACGCGACCGGCTTCGACACCAGCGCATGCTCCAGAACCTGGTCCATGCGCGACACAGGCACGATCTCAAGCCCGTTCTTCACCGATGCCGGAAGGTCAGCGAGGTCCTTCACATTGTCCTCAGGGATCAGCACCTTGGTGAGGCCGCCGCGCAAGGCCGCGAGCAGCTTTTCCTTGAGCCCACCGATCGGCAGAACCCGGCCGCGCAGCGTCACCTCGCCGGTCATCGCGATCGAACGATGGATCGGAATACCAGTCATCATCGAGGTGATGGCTGTCGCCATTGCGATGCCGGCCGACGGACCGTCCTTCGGCGTAGCACCCTCCGGAACGTGAACGTGCACGTCCTTTTCGTCGAATTGCGACGGCTTGATGCCGAAATCGAGCGCGCGCGACTTCACATAGGTCGCCGCCGCAGAGATCGACTCCTTCATCACGTCCTTCAGATTGCCGGTGACAATCATCTTGCCTTTGCCAGGCATCATGACGCCTTCGATCGTGAGCAGTTCGCCCCCGACCTCGGTCCAGGCAAGGCCCGTGACGACGCCAACCTGATCCTCGGTCTCAGCCTCGCCGAACCGGAAGCGCGGCGCTCCGAGATACTCCTCGAGCTTCTTCTCGTCGACGACGACTGTCGTCGTCTTCATCAGAAGAATGTCCTTCACGGCCTTGCGGACGAGATTGGACACTTCGCGCTCCAGATTGCGGACGCCGGCCTCACGCGTATAGCGGCGGACCAGCATCAGCAGCGCGCTGTCGGTGATCGACCATTCGCTCGAGCTCAAGCCATGCTTCAGAAGTGAGGCGGAGATCAGGTGCTTGCGCGCGATCTCGACCTTTTCTTCTTCCGTGTAGCCGGCGATGCGGATGATCTCCATGCGGTCCATCAAGGGCCCGGGGATGTTCAGCGTATTCGCCGTCGTCACGAACATGATGTTCGACAGATCGAAATCGACCTCGAGATAGTGGTCGTTGAAGGTCGAGTTCTGCTCGGGGTCGAGCACCTCCAGCAACGCCGAGGACGGGTCGCCACGGAAGTCCTGGCCCATCTTGTCGATCTCATCGAGCAGGAACAGCGGGTTTGCCGTCTTGGTCTTGCGGAGCGACTGGATGATCTTGCCGGGCATCGAGCCGATATAGGTGCGGCGGTGGCCACGGATCTCGGCCTCGTCGCGGACGCCGCCAAGCGACATGCGCACGAATTCGCGGCCCGTCGCCTTGGCGATCGATTTGCCGAGCGAGGTCTTGCCGACGCCAGGAGGACCGACGAGGCAGAGGATCGGGCCATTGAGCTTGTTCGTACGGGTCTGCACCGCGAGATACTCGACGATGCGGTCCTTGACCTTGTCGAGCGCGAAGTGCTCCGCGTCGAGCAACGCCTGCGCCGCGCCGAGATCCTTCTTGACCTTGCTCTTCTTGCCCCACGGGAGCGACAGCATCCAGTCGAGATAATTGCGGACGACCGTCGCTTCCGCGGACATGGGCGACATCTGGCGCAACTTCTTCAACTCGTGCAGCGACTTTTCGCGCGCCTCCTTGGAGAGCTTGGTTGCCTTGATCTTCTCTTCCAGTTCGGCAAGGTCGTCCTTGGCGTCGTCCCCGTCGCCAAGCTCCTTCTGGATCGCCTTGATCTGCTCGTTGAGGTAGTATTCGCGCTGCGTCTTCTCCATCTGGCGCTTGACGCGCGTGCGGATCCGCTTCTCGACCTGAAGGACGGAGATTTCGCTCTCCATCAGGCCGAGCACCTTCTCAAGGCGCTTCGCGACCGAGGACATTTCGAGGATCGCCTGCTTGTCGGCGATCTTGACCGCGAGATGCGACGCGACCGTATCGGCAAGCTTTGCGAAGTCCTCGATCTGGCCGACCGAAGAGACGACCTCGGGCGAGATCTTCTTGTTGAGCTTCACATAGCCTTCGAACTCGGTCACGACCGAGCGGGCGAGGGCCTGCACTTCGATCTTGTTGTCTTCATCGTCGGCAATGACTTCCGCCATCGCCTCGTAGTAATCCTCCGAACGGATATAGGAGCCGATCTTTGCGCGCGACGCGCCCTCGACCAGCACCTTCACGGTGCCGTCGGGCAACTTAAGAAGCTGGAGAACGGTCGCCAGCGTGCCGACCTTGTGGATGGCCGACGTGTCGGGATCGTCATCGGTCGCGTTCTCCTGCGTGGCGAGGAGGATATAGCGCTCGGATTTCATCACCTCTTCGAGCGCGGAGATGGACTTCTCGCGGCCGACGAAGAGCGGGACGATCATGTGAGGGAAAACGACGATGTCGCGGAGCGGCAGAACCGGATAGCTGCCGATCTCTCCGGCAACCAGCGGCGGACGTGATTTAGAGGTGCTCATTGCATTTCCTTGTCTCGGCGCCGGCCTAATTCAGCTTGCATTACCAAGGAGAACGGAGCTGACCGCCGAAGCTGAAACCGGTCGATCGACACCTTCCGGCAGCAGCTTTTTCTTTGAAACAGCGAAACAGACGCTGACTGTTGAGACAAAACTTGTGCACGCAGATAACGGATTTCAAGCCGTTGAAATGCAACTATTTTGGCCGAAGCGGAGGCGGCAGGAAGGCCGCCGCCGCGATCGCCGTCAGGCGCTCGCGGTCGCCTCGGCCGCGCGCTCGCCGTAGATATAGAGCGGCTTCGCGTTGCCATCGACGACCTCTGCGCCGATGACCACCTGTTCCACGCCCTCGAGGCCAGGCAGATCGAACATCGTGTCGAGCAGGATGTTCTCCATGATCGAGCGCAAGCCGCGCGCGCCGGTGCGGCGTTCGATGGCCTTCTTGGCAACGGAGGTCAGCGCATCCTCGGAGAAGGTGAGATCGACGCTCTCCATCTCGAACAGGCGCTGATACTGCTTGACGAGCGCATTCTTCGGCTCGGTGAGGATGCGCTTCAGCGCAACTTCGTCGAGGTCCTCGAGTGTGGCCAGAACCGGCAGACGGCCGACGAATTCCGGTATGAGACCGAACTTCAGCAGGTCTTCCGGCTCGACGGTGCGGAAGATCTGGCCGACGCGGCGGTCGTCCGGCGCCTCGACCTTGGCACCGAAGCCGATCGACGTGCCCTTGCCCCGCGCGGAGATGATCTTCTCGAGGCCCGAGAAAGCCCCGCCGCAGATGAAGAGGATGTTGGTCGTATCCACCTGCAGGAACTCCTGCTGCGGATGCTTGCGGCCGCCCTGCGGCGGAACGCTGGCGACCGTGCCCTCCATGATCTTCAGGAGCGCCTGCTGAACGCCCTCGCCCGACACGTCGCGGGTGATCGACGGGTTGTCGGACTTGCGGCTGATCTTGTCGATTTCGTCGATATAGACGATGCCGCGCTGCGCCCGCTCGACATTGTAGTCGGAGGCCTGCAGCAATTTGAGGATGATGTTCTCGACATCCTCGCCGACATAGCCCGCCTCGGTGAGCGTCGTCGCGTCCGCCATCGTGAACGGCACGTCGAGGATGCGGGCGAGCGTCTGGGCCAGATACGTCTTGCCGCAGCCGGTCGGGCCAATCAGCAGGATGTTCGACTTGGCAAGCTCGATGTCGTTGTTCTTCTGAGCGTGATTGAGGCGCTTGTAATGATTATGCACGGCGACCGACAGGACGCGCTTGGCATGGAACTGGCCGATTACGTAATCGTCGAGAACCTTGGCGATCTCCTTTGGCGTGGGCACGCCGTCCTTCGACTTCACGAGAGAGGATTTGGATTCCTCGCGGATGATGTCGGTGCACAACTCCACGCATTCATCGCAGATGAAAACGGTGGGACCGGCAATGAGTTTGCGCACCTCGTGCTGGCTCTTGCCGCAGAACGAGCAGTAGAGGGTGCTTTTGGAATCGCTCCCACTGGGCTTGCTCATAAATCTTCTCCATCTTGCAACAGGAGGTCGTGAAAAGGCCCTTTTGCCTGGTCTGCCTCCGTTGGAGTTCCGTTCGTCAGAAACAGTTTATTCAAATTCCGCACCATTGCGAGGCGTCACGGTTAATAAACCATTAAACGCCACGCGCCGGCTGGACTCAAAAATCGGCGCCGATCCCGATAACAACCACATTTCTCCACGTTTGATCAACGATCCATACGACCAAATTAGGGCGCGGTTCCGGACAATAAACCGCATCTGTGAGGCTTTGTCGCAGATTTGTCGCAAACGGGGTAAGCGCGTTCTTACCGTTCTCAACCCTTCTTTTCGTCGGCATCGCCGTCGGCCCGCTTGGCCACGACCTGGTCGACGAGCCCGAATTCCTTGGCTCGCTCGGCGCTCATGAAGTTGTCGCGTTCGAGCGCGGCTTCGATGTCATCATACTTGTTGCCGGTGTGCTTCACGTAGATTTCATTAAGCCTGCGTTTCAGGCCCTTGATCTCCTCGGCCTGGATCAGGATGTCGGTTGCCTGCCCCTGTGCACCGCCGGAGGGCTGATGCACCATGACGCGTGCGTTCGGCAGGCAGAAGCGCATGCCTTTCTCGCCGCCGGCCAGCAGAAGCGAACCCATCGAAGCCGCCTGCCCGACGCACAGCGTCGAAACGGGGCAACGGATGAACTGCATGGTGTCGTAGATGGACAAGCCCGACGTCACGACCCCACCCGGCGAATTGATGTAGAGCGAGATTTCCTTCTTGGGATTGTCAGCCTCGAGAAACAGGAGCTGGGCGACCACGAGCGACGCCATGTTGTCCTCGACGGGGCCGGTGAGGAAGACGATGCGCTCGCGCAGCAGGCGCGAATAGATGTCGAAAGCGCGCTCCCCGCGGTTCGATTGCTCGACCACCATGGGCACGAGCATGTTGTAGGTGTCGATCGGATCGCGCATCACATTACCTTTGGAGAAAATCAGGTGGGACCTCGTAAGTCATGAGACTAAAGCAGATTCGCAAGGGCCAACCATGAAAAACTCATTCATGTGGAAAACCCTGCCTGAAGAAGCCCGACATGGTAAATGCGGGCGTTCCAGAGACGAAAAAGCCGCGCGTGGCGCGGCTTTCAGGTTGAACTCTAGTCTTCCGACTTCTTCTTCGTCTTCGGCTTGGCTGCCTTCTTGGCGGGCTTCTCGTCGCCTGCCGCTTCGCTCTCGCTGCCGGCGGCGGAATCCTCGGCCATCAGCTCTGCTTTGGTGACGACCTTGTCGACCAGCTTCACCTGGGCGAGGATCTCATCGACGACCTTGTCCTCGAAGATCGGCGCTCGGATTTCGGCAAGAGCCTGCGGGTTCTTCTGGTAATATTCCCACACGGCTTTCTCCTGGCCCGGGAACTGCCGAGCCCGCTCGACGAGCGCCTTGCTCACCTCCTCGTCGGTGATCTGAACCTTCGCCTTCTCGCCGATCTCTGCGAGGACAAGGCCAAGGCGCACGCGGCGCTGTGCGATCTTCTCGTATTCGGCGCGCGCTTCCTCCTCGGTCGTATTCTCGTCCGCGAAGGTCTTGCCCGATTCCTTCATGTCGGCCTCGACCTGCATCCAGATATTGTTCATCTCCTGGACGAGAAGCGTCGGGGGCAGGTCGAAGGTGTATTTGCCATCGAGCGCATCGAGCAACCGGCGCTTCATCTTGCGGCGGGCAGCCGTCTTGTAGTCCTTTTCGATGACGTCGTGAATCGCCTGGCGCAGTTTCGCAAGGTCCTCCATGCCGAACTGCTTGGCGAGATCGTCATTGATCTGCACTTCGCCCGGCGCCTGCACGGCGCGGACCTTGACGTCGAACGTCACGGGCTTGCCGGCGAGATGGGCGGCATTGTAATCCTCGGGAAAGGTGACCGAGATCGTCTTCTCGTCGCCGGCCTTCGCCTCGATGAGCTGGTCCTCGAAACCGGGAATGAACTGGTTCGAGCCAAGCTCAAGTTCGTGCCCTTCCGCAGAACCGCCCTCGAACGCCTCGCCGTCGAGCTTTCCGACGAAGTCGATCGCTACCTTGTCGCCCTTCGCGGCGCCCGCGCCGTCGGGCTTGTCGTTGAATGGCCGGAACCCCTCGGCCATGCGGTTGATCGCCTCGTCGATGTCGGCGTCGCTGACCGGCAGCACCTCCTGCTCCAGCGTGATGTCGCTGTGATCGGCGATCTCGAACTGCGGCAGCACTTCGAGCGCGACGGAGAGCTCGAGGTCGGCTTTGCCTGCAAGGATGTTCTCGACCTGAGCCTGGTCTTCCGGAAGCTTTACCTGCGGCTCGAGCGCAAGGCGGAGGCTGTTCTCCTCGACGATCCTCTTGTTCGCCTCGGTTACCGCGTTCTGCACGACGTCCGCCATGACCTGCTTGCCGTAGAGGCGGCGCAGATGGACGGTGGGAACCTTGCCGGGACGGAAGCCGGGAATGTTGGCCTTGGCCTTCATCGTCTCGAGTTCGGAGGCCATGCGCTTTTCGAGATCGCTGACCGAAACCACCACCTGAAATTCGCGCTTGAGACCCTCTGAAAGGGTTTGGGTAACCTGCATGATCAACGCCTTCTATCCGGCCCGCGTGAACGGGGCCTTTCGCAAACTATCTGCCCAAATCGGCTTGAACCCATCAAGTCTGGTGCGGGCGGAGGGACTCGAACCCCCACAACTCTCGTCGCCAGAACCTAAATCTGGTGCGTCTACCAATTCCGCCACGCCCGCAAAGCGCAGACTTGAATCCCCGATCGCTACCGTTTTCATCGCACCGGCGACAGCGATCGACGTGTTCGAACTGCCGCGCGTATAGCATGAGAAAATCGGCTTGCAGCAAAAAAATGCAGCTCCAATGCCGCGTTTTCCGGATTGTAGCGGCCCGTCACAGGCTTGTGGAGCGGCGCGTCATTTGGCACACCGCTAGGCAAAGCGCAGCGGCAGAGCCGCTTTCAAAACAAGGACCAGATGGATCAGCCGTCACGCCCATCCCGCCGAGCGCTGCTCGCAGGCTCGCTCGGGAGCCTAGCCGCGACGATCCTCGCCCTGCCCGCCCGGTCGGTCGAAGCGCCAAGGCGTGAGCCAGAGCGGTTGACGCTGCGCCCCGCCGCGCTGCAACGGCGCATGAAGCCGGACTTTACGGCCGAAGCGAGCCTGCTCGCCTACAATAACACCCTGCCGGGCCCGTTGCTGCGCATTCGGAAGGGCGGCGCGCTCAATGTCAGGCTCGAAAACGCCTTGGCGCAGCCGACCTCGATCCACTGGTACGGCGTCCGCGGTCCATCGGCGATGGACGGCGTCGCCGGGCTGACGCAAGCAGCCGTGAAGCCGGCCGAGACCTTCGACTACCAGTTCACCCCGCCGGATTCGGGCATATTCTGGTATCACCCTCTCGTGCAGGGCTCATGCGCGGAACAGGTCGATCGCGGTCTTGCCGGCATGCTTCTGGTCGAGGAGCAGCAGCCGCCGGCGGTCGATCACGACCTTGCCGTCATCATTGACGACTGGCGCTTCGAACCGAGCGGCGCGATGAGCGCCGACTTCGCAAACATCGATGACCGCGGCCGCGCCGGGCGGCTCGGTAATTTCCTCACTGTGAACGGCCTTGCCGCGCCGCAGCCGCTCGCCTCCGCTCCGGGAAGCCGGCTTCGCCTTCGCTTTCTCAATGTCGCCAATGCCCGGGCCTGCCCGCTCAAATTCGAAAACGTGCAAGCGCGCGTGATGGCGATCGACGGGCAACCCTGCGATCCGTTCGATCCGCTGCGCCGCACCGTGATCATGGCCCCCGGCTCGCGTTTCGACATCATGGTCGATCTTCCGTCCGAGGAAGGCTCCGAAGGGCGAATCGGCATCGCGCTCGGACAGGTGCTGCCGTTGCTGGTGTTGAAAGGCGAGGGCACGAAAGTCGAGCCTCGCCCGCCGATCGTCGCGTTGCAGGGCAACGGTCTTCCACCCGCCATCAAGCTGCAGTCGGCGACGCGGGCCGATCTTGTCATCACCGGCGGCTTTCAACGCGGCGCGGATGCAAAGACAGGCGAGGCCGCGCAACGCAGCGGTACGACTCTCTGGCAGCTCAACAATGGTGCAGCGGGCGGCTTTGCAGGCAAGCCGCTTTTTACCGTGAAGCGCGGCTCGCCGGTGGTGCTCGCGCTGGTCAACAAGTCGGCATGGGCGCAGGTCATCCACGTCCACGGCCATAATTTCCGCCTGCTGCACCCGTTCGACGACGGTTGGGAGCCCTATTTTCTCGACACGCTCTATCTGGCCGAAGGGCAGACCTCCAGAATTTCCTTCGTCGCCGACAATCCGGGACGATGGGCGATCCGGTCATCGATCCTCGAACATTTCGAAGGTGGCGTCGCGACGTGGTTCGATGTGATGGCGTAATGCCGCCGAAACGCGCATAGCTTCAAGATTATGCCTTCTATTTAGCCTATATGATTATTTTTTCGTCATCTATGCTGGGCCTGTCTTGCCGCCAACGCGTGCTGCGCAGCTTGGCATAAAGATAGACTGAAATGACCAAAATGGCTTTATGGGGCTGTGCAAGGCGCAAAATCTGGATTTGCCGAGCGCAAAACTGATTTTTCTGACGCGAAACTTCAAAAAAAATCGCAAAACCATACCGAGTTCGGCTTGAGCCTTGCATTACCGGGCGGGTCACCGTAGCGCCGCTAACGTCCGCCAGCGTCCTTTCAATGCTCGGCGTGCCGTTTTCGGCCTGCGATAGTCCTGTCCGGGAGTCTGTGTCGGGTTATGAAAAAAATCGAAGCCATCATCAAACCGTTCAAGCTCGACGAGGTCAAAGAGGCTCTTCAGGAAGTGGGCGTTCAAGGCATCACGGTGATCGAGGTCAAGGGCTTCGGACGCCAGAAGGGCCGCACCGAACTTTACCGCGGAGCCGAGTATGTCGTCGACTTTCTACCCAAGGTGAAAATCGAGGTCATCGTCACTGACGATGTGCTCCCGCGCGCGATCGAGGCGGTGAAGACCGCCGCCCAGACGGGCCGTATCGGCGACGGCAAGATTTTTGTTTCCTCCATCGAACAGGTCATTCGAATCCGCACCGGAGAAACCGGGGCTGACGCCATCTGATCGAGCAGATCGCTCGATTTCAAGTTCACTATGCGTTTGTTTAAGAAAGGACGACGCCGATCATGAAAACTGCCAAAGACGTTCTCAAGGCAATCAAGGACAACGACGTCAAATACGTCGACCTGCGCTTCACCGACCCCAAGGGCAAGTGGCAGCACGTGACATTCGACATCACGATGGTTGACGAAGGCTTCTTCGAAGATGGCCAGATGTTCGATGGCTCGTCGATCGCCGGCTGGAAGGCGATCAACGAATCCGACATGCTGCTCATGCCGGACCCGAAGTCAGCCTGCATGGACCCCTTCTTCGCAGCCGCCACCATGAGCATCAACTGCGACGTGCTCGATCCGATCAGCGGGCAGCCTTATGAGCGCGATCCGCGCAGCATCGCCAAGAAGGCCGAGGCGTACACCAAGTCGATCGGCGTTGGCGACACCGTGTTCTTCGGGCCTGAAGCCGAGTTTTTCGTGTTCGACGACGTGAAGTTCGCGGCAGACCCCTATCACACCGGCTTCAAGCTCGATGCGGCCGAACTGCCGACGAACGGCTTCACGGACTATGAAGGTGGCAATATGGGCCACCGCGTGCCGATCAAGGGCGGCTACTTCCCGGTCGCCCCGCAGGACACGGCGCAGGACATGCGCGGTGAAATGCTGGCGGCGATGGCGGCGATGGGCGCGACTGTCGAGAAGCACCACCATGAAGTGGCGTCCGCCCAGCACGAGCTTGGCCTCAAGTTCAACACGCTGGTCACGATCGCCGACCAGATGCAGATCTACAAGTACTGCATCCACAACGTCGCGCAGAGCTATGGCAAGACGGCCACCTTCATGCCGAAGCCGGTCTATGGCGACAATGGCTCGGGCATGCATGTTCACCAGTCGATCTGGAAGGATGGCAAGCCGACCTTCGCGGGCGACAAGTATGCTGGCCTCTCGGAGACGTGCCTCTACTACATCGGCGGCATCATCAAGCACGCCAAGTCGCTGAATGCCTTCACGAACCCGTCGACGAACTCCTACAAGCGCCTCGTTCCCGGCTATGAAGCCCCGGTTCTGCTCGCCTATTCGGCGCGCAACCGTTCGGCCTCCTGCCGTATTCCGTGGTCGAACAATCCGAAGGCAAAGCGCGTCGAGGTTCGCTTCCCCGATCCGATGGCGAACCCATACCTTGCCTTCTCAGCTCTGCTCATGGCTGGCCTTGACGGCATCCAGAACAAGATCCACCCCGGCGAGCCGATGGACAAGGATCTCTACGATCTGCCGCCTAAGGAGTTGAAGAAGATCCCGACGGTGTGCGGATCGCTGCGCGAGGCGCTTGCCGCCCTCGACAAGGACCGCGCCTACCTGAAAGCCGGCGGTGTCTTCACCGACGACATGATCGACGCATACATCGAACTCAAGATGCAGGACGTGATGCGCTTCGAAATGACGCCGCATCCGGTCGAGTTCACGATGTACTACTCGCTCTGAACCGAGAGCATCGGATCGATGGAAAAGGCGGCCTCAGGCCGCCTTTTTCGTATCGCGCCCCTGATCGCGCCGCTGCCAGCCGGTCTGGACGAGCACGGCCAGCGCGCCGCCGGCGAAGACGAGCCCTGCGAGAAGGAAGGGTGTGTTGAACAATGACCAGTAGAAGTTCACCGACCGCGCGAAGCAGGCGATGAGCAGCGCGTAGGCGAGGACCAGCGCCGTAACGCGGCGTGCGACATCCAGATTGAGGGACGCCCAACCGAAAAGGGCGACAGGCACAAGCCCGTGAGCCAGCATCGGCGGCAACAGGTTGAGCCAGCTCGTTTCCTTGACGGCGAAAAGGTAGAACGACCAGCCGCCAAGGCCAGTCCAGCCCGGCGACGTGACTTCGTTCGCCGTAAGATGACGCTCGAGAAGCCAGGCATGCCCCGCGTAAAATGCGACGACGACCGCCATCCCTGCGGCAACGGCAAGGAATTCGCGGCGGTTGCGCTCAAATGCGGCCGAGGCGAGCATCACGATGAGATAGACCGCGGCGATCTCCCTGACGAGCGCAGCCAGCACGCCGACCGCGACTGCCGGTATCAGGCGGTTCGGCGTGCGGATCGCAAGCGAAAGCGCGATCAGAAGCGCTGCCCAGCTTTCATGGAAAACGCTCATGAAGGGCATGGTGAGCAGCAAGGATGAGGCGAGGATCGAGACGCCGGCCACGGTCGCAATCGGCTCCGGCACGGCGCTCGCCGCCAATTTACGCCACCAGGCAAGCGAAACGAGCACGACGAGCGCGGCGAGAAGCAGCTTGGTCAGGATCGGACCGAGCGTCGCGGATACGACGGCCAGCACGGGCGAGCGCACGGTCACGAACGGGCGCAGGGGATAATTTCCGATGCGATGCGCGCGCACGGCGACTGTGTAGTAATCCTCGCCTTTCGCAATATCCGAAATGATGCCGCGATAAAGGTCGGCGTCGGTCGTCTGGAACCGCACGGGCGGCGGCGGACCGTCGTCGAAATGCGACGCGGCGCTGAGAGCGACCACGACGAGAAGCAGGGCAAGAACCAGCCGCGACAGCGCCGGCGACACGTCCTTGAAACGGCTCGAGAAGGCGATCATTCGCAATGCGTCGTCTGCTGTCTTCATTATCCGCCTTCGAAAGCCTCTGCGAGCCATGAACCGCGATATCGGGCCCTGCCCGCGGCCTGTGACCTCGACCTGTCCCGGATGAGGCGCAGCTTTCGTTGAAGAAATCGAATACGAAACTGGTTAACGGCGTCGCGTAAGAGCCGCCCCGCGCAAGACAGGGAAACGGAGATCGATCTGACGTCCGGACCAGCAGCCAGGCGAACATCTTGTCCGGGTCTGCTTAAGCCTGCATAGTCGGGGCGCCCCTGTCATGAAACTGTAGTTCCTGGTCCATATGGCCTGAGGCGAAAGGCGTGGCCCGTCGGCCGGCGCAGCACACTCGGAGAACCTCATGCAATTCCGCCTCAAGACATCGTCGCGTTTTGGCCTTGCGATACTCGCGCTCTGGGCAACCAGCGCCGTGGTCGCTCCGGCATTCGGCGAAGAGGCGAAGATCGTCCAGACGGATGATGCGTATTTCAAGGATGGCGAGGCCAACCTCGCCCGCATTCTACAGCAGCAGCCCAACACCAAACGCGCCAAAAACGTCATTCTCTTCGTGGGCGACGGCTTTGGCGTCGCGACGATGACCGCCGCCCGTATCTTCGAGGGCCAGCAGCGCGGCGTAGACGGTGTCTCCAACCTGCTGAGCTTTGAAAAATTCCCACATGCGGCGTTGTCCCGCACCTACGCCCATGACAGTCAGGTTACCGACTCCGCGCCGAGCGCCGGTGCGATGCTGACCGGCGTCAAGATGCGCAACAACATGGAGGGCGTGCGCGGTTCCGCTGAATGGCGCAACTGCGGCGGAACGAAGGGCAAGGAGGTGACGACGCTCGCCGAGGTGGCGAAATCGATCGGGATGTCGGCTGGTGCCGTCTCGACGGCCCGCATCACGGACGCGACGCCCGCCGCCCTCTATTCCCACAGCGCTAACCGCCTCTGGGAGTCGGATGCCGATCTTTCCGAGGAAGCTGTCAGCAATGGCTGCATCGACATCGCCCGTCAGCTCGTCGAGATGAAATACGGAGACGGCCTCGACGTGATGCTCGGCGGCGGACGCTTCAACTTTCTGCCCGCGACGATGGCCGATCCCGAATATGCGGACCGCAAGGGCAAGCGAAAAGATGGCCGGGACCTTACCGCCGACTGGCTGAAGCGCTATTCGAACTCCGGCGCTTATGTCTGGAATCTCGATCAGTTCAAGGCGCTCAACCCCAAGAACCAAACCAAGGTGCTCGGCCTGTTCGAGCCGGACAACATGAAGTTCGACTTCGATCGGCCCAAGGACAAGGGCGGCGAGCCTGAACTGGCAGACATGACCACTTTTGCCATCGATGCGATGTCGTCGAACCCCAACGGCTATTTTCTGATGGTGGAAGGCGGGCGCATCGACCATGGCTCGCACGCCAACAACGCATACCGCACGCTCACCGACGCCGTCGCCTTCGACAAGGCGATCAAGGCGGCGCTTGCCAAGGTGAACCTCGACGAGACGCTGATCATCGTCACCGCCGACCACAGCCATGCGCTGACCATGAATGGCTATCCGGACCGCGACAATCCGATCCTCGGGCTCGTCAAGGAAAAGGGCAAGCTCGCGCTCGGGCTCGATGGCAAGCCCTATACGACGCTCGGCTACGCCAATGGCCCAGGAGGGCTGAAGGATGGTGTTCGCGCCGACCTCAAATCCGTCGATACGACCGATCCCGACTTCATCCAGCAGGCTCTGGTTCCGCTCACGAGCGAGACGCATGCCGGCGAGGACGTCGCGATCTTTGCGGCTGGCCCCTGGGCGCATCTCTTCCAGGGCAGCGTCGAGGAAAGCTATATCTATCAGGTCATGAACCATGCGCTTCAGGCATCGGCCCGCCTCGAAGGCAAGAAGTAAAGGTCTGAACGCCATGCTGCCGATCAGCCGCGTCGCTATCAGGGACGGAATTCCCGTTTCGAGGCGCGCGTTGCTGCTCGGCGCGGTGGGCGCGGCGCTATCGTCTCCGCCCGCTTGGGCAGGCGAAACGCAGGTCAAGATCCGTGATCTCTGGGCCGAGCGCGGCGAGTTCTCCGAGCTGGCCAAGCAACTCGCCGGCAAGCGGATCGCCGTCAGAGGCTACATGGCGCCGCCGCTGAAGGCCGAAATCGACTTCTTCGTCCTCACCCGCATTCCGATGGCGTTTTGTCCATTCTGCGACAGCAGCGCGTCCTGGCCTGACGATCTCATGCTGGTGCGCGTCGCCAACGCCCTCGCTGTCGTTCCGTTCAACACGCTCATCGTCACAGATGGCGTTCTCGATATCGGGACCGAGACGGACGAAGCGACCGGATTCGTCAGCCGCGTGAGGCTCGTGGACGCGCAGTATCGCGCGGCATGACGCGCCGTCCGGCTTGAGGGGGCTCATTTGCAACTGCGGGCCGACTCTCTGCGGATCACCTTTGTCGATGCAGCAGGCGCGCGCTTCACGGCACTCGACATTCCTCGTCTCGAAGCCGGCTGCGGAGACTCGCTCGCGATCACCGGGCCGTCGGGATCAGGCAAATCGACGCTTCTCTATGCACTGGCCGGGCTCGTCGACGATCTGGAAGGCAACGTTGCCTGGGACGAAACAATGCTGATGCGATTGCCGCAGACGGCCCGCGATCGCTGGCGCAGGGAAAACGCCGGCTTCGTCTTTCAGGATTTTCACCTGATCGCCGAGCTTTCGCCGATCGAGAATGTGCTGATGCCGGCGCGGTTCGCGCTGTTTTCAGCCTCCGCAGACTTGAAGGCCCGTGCGCTGAACCTGCTGGACGAGCTTCGCGTTCCAATCGCCCGCAAGCTCAGCAGCCAGCTCTCGCGCGGCGAGCAGCAGCGCGTCGCCATAGCCAGGGCGCTGCTCTTCGATCCGCCGATCATCCTGGCGGACGAACCGACCGCGAGCCTCGACGCCGAGGCAGCGAACGACGTCTCGACGCTGCTCACCGAGCTCGCAGCCCGGTCAGGCAAGCTGGTCATCACCGTCTCGCATGACGAGCGGCTGATCGAGCGCTGCGGCGCGAGGCTCGCGCTGGAGCACGGACGGCTGAAACAGCATGACGTTGCCGCTGTCTTATGAACCCCATTCCGGTCATCCGCGCCACGATGAGGAGGCACTGGCTTCTGTTCCTGTTGTTCAGTGGAATCGTCGCCTTCGCCATCGCTCTCGGCGCTATCCTGGGGGCGCAGGAGCGCGGCTTCCGCCAGGCGAGCGCACGGGCCGCCGACAAGTTCGACATTCTAGTCGCTGCGCCCGGCAGCCAGACGGATGTCGTGCTCACCGCGATCTATCTTCGGCCAGGCACGGTCCCGCTCCTCGACGCCAAGGTGCTGGGCGATGCCCTTGCCGCGCCGCATGTCGCCTTTGCGGCGCCGATCGCTTTTGGCGACAATCATCAGGGCGCGCCGATCATTGGCACGCTTGCCTCCTTCGTCGACTACCTGTCGGGCGGGCTCGCCGAGGGCTCGACGTTCAGGACCGAAGCGGAGGCGGTGGTCGGCGCGGCCTCACCGCTCAAGATCGGAGATCGGTTCAAGCCAGAGCATGGGCTCGAACATCATGCGGCGGCCGCAGAGGATGAGGATGGTGACATTCACGATCTTGAAATCACGGTCGTCGGCCGCATGAAACCGACCGGCACGCCATGGGACCGCGCTATCGCGGTTCCGGTCGAGCAGGTCTGGAAGACACACAGCCTGCCGAACGGCCACCCGCCCGGCGACGAGCGCATCGGCCTGCCCTTCGATCCGCGATATATTTCAGGCGTGCCGGTGGTGGTGGTGAAGCCGGACAGCGTGGTCGCAGCCTACCGGTTGCGGGCGCAGTTTCGCGGACAGGACCGCATGTCGTTCTTTCCGGCTGAAGTGCTGGTGCAGATCTACGGGCTGATGGGCAACGTTCAGGCCCTGCTGTCCTCGATCGTTATGGCGACGCAGCTTCTCGTCTTGTTGGCCCTCGCAGGCGGAGCGTTCGCAATCGTCTCTCTCAGCCGCCGCCAATTCGCCGTCCTGCGCGTGCTTGGCGCGCCGCGTGGCTATGTCGTGCTCTGTGTATGGAGTTACGTCGCGATCATCATCGTGATGGGAACGGTGCTTGGCCTGGCGATGGCTGCCGGCTTGTCCAGCGGACTGGCGGCGGCATTGTCGAAGACCACAGGCCTCGCCATCACAGCGCTGCCCGGCGAAGCCGAAATACGCTCGGCTCTCTCAACGGCGCTGATCGGCCTGGCGCTCGCACTCGTTCCGGCAGGCCTGATTGCGGTTCAAAAACCGATGGACGGTTTGAACTGAAGCCGCCCCTTTTTGCGGCTCGCTTAAAGCTATCGCCTAAAGGTTCGTGAAGGCAGAACGCAACGGGCGCATGGCGAGAAGCCGAGACAGAACCGCAGGCATTCTTGAAGGCGCGACGCGCTTTTTTCCGGGCCCGATCTCAGCCGGCTCATAACCGTGGCCGAAGGCGGTTCGAGCGGCCATTTCAGCCTGCATGAGGTTGTGGACGCGGGCCTTGTCGTAGTTCTGCTTTTTCATGATATCCCCCGGCGATCCTTATGCGGCAAAACCATTAATTCCGTGTGAGCGACCATGCCCAGGCAACCTTGACTGTTCGATGAACGAAAGCGGGCGAGATCGCGATTTTTGAACGATGGTCGGTGATCAGAGCACGTTACGCGCAAGTCGGCTGCAAGGTTCCGCCCGGCACGCGCGCTTGTGCATAAGATTTGACCATGGCGGTGCAGTCGCCCTGTGCAGCTGTGGAAATTGGGCTGCCGCACGTCATTTTTGATATGGTGTCGCCGGGCGGTGCAGTCAGGTGATTCGCGCCCTGCTTCTTTGTTATCGAGACGAGATAATCGGTTGGCCAAACAGAATTTCGACGCGGATTTGTTCGGCAAGCTCGAGGAGGCCGCGCGCAGCCTTGTCCCGTCGGCAGCCGCGAAACCGGCCAACGCACCGATAAAGGCGGAACCAGCGAGCCTCGAGCCGGCACGCCCGAAGCCGGTTATCGTCACCAAGCCTGAGGCATTCGCCAAACCCGAACGCCCCGCCACGCCAGAGCCGATCGTGGTGCCGGCTCCGGCGCGTCCTGCCGCT
Source organism: Beijerinckiaceae bacterium (assembly GCA_019753285.1). Lineage (GTDB taxonomy): Bacteria > Pseudomonadota > Alphaproteobacteria > Rhizobiales > Beijerinckiaceae > JAIELD01. The sequence continues at coordinate 8,113 of JAIELD010000031.1, read as the reverse complement.
ACGCCGTCAGAAGGCAATTATACCGCCGCCGACATCGAGGTTCTGGAAGGGCTGGAGCCGGTGCGACGCCGTCCCGGCATGTATATCGGCGGTACGGACGAAAAGGCGCTGCACCATCTTTTCGCCGAGGTGATCGACAATTCGATGGATGAGGCGGTTGCCGGACATGCGACCTTCATCGAGGTCGAATACGGCGAAGACGGATTTCTCACCGTCACCGACAATGGGCGCGGCATTCCCGTCGATCCGCACCCCAAATTTCCCGGCAAATCGGCGCTCGAAGTCATTCTGTGCACGCTCCATGCCGGCGGTAAGTTCGATTCCAAGGTCTACGAAACGTCGGGCGGCCTGCACGGCGTCGGCATCTCCGTCGTCAACGCGCTTTCGGAACTGCTCGAGGTGGAGGTGGCGCGCGGCCAGCAGCTCTATCGTCAAAGCTTTTCGCGCGGCGTCCCGCAGGGCTCGCTTCAAAATCTCGGCAAGGTGCTCAACCGCCGCGGCACGCGCGTCCGCTTCAAGCCGGATCATCAGATCTTCGGGGCCGCGACGCATTTCGATCCGCGCCGGCTGTTCAAGATGTCGCGCTCGAAGGCTTATCTTTTCGGCGGTGTGGAGGTGCGATGGAAATGCGCTGATGCGCTGCTCGCAGCGACGCCCGAGGTGCCGGCTTCCGCGACGTTCCGATTTCCGGGCGGCCTGCGCGATTATCTTGCCCGCGAGATCGAAGGCAAGGAACTGGTCGCCGAGCAGATATTTGCCGGCAAAATAACGAAGCCTGGCGGACACGGCTCGCTGGAATGGGCTGTCGCATGGTTCGGCAATGATGACGGTTTCGTCTCGTCCTACTGCAACACCATCCCGACCACCGAAGGCGGCACACATGAGAGCGGGCTGCGCATTGCCTTGCTGCGCGGCCTCAAGGACCATGCGGAGCGCGTCAATCAGGTAAAGCGCGCCAGCGCGCTCACGACCGACGACGTGATGGTCTCGTGCGGCGCGATGCTCTCGGTTTTCATCCGCGAGCCCGAATTCGTGGGGCAGACGAAGGACAAGCTGTCGACGCTCGAAGCCTCCCGCATCGTGGAGGCGGCGGTGCGGGACGCCTTCGACCATTGGCTTGCCGCCTCGCCCGTGATGGCGAACCGCCTGCTCGACTTCACGATCGAGCGCGCAGACGAGCGGTTGCGTCGCCGGGCGGAAAAGGACCTCGCCCGCAAATCTCCGACGCGGAAGCTTCGCCTGCCCGGCAAGCTCGCCGACTGCAGCAACACGCAGGCGCAAGGCTCCGAGCTCTTCATCGTCGAGGGTGATTCGGCCGGCGGCTCCGCCAAGCAGGCGCGAAACCGGCAGTCGCAGGCCGTGCTGCCGCTGCGCGGCAAGATCCTCAACGTCGCCAATGCGGGACGCGACAAACTTGCCGCCAACCAGCAGCTATCCGATCTCATTCAGGCGCTCGGCTGCGGCATGGGCTCACACTATCGCGACGACGATCTGCGCTACGAGAAGGTCATCATCATGACCGATGCCGATGTCGATGGCGCGCACATCGCCTCTCTGCTCATCACCTTCTTCTATCGTCAGACGCCGAGGCTGATCGACAACGGGCACCTCTATCTCGCCGTGCCGCCGCTCTACCGGCTGAGCCATGGCGGCAAGACGGTCTATGCGGTCGATGACGCCGACAAGGAGCAGTTGCTGAAGACGGCGTTCAAGGCGAACGCCAAGGTCGAGATCGGCCGCTTCAAGGGTCTTGGCGAGATGATGCCAGCGCAATTGAAGGAAACGACGATGGACCCGGGCAAGCGCACCCTGCTCAAGGTGCGCGTGCTGCATGAAGACCGCGATGACACGGCAGACTCGGTCGAGCGCCTCATGGGCAACAAGCCGGAATCGCGGTTCGCCTTCATCCAGGAGCGCGCCTCGTTCGCGGCGGAGCTGATCGACGTCGTCTGAGCGTCAGTGTCCGATTGCCGCGCCGGCAGGCCGACGGCTGTCATTCGCGCCGTAAAGCTTGCCGGGCAGCATGGCACCGGATAGCGCCGTATCGTTGGCCGCGCTCGAAATGGCGTCCTGCGTCGTGGGCGTGCGGCCGACAGCGATCATCTCCGCCGCGCCCCACGGTTTCTGCACGACAAGCTTATGGCCCATCGCGGTCAACAGCCGGATCGTATCCGGCGAGAGCGCGAAGGGCTCATAGTAGACGACGTCCGGCAGCCACTGATGATGAATGCGCGGCGCATCAACCGCTTCCTGCGGAGGCATCCCGTAATCGATCACGTTGATGATGGTCTGCAACACGATGGTGATGATGCGCGAGCCGCCGGGACTGCCGAGCACGAGAAAAAGTTTACCGTCCTTCGTCACGATCGTCGGCGCCATCGACGACAAAGGCCGCTTTCCAGGCGCGATGGCGTTGGTCTCGCCCTGGACGAGGCCATAGAGATTGGGCACGCCGGGCTTCACCGTGAAATCGTCCATCTCGTTGTTGAGCAGGAACCCCGTGCCGGGCGCGATCACCCCTGCCCCGAAAGCGCCGTTGATCGTGTAGGTGACCGATACCGCGTTACCCCTGGCATCGACGACCGAATAATGCGTCGTTTCAGGCTTCTCTATTGCCGCGAGCCCACCCCTCACGTCCTTGGACTGCGTGGCGCGATCGAGCGCGATCGCCGAGCGCAATCGCGCCGCGTACTCCTTCGACAAAAGCTGGCCGAGAGGGTTGGAGGTAAAGGCGGGATCGCCGAGATAGGTGTTGCGATCGGGATAAGCACGCCGCATCGCCTCCACCATCACATGCACGGCCTCAGCGGAATGGAAGCCCATGCGCTTCAGATCATAGCCTTCGAGAATGTTGAGAATCTCGCAGAGCGCCGTTCCGCCGGAGCTCGGCGGCGCTGCGGAAATGATCTCATAGCCGCGATAGCTGCAGGTCACCGGCACGTCCTCGCGGACGGTGTAGGCAGCGAAATCGGCCGCGGTGAGCGCGCCTCCGGCCCCAGCGCTCGCCGCCTCGACGGCTCGGGCTATCGGCCCGCGATAGAATGCGTCCGGTCCCGCATCGGCGATCAGGCGCAGCGTCCGCGCAAGGTCGCCCTGGACGTGCACGTCGCCCGGCTTCAGCGTCGATTGATCCGGGCGCAAGAACAGCCTGGCTGCCTCGGCATCCTTGCGAAGATAGTCCGCGCTGTAATCGAGCACGTCGGTATCGGCGCGGCCGAGCATGAAGCCTCGTTCGGCAAGCCCGATCGCCGCCGCCATCACAGTTTGTCGCGGCATCGAGCCATATTTGGCGAGGGCGTAGTCTAGGCCCATCACCGTTCCCGGCACCCCCGCGGCGAGGTATCCTGCAAGGCTCAAATCCTTGACCGGGTTTCCGCTCCTGTCGAGATACATGGTTCGCGTGGCGGCGGCAGGCGCGGTTTCGCGAAAATCGATGAAGGTGCTGGCGCCGTCGGCAAGGCGGATCGTCATGAAGCCACCGCCGCCGATATTGCCGCAGCACGGGTTGACGACCGCGAGCGCGTAGCCGACCGCCACCGCCGCGTCGATCGCGTTGCCGCCGGCTTGCAGGATGGCGACGCCGGCAGCGGACGCCTCGCGCTGCGAGGAGACAACCATGCCGTGGTCGGCTTCCACCGCCGGGAGCGAAGCCGCCTGCGATGGCCCGCATGCGAGAAGCACTGCAAGGGCAAGGCCGACGACAAGACGGCGCGGCAATGGAAGGGTGATCATCGTTTCGACCTCCGCAGCAATCTAGGCCGTTGCGCAGGCACGGCCAAGCCAGGCTCAGGCGCGCTTTTCGGCGACCTTCACCAGATCCCAAAGGATGCGCCGCGTATTGTCGAGACGCTTTCTCACCGTTTCGTAATCGCCCTGGAAGACGACGCGCATGTCCGGCCGCACCTTGGCGTAGCTGCCATGATCCTGCACGTAACGGACAAGGCCGTTCGGATTGGCGAAGGCGTTGTCCTTGAATGAAACGATGATGCCCTTTGGCCCGGCCTCCACCTTTTCGATGTTGGCGCGGCGGCAGAGCGCCTTGATGCCGACCACCTTGAACAATTGTTCGCACTCGCTCGGCAGCGGTCCGAAGCGATCGACCATCTCGGCGGCGAAACTTTCGATGTCGCCGTCATTGTCGAGCGTCGCGAGCCGCCGATAGAGCGTCATGCGCAAATCGAGGTCCTCGACGTAGCTTTCTGGAATGAGCACCGGAGCGCCGATCGCGATGGTCGGAGACCATTGCTCCTCCGCCTCGGTCTCGACGCCTGCCTTCAGCGCCGCGACGGCTTCCTGCAGCATCTGCTGGTAGAGCTCGAACCCGACCTCCTTGATGTGGCCGGACTGCTCGTCGCCGAGCAGATTGCCTGCGCCGCGGATGTCGAGATCGTGGCTGGCGAGCTGGAAGCCTGCGCCGAGCGTGTCGAGCGACTGCAGCACCTTCAGCCGCCGCTCAGCCGTCGCAGTCACCGGCTTTTTCGCCGGCAGAGTGAAGAGCGAATAGGCGCGCGTCTTCGCCCGGCCAACCCTGCCCCGCAACTGGTAAAGCTGCGAGAGCCCGAACATATCGGCGCGGTGCACAACCAGCGTGTTGGCGCGCGGGATGTCGAGGCCCGATTCGACGATGGTCGTCGAGAGCAGCACGTCGTATTTGCCGTCGTAGAAATCGCCCATGACGTCTTCGAGGTCGCTCGCAGCCATCTGGCCATGACCGATGCCGACCTTGACCTCCGGCACGTTGCTTTCGAGGAAACGCTTCACCTCGCCGATGTCGTCGATGCGGGGGCAGACATAGAAGGATTGCCCGCCGCGATAGCGCTCGCGCAGCAGCGCCTCGCGGATGACGAGCGGATCGAACGGCGTGATGAAGGTGCGCACCGCGAGGCGATCGACCGGCGGGGTGGTGATCAGCGAGAGCTCGCGCACGCCAGTCAGTGCCAATTGCAGCGTGCGCGGGATCGGCGTTGCCGAGAGCGTCAGCACATGCACGTCCGCGCGCAGCTCTTTCAGCCGCTCCTTGTGCGTGACGCCGAAATGCTGCTCCTCATCGACGATGACAAGCCCCAATTCCTTGAACTGGATGGTCTTGCCGAGCACGGCATGCGTGCCGACCACGATATCGACGGTGCCTTCCGCAAGACCGTCCTTGGCAGCCTTTATGTCGGCCGACGATACCATGCGTGAAAGCTGCACCACGCGCAGCGGGAAGCCGCGAAACCGTTCCGCGAAGCTCTTGTAATGCTGGCGGGCTAGCAAGGTCGTCGGAACGACGACCGCCACCTGCTTGCCGGACATGGCCGCAACGAAGGCGGCGCGCATGGCGACCTCGGTCTTGCCGAAGCCGACATCGCCGCACACGAGCCGGTCCATCGGACGGCCGGAGGTGAGATCGGTGAGCACCGCGTCGATCGCCGCCTGCTGGTCTTCGGTCTCGTCATACGGGAAGCGGGCTGCGAATTCGTCATAGACATTGTCCGGCACGTCGAGCCGCGGCGCCTGCCGCAACTGGCGGGCCGCCGCGATCTTGATGAGCTGACGCGCCATGTCGCGGATACGCTTCTTGAGCTTCGCCTTGCGCGTCTGCCAGCCGACGCCGCCGATCTTGTCGAGCACGGCGTCGGACTCTTCCGAGCCGTAGCGCGTCAGGAGCTCGATGTTCTCGACAGGCAGGAACAGCTTGGTGTTGCCGGCATAGTGGATTTCGAGACAATCCTGCGGCGCGCCGGCCGCCTCGATCGTCTTCAGCCCCACGAAACGCCCGATGCCGTGCGCCACATGCACAACGAGATCGTTGGCCGTGAGGCTGCCGGCTTCGGCGATGAAGTCTTTCGCCCGCTTCGAGGGGCGGCGCTGCCGCGAAAGCCGCTCGCCGAGAATGTCCTGCTCGCCGATGACCGCGAGATCGGGCGCCAAGAAACCGTTTTCGAGAGCTAGAAGGGCGAATGCCGTTTCGGTCGCAGGGAGTTTGCCAGCCTCCGTGAAGGATTTGACGCTTTTGACAGCCTTGAAGTCGTGATCGCGGAATACGCCGAGCAGTCGGTCGCGCGCGCCTTCGCTCCAGCTCGCGACGATGACGCGCCGCCCATCCTCCTGCAGCGACTTGATATGGGCGATCGCGGCATCGAACACGTTGGTGCGCTCATCTGCCCGCTCCGCCGCGAAATTGTGGCCGGCCTTCGCACCTAGATTGAGCGGAATGCTGTATTTTTCGCTCTGTTCGATGGTGAACGGCGACAGCCGCACCGTTCCGGCGCTGGTCAGCGCCCTCCAGTCGGCCTCGCTGGCGTACATCGCCTCCGGCTTCAATGGCTTGTAGGGCACGCCGCCGCCGAGCGAGCCCGCCGTATTGCCGGCCTCGAGCGCGGATCGCCGCGCATCGTAGTAGTCGTGGATCAGCGCCAGCCGGGCGCTCACCGCCTCGTCCGCCTGCGGGTCCAGCATCAGGCTCGCGCCGGGCACATAATCCAATAGCGTGTCGAGCTTTTCGTGGAACATGGGCATCCAGTGCTCCATGCCCGGAAAGCGGCGGCCCTCGCTCACCGATTCATAAAGCGCATCATCCCTGCTTGGCGCGCCGAATTCTGAGACATAAGCGGTGCGAAAACGCCGTATCGTCTCTGTCGTCAGGGCCATTTCGCCCATCGGCATCAACTCCAGCGATTTCAGCGGCTGACTGGAGCGCTGTGTCTCGGGGTCGAAGGCCTTGATGCTTTCGATCGTGTCGCCGAAGAAATCGAGCCGCACCGGCGTCGGCAGGCCGGGCGGAAACATGTCGAGGATGCCACCGCGCACGGCGTACTCCCCGGTCTCGATGACCGTGCCGGAGCGCAGATAACCATTCGTCTCGAGGAACTGAATGATCTGCGCCATGTCCATCGCATTGCCGGGCGCGGCGACCAGGCTTTCCTGCCTGATCCATTTGATCGGGGCGACGCGTTGCAGGAAGGCATTCACCGTGGTCAGCAAAACGCGCGGGCGTTCGCCGCCGCGCGAGCGCGACAATCGCGACAGGGTCGCTACGCGCCGCGCAATGACGGAGCTGTTTGGAGAGGCTCTGTCATAGGGCTGGCAGTCCCAGGCTGGGAATGTCAGCGTCTCGATTTCCGGTGCGAAAAACGCAAGTCCGCTTTCGATCATCGTGGCGCGCTGCTGATCGCGCGCGATGTAGACCAGCAGCGCCGGCGCATCGACATTGCCCTTGTAGCGCAGGCGTGCGGCCTCCGCGATCACGAGCGCTTCCGCCCCGTCGGCCACTTCGCCTATGGTGATGGCGGCTTCCGCTTCCAGAAGCCTCGAGAAGCCTTTCAACATGCGCAGCGTGGTTCCCAGGGCGCGCCGGTGCGCTGTATCGGCGGACGGACGACGTTCAGCTGCCTATACATGGATCGGCTTGGTGTGCGTGTGGAACGCCTTCAGGGCCTGAAACACCAGCGTATCGTAATTGGATGGCGTCTCCTCGCGCCCGGTGATCCAGGCGAGAAGGTCGCGGTCCGGCACTTCGATCAGCAACTCGAACGTGTCGAGCTCATCGTCGCTCATCGCTGCCAGGCGTTCTTCCGCAAAGCGTCCCATGATGAGGTCCATCTCGCGCATGCCGCGATGCCAGGCGCGAAAGAGAATCTTGCGCCGGCGTTCATCGAATTCGGCGCTGCTCACCGTCTGGCCAGACATGATTGGTCCCGTGATCTCGTCGCGCAAAGCCACGTGCGTTGCGCCGTGTTGAGCGATATAGAGAGATAAACCCAGATTGTCAGCGGCGATCTCACCGCAGTCGCCCGTTCCTGTGATCCCACGCTTGCGCCCCTCCCTCCTCGATCCCTTGTTCACGCCGCTCGCCCGGCTGCCCGGCGTCGGACCGAAGCTTGCGACGCTCTATGACCGTCTCCTGCGGGCGCCGCACGGACAACCGGCCCGCATCGTCGACCTTCTGTTTCATGTTCCGGTCGATCAGGTCGACCGTCGGCTCTCGCCCAGCGTGCGCGATGCGCCGTTCGACCAGATCGTCACGCTCAAGGTCGTCGTCGAGCAGTATAACGCGCCGCGCAGCCGCCATGCTCCGCACAAGGTGATCGTCGGGGATGGCACGGGCGATCTCGCACTCGCCTTCTTCGAT
>JAIELD010000008.1 GCA_019753285.1 Beijerinckiaceae bacterium | reverse complement strand
GCTGCGGCCAGCATGATGAAGCTTGCCGCGAGTATGAAAAAGACGATCCTGGCATGCATGACGATCTCCTGTGGCTTGATGAGAACAAAACAAGCACAAATAAGCAGCCCGCGCAAGGGCTGCCGGTCCGGCGAATGACCGAAATCACTCTTCCGGCGCGTCGACGATCGGGTCGTATTGGCTGGCGTCGAGGCCCAGCAAATTCCAGCTCTGCTGCATATGCGGCGGCAGCGGCGCGGAGACATCGACCGGCTTCCCGGTCTTGGGATGCGGGATCACGATCCGCCTCGCCAGAAGATGAAGCTTCTTCTGGATACCGCCCGGCAGTTCCCAGTTTTCGATGTCGAAATACTTGGGATCACCGACGATGGGGTGACCGATATGCGCGGCATGCGCGCGCAATTGGTGGGTCCGCCCGGTCACCGGCTTCAACGAGAGCCAGGCGAGCTTCTGCGCAGCCTGGTCCACCACGGCGTAATAGGTCAGCGCATGGTCCGCGCCTTCGTCACCATGCTTGGCGATCTTCATCTTCTCGACGCCGTCCCGCCCCTCACCCTTTGCGAGATAGGTGGAGACGCGTCCCTGCCGCACGCGCGGTACGCCGGCGACCAGCGCCCAGTAGATCTTGCGCGCGGAGCGCGACCGAAATGTCTTGGCGAGCGCGGCGGCGGCGAGACGCGTCTTGGCGATGATGAGGCAGCCGGCTGTGTCCTTGTCGAGCCGGTGCACAAGCCTCGGCTTCTGGCCGTCCTCGTCGCGCATCGCCTCCAGCAGACCGTCGACATGACGGGTGGTACCCGGGCCACCCTGCACGGCAAGTCCCATCGGCTTGTTGAGGACCATCATCTCCTTGTCTTCGTAGAGGATGATCGATTTCAAAAAGTCGAGATCGGACTGCATCTGCCTGCGCGCCGCCAGCCCCAGCGGTTTGGCTATCTCTCCATCCGCCCGGGCTCCACGCCCGGCCACATGATCGGCCTTGTGTGCGAAGGCGGCCTTGGTCGGTTCCCGCCGCGCCGAATTGCTCGCGCCAGCCTTGCCGGCTCCCTCGCCCTTGACGCGAATGCCAGCCGGTTCGACCGCCCTGCCCGGCTCGGCGTCCATGGGCGGGATGCGTACGATCTGGCCGGCCTCGAGGCGCGTGCTCGTCTTGATCCGTCCGCCCGAGACGCGGATCTGCCCGGAGCGGATCATGCGCTGGAGCGCGCCGAACGGCAACTCGGGAAACCGCTCCTTGAACCAGCGGTCCACGCGCATCCCGTCTTCGTCGGGCTTGATCGTTCTGGTGGTTACCGCGCTCATGCGCTCAACGCATTGCCGATCAGGATGCCGATTGCAACCCCGAGCAGCGAAAAGACCAGCGATCCAGCGACATAGAGCATCGCCTGAAGGGCGTCTCCACGAAGCCAGAGATTGGCGGCGTCGAGCGTGAAGGCGGAAAACGTGGTGAATCCGCCGCACAATCCGGTCATGAACATCAGGCGAAGATCGCCGCCGCCATCGCCAGGCAGCGGAAAAGCGCGCGCGAAGGCTCCGATCAGGATGCTGCCAATGATGTTCACGGCAAGCGTGCCCCATGGAAATTCCGGGCCGATGAAGCGCACGCCCATCAGCGTCGCGGCATATCTCAAAACCGATCCGACGCCGCCGAACAGGAAAACCCAAAGCACTGACGTGATCGGCAAGGCTCGCCTCCCCCGGAAAAGATCGAATGCGCCGCAATGCCTTCAACGACCGTTAACCGCATTACGCGATGAGGGCTGCAGGACGCGTGCCGACACCGGGCTGCAACGAAAGTCTAGTAAAGCGTTAAGGGCGGTTTGCTACTCAACTTCTTCGATATCGGCATTTCTGCTCTTTACAAGAGGTCCTGATGAACGTGCTTGTAGACAAGCAGGAGCTCAAGGATAGCGCGTCTCTCGACAGGCGCGACCACCACCAGCCATCAGAGCGCCTCATCGGGCGTCTCATATCCTGCACTGGCTCGCGGGGGGTCATCTCCACGTCCGCCACCAATCTTTCTGGCACCACGGCTGATTTTTGGTCGATCGGCCGCCTCATCTCGATCAACATCGGTGAGACGCGCATCGTCGGCATCGTCTACGAGATGAACACGAGCAGCGACCTGTGGAGCGACACGGTCGCCAACATCATCTACGTCAAGGTCGAACTCGTCGGTGAAATCAGCGATACGCCGACCGGGCCAGCCTTCCGCCGCGGCATCACGTCCTATCCGCATCTCGGCGCGATCGCCCATCGCATCCGCGCGAGCGACCTGCAGGCCGTCTACCGCGTCGGTCATGGCGTACCGGTGGAAATCGGCAAACTCTCGCAGGATCCCTCGATCCCGGCCGCCGTGAACATCAACGACATGCTGTCGCGCCATTTCGCGGTCGTCGGCACGACGGGCGTCGGCAAATCGAGCGCGGTCTCGATCCTGCTGCGCAGCGCGATCTCGGTGAAGCCGAATCTTCGCGTGCTCATCCTCGATCCCCACAACGAATATACGAGCGCCTTCCCGGACATCTCGGTGACGATCGACGCAAGCACGCTCGAACTGCCGTTCTGGATGTTCAAGCTCGAGGAGTTCGTCGAGGTCGTGTTCCGCGGCCGCAAGCCGAGCGACGGCGAGACGGACATCCTGCGCGACATGATCGCGCTTGCAAAAGCGCGTTACAATTCAGGCGGCGGCGTGTCGAGCACGCTCATCAAGCGGCCTCTCGCCTTCGACAATGGCGGCATGACGGCCGACATGCCTGTCCCCTACCGCATGTCCGACCTGTTGAAACTGATCGATGACACCCTTGGCAAGCTCGATCCCGGCCATGATCGCACCGACCTGCGGATGCTGAAGAACAGACTCGACTCGCTCTGCCACGATCCGCGCTTCAAGTTCATGTTCACGAAATCGACGATCGAGGACAATCTCGACCGTGTCGTGAGCACGATTTTCCGCATCCCGCGCACCGACCGGCCCATCACCGTTTTCCAGTTGGCAGGCCTTCCATCGGAGGTGGTGAATTCGGTCGCGTCGGTTCTGGCGCGCATGGCGTTCGACCTCGCGATGATGAGCCACGGTGCCTACGAGATTCTTCTCCTCTGCGAAGAAGCGCACCGCTATGTCCCGCAGGACCCGAAGCTGGGCTTCGTCCCGACGCGCCTCGCCATCGCCCGAATCGCCAAGGAGGGACGGAAATACGGCGCCTATCTCGGCATGGTGACGCAGCGGCCCGGAGAACTCGATCCGACGATTCTCTCGCAGTGTTCGACGCTGTTCGCGATGCGGCTCGCCAATGAGCACGACCAGGAGATCATCCGCTCCGCAATCGCCGATTCCTCCGCGAGCACGATCAGCTTCCTGTCCTCCATCGGCAACCGTGAAGCCATCGCGTTCGGCGAGGCGATACCGACGCCGATGCGGATGAAGTTCCTGTTTCAAAACAAGGAAAACCTGCCGAAGACCGCCTCGGGCATCGCGGAGGTCGACCGGACATCCGATGCGAGCACCGTCAATCTGCGCGCTCTCATCGCCCGGATGCGCGGTGCCGATCCCGAAGCGCTTGCTTGACGCGGACGCTTCCCTTTTACCGATGGGCTTAAACGTATTTTCATTCGCCTGCCGTAACGTCACGTCACGATGTTTCGGAGTTTGGCATGACGACCATTTCAAGGCTGGGCACAAGCTACACGGTGCTTGCACCGACGACTTACAGCTCGAGCCAGAAGGCTTTGAACGACGTTGCTGCGGCGGCAGGCAATGATCCGCCACCCACGCAGATTTCACTGACCACGCAGGCGCAGGAAATCAGCAATTTTTCCGCCAAGCTCGTCGGTCTCACATCGGCCAATTCCACGTTTGAATCCTCGCGCGGTCTCGACCTCGCCGGCACGGCGCAGGACAGCGTCAAGGCGGCCTACACCACCGCCTCCCAGCGCGTGCGATTGAGCGGCATTCAAGCCAACGGCGCTCAGAACACGGCGCAGGGCTCGTCGCTTCTGGGGGCGAAGATCTCGAGCGTCGCCGATTTTCTTACGCAGGCGAACGCGGATGCCGCGCAGTACGGCAACTCCTCGGATGATTTTTTCAATTTCGGCGACAACAACAGCGGCTCCGGCACGTCCGATATCTTCACGACGCTGGCGAAACGCTACAAGGCGAAGAACGCCGCCTTCGCGCAGGCGCTCAGCCTTCAGAACGGGCAGCGGCCGACCAGCGCCTCCGATCCTTACGACCGTAAGCTGGCGACCAAATACGCAACATTCGGCAACACCAAGCTCGACGTCGCGGAATCAGGTCTCAAAGCCTCCACGATCGACGTTGCCATTCAAAAAGGCCTCGTTCCGAACAATCTCGTGAAGCTCGTGACGACACTTGCAAGCGGCCGCTCGACATCGTCGAACCAGGGCGTCTCGGTCAACGTCAAGACAGGCAACCAGAATTCGGTTGTCGCGATCGATACCCGCGATCCGCTCGAGGGGGACACGCGCACGACCGCCGTCAAGATCAACACCGGTAACGGTTCGAACGTCGTCTATCTCGCCGGCACGAACGACTCTGAAATCCACACAGGCTCCGGTGACAGTTTCGTGGTCGCCGAGGGCAATTCCACCGTGTTCGGCGGCACGGGCAGCGATTTCCTTGTCGGGAACAACGTGGTCAGCGGCGGCGGCAACGACACGATCTTCGCCTCGCACTTTGCCTATGCCGGCACGGGCAACAACACGATCACGCTGTTCAGCGTGTCCGGCGCTGCGAGCGATCCGAAGAACCTGCCCATCGCTATCGTCGGCGACGGCAACAATACCATCATCGCCGACGTCAAGGGCAACGCCATTGCCGGTAATGGCAAGAACACGATCATCCTGCGCGACGGCGGCTCGGTTTCGGTCGGCGACGGCGCGAACAAGATCACCGCCGAAGGCAGCGCCGAGGTCACCACCGGCAATGGCGCCAACGATGTCTTCCTCGCGGCAGGCGGTTCGGTGACGGTAGGCAGCGGCAAGAACGTGATCGCCGCCGCGAGTTTCGCATCCGTGACGCTGGGAACCGGCAATAATCAGGTGCAGTTGCAGGCCGGTGGAAACGTCAACTACACGGCGGGCGGCGGCACCAACTCGGTCCTCATCGGCCAGCTTCCGGCCAAGGACACTGACCCTGCGCACCAGATCAACACCGTGACGCTGAACAATCTTCTCTACAGCGATGTCACGCTGACGCCGGTGTCGGGCGCGGCGCTCATTCAGGAAAACAGCGGCACCGGCGCGCTCAACCTCAACACGCTCGCCGGCGCGCAGGATGTGCAGCTCATCTTCAACAAGGACGGCAAGCAGCAGATCGTCACGATCCACAACGGCGGCGGCGTCGATGTCGGAGCGGTCTACACCGTTTGATCAGGCTTAGCCTTGGCCGCGTTCGCGGCGCAGCTTCGCCCACCATTCGAGACGCTTGCCGATCTCGCGCTCGAAGCCGCGCTCCGCGGGATGGTAGAACGTCTTCCCTCTGAGGCTCTCCGGCAGATACGCCTGGCCTGAGAAAGCGTCCGGCTCGTCGTGATCGTAGCGATAACCCTCGCCATAGCCCTCCTCCCGCATGAACTTCGTCGGAGCATTGAGGATCGTGCTTGGCGGCATCTGCGATCCGCCTTCCTTGGCGACGCGCATCGCTGACTTGAACGCCTTATAGACGGCGTTGGATTTCGGCGCGGTCGCCAGGTAGGCGACGCATTGGGCCAGAGCGAGCTCGCCCTCGGGGCTGCCGAGAAAATCATAGGCTTCCTTGGCGTCGAGCGCGACGCGCAGAGCGTTCGGATCGGCGTTGCCGATGTCTTCGGACGCCATGCGCACCAGCCGGCGCGCGAGGAACAACGGATCTTCGCCCGCATCGACCATGCGGCAGAAGTAATAGAGCGCCGCATCGGGGTCGGAGCCGCGCACCGATTTGTGCAGGGCCGATATCAGGTTGTAATGGCCGTCCTGTGACTTGTCGTAGATCGGCGCGCGGCGCTGCATGGTCGCGGACAGCGCAGCGACATCCAGCATGTCGTCGTCGCTCGTCGCACGCCACAAATCCTCGACCAGCGTCAGCGCTGCCCGGCCATCACCGTCAGCCATCATGGCCAATGTGTCTCGCGCCTCGCTTGTCAAAGGGAGAATTCGCCCTTCCGCAGCCTCAGCCCGGCTGAACAGCCGCTCGACGGCTTCCAGCGTCAGCGCCTTGAAGGTGAGGACGCGAGCCCGGGACAACAGCGCGGCGTTGAGTGCGAAGGATGGATTTTCGGTCGTCGCACCGATGAGCGTGATCGTGCCATCCTCCATGACGGGAAGAAAGCTGTCCTGCTGCGTCCGGTTGAAGCGATGGATCTCATCGACAAACAGAAGCGTGCCGTGCCCTGCAAGACGGCGACCCCGTGCAGCCTCGAAAACCTTTTTCAGATCGGCGATGCCCGAGAAAATCGCCGAAATCTGCTCGAAATGAAGACTGGTCTCACGTGCAAGCAGCCGCGCCGCGGTTGTCTTGCCAGTGCCGGGCGGTCCCCAGAAGACGAGCGACCCGAGCGTGCCTGAGCGCAGCATGCGGGTCAGAGAGCCATCCTCGCCGGTGAGATGGTCCTGCCCGACGATATCGGCGAGGGTCGCGGGACGAAGGCGATCTGCGAGCGGCCGCGGCGCGGCGGCGGAGAGACCCGAGGCTTCGAAGAGGTCGCTCACCTAGCCGCCGAACACGGTATTGATCACCTGCCCGCCGCGATTGATCGACACGCGCCAATAGGCCGAGCGGCCTCTAAGGACACGCTCCATATCCTTCGTCGTTTCAACCGTCTCATTGTTGACGCTGAGGATGATGTCGCCCTTCTGAAAGCCGAGCTGATAGGCGATGGTGCCAGGCTCGACATCGGTGACAACGACGCCGGTGAGGTCCGTCGTCAATGAAATCTCCTCAGCGACACGTGGCGAGATGTTGGCGATGGACGCCCCCGAGAACGGCGTATTGCCGCGCAGCTTGACGAGATCGCGAGCCGGCGTCTCCGGCGCGGTCTGGAGCGAGACCGACACGGTCATCTTGTTGCCGCCGCGCACGATCGAGAGGTTGACCTTACCGCTCGTGCCTTTGGTGGCGTACCGGTAGCCGAACGCATCGGGGTCGTCGATCTCGATGCCGTCGACTGCCGTGATGACGTCGCCGCGCCTGATGCCAGCCTCCGCTGCAGGCCCCTTGCCGACGACGCTCACGACCAGCGCGCCGGCAGGCCGCGACAGGCCCAGCCCTTCCGCGACATCCGTGCCGACCGCCTGCAGACGCGCGCCAAACCACGGACGCACGACTGTGTTGACGCCGTTTCGCGCGCTCTGCACCACGAGTTTCAGCATGTTGGCCGGAATGGCGAAGCCGATGCCCTGATTGCCGCCCGAGCGCGAGAAGATCGCAGTGTTGATGCCGACGAGCCGCCCCTGCATGTCCACCAGCGCGCCGCCGGAGTTGCCGGGGTTGATCGCGGCATCGGTCTGGATGAAGAACTGGTAGTCCGAAATGCCGACCTGCGTGCGGGCGAGCGCCGACACGATGCCTTGGGTGACCGTCTGGCCGACGCCGAACGGGTTGCCGACCGCCAGCACGATATCGCCCACCTCAAGCTGGTCGGAATCGCCGATTTCGATCGAGGCGAGCTTCTCGCTGGTCTTGATGCGCAGCACGGCCAGATCGGTGCGCGGATCGCGCAAGACAATGTCCGCCTCGAATTCACGCTTGTCGGCGAGCGCGACCTTGACCTCGGTCATGCCCTCGATGACATGATGATTGGTGACGACGATGCCTTCGGGCGAGACGATCACACCTGAGCCGACCGATTGCTGAACACGCTCCTGGCTCGGGCCACCGCCGAAGAATTCGCGGAATACCGGATCGTCGAACAGCGCGTTGCGGGCTCGCGTCTCGCGCCGCGACCCGTAGACGTTGACGACGGAGCCGGCGATCTTCCTGACGACGGGCGCGAAGGACAACGTCACTTCCGCCTTGCTCTGCGGCGCTTGCCGATCCTGCGCCGTTGCCGGTGAAACATGCGCCGTGGCGCAGGAAAGAGCGAGGGCACCGGCGACAAGCACAGCCTTCAGGCTCTGCAGCAACGCACTTCTTGGCCAATCACGCCGCAACCCAACCATCGATTTCTCCATCTGACAGACTGTCACGCCGGGCTAGAAATGTCGTTCACATAGACAACAACGCGACATGCCGCAGAGATAAAGCGCAAATGCGGCCAAAAAAGACATCGATCAGACAGTGCGTCCAGCTTGCAATGCGCAAGACCCGCGTCATCAAAGCCGGTCGGAGCCCGGCTCCTCATGACCTTCGAAAAGCTGGATCGGGCCGCCTGGCATGATCGTCGAGATGGCGTGTTTGTAGACGAGCTGGGAGTGCCCGTCGCGCCGAAGCAACACGCAGAAATTGTCAAACCAGGTAACGACGCCCTGAAGTTTTACGCCGTTGACGAGAAAGATGGTCAGCGGCATTTTCTGTTTGCGGACATAGTTGAGAAACGTGTCCTGCAAGTTTTGGTTTCGATCTGCAGCCATTGAATTTGCCTGTCTTTCTTTATGATCGGGAGAGGTCCGCCCCGCTCGGGCCCGATGCTGACCCGCGCACATCTCCACGCGTTATGTCATTGAGTTGATACGTGTTTGTGGCGCAAAGCGCAAGATTGTCGGCACAACTGCGCGTTTTTCGCCCTTTCTGGCGCAAACTGCATTTTCGGAGCGAAAAACAGGCCTTGAAGGCGCATTTCAACCAACCCCGAGCGATTTGAGCTTCCTGTGGAGAGCCGAACGCTCCATTCCGATGAACTCGGACGTGCGCGAGATGTTGCCCCCGAAACGGTTGATCTGAGCGATCAGATATTCGCGCTCGAAGATTTCTCTCGCATCCCTCAAGGCGAGGCCCAGCAGCTTCTCGCCGCCTGCCCCGGCAGGGAGCGGCGGCAAGCCGCTGCCGATGTCCTGCGGCAGCATCTCGGCGGTTACCTCGGCGTCCGGATCGCCCGCTGCCATGATCATCAGTCGTTCGATGTTGTTGCGTAGCTGGCGGATATTGCCCGGCCAGTCATGCGACTGAAGAATGGCCAGCGCATCGGCGCCGATCTTGCGCGGCGGCAAGCCGCTTGAAGCCGAAATCTGCTCCATGAAATGTTCGATGAGCTCGATGATGTCCTCGCGCCGCTCCGCGAGGCTCGGCACGTAGAGCGGCACGACGCCAAGCCTGTGGAACAGGTCTTCGCGGAAATTTCCGGCCTGAATTTCAGCAGCGAGGTCGCGGCTCGACGATGATACGATGCGCACGTCCACGAACACACGCGTCCCGCCGCCGATCCGCTGGAAATTCTGGTCGGTGAGCACGCGCAGGATCTTGCCCTGCGTCTCCTTCGGCATGTCCGAGACTTCGTCGATGTAGAGCGTGCCGCCATGCGCCTCTTCGAGCGAGCCTGTGACGCGGGTGCGGCCATCGCCGCCCTCGACGCCGAACAGCGCCTCCTCCATGCGCTCGGGCGTGATGGTCGCGGCGTTGATGACGACGAAAGGCCCGCTGCTGCGGGCGGACGCCGCGTGGAGTGAGCGCGCCGCGAGTTCCTTGCCCGTTCCCGGCGCACCGGTGATGAGCACGCGCGCATTGGTCGGCGCGACCCGCTCGATCTGGCTCCTCAACTGGTTGATCACCGTCGAGCGGCCGACGATGCGCTCCGCCTGGCCGGCGCGCGTGCGCAGTTCCTTGATCTCGCGGCGCAGCGTGGAGGTCTCCAGCGCGCGCTGCGCCACCAGAACGAGACGATCCGCCTTGAACGGCTTCTCGATGAAATCGTAAGCGCCCTTTCGGATCGCGGCGACCGCTGTCTCGATATTGCCATGGCCGGAGATCATCACCACGGCAAGGTCTGGATGCATTTGCTTGATGATGTCGAGAAGCTGCAAACCGTCGAGACGGCTGCCCTGCAGCCAGATATCGAGGAAAATGAGTTGCGGGCGGCGCTTCTGGATTTCGGCGATCGCCTCGTCCGCCCCGCCGGCGGTGCGGGTGCGGTAGCCTTCGTCCTGCAGGATGCCCGCCACCAATTCGCGGATGTCTGCCTCATCGTCGATTATGAGGATGTCGCTGCTCATGTTTGTTTTTCCATGGACTTTTCTGGCAATACAGTGGGGGCGTCGGCAGTCTGGGCGTCCGACGTTGAAATGGATTGGGCGGGAAACCACAGCTTGACGCGCGCGCCGCGTCCGCCGTGCTCAACTTCGGGATTGTCGAGAAGTTCAATCCCGCCGCCATGTTCCTCGAAAATTTTCGCGACGATCGGCAGTCCGAGCCCGGTGCCGCCTTCGCGCGTCGTCATGTAAGGCTCGAGCAGGCGGCGTCGCTGCTCGACCGGGAAGCCCTTGCCGTTGTCGATGATGTCGATCACGGCAAGACCGTCACCCTCTAGCGACAATGTCAGCTTCACGAGCCCCTTCCCGTCCGCGTTTTCGGGCACTGCCGAAATGCCCTCGGTTGCGTTCTTGAGAATGTTGGTCACGGCCTGGCTGATGAGGCGGCGGTCGAACTTCGCGCGGATGGGATGGTCCGGCAAACGCTCCTCGAAGGCGACCTCGGGATAGCCGATCCGCGTGAGGAACATGACCTGCTTGATGCACTCGACGAGATCGTCCTCGCCAAGCTGAGGCTTCGGCATGCGGGCGAATGACGAGAATTCATCGACCATGCGCTTGATGTCCTCGACCTGCCGCACGATCGTATCGGTGCACTGGTCGAAAATCTCCCGGTCCTCGACGATGACGCGCCCGTATTTCCGCTTGATACGCTCGGCCGAAAGCTGGATGGGCGTCAGCGGGTTCTTGATCTCGTGCGCAATACGCCGGGCGACATCCGCCCAGGCGGATGTCCGCTGGGCGCTGACAAGATCGCTGATGTCATCGAGCGTCACGACAAACCCTCGGATCTTTCCGGCTGCCTGCTCGCTCGTGACGCGGACATTGATGGTCTGTTCGACGCCGCCGTTGAGGAGGCTGATCTGCGCCTGCAACAGCCGTTGCCTGCCCCCGACCGCATCGTCGATCAACGGTGCAAGTTCCGGGATGAGCGTGCCGAGAAACTGCCCGGTATAGGGTGCCGGCTGACTCGACAGCAGCCGGTTGGCCGTCGGGTTGGTCACCGTGATGCGCCCGGCCTCGTCGAGGCCGATCACCCCGGCCGGCACTCCGGAAAGCACAGCTTCGGTAAAGCGGCGGCGGCTATCGATGAGTTGAGCGGCATTGGTCAGCTTGTTGTGCTGGCCGCGCAGCTCGGCCGTCATCTTGTTGAAGGTCGCGCCGAGATGGGCAAGATCGCCATCGGCTTTGCGAACCGGCACCTGGACATAATAATTGCCGAGCGCGACCTCGTCCGTCGCGTAGATCAGCCGACGCACCGGCGCTACGAGCCTGTTGGCGAAGTTGAGGCCGAGCCAGACCGCGACGAGCAGCATGATGAGCGTGATGACCCCATACATCACGATGAAGTCCATCTGCCGCACCTCGCGCACGCGGTCGAGACGTTGATATTCGACGACAGCCGCCTCCGAATTCTGAAAGAACTCGTTGGTGAGCGGATCGACGGGGCGCGTCACGAAGAGATAGGCGTCTTCGAGATTGAAGAGTTTCCGCACCGCGCGAAGAGGTTTCGCGACGTCGAGGACCGTGCAGCCGGGACGCTCGCTGATCGCCGCAGCGAATTCCTGCTCGACCGGCTTGCTCGGCGGATCGAACGGATTGTCGAGGATGCTCTGGATGACGTTGCCTTCATGATCGATGATCGAGGCGTGCGAAAACTGCTGGGCCCCGACGCGCGGCAGGATGAACTGCACGAAGAACGGCCGGTTCTCGTTGAAGAGCAGCTTATTCTCGTCCTGCTGCACACGGATGGTCATGAAACGATCAATATCGGTGGCGAGGCCGAGCACGTCGCGCTGAAGGCTGACGCATTGCAGATCGACGAAGGCGCGCGCGAAGTTCGAGGATCCTTCGACAACCGAGCGGATAGGCCCGAAAAACCACGGCTGGAGAGCGCGGTCGAGCGTGATCGACGCTGTGACGGCGAGCATGATGGCGGGCACGGCCGCGACGATCGAGAACAGCGTGACGACGCTGGTGTGAAGCCTCGAGCCCGCCTGCCCGGCACGGCGTGCACGCAGCACGCTGCGGGTCTCCAGCGTGACGATGACGAGCAGCGCGAATATGAGGCAGCCATTGACCGCGAGCACGGCCGAGACGATGTCACGCGTCGGAGCGATCGGCGTGATGCCGCTGACGATGAGGAAGCTGACAAGCGCCGAGACCAGCGACAGAATGACGATCAGCGGGCCGAAGAAGCCTGTCTTGCGCTCGCCGTCACGACTTTCCTGTTTGTCGGTCTTCTGGTTCAAGAACGGCCTGCGCTTGCTGTCGGCGAACATGGGTGACCGTCAGAATGGGCCCGCCGCGACAGTTTCAACTAGCAGAACTGTTGTCAAATTGCGACATTTATCGGGCAGAGCCACGAGAATTGTTGCTATTGTGCACCAATATCAGGCTAGGCTGCGAACGACGCGGATATCGAGGTCGCGGATCTTCTTGCGCAGCGTGTTCCGGTTGAGGCCGAGGAGTTCGGCGGCCTTGATCTGGTTGCCCCGCGTCGCGGCGAGCGTGACGCTGATGAGCGGAAGCTCCAATTCGCGAATGATTCGGTCATAGAGCCCGTCCGGCGGCAACTCCTCGCCGAAACGGCCGAAATATTCCGTGAGATGTCTCTCGATCATCATCGGCAGATTGTCGGTCGGATAATTCGCGTTGACGGCGCTGGCGGCCGGCGTGCTGACATGACGATGATCGGTCGAGAGCTCCGCCTCGATGATCGGCGCGGTGATGGTCTCCTGCGGGCAGAGAGCCGCCAGGCGGCGGACGAGGTTTTCAAGCTCGCGAACGTTGCCTGGCCAGGAATAGGCCTTGAGGCGGGCAAGCGCTTCCTGGTCGATGTGCTTGCGTGGCAGGCCTTCCTTCTCGGCGATGATGAAGAAATGCCGCACGAGATCCGGCACGTCGCCCGCGCGCTCGCGGAGAGCCGGAAGGCGGATCGGGACGACGTTGAGGCGATAGAACAAGTCCTCGCGAAATGCACCTGCAGCGATCTGCCCGCCGAGATCCTTGTTGGTGGCCGCCACGATGCGCACATCGGTCTTGATCGGGGTACGGCCACCCACCGTCGTGTATTCACCCTGCTGCAGCACGCGAAGCAGGCGGGTCTGAGCCTCCATCGGCATGTCGCCGATCTCGTCGAGAAACAGCGTGCCGCCTTGCGCCTGCTCGAAGCGGCCCGAGCTGCGGGCATTGGCACCGGTGAACGCGCCCTTCTCGTGTCCGAACAATTCGGACTCGATCAGTTCGCGCGGGATCGCCGCCATGTTGATCGCCACGAACGGGCCGCGCTTGCGCTTGCCGAAATCATGCAGTGCGCGGGCAACGAGCTCCTTGCCGGTGCCCGACTCGCCGTTGATCATCACCGTGAGGTCGGTCTGCATCAGGCGTGCGAGAATGCGGTAAATATCCTGCATCGCGGGCGAACGGCCCACGAGCGGAATTTCGTCCTGCGCGATGGTCTCGACCTGCAGGCTGCGGTTTTTCGGCTCCGACATGGCGCGGCCGACGATGCCGAGCAGCTCGTTGAGGTCGAATGGTTTGGGCAGGTAATCATACGCACCGCGCTCGCTTGCCTTGATCGCGGTCATGAACGTGTTCTGAGCGCTCATCACGATGATCGGCAGATCGGGCCTAAAGTTCCGGATGCGCGGAATGAGATCGAATGCGTTCTCGTCAGGCATCACGACGTCGGTGATGATGAGTTCGCCATCGCCGTTCTGGACCCAGCGCCAGAGCATGCCTGCGGTGCCTGTCGCGCGCACCTCATAGCCCGCCCGGGTCAGCGCCTGGCTCACCACCGTCCTGATCGCGGTATCGTCATCGGCAACCAGAATGCTGCCCTTGCTAGCCTGTGTCGATGAACCTGCCTGCATAATGGATCAAATACCCGTTTTTCCCCCGGCGTTCCAATTCGCCTTGTAAACCGGCAGAAGGATGCGGAAGACCGTCTCGAACCGCCCCGGCTCACATTCGACGATGCCGCCGTGATCGCCGATGATCTTAGCTACCGTAGCAAGACCAAGGCCAGAGCCGCTTTCCTTGGTCGTGACGAACGGATCGAAAAGGTGAGGGAGCAGGTCTTGCGGAATGCCGGGGCCGTTGTCTCGCACGCAGATTTCGAGCGGAAGCTGCACCCGGCCGGTCGTGCCCGGCACCGACATCCGCATGCGTGGCCGATATGCGGTCGAAATCGTGATGCGCGCGTCGGGATTGCCCTGCCCCAGCGCCTCGGCGGCATTCTTGACGAGGTTCAGGAAAACCTGGATCAGCAGATCGCTGTTGCCGTCAACCGGCGGCAGCGAAGGGTCATATTCTTCCGTGATTTCGATCTCGCGTGCGAAGCCGGAGAGAGCGATGCGGCGAACATGGTCGAGCACGGAGTGGATGTTGACCGGACCGCGCGTAATCGGCCTCGCGTCCGAAAACGCCTCGAAGCGCTCGACGAGCCGGACGATGCGGTCGGTTTCCTCGCGGATCAGTTCGGTCAGCATCCGGTCGTCATCGCTCACCGAACCTTCGAGAAGCTGCGCCGCGCCGCGGATGCCGGATAATGGGTTTTTGATTTCATGCGCTAGCATGGCAGCAAGGGCGCTAACTGAGCGGGCTGCCCCTCTATGCGTCAGTTGCCTGCTTATTTTTTCGGCAATTGTACGCTCTTTGAGCATTACCACAATAATATTCGGATTTTCTTGCAAAGGGCCTGCAAAAAAATCGACCAGTTTCTCTTCGGATATGCGCGGAAGTTCGAACAGGACGCCATGCTCGTTGAACGCCATGCCCTCCTCACGCGCCTGTCCGATCAGCGACATGATCGACGAGGTTCGCGCGCAGAGGTCGCCAAGGCGGTGCTTGCGCAGGATCGGAAGGCTGAGTTCGAAAAAGGTTTCCGTAGCGGCGTTCGCATCGATGATCTGATCCGAGCCATCGAGCCAGAAGACAGGATGCGGCAGCGCATTGAGAATGGCATCCATGTAGCGCGGCGGCGCAGGCTCGGTGAACCGATTTTCAAGCGTGGTGACAGGCATTACGCGGCACTCCTCAAGATCGATGGATAGAGTTCGGCCAGAAGCTGCTTCACTCTCGACGGTAAGCAGCAGGTCACGATCTCCCGTTTCAACATGGCCGCATCCGGCGAGGCGGACGCGTCGGCATAGGCTGCGAGATGCTTACGGGCGTGCTTCATGCCGGGCTCGACGCCCATCAGCACAAGCAAGCCCTCGTAATGCTCGATGATCGCCGACTGCAGATCTGGCGGCGGCTGAATGCGAGGTTTGTCGCCGCCGAGCGCCCGCGCTATATCGCCGACGAGCCAGGGCCGGCCAAGGACGGCCCGGCCGATCATGACGACGTCGGCGCCCGAAAGTGCGAGTGCGTTTCTGGCGTCGGTGAGAGAGGTTATGTCGCCATTGACGACGACGGGTATCGAGACAGCCGCCTTCACCTTGGCCACCGCCTTCCAGTTCGCCTCACCCTTGTAGAATTGTTGCCGCGTGCGCCCGTGGACGGTGACAAGCGCGGCCCCAAGCGCCTCGGCGCGCGCCGCCAGATCGGCTGCGTTGAGCGACGTCTCATCCCACCCGAGTCGCATTTTCACGGTTACGGGCACGGAGGACGCCTTGATCGTCGCTTCGATCAGCCGCGCGGCGTGATCGAGATCGCGCATCAGGGCGGAACCCGACAACTGGCCGGTTACGCGTTTGGCGGGGCAGCCCATATTGATGTCGATGATGTCGGCTCCCGCGCCGACCGCAATGCGCGCGCCCTCCGCCATCCAGCCTGGCTCGCAGCCGGCAAGCTGCACCATATGCGGCCCGTCGCCCGCCCGTTCGGCGCGCAGACGCGCTTCGGAGCCGCCTTTGGTGAGCTCGTCCGACGCGACCATCTCGGACACGACAAGCGGAGCGCCGAACCGCTTCACGATACGTCTGAACGGCGCGTCGGTGACGCCGGACATCGGAGCGAGGATGGCAGCGCCGTCGATGGCGATAGGGCCGATCGCGAACTGCGAGCGCGACGCTCTGGCGACCGCCAGCTCCCTGCCCGCCTCACACATTGCTGAATTTATAGCCAGAATTTTTTTTGCC
Organism: Beijerinckiaceae bacterium; assembly: GCA_019753285.1. Classification (GTDB taxonomy): domain Bacteria; phylum Pseudomonadota; class Alphaproteobacteria; order Rhizobiales; family Beijerinckiaceae; genus JAIELD01. Next base: position 99,517 of record JAIELD010000008.1, on the reverse strand, counting down.
TCTATTTTGCCCACCTTGATTTGGCAGAATTCCGTTGGGGCAGCAACAAATTTGTGCTGTTTGCGAGCAGCACGGTCTAATCCATTTGACTGAGAGCAAAAAACCGGCAACGTCGCCGCGATTTTTTCATAGGAGACGGACGCATCACACACAAAGCATCCTTTGTCCTCGTCGCCAGCGGCCGCGGCCTTCGCGTCGGCGGCGGCAAGCCCAAGCAATATATCGAGATCGGCGGCAAGCCTCTCATTGCCTATGCCCTGGAGGCCGCCTTCGCGCACCCGATGGTGGGGCCGATCGTGGCCGTCATTCACCCGGAAGACCAGGACGCGTTCGCAGCGGCGATCAAGGCCATGGGACTATCCGACGCGCACCGCGCGCGGCTCGTCGTCACCCATGGCGGCACACAACGCCAGCAATCGGTCCTTCATGGGCTGGAAGCCCTCGTCGAGACCAGGAAGATCTCGGCTGGCGTCGTTCTCGTGCATGACGCGGCCCGGCCGTTCGTTCCTGAAAGCCTGATCACTCGGGCGATCGCGAACGCTCAGGAGCACCTGGCGGCTGTTCCCGTCCTCGGCGTGGTCGATACGGTCAAACGCGTCGACGAGACTGGCCGGATCGCGGAAACGCTCGACCGCAGCGTCCTGCGCACGGTCCAGACACCGCAAGCCTTTCAGTTGACACCGTTGCTTGCCGCGCATCGTGATGCCGCCGGCCAGAACCTTCTTACCTTTCCCGACGATGCCAGCCTCATGGAGTGGGCGGGTCATGCGGTCCACAGCTTCGACGGCGATGCCTCGACGTTCAAGGTCACGCTGCCGTCCGACATCGCGCTCGCCGAGGCGCAGCTCCGCCGCTCCGATGCGGCTACAATCAAGGTCGCGACCGGCTATGACGTCCATGCGCTTGGCGAGGGCGATCATGTCTGGCTCGGCGGATTGAAGATACCGCATTCAAAAGGCCTGATCGGCCATTCCGATGCCGATCCCGTTCTCCATGCCCTGACCGACGCCATCATGGGGACGATCGGCGATGGCGATATCGGCAGCCATTTCCCGCCATCGGACCCCCAGTGGAAGGGTGCGGCCTCGCACATCTTCCTGCGTCACGCGGTCGGCCTGCTCCATGTCAAAGGCGGCCGGCTCGTGCATCTCGATGCGACGATCATCTGCGAGGAACCGAAGATCGGGCCGCATCGCGAGGCGATCCGCGCGGTCATCGCCGAGATCGTCGGCAGCGAGATTTCGAACGTCAGCGTGAAGGCGACAACATCTGAAAAACTCGGCTTCACCGGCCGGCGCGAAGGCATTGCGGCCATCGGCACGGTGACGGTAAGGTTCTGAATAACGAACGGGCGCCTGTGATGACGACACCTCTCAACGATGCCGCGAAGCAAACCTTCAAGCTTGCCGCCGAGCGCAGGCTCCGCATCGCGACAGCCGAAAGCTGCACCGGCGGGATGGTTGCGATGGCGCTTACCGACATCGCCGGTGCCTCGGACATCGTAGAGCGTGGCTTCGTGACCTACTCCAACAAGGCCAAGACCGACATGCTCGGCGTTTCCGAGCGCCTGATCTCGAGCGAAGGCGCAGTTGCTGCCTCCGTTGCGGCCGCGATGGCGGAAGGGGCCCTGACACGCTCCGAGGCCGACATCGCCGTCGCCATCACGGGCATCGCCGGGCCTGGCGGAAGCACCGAGCACAAGCCGGTCGGTCTCGTCTTTATCGCCGCCGCCATGAAGAACGGCCGTGTCGACGCTCAGGAGTTCCGCTTCGGCAACATCGGCCGCGGCGCTGTCCGCGAGCGCTCCGCCATCGAAGCGCTCAACATGATGTCGCGGTTGATGCAGGAGAGCGAGACCGCCTGAGGCTCATGCCTTGCGGTAGATCGCGTCGGCGCGCGTTTCGAACGCTTCGGCCATCTTGCGGAAAACAGTGTCAAACACGGCACCGGCGAGCAGCGCGAATGCGCGACTCTTGAACTCGTAATTGATGTAGAATTCGACGTTCGAGCCGCCCTGCTGCGCGTCCCTGAAAATCCAACGGTTTTCGAGGAATTTGAACGGACCATCCACATATTGCGTCCGGATGGTGAGGCCCGGCCGATCGAGATCGACCTTGCAGGTGAAAGTCTCGTGGATGAGTTTGTAGCCGATGCTCATCTCCGCCAGCAGATGGGTTGTGTCGTCCTCACCCTCTGATCTGCGCCGGACGCGCAGCGACTCGCACATCGGAACGAACTCGGGGTATCGTTCGATATCGGCGACAAGAGAAAACATGTCCTCGGCGCTGTGGGCGACGTGGCGGTTGGTCGTGAAGCTAGGCATGATCGCGGCGTCTTGCCCTAAATGCTTGCATTGAGCAAGATAATGTCCGTTGCGGTCGAGAAGCGACCGGTTGTCACGCCAGCGTGCCGCGCGTCGCCTTCAGCCTGGCGAAATCCTCGCCGGCATGATGGGACGAGCGGGTGAGCGGCGTTGCCGACACCATCGAAAAGCCCTTGGCGTAGGCGATCGTCTCATAGGATTTGAACTCGTCCGGCGTGACGAAGCTGATGACTGGATGATGCTTGCGCGTCGGCTGCAGATACTGGCCGATGGTAATGAAATCGACATCCGCCGAGCGCAGATCGTCCATCAGTTGAAGGACCTCGTTCCGCTCCTCGCCAAGCCCCACCATGATGCCGGACTTGGTGAAGATCGACGGATCGATCTCCTTGACGCGCTGAAGTAGCCGGATGGAGTGGAAATACCGCGCGCCGGGCCGGACCTTCAGATATTTGGACGGCACCGTCTCGAGATTATGGTTGAAGACATCCGGCCTTGCAGCCGCCACACGCTCGATCGCACCCTCCTTGCGCAGGAAATCGGGTGTCAGGATTTCAATCGTCGTCCTTGGGCTGCGGTCACGGATGGCATGGATGACGTCGGCAAAATGCTGCGCGCCGCCATCGTCGAGATCGTCGCGATCGACCGAAGTTATGACCACATGCTCGAGGCCGAGCTTTGCGACGGCGAGCGCCACCTTCGCCGGTTCACCCGCATCGAGCGCATCCGGCATGCCGGTCTTGACGTTGCAGAAGGCGCAGGCCCGCGTGCAGGTGTCACCCATGATCATGAACGTGGCGTGCTTCTTCTCCCAGCACTCGCCGATATTGGGACAGCCAGCCTCTTCGCAGACGGTGACGAGGCCATTCTCCTTCACGATGCGGTTCGTCTCCGCCCATTTCGGCGAGCCGGGCGCCTTGACGCGAATCCAGTCCGGTTTGCGCTGAATGGGCTGATCCGGCCTATGCGCCTTTTCAGGATGGCGCAGGCTATTGGGCCTTGGCTGGTTAATGAGGTCGACGACGACGGTCATGAATTGCTCCGGCGAAGTTCACTTCGCTGCTTGCCTAGTCTAGGCGGTGTCGCAACATACGCCAATTCGTGCAGGAACATGGCTGTGCTGCGCATGCCGCCTATGCGTGTATCACGCGCCCGAACGCGTCCAGCACGCTCTCATGCATCATTTCGGACAAGGTCGGATGCGGAAAGACCGTGTGCATCAGGTCTTCTTCCGTCCCCTCCATCTGCATGGCGACGACATAGCCCTGGATGAGTTCGGTGACTTCGGCGCCGACCATATGCGCGCCGAGCAACTGCCCGGTCTTGCCGTCGAACACCGTCTTCACCATGCCCTCCGGCTCGCCAAGCGCAATGGCCTTGCCGTTGCCGGCGAAATTGAACTTGCCGACCTTGACCTCGTAGCCCTTTTCCTTCGCCTTGGCTTCGGTGAGGCCGACGGACGCCACCTGCGGATGGCAATAGGTGCAACCGGGTATCTTGAGCTTGTCCATCGCGTGCGGGTGTTTGCCGGCGATGCCCTCGACGCAGATGACACCCTCATGCTCGGCTTTGTGCGCCAGCATGGGCGGCCCGGCGACGTCGCCAATCGCGTAAATGCCGGGGACGCTCGTCTTTCCCAGACCGTCGGCGACGATGCAGCCGCGCTCGATCTTGACCCCGAGCTTCTCCAGCCCGAGATTTTCGATATTGCCGACAACGCCGACGGCAGAGATCAGCCGATCGGCCTTCAGCGTCTGTTTCTCGCCCTTTTCATTCTCGACGGTCGCCGTGATGTCGTTCGCGCCCTTCTCGACCTTGACCACCTTGGTCGAGGTCATAATCTTGATGCCCTGCTTCTCGAAACGCTTGCGGGCATGCGCCGCGATCTCGGCATCCTCCACAGGCATGATCTGCGGCAGCACCTCGACGACGGTCACCTCTGCACCCATGGTGTGGTAGAACGAGGCGAACTCGATGCCGATGGCGCCGGAGCCCATGACGACGATCGATTTCGGGAATGTCTGCGGCACCATCGCCTCGAAATACGTCCAGATCAGCTTGCCATCAGGCTCGATGCCGGGGAGCACGCGGGGCCGCGCACCGGTCGCGACGATGATGTTATTAGCCGCATAAGTACCGGCAGGCAGCACGCCCTTCGGCACCGGATGCTGCGGCTGCATGATGGCTTTTTTCGTTTCCGCAACAACGACTTCGCCGGGCTTGCTGATGCTGGCCTCGCCCCAGATGACGTCGATCTTGTTTTTCTTCATCAGAAAGGCCACGCCGCCATTCAATTGGCCGGAGACGCCGCGCGAGCGTTTGACCACGGCGGCAGGATCGAAGGTCATCTTGCCTTCGAGCGTCAGCCCGTAGTCCTTGGCGTGGGTAGCGAAGTGGAAGATCTCCGCCGACCGCAGCAGCGCCTTGGTCGGGATGCAGCCCCAGTTGAGGCAGATGCCGCCGAGGTGTTCGCGCTCCACAACCGCCGTTTTGAGGCCAAGCTGTGCCGCGCGGATAGCGGCGACATAGCCGCCGGGTCCGCCGCCGATGATGATGAGGTCGTAGCTTGACATGACAAACCTTATCTATTTGGCACGCTTCAAAAGAGCGTCCAGAGTCACATTTTCCTTAGGCAATACGAATGGCACTGCGTCACGCGTGGCCAGTTTAAAGATATCTCCACGCCGATTTTCGCGACCAGTAAATTTTGTATAGGCATACTGATGGCACTCTTCGCGGTTTCGGCTGCCACCGCTTGTGTTGGTATAGGTGTAGCATAAGAACACGAGCGGCTGTTCCGACCATGTGCGTCCAATAGCAGGATCGTCGTAGATTATTCTTTGCGTCGCCGTTTTTGTTCGCCAACTGCCACGGGCGATCTGCAAATTTCCAGGGAACCAGAGATAAGCCTTGCCGTCAGTAGACGTATATTCGATCTGCATTCCCAAATTTGAAAAAGTCCGAATTGTTCGGTCTTTCATAAAATCGACGACGATCTGTTCATCGGCAATTTCGGTCGGGGATGTCGTCAATTCACACTTTTTCTTCGTGAACGAGTTCTTGGCAGCGATGCCCTTGTCATCAACTGAGACGATCGGTCCGAACAAACCGGCAGGAGGACCGTATTTGTCGCAATAGTCCTTGTCAGCTAGGTTTCGGGCGACGGCACTCTTCGGCGCGGCGTTTGCCGACACAAATCCGACGTTGCACAGGCTGTAGACGAAGACAAAAACGATGAAGAACGGCAAGAACGGAGCCGGCTGCGCTCTTTCGCCACGTCGAAAGAAAATCACACCAACATCCCCATCGGATTTTCGATCAACTGCTTGAACGCGCTCATCAGTTCGGCGCCGAGCGCGCCGTCGACCGCACGGTGGTCCGTCGACAGCGTGCAGGTCATGACCGTCGCAACCGCCGGCGCACCGTTCTTGACGACGACGCGCTTCTCCCCTGCCCCGACAGCGAGAATGGTCGCATGCGGTGGGTTTACGATCGCGGAAAAATCCTTGACGCCGAACATGCCGAGATTGGAGACGGCGGTGGTGCCGCCCTCATATTCGGCGGGTTTCAGCTTGCGTGACTTCGCCCGTCCGGCGAGATCCTTCATCTCGAGCGAAATCGCTGAGATGGTCTTGTTCTGCGCCGCGCGAATGATCGGCGTGATCAGCCCACCGGGAATCGAGACCGCGACGCCGACATCGGCATTGTGGTGCTTCAGCATCGAGCCGTCCGTCCAGGAGACATTGGCCTCCGGCACGCGTGTCAGCGCCAGCGCCAACCCCTTGATGACGAAATCATTCACCGAGACCTTGTAGGCGGGCACGCCATCCTTCTTGGGTGCGGCGGCGTTGATCTGTTCGCGGAGCGCGAGCAGTGCATCGAGTTCGATGTCGGCAGAGAGATAGAAGTGCGGAATGGTCGCTTTCGCCTCGCTGAGCCGCCGCGCGATGGTCTTGCGCATCCCGTCATGCGGCACCTCATCGAAGCTGCCGGGCTCGAACATCTTCTTGATCTGCTCGTCGGACGCGCCTGCGGGTCTGGCCACAGGGGGGGGCGCAGCGGCTGGAGCGGCAGCAGGGCTCGGCGCTGAAGCCGAAACAGGCACCGCCTTTGCCGTGCCGCCGGCGGCTTTCGAAGCCTCGACATCGGCGAGTACGATTCGGCCATGCGGGCCTGACCCCTTCAGCGCGCTGAGGTCGATGCCGGCATCCTTCGCGACGCGGCGCGCCAGAGGCGATGCGAAGACGCGTCCCTCGCCGCTGCCATTGACCGTCGCCGCGGGTTCCGATGCTTTTGCAGGCTCCGCCTGTGGCGCTTCAGCCTTCGCCGGCTCTACCTTGGGAGCTTCCGCCTTCGGTGCCGCCGCGCCGCCGGCGCTCGATCCGACAGCCTTCGGGTCCTCTCCCTCGCTGGCGATGACGGCGATGAGCTGGTTCACCGGCACGTCCGCCGTGCCTTCGGGCACGAAAATCTTGGCGAGGATGCCCTCGTCAATGGCTTCCACCTCCATCGTTGCCTTGTCGGTTTCGATCTCGGCGATGACGTCGCCCGACTTGATCGTATCGCCTTCCTTCTTCAGCCATTTGGAGAGATTGCCCTTCTCCATGGTGGGTGAAAGGGCGGGCATCAAAATATTGGCGGACATGGATGGACCTTCTTGTAACTGTCAGGCGGTCGGCGTTGGAGGCGCGTTGTCGAGAGGAAACAGGTTATCGAGCGGAAAAGAGATGGCGTCGAAGGGTTCGAGCGAAACCTGCTCGCCTGTCTGCGCCGTGCCGATCAGCAACCAGTTGTTGCCTTCAAGTCGGAAGACTTCAAGCAGCTTTGCCTCAGGGTCCAAGTACCAGAGATGCCTGACGCCAGCCTCGGCGTAAATGCGCCGCTTGATGCCGCGATCGTAATGGACCGTCGAGGGAGAAAGGACCTCGCAGATCCAGTCCGGAGCCAACTCAAAATAAGCCGTATCCGGCAAATGAAGCAATCGATCACGCCGCCATCCGGCGATGTCCGGCACGGTGACATGAGCGCCTAGGTGAAGTTCAGGCTCGTCGATGAAAATCCAGCCTCCCGGTCCACCGCGTCCGCGACCGAATGTCGAACCCAGTTCCACACCGAGTTCCGAAGCCGCGCTACCATGGCGGGGAGCCGGTCGCGGATGCGTGATGAGCGTACCACCCAAAATCTCGGCGACGAGATGAGACGGCACAGCCTGAAGATCGGCATAGGTCGCATGTCTATGAGCGGCGTCCGACAATTCAAATCCTTACCGTTTAGGCAGTCGCCTTCAAAACCCACGTCGCTTTATGGCTTTGCCTCTCTCCAAAAGATAATTTTCCCTCGTCGCGCAGCTTCTGCCCCGCCCACCGCATCTCATACTGCCAAGTATAAAAGAGATCGCCAGACTGTTTCAAATCGCGCTCATGTCCATGCCAAATATCATGACGTATTTCTACAATTGAAGCTCTGCCACCACGCGCTTTCAACGAAACGATAATTGCTTCCTTGAAATCCTTACGTAGCAAAGCTCGACTCCATTACTCAGCGATAGCACACGGCCTTTGCAGCCGCGACGACCTCGCCTACATTGGGCAGCGCCAGCTTTTCGAGGTTTGCGGCGTATGGCATCGGGACGTCCTTGCCCGTGACGCGGGCCACCGGGGCGTCGAGGTAGTCGAACGCCTCCTCCATGATGCGCATGGCGATTTCGGCCGTGACGCCCGATTGCGGGAAGCCTTCCTCGATCGCGACGCAGCGATGCGTCTTCCGCACGGATTTGATGACCGTCGCCATGTCCATGGGGCGGATGGTCCGAAGATCGATCACCTCAGCCTCGATCCCTTCGCCGGCAAGCGCCTCGGCGGCCTTCAGCGCATAGGTCATTCCGATGCCGAAAGTCACCAGCGTCACATCCTTGCCGACACGCGCGACCTTCGCCTTGCCGATCGGCAGCACGAAGTCATCAAGCTTCGGCACGTCGAAGGTCTGGCCGTAGAGGATTTCGTTTTCGAGGAAGATGATGGGGTTCGGATCGCGGATCGCTGCCTTGAGCAACCCCTTCGCGTCGGCTGCCGTATGCGGCATCACCACCTTCAAGCCGGGGATCTGACTGTACCAGGCGGCATAGCACTGGCTGTGCTGCGCGGCGACGCGAGCGGCGGCGCCGTTCGGGCCACGGAAGACCATCGGGCAGCCAAGCTGACCGCCGGACATATAGAGCGTCTTGGCTGCCGAATTGATGATCTGGTCGATCGCCTGCATCGCGAAGTTGAAGGTCATGAACTCGACGATCGGCCTGAGGCCAGCCATCGCCGCGCCAACTCCGATGCCTGCAAAACCATGCTCGGTAATCGGCGTGTCGATCACGCGGCGCGCGCCGAATTCCTGTAGCAGGCCTTGCGTCACCTTGTAGGCGCCCTGATATTCGGCGACCTCCTCGCCCATGACGAAGACATCGTCGTCGCGGCGCATCTCCTCCGCCATGGCATCGCGCAAGGCCTCGCGCACCGTCATCTTGACCATCTCGGTCCCGGCGGGGATTTCGCCGGATGCATCGTAGCTGTCCGGCGCCTTCGCCTCGGCAGGCTTCGGCTCCGGTTTCGACTCGGCAGACGTCGGTTCTGCACTCTTGGATACGGCTGGCTTGCTATCGGCCGGCGCAGCAGCACTTGCTGCGGCACTGGCATCCTCGCCCTCGGCTGCGATCACGCCGATGCGCGTGTTGACGGCAACATTGTCTGTGCCGTCCGCAACGAGGATCTTGGCGAGGATACCTTCATCGACGGCCTCGACCTCCATCGTCGCCTTGTCGGTTTCGATCTCGGCAATGACGTCGCCGGACTTGATGGCGTCGCCCTCCTTCTTGAGCCACTTCGAGAGCTTGCCCTGCTCCATCGTCGGCGAGAGAGCCGGCATCAAAATATCGACTGACATAAATGTTCGTTCCCCGATGATTGGACGGTTCTTGCCGGATTTCCGGGCAGCCTACTTCAAAATATCGGTGTAGAGCTCCGCAGCATCGGGCTCAGGATCATGCGTCGCAAAATCGGCCGCATCATTCACGATGGAGCGCACATCCGCATCCATCTTCTTCAGCTCTTCCTCTGACGCCCATTTCTTCTCGATGAGGCGATGCTTCACCTGCTCGATCGGGTCATGCTCGTTGCGCATCTGCTCCAGTTCGTCCTTGGAGCGGTATTTCGCAGGGTCCGACATGGAGTGGCCGCGGTAGCGATACGTTTCCATCTCGAGCAGGAACGGACCTTTGCCGCTGCGGGCGTGCTCGAGCGCCATGTCGGACGCCGCTTTCACGGCGCGAACATCCATCCCGTCGACCTTCGCGCCGGGAATGTTGAACGAGGAGCCGCGCTTTGAAAAATCGGTCAGTGCCGATGAGCGCGTCACGGACGTTCCCATGGCGTAGCGGTTGTTCTCGATCACATAGACGACCGGCAGGCGCCAGAGCTCGGCCATGTTGAAGCTTTCATAAACCTGCCCCTGGTTGGATGCGCCATCCCCGAAATAGGCGATCGAGACGTTGCCGTTGTCGCGGTAGCGGTTGGCGAAGCCAAGCCCGGTGCCGAGCGACACCTGCGCTCCGACGATGCCGTGCCCGCCGTAGAAATGCTTTTCCTTGGAAAACATGTGCATCGAACCGCCCTTGCCGTGGGAGTATCCGCTGCGGCGGCCGGTCAGCTCGGCCATCACGCCGCGCGCCTCCATCCCGGTTGCGAGCATGTGGCCATGGTCCCGGTAACCGGTGATGACCTGGTCACCGTCCTTCATCGACATCTGGACGCCGACCACGACGGCCTCCTGCCCGATATAGAGATGGCAGAAGCCGCCGATCAGGCCCATGCCGTAAAGCTGGCCGGCCTTCTCCTCGAAGCGGCGGATGAACAGCATCTCGCGATAGGCGTGCAGTTCCTGCTCGCGGGTGAAGCCTGTGGGATCATTTGCAAAACGGAGAGTGTTGCCTGTCGCGGGTGCGTCAGACAGATCGGTTTTCTTCGTTGCTGCAACGGCCATTCAGTGCTCCCGACTTTATGTTCTCATGCATCTAGCGCAAAAGTATAAGCCGATTTTCCAGCCAGACGATAGCAGGAAAATCGTATGCGAGGCCGCATTTCAGGAAGATAGTCTATGCGCGGAAGGAATATGTGCAGCGCAGCATTTGCTCGCAGTTGCACAAAAAGCGTCGAACGAAGTCTAGCTGTTCGATCGATAGTATACTGGCGTTCAGGGCTTGTCGTTCAGGATCAGAATGACGTCGTTCTTGTGTGAACTATTCAGGATGAGCCGTGATCTCTCCTCCAGGATGTCAAGATCAAGCGAGTCGGCACGCATCAGGTTGATGCGCCGCTCCCAATCGCCGCGTTCGGCTTGTAGGGCGGCAAGATCCTGGCCGAGCTTGGCGATCTTGATCTTGTATTCACGCTTCGCGACGATGCCTCGGCTGCCATGGTAAGCGCTGTAGCCGAAGAACGCGACAGCACCCGCCGCCATGCTGTAAAGCAGCAGCGGCATGACGAAACGACGGATTCGACGCCTGGTGACCATGCACCAAACATGCGGCGCACAAGGTTAAAAAATCAGTAAGGTGAAGCTGCCCCGGCGATCAAGCCAGAGCCTTCAACGCAGCCCGACCGGCATAGACAGCCTGATCGCCAAGCTCCTGCTCGATCCGCAGGAGCTGGTTATACTTCGCCAACCGGTCGGAGCGGGCGAGCGAGCCGGTCTTGATCTGACCGCAGCCGCAGGCCACCGCGAGATCGGCGATCGTCGCATCTTCCGTTTCGCCCGAGCGATGCGACATCACGGAGCGATACCCGGCCCGATGCGCCATCTCGACCGCAGCGATCGTTTCCGTAAGCGTCCCGATCTGGTTGACCTTGATCAGGATCGCGTTGCCGACGCCTTGCTTGATGCCGTCCGACAGACGCTTCACGTTGGTGACGAAAAGGTCGTCGCCGACAAGCTGGCATTTGGCGCCGATCGCATTGGTCAGCATCTTCCAGCCCGCCCAGTCATCCTCGGACATGCCATCCTCGATCGTGACGATCGGGTAGTCGGCAACGAGCTTTTCGAGATAGCGCACCTGCTCGTCGATCGAACGGACCTTGCCTTCGCCATGATAATCATAGGCACCATTCTTGAAGAACTCGGTCGCGGCGCAATCGAGCCCGATGGCGACATCCTGCCCCGGCTTGTAGCCCGCCGCCTCGATCGATTTCATGACGAAGTCGAGCGCGGCCTCGGCGCTCGGCAGGTTCGGCGCGAAACCGCCCTCGTCGCCGACATTGGTGTTGTGGCCAGCGTCCTTCAGCGACTTTTTGAGCGTGTGGAAGACCTCGACGCCAACCTGCATCGCCTCGGTGAAGGTGGCAGCGCCGACGGGCAGGATCATGAATTCCTGGAAATCAATCGGGTTGTCGGCGTGCGCGCCACCATTGATGATGTTCATCATAGGCACCGGCAGGATGCGGGCATTGACGCCGCCGACATAGCGGTAGAGCGGCAGGCCGCGCGCTTCCGCCGCCGCCTTGGCGACGGCCAGCGACACGCCGAGAATGGCGTTCGCGCCGAGCCGCGATTTGTTCTCCGTCCCGTCATGCTCGATGATCGTCTCGTCGATCGCGACCTGATCCTCGGCATCCATGCCGATCACCACGTCGGCGATCTCCGTCGTCACATACTCGACGGCCTTCAGCACGCCCTTGCCCATATAGGCCTTGCCGCCGTCCCGCAGTTCCACCGCCTCGTGAGCGCCCGTCGATGCGCCTGACGGCACGGCCGCCCGACCGAGCGAGCCGTCTTCCAGCACGACATCCACTTCGACGGTCGGGTTGCCGCGGCTATCGAAAATCTGGCGGGCGACGACGTCGACGATGCTGGTCATGAAAGGCTCCTTGGGAAATCTGGTCTTGGACGGATGGCGGAGTGCCAGGCTCGACGCCTCGATGCAGGCTCGTAAACAAGAGTTGGCCCCGTCACAAGACTCAAATCGGCTGGATGCGGCGCGGTGGTGGTTGTGCGAGCCTATCGCCATTGTTTATAGCAGCGCGATGACACGCACGCCCAAAAAGCCGATCTCGACGACAATGATCGTTTCGACCCACGACATCGCAGCTCCGACCAAAGCGAATTCCGCGCGGCCACGCCAGCTCGGCATGCCGGTCGCTATCCCGCAAAGTCCGGAGGAGGCCGAACTGGACCGGGTGCCCAATCCGCATGCCGGCACCGATTATCTCGCGCGTTTCACCTGCCCGGAATTCACCTCGATCTGCCCCGTGACGTCGCAGCCGGATTTCGGCATTCTCGTGATCGATTACCTGCCAGGAAAATGGCTGGTCGAATCGAAATCGTTGAAGCTCTATCTGTCGAGCTTCCGCAACCATGGCGCTTTCCATGAGGATTGCACGGTCGCGATCGGCAAGCGGCTGGTTGCGCTTCTGAAGCCCAAATGGTTCCGGATCGGCGGCTACTGGTACCCGCGTGGCGGCATCCCGATCGACATCTTCTGGCAGACGGGCACGCCGCCTGCCTCGCTCTGGCTCCCCGACCAGGGCGTCGCGCCTTATCGCGGCCGGTAGGTGTCGGCCCGGATCAGGAACAGGCGCGCCGTCACCGCGACGAGGCAGACGACGAGCCCCGATATCGTCGTCATGGCGACGACCCCGATCGCCGGTATGGCCCAGCCATAGACGAACGGCCCCATAGCCTGTCCGATGAAGAAGAAGAATGCGTGCAGCGCCACCGCCGAACCGCGCGCCTCCGGGGCAAGTTCGGTGGCCTCGGTCTGCAGCGCGCTGTGCAGCATGTAAAAGCCGATGCCGATGCCCGTGAAGGCGACGAGCTGGCTCTGCCAGAGCAATGCAAGCCCCGCCGCAACGAACGAGACGAGAATGATGACGCCGCCGAGCGCCATCACGTCGCGCCTCCCGAAGCGCCCGAGCAGAAACCCGGCGATCAGCGAAAAGATTGCCCCGCCGATGCCGATGCCGCCGATGACAAAACCGGCCTCGCGCACGCCGCCCATCTGGTGCGCTTCAAGCCCGATGGCGACAAACGGAAAGAAGCCGAAGATGAAAACGCCTTCGAGGAACACGGAGCTGTAACAGATGCGGGCCTTGGGGTTCGACAACACCCTCGCATAGCCTTCACGCGCACTGATCGTCGATTTGACGCGAACCTTTTCAGGATGGAGCGACCGATAGGCCAGCAGCGTCGCGACAAGGGCCAAAGCCGCAGTCAGGTAGAACACGGCGCGCCAGCCGAAGAAATCCGACACGACGCCAGCCATCGGCGCGCCGACGATCTGCCCGGTGATGACCGCGACCATGTAGCGGCTGATTGCGATCTGGCGCTGGTCGATGGCCGATCGGTCTCCGATGATCGCGAGGGAAAGCGGGATGATGCCCCCAGAGGCAAGCCCTGCGAGCACCCGTAACCCGAACAGCACGTTATAGCCCGGCGTCGCGGCCGAAGCGAGCAGCGCCACGGCAAGGATGCCGAGACAAAGCACGACGATGCGCTCCTTGCCTCGCGCGTCGCCGAACGGGCCGAGGAACGGCTGGCCGAGCGCATAAGGCAGCGTGAAGGCGCTCGACAGGAACGCGACGAGATGGGTGTCGACCGAAAGGTCTCGCGCCAGCAATGGAACCATCGGCTCGGCGATGCGCAGCGAGAGCGCGGAGACGAAGCCGGCTAGCCCGAGAACGACCATGAATGGCATCGATGAGCGACCTTCAGAGGCACCCGCTATGGATGCCGGCGTACGCAAAGGAAAGGCGCGACCGCAGGGTCACGCCTTGTCATGTCTAAACTGCAAGCTGCGGCCCTTTACAAGCGCCGCTTCGTTTATTTGGTCGTCGGCGCTGGGGCGGCAGGCGCCGCGGGCGCAGGCGGAGCGGGAGCCGGCGTCGGCGCGGGAATGGGAGCGCCCGGCACGGCAGGCACAGCGCTCTGCTGCTTGCGCTGCTCTTCGGCGCGCTTCTGCAGTTCTTCCTGGATTTTCTTCTGCTGCGCCTCAAGTGCGGTCGGATCGACGGCAGGACCGTCGAAGGCCTTGCCGAAGCCGCCGAGCGGCACGACGAGCGAAACCTCCTGGCCAACCTGATTGAGCATCTGGATGCGAAGGTTGGTACCCTTCTTCAACTGGTCGATCAGGGCGGCGGTCGCCTCGGCTTCGGCAAAGCAGCCATTCGGCAGGCAGATCGAGAATTTGCCGGGAGCCGGCTGGCCGGCATCGATGCCGAAGCGCACGCCCGGCTGCACGAGGAAGCCAAGCGGCAGGAGGAAGCGCACGAATTTCTTCGGATCATTCACTACGTCATAGATGGCGAGCGCAAGGATCGGCTGATTGTTGTCGGCGACGAAATCACGCGTTGTATAGCAGATCTGCTTGTTCTGAACGTCATCCTTGCCGCAAACCTTCAGCCAGTCGGCCTGGGCGGGATCGGGCTTCAACTGAACGATGTTCTGCGCGGGCGCGGCAGGCGCGGCGGCAGCCGGCGCAGGGGCTGCCGGCGTCGCCGGCTTGGCGGCCGGCGCGGCTGGCTTGGCCTTGGCGGCGGGCTGGGCCTGCTGCGCGCTCACGAGCCCGGCCGAGCCCCCCATCGCCATCACGGAAATCATGAGCGCAGCCGCGCAGGTCTTCAAACCTTGCATATCATCGAACCTTCTAGATGCTGTCTTGATAACGGTACCGTTCTGGCGGCTGTCTAGCCGGTTCTTAACCGTCTTTCTAGAGCCAGAACATGAAAAGTGGCTTGTCTTCGGCAGCAGATCGCCTGCATGACCCCCCTCGCGTGGAAAGGCAAGCGGAACCGCCTCGGACAAAAGCTTGCGTGTCCTCTGATGCCGACAAGCAGACGTGCTAACGTTCAAATTGTGACGATTCGAAGGATTGACCGGCTTTTGCGCCTCCTCCACCGGCTGCTTGCCGCCGCGATCATGGCGGCTGCTCCGCTCTCGGGTCTTGCTGCGGCCGGTGAAGGCCAAGTTCGCCACGGGCTTGCGATGTATGGCGAACCAGCCTTGCCGGCGGGCTTCATGCACCTGCCCTACGCCAACCCGGCCGCGCCGAAGGGCGGGCGGCTGGTGCAGGCTCAGGACGGCTCGTTCGATTCCTTCAATCCCCTCATCCTGCGCGGCAACGCGCCGGCGGCGATGGTGCCTTACGTCGTGCAGCCATTGATGATCCGCTCGCTCGACGAACCGTTCACTGTCTATGGCCTGCTCGCCCGGTCGGTCGAAACTCCGGCTGACCGAAGCTGGGTCGAATTCAAGCTCAACCCCGAGGCGCGATTTTCGGATGGCGCCAAGGTGACCTCCGCCGACGTAGCCTTCACCTGGGCCTTGCTGCGCGATCATGGCCGACCGGCGCAGCGCAGCGCCTACGGGCAAGTGAAATCTGTCGAGACGCCTGACGCCGAAACCGTGAGGTTCACGCTCTCGGCCGCGAATTACGAGCTTCCAATGCTGCTCGCCCTGATGCCGGTGCTAGCGAAGCACGCCATCGACGTCGACCGGTTCGAGGAGACGAGCTTCACAATGCCGCTTGGCAGCGGTCCCTACAAGCTCGGCGAGGTCAATCCGGGCACCAGCTTCACCTTGAAGCGCGATCCGAATTTCTGGGGCAAGGATCTGCCCGTGCTCCGGGGCCTCTATAATGTCGACGAGATGAAATTCGATTTCTATCGCGATCCGAACGCGATGTTCGAGGCCTTCAAATCCTTGCTCTACGATATCCGGCTCGAGACGAGCACGGTGAAATGGCTCGGCGGCTATGCGATCCCGGCGGTGAGCGACGGACGGATCATCCGCGAATCGGCGCGTTTCGCCGTGCCCAAGCCAACGACCGGCTTCGTCTTCAACACCCGCAAAGCCGTTTTCGCCGATATCCGCGTGCGTCGGGCGCTGAGCGCCATGTTCGATTTCGAATGGGTCAACGCGAATCTGTTTTCGAACGTATACAAGCGTACCGGAAGCTATTTCGAGGATTCCGACCTCTCCTCGCGCGGCCGCCCGGCGGCTGCGAAGGAGCGTGCGCTTCTCGCGCCCTATTCGTCCGAAGTCAGCGCAGACTGCCTCGAGGGGGCATGCCAGCCCGATGTGAGCGACGGCTCCGGGCGTGATCGCACGATGACGCGCAAGGCGATCGCGCTCATGAAGGAGGCAGGCTACGAGCTGAAGGACGGCGTGATGCGTCATGCGCGCAGCCGCGAGCCATTCGGTTTCGAAATCGTCGTCACGACTCGCGAAAAGCTGCAGATCGCCGCCGCCTACGCCGATTCTTTGAAGCTGATAGGCATCAAGGCGACCGTCAGGCTCGCCGATTCCAGCCAGTATTGGAGCCGACTCCGTCAATTCGACTACGACATGATCCTCGAAACCTACGTGAACTCCGCTTCTCCCGGCAACGAACAGGTCAATCGCTGGTCGAGCGGCGCGGCTGATCGCGAAGGCTCGCTCAACTATCCCGGCATCCGATCGAAAGCGGTGGACGCCATGCTGGCGGCGCTCCTCTCGGCCCGCACGCCGGAGGACTTCAAGGCTGCGGCGCGCGCACTCGACCGCACGCTTCTCTCGGGTTCCTATATCGTCCCTCTTTATTACGCCCCTCAGCGCTGGATCGCCCGCACGGCGCGCGTCCGGCACCCGGATCGCTGGCCGGCATACGATCTGACGCCGGACGTCTGGTGGGCAGAATCTGCCGCGAATTAGGTCAAGGGAAAGAGTTTATTAACCATAACTCTGTCCAATCTTGATCATCGAAGACGCTGAGAACGGATGGACCATGAGCAGCGCCCTGCCCCGCCTGATCGCCCCCTGGAACGGACTCACCTTTCCCAAGCTCGCCGAGACCATGGCGCGGGGCAAGCCTGACCAGATCGCGTTTGTCGATGCGCCCGATACCCAGTCCTGGCTGTTCCGGCCGGCACGCGCCTTGACCTACAGCGCTTTTACCAGCGCGACGCGGCGCTTCGCCCGGCAGATGACCACGCTCGGCTTGAAGCGCGGCGACACCGCCCTGTTTCACCTGCCCAACAGCACCGATTTCGCCGTCGCCTTCGTCGGAGCGCTGTCGGCAGGCATCGTTCCGGTGCCCGTTTCGCTCGCGCTGACAGCCGATCAGGTCCGCGAGGCTGCGGTCAGGGTGAATGCGCAGTTGATCGTCACTGTTTCGCGTTTCGGTACGCTGCAACCCGCCATGGCGATGCGCGATATTGCCGCTCAGGTCTTCTCCATTCGCGCCATCGCCAGCTTCGGCGGTGCGTGCCCTGATGGAGTGGTCGACCTCGACGCCTGGGATAAGGACGAACTCGACGAATTCGACCCGTCGCGCATCCTTTCCGGAGACGAGACATGCCTCGTGACGATGGAGTTTCACGGCGATCAGCCGCGGGCGCTCGGACGCACGCAAAGCCAGCTCATCGCAGAATCGATCGCCCTGACGAGCACGGCGCATATCGGGCCGCGCGCGCAAATTCTCAACACGCTGATGCCGGGCAGCGCCTTCGGCGTGATCGCTAGCGTAGCGCTTCCGCTGCTCATAAGGGCCCAGGTCCACGCTCATGGCCTGTTCTCGACGCGCACGCTCTTCCAGCAGTTGAAGGCAGCGCCCGGCATGGCGATCATCGCTCCGGCGGCGATCGAAGCAGGCCTTGTCGGCCTGTGCCACCAGCTCGAACACCCGATCGGCAGCGCGCTGATGCTTCGTCGCCTCGAACATGGCTACGTGGACACCAAGGGCAAGCGGTCACTTCCGGGGCGCGTCGTCGACGTCACCGCGATCGGTGAGGCTGGCCATTACCAGATCCCGCGTCTTTCGGTCGGTCGGCATGCGCCCTTGCCACAGAATTGGCGACAGCCCGGCACCCGCGTGGTTGAAGACGACACCCTGCTCCTGCAGGCCGGCATCAGCGAGCACGGCACGCTGTCCATGCGCGGCTTCGGCGTCCCGCATCTTCATGGCTCGCAACCGGGAAGCGCCGTCGGCAATGGTATTACGACGCCGTTCTTCGCCCGCCACGGCGACGGACAGACATTCGAGCCTATCGATGCGATGGAGGTCGTCGCGGCGCGCAACGCGGCCTGACGGATCGCGATGCGTCAGGCCTTCCTCTCCCAGCTCCCCTGCTCGGATTGCTGCCAGTAGGTCGCCTCGAGTTTGGCTGCGCGCGTCTTCTTCCAGTCCTCGCGCGCCTTGCCAATCTGGTCTTCGTCATTGCCGTCGAACATCAAAACGATCCGCTCGTAGTCGCCGGGCTCGGTCAGCGCCTCGGACGGCGCATTCTCCACAAGAAACAGCACATTGGCCTTGTTAGGCGCGGATGCGGACGAGGTCAGCAATACCGGCTGCCGCTCGGCGTCGCCGTCCGTCTCGGTCCCATGCGGCAGAAAGCTGTCCTCACGGTAGGTCCAGAGCGTTTCGTCGAGCGCCGCCAGCCGATCCTCGCCGCCGACGCGCACCACGGCCTTCCAGCCGCGCTGCAGGGTCTTTTCGAGCAGCGCGGGCAGCGCTTTCTCGATCGGCTGGTGCATGTGGTAGAACAGGATCTCGGTCATTTATCCTCGTAGAAATCGGCAACGAGCCTGTCGAGAAGCCGAACGCCCCAGCCTGATCCCCAGCTCCGATTGGTGTCGGTGTTGGGCGAGGACATGCCCGTCCCGGCGATGTCGAGATGGACCCAGGGCGTCTCGCCGACAAAGCGCTGCAGGAATTGCGCTGCGGTGATCGAGCCGCCGAACCGGCCGCCAGTGTTCTTCATATCGGCGAACCGGCTGTCGATCATCTTGTCGTAAGCCGCGGCGAGCGGCAGACGCCAGACTCGCTCACCGGTCAGATCGCCTGCCTTCGACAGTTGATCCGCCAGCTTGTCGTCATTGGAAAACAGACCCGCATATTCCTGTCCGAGGGCGACGAGGATCGCGCCCGTCAGCGTGGCGAGATCGACGATGAATTTCGGCTTGTACGTCGTCTGCACGTGCCAAAGCACGTCAGCGAGGACAAGCCGTCCCTCGGCGTCGGTGTTGATGATCTCGATCGTCTGGCCGGACATCGAGGTCACGATGTCGCCGGGCCGCTGGGCGTTGCCATCCGGCATGTTCTCGACGAGACCGATCGCACCGATGGCGTTGACGCGCGCCTTGCGCCCCGCCAGCGCCTGCATGAGCCCGACGACGCAGGCTGCGCCCGCCATGTCGCCCTTCATGTCCTCCATGCCCGCAGCAGGCTTGATGGAAATGCCGCCCGTGTCGAACGTCACGCCCTTGCCGACGAAGGCGACCGGCTGTTCATTCTCATCGCCCGCGCCGTTCCAGCGCATGATGACAACGCGGCTCTCCTTCTCGGAGCCCTGGCCCACCGCGAGCAGGGCGCGCATGCCAAGCTTGCGAAGCTGCTTTTCCTCGAGAATCTCGATCTCGACGCCGAGTTTTTCGAGTTGTCCGGCGCGCTCTGCGAATTCGGACGGAAAGAGCACGTTCGGCGGCTCGTTGACGAGCGTCCGGGCGAGGTTGACGCCCGAGCCGATAGCCTCGCGCGATTTGAAGGCCTTCTTGGCGGTGTTTTTGTTCGCGACCATCAAGGTGACCAGCGAGGGACCCGGCTCCGCCCCCTCGCCATCCTTCTTTTTCGTCTTGTAGCGTTCGAATGAGTAGGATTTCAGCTCCATGCCGAGCGCGAGATCAGCGACGTCGTCCACGGAGAACGCTTCGCCAGTCGCGTGCTCCATCAGCACGCTCACGCTTTTGGCCGATGGGAGCTTGGCGCAGAGCGAGCCGCCAAGCGTGAGCCAGTTGAGCTTGGCGCGGGCATCGACAGGCCCCACCCCCACAAGGACGATCCGCTCGACAGGCACACCGTCCGGCGCCAGCAGCACCAGGGTCGCCTGCGCCTTCGCCTTGAACCGTTCCGCTTCGGCTGCGCGTGTCACCAACGCCTGCAGGCCCGGGGTAAGCGCCGCAGCCGCCGGCGGCAGGAGAAGATCTTCGGCGACCGGGATGACAAGGGTTGCACCAAGCTCTGCTTGGAAGTCGGCAAACGCGAATTTGAGGCTGGATGTCATAGGGCAGGTCCAAAATGTCTGAAAAGACAGGGAAAAAACGAGTCGTCGTAGGTCAATGTGTCATTTGCATGGGCATTCTCCAAGCCCTGCGCGTGATGGAGGCAAGTTTGTCGCTGGCCGCGCTTCCATAAATCGACATAATCGTCGCACATCGAAGCGGAATGGCGCGACGCGACGGCGAAAGCAGTTTCCATCGCATTGCGGTCGATCGAGCGATATTCTACGAGTGCGCGTTCGCTGGGTCAGCGATCAGGTGCGGGGCCGGCAGGCATGAAGATTCTTGAACAGTACATTTGCCGGATCGCGACCAACGCCTTCTTGATGACGCTTGTCGCCCTCACCGGCGTTATCTGGATCACGCAGGCGCTGCGCGAGCTCGATCTCGTCACCGGCAAGGGCCAGACGCTGCTGATCTTCCTGCGCGTGACGGCCTTGTCGCTGCCCTCGCTCATCATGCTCATCGCGCCCTTCGCGCTGTTCATCGCCATCATCTACACGCTCAACAAGCTCAACAGCGACAGCGAGCTCATCGTCATGAACGCGGCCGGCGTTTCGCCCATGCGCGTGCTGCGTCCGCTTTTGATTCTCACCAGCCTCGTCGCGCTGCTTGTCGCCTTCATCTCGCTTTACGCCATGCCTGCGAGCTTCCGGCAGCTTCGTGACCTCGTCACCAAGATCAGGTCCGACGTGGTGACGAGCGTCGTGCAGGAAGGCCGCTTCATCACGCTCGAAAAAGGCATCACCTTCCATTACCGCGAGAAGGGTCCCGGCGGCACGCTGCTCGGCCTGCTCGTCCAGGACCGGCGCGACGCCAAGTCGACGACGACCTATATCGCCGAGCGCGGCCTCGTGACCGAGGTCGAAGGCTCACCCTATCTCGTTCTTGAAAAAGGCAGCCTGCAGCGTCAGGACGACAAGCAGGCCGACAGCGCCATCGTCGCGTTCGAGCGCTACGCGATCGATATGGACCAGTTCGGCGCCGATGGCGGCAAGATCACCTATAAACCGCGCGAGCGCACCACCTGGGAGTTGCTCACGCTCGACAAGCGGGCGCCGGAAATCGCCAATTTCTATGGGCGCTATCGCTCGGAACTCCACGACCGCTTCGCCAATCCGCTCTTTCCGTTCGCGATCCTCGCGATCGCCTTCGTCGCGCTGGGCTCGGCGCGCAACACGCGGCAGGGGCGCGGACAGGCAATCGCACTGGCGGTCCTTGCTGTCGTCATCATGCGGATCGCGAGCTTCAGCGCCTCGACATTGTCGGTTCGCTCCGCCGGCGCCGTCGCGCTCGTCTACGCCGTACCCCTGCTCGTCATCCTGGCCGCGACGCTGCATGGATATGTCGAATTCAGCGCGCGCCGCATGAAGCCCGAACTGGCGGGCGCCAGCGCATGATCTTCTCGCGTGGAACGCTCGGTCTTTATTTTCTGCGCCGCGTCACGGTGGCGATCTTCATCGTATGCGCGACGTTCTTCGTGCTGATCTACACGGCCGACCTCATCGAACTCATGCGCCGCGCCGGCGATGCGCAGAAAGCCTCGACCGCGACGCTCGCACGCCTCGCGCTGCTGCGCGTGCCGACGGTCACCGAGCAGATATTTCCGTTTGCCGTGCTCTTTGGCGGCCTCGCCTCGTTCCTGATGCTGAACCGTCGGCTCGAATTCATCATCGCGCGAGCCGCCGGGATCTCGGCCTGGCAGTTTATTTCGCCGGCGATCCTGCTCGCTTTCGTCATGGGCCTCTTCATCATGACCGTCTACAATCCGATATCGGTCGCCTTCAAGAACAGCGCCGATGAAATCGAATCGCAGCTTTTCGGGCGCGCCGGCGTCGACAGCGTCTCCTCGAACGGCATCTGGCTCGATCAGAAATCGGCGGATGGCGGCGCTATCCTTCGGGCCGACACTGCCGCGGGGCAGACTCTGTTCAACGTGACTGCGTTCGTCTCCGACAAGGATGGACATTTCGTCGAGAGGATCGAGGCACCGACGGTCGATCTGCAGAAAGGCTTCTGGCGCTTCAATACGGCCCGCATCGTCATGCAGGGGTCTGAGCCGCGAAACGTCGCGAGCTACGACCTTGCGACCAATCTCAGCGCGGACGAGTTGAGCAGCACGATCGGCGCATCGGAGAGCGTGTCATTCTGGGCACTGCCCGGCGTCGTCGCGCGCCTTGAGCTTGCGGGCCTCGATGCAACACGCTATCGACTGAAATACCAGACGCTTTTGGCCCGGCCGGCCCTTCTGATCGCTATGATCCTTGTGGCTGCTTCGGTTTCCTTAAGATTTTTCCGGTTTGGTGGCGTGGCAAACATGGTTCTGGGTGGAGTGGCGGCGGGTTTCTTGTTGTATGTCATCACAAAACTGGCAGAGAACCTCGGCTCCGCAGGCGTAATCAGCGCGGTTGCGGCCGCGTGGACGCCCGCCATGATCGGTGCCATGCTCGGCACATTGACACTGCTGCATCAGGAGGACGGCTGAATGGACCGTCCAGAGTGCCCGATCGATACAAATTTACCGATTTTGGTTAACGTCGGATTAAAGCGCCGCGATCGTATCCGCACGCTGCTTACGACGGCTGCTATCGTGCTCGCCTGCACGGCATGCAATGTTCAATCGGTCGTCGCGCAAACCCTGTCCGATACCATCGCCAAACGGGCGAATGGCGAGAAAAAGGGCCGGATGATCGTCGAGGCGAAAGAGATCGTCTACGACAATGACAACAACCGCGTCTCAGCCGTCGGCGATGTCCAGATCTATTACAACGGCCGCGTGATCGAGGCCGATCGCGTGATCTACGACAAGGCCAATCAGCGCCTGCGCGCCGAGGGCAACGCCCGCATCACGGAGAGCGACGGCACCAAGCTGACAGGCGACCGCTTCGAACTGACCGAGGATTTCAAGGACGGTTTCGCAGACACGCTCCGGATCGACACGCCGGACGGACAGCGCTTTCTTGCCGGCCGCGCCGAGCGGACCGACGGCGAAACGTCGGTGTTCGAGCGCGGCACCTACACCTATTGCAAGGGCTGCCGCCCCGGAACGGGGCCGGAGAAGCCGCCGCTGTGGAAGGTGCGGGCCGGGCGCATCATCAGCAAGAACTCCGAGCAAACGATCTATTATGAGGATGCGACGATCGAATTCTGGGATACCCCGGTCGCCTGGGTGCCCTACTTCTCGACCTCAGACCCGAGCGTCACGCGCAAGTCCGGCTGGATTTCGCCGGGCTTCATCAACAGCTCCAGCCTCGGCTTCGGCGCGACAGCCTCGTATTTCTGGGCCATCGCCCCAGATTACGACCTGACCCTCACACCGACCATCCTGTCGCGGCAGGGTTTCCTCGCGCAGGGCGAATGGCGTCAGCGACTGTCGAACGGCTCCTACAACATCAAGGCGGCGGGTATCTTCCAGGCGGAAAAGAATGCCTTCCCGGCCTTCCCCTATGGCAATAACAGCCGCGATTTCCGTGGCAGCATCGAGACCAAGGGTCAGTTCCTGATCAACGACAAATGGAAATGGGGCTGGGACGTCACGGCGCAGACGGACAAGTATTTCCTGCAGAACTACAAGATCAAGTCGGACGGCACCGGCATCCTCAGCAACTACTTCCAGACATCCGTCTCGCAGCTTTATCTCACCGGCCAGGGCGACCGGAGCTGGTTCGATCTGCGCGGCTATTACTTCCAGGGCGTAAGCTACGCGACCAACCAGAAGACGACGCCGGTCGTACTGCCGGTTCTCGACTATGATCGCCGGTTCGAAACGCCGATCGGCGGCGAGTTTGCGATCAACGCGAATCTCACCAACCTGAAAAGGGACACCGCCGCCTATCAGGAGTTGCGCTCCAATATCCTGAGCCCGACTTCGATCTTCCGTTTCAACAACGTCAGCATCTATGACGATTGCGCCGTGCGCAGCCCCACCGTGCCCGGCCCACGCGGCCAGGGCTGCGTCCTGCGCGGCATAGGCGGCAACTACACGCACGCCACGCTCAACCTGACCTGGCGGCGCGCCTTCATCGATCCACTGGGCCAGGTCTGGACCCCGTTCGCCGGTCTGCGTACCGATGCCGTCTCCTACACGCTCAACGGCAACGACCCCAACACGCCGGGCGGATCGAGCTTCAACAACGACCAGCGGAATTTCCTCGGCGAGGACAACAGGCCGCTCGCGCAGATCATGCCTATGGTCGGCATCGACTACCGCTACCCCTTTGTCGCGAACATGAGCTGGGGCACGCAGATCATCGAGCCGATCGCGCAGCTTGTCGCCCGCACTAACGAACAGCAGAAGCGCCGCTTGCCGAACGAGGACGCGCAGAGCCTCGTCTTCGACGACACGAACATCTTCGAATGGAACAAGTTCTCGGGCTATGACCGCACCGAAGGCGGCGTGAGGGCCAATGTCGGCGCGCAATACACGATCCGAACCAATGGCGGACAAAGCGCCAACTTCCTGATCGGCCAATCCTATCAGGTCGCCGGACGAAACTCGTTCCAGCGCGCGGACGTGGCCAATGTCGGCCTCGATTCCGGCCTTCAGAACCGCGTTTCGGATTACGTCGCGCGCGTTGCGGTCCAGCCTGCGACAAATTCCCAGATCATCGTGCGCGGGCGCTTCGACGAAAACAACTTCGCCCTTCGCCGCGCCGAAGTGCAGGCCAACAACACGATCGGCCCGATCACGAACAGCCTCACCTATCAGCGCATCGGCAGCCAGCCCGAACTGGGCTTCAACTACCGCCGCGAAGGCGTCTTGACCAACAGCGCCCTGCGGTTCGGCAATGGCTGGCAGGTCTCGAGCGGCGTGCTCATAGACATGAGCCGCTACCTCTATGAGCGCGATTACGCGGCTGCCTACACGCTCGCCAATCCGACGCTCGTGCCGGTCGTGCCGAACACCAACCGCTTCAGGCCGTCCGCGGTTTCGTTCGGTCTCGGCTACTACGACGAAGGAACGTCGTTCAGCATCACCTATTCGCGCAACTATAACGACCTGACGTCGACCAACACGCGCACCACGACCGACGCCGTCCTCGTCAAGCTCGAGCTCAAGCACCTCGGCGACATCAAGTATAACTACACGAACAGCGATTCGCTCGCCCCGACCGAACTCGGCCTGAGCCGCTGATCAGGGCTGCTCTTTCCAGATTTTTGCCTTTTTCGACGCTTAATGAGAGTTTTGGTGGCCACGATATGGTGAATGCAACGTTCTTGAAATCGGTTTGCCTTGCTCTGGCTCTTGGCGTCTCGGCACTCTGCCAGCCGCAGGCGGCGAGCGCCCAGGCCATCGCCGTCTTCGTCAATGGCGAGCCTGTGACGACCTTCGACATCGAGCAGCGCATGCGCATGGCTCAACGCCTCGATCGCAAGCCGATGTCGCGCCAGCAGGCGCTAGATGAAAGCATCAACGACCGCATCAAGACGCAGGAGGCGCGGCGTATCGGTTACCGCATCTCCGATGACGACGTGAACCAGCAATTCGCCAAGTTCGCGCAAGGCGTGCGCCAGACCGTGCCGCAATTCGAGCAGAGCCTGCGCCAGAGCGGCATCGAACCCACAGCACTGAAGGCCCGCACCCGAGCCGACATCGCCTGGGCGACGATCATCCAGCAGCGCCTGCGCCGCGGCGCGGCGATCACCAATTCGGAGGTCGATCAGGCAGCGCAGGAAAAGAGCCAGAAAACCGGCGCCAAGACGACAGAATACAGTATCCAGCAGGTCGTGTTCGTCGTGCCGGCAGGGTCGGGCATCGGTGTCGTGCAGCGCCGGCAGAAAGAGGCTGCCGCCGCAAAGGGCCTGTTCAAGGGTTGCGATACCGGAGGATTTTCCGCATTCCGCAACATCCCCGATATCGCCATCAAGGATCCGATCAACCGGTCTTCGGACTCATTGACCGAAGCCGCAAACGCGATGCTCTCCAAAACGCCAGTCGGTGGGCTGGCCGGCCCTTTGACGACAGAGCAAGGCGTGGAACTCATCGCCGTTTGCAATCGCGTGGAACGGACGGATATCTCGAACGTCCGCACCAGCGTCGAAAACGAGCTCTTCACAAGGAAGAGCACCGCCGAGTCCGAACGGCTCCTCAAGGAACTGCGCTCCAAGGCCGCCATCGAACGGCGCGGCGGCTGAGCCCGGCCGTGCGTTCGGACCAGCGCGACATGCGGGTCTGATGGCCCAGCTCGATGACCTTCCGCCGCTGCGCGAGATGATCGAGGCGGAAGGCATCACGGCTCGCAAGGCGCTTGGCCAGAACTTTCTGTTCGATCTCAACCTCACCGGTCGCATCGCCCGCACGGCGGGACCCCTATCGGGCTTCATCGTGGTCGAGGTCGGTCCAGGGCCGGGTGGCCTGACGCGCGCGCTCCTTGCGGAAGGCGCAGACAAGGTGGTCGCCATCGAGCGGGACCCGCGCTGCCTGCCGGTTCTCCGGCAGATCGCCGAGCGCTATCCGGGTCGGCTCGAGATCATCGAAGCAGATGCGACACGGTATGACGTTCGCCAGCATCTCGCCGGCAACCCCGCCAAAATCGTCGCCAACCTGCCCTACAATGTGGGCACGGAACTGCTGACCTCGTGGATCGGCAGCGAAGACTGGCCGCCCTGGTTCGCCTCCCTCACATTGATGTTCCAGAGAGAAGTCGCCGAGCGCATCGTCGCCACGCCGGCGCAGAGAAAGGACTACGGCCGTCTCGGCGTCCTCTGCGGCTGGCGAAGCGAGGCTCGGATCATGTTCAACGTGCCGCCCTCCGCCTTCACGCCGCCGCCGAGCGTCATGTCCAGCATCGTGCAGCTTACGCCGCGCCCGCGGCCCCTGCCATGCACGATCGCCACGCTCGAACGCGTGACCGCGGCTGCCTTCGGGCAAAGACGCAAGATGCTGCGCCAAAGCCTTCGCAGCCTCGCTCTCCCGCCAGGCCTCGACTGCCAGGCGCTTCTGGAGGCCGCAGGCATCAATGGCACGCTGCGGGCGGAGGAACTTGCTGTCGAAGAGTATGTCCGGCTCGCCAACGCGCTCGACGCAAGCCGCTGACAGGGGCGACGGTCCGCTTTAGATATCGCCTTCGAGCGACCGAACGAAATTGGCGAGCCCGACCTGCCGCTCGCGGCGCAGGCGCTCAGCGTTGAGGATGTGCCGCACCGAGGCGAGACTGTCATACACATTGGTGTTGACGATGACGTAGTCGTACTCGGCCCAGTGGCTCATTTCCTCGGAGGCGCGCGACATGCGTTTTGCGATCACGTCCTCGGGGTCTTGCGCTCTTGCGCGCAGGCGCCGCTCCAGCTCCTGCTCGGAGGGCGGCAGGATGAAGACACTGACAAGGTCCGAACGCTTCTCCTGGCGAAGCTGCTGCGTTCCCTGCCAGTCTATGTCGAACACCACGTCGCGCCCCGCCGACAACGCCACATCCATCGGCGCGCGCGGGGTACCGTAGAAATTGTCGAACACGCGGGCCCATTCGAGCAGAGCGCCGGCATCACGCATCTCGGCGAAGCGATCATGATCGACGAAATGGTAATGCACGCCGTCGATCTCACCCGGGCGTGGCTTGCGCGTCGTCACGGAGACGGACATGGCGATGCTCGGATCGATCTCGAGCAGCATGCGTGTCAACGTCGTCTTGCCGGCCCCCGAAGGCGAGGAAAGAACCAGCATCAATCCACGGCGGGGAATGGCAAGCGGCTGCGCTTGATGATCGCTTGGCACTGGCTGAGCTCGCTGGTTACTCGACATTCTGAATTTGCTCGCGAAACTGTTCCACCACGCCTTTGAGATCAAGGCCAATCGCCGTCAATGCGGCATCGTTGGACTTTGCGCACAACGTATTGCTCTCGCGACCGAACTCCTGCGCGAGAAAATCGAGCTTGCGTCCGACCGGGCCACTCTCGCCCAACAATGCGCGCGCGGCCTTGACATGGGTATAGAGGCGGTCGAGCTCCTCGCGTATGTCGGCGCGCGTGACGAGAAGAGCGGCTTCCTGGTAAAGCCTCTGCTCATCGAGCGAGATGTCGGCGAAGAGCTGCTGTACGGCGGCGCTCAGCCGCGCCTGAACGGCTTCGGGCCGGCGGGATGGAAGCTCATCGGCAGCTCGAACGAGCTGCTCGATCCGCTCGACCCTGCCGAGCAGAATGCCGCGAAGCGCCGCGCCTTCCACCTGACGGGCGACAACCAACGCCGCCACCGCGGATTCGACGTCGTCAAGAACGGCGCGCTGCAAGCTCAGCAAGGCCGCCTCGTCGATGTTGCGCTCCTCATATTCCAGCACGCCCTTCAGATCGATCAGGCGGGACAGGGGCACAGGTTCGGTCCCCAGCCGCGCAGCGATGGTGGAGAACGTCGCATGCAGTTCTTCCAGCGCAGCCTCATTGACCTTGAAACGCATCTCACCCGTGCTGCGCGTAAGCGAGATTTGCATCTGGCAAGCGCCGCGCGGGATCGAACGGGCTATGATCGTCCGGATGTGCGGCTCGATCGCCTCGATGAGCGAGGGAAGCCTGAGCTTCACGTCGAGGGCTTTGGCGTTGACCGTCTTGATCTCGATCGCCCAGGAGGCGTCGCCGACCGCACCGGTTACCCGGGCGAAGCCGGTCATGCTGGAGAGGGTCATCCGCCTGCGCCTCGCCTCGCCAATCCGGCCGTCATCCGCGCCTGCGACCGATCAACCTGCGCGACCGCGCCCCGAGGCGCAACACGGGGATATAAGCTCGCTGTCACCGCAGCGTCGGGACCGTCTTGGGCGAGTTGAGGTCGAAGGTCTTGTTGCGCAGCGGGTCCTTGTCGGTGCCCTCCACGGCGTCGAAGGCACGCGAGCGCGGCGGGCCGTCGACCGCAGTCGGCGACTGGTAGGCAAGCGCAGGAGCGGCCGAGCGGGCATCGTCCTGCGACGCCGCAACGCTGTGGTTGCCGGTGCGCCGATAGGCCGGCACGGGATAGCTCTCGACGGGTCCGCCGACGGCGTCGCTGTCGGTGAAATTCTCGCTTGCAAGGCCGCTGGCCTCGGTATCGTTCGCCGCGCCATCGGTGACGCCGGGAATGTTCACGGTCGGAAGCGGCGCGAGATCGAAATTCGTTCGCGGCAGGTTGAAGGACGGATTGGCCGCGAAGAGCGGCGCACGCGGCAAGGGCAGGCTCGAGCGGGTTCCATTGGACGGGGGCGGCGGGCTCCCGATGCTCGGCGTGAGGGTACGCGTCTGTGGCGTGAGGCCGATCGGCGGCGTGCCAGCCGGCACCTGTAGCGGCGGAGCGGCAGGCTGGAGTTGCGGCGCGCTCGTTTCCTTCGGCACGTTCTCGATCTGCCGCCAGCGGGCGACGTTGCGCTCATGCTGCGCACGCGTCTCGGCAAAGGCATGGCCGCCGGTACCATCGGCAACGAAGTAAAGCTCGTTGGTCTTCAACGGATTGGCGACAGCCTCGAGCGCCGCCTTGCCCGGATTGGCGATCGGGCCGGGCGGCAAGCCCTTGATCGTGTAGGTGTTGTAAGGCGTCGGCGTATCGAGTTCGGCCCGGGTCAGGCCCCGCCCGAGCGAACCTCGGCCTCCGACGATGCCGTAGATGACCGTCGGGTCAGTTTGCAGGCGCATGTCGCGGTTGAGACGGTTGATGAACACAGCCGCGACGCGCGGGCGTTCTTCGGCCTTGCCCGTTTCCTTTTCGACGATCGAGGCAAGTGTGATCAGCTCGTTCGGCGTGCGGATCGGAACGTCGGGCGAGCGACGCGCCCAGATGTCCTTGACCAGCTTCTCCTGCGCGGCCTTCATGTCCTTCAGGATGCGCTCACGCGGATAGCCGCGCTCGAATTGGTAGGTATCAGGCAGCAGCGTCCCTTCGCGCGGCACATCTCGAATATCGCCGCTGAGAACATCGTTGTCATTCAGCCGATCGACGATCTGCTCGCTTGTCAGTCCCTCGGGCACCGTGAACTTGTAGACGACGGTCTTGCCGCTATCGATCGTCTTCACCACGTCGACGATGCTCGATGCTTTTTTGAAGACATACTCGCCGGCGCGGAGCTTCGGCTGCTTCAGGACCACCCATGCGCTCATGAGCGACGGATGATCGATCACCCCCTCACGCGCGAGCTGTTCGACGATTTCGCCGCCGGTGCTGTTTTTAGGGATGAGGACGATCTTGTCGGCCGTAAGCGGACCCGGCGAATTGACTTCCGTCGAGACATACATAGCTGCGCCGCCAACAACGACGCTGAGAAAGACGAGCAGCGAAAGAATGCCGCTGATGCGTCCGAGGAAGCCGCTGCGGCGCTTGCGGCGCGGCGGTGGCGCGGGGGCATTGACGGGCTGCAGGGCTTCACGCGGGCTTCGAAGGGCGAAACGGCTGCGCGAGGGGGTCTGCGGCGTCGCCATCGCGACTGCGCCCCCGCCCAGATCTTCAAACGTATCCGCCATCCAGTCCTCTAACTGCGCAGAATCAATGCGGCATTGCGAAAGCAACGAAGCAGAACATTGCGTCTTTTACGCGATCAGCCCGCTGATGGAGGCAAACGAAGACCATGTCCGTGCCAGCGAATTGGCCTGTAACCTAACAGCACTCGGCGCTAGGCATCAAGTCTGCGGAAGATCAAAGATGCATTGGTGCCGCCAAATCCAAACGAGTTGGAAAGCACCGTGTCGATCTTGCGCGGCTTGGCGACGTTTGGCACCAGATCGATCCCGGTCGTCACGGATGGCTCATTGAGGTTGATGGTCGGCGGCGCGATCTGATCGCGAATGGCAAGCACCGAGAAAATCGCTTCGACGGCGCCGGCCGCGCCGAGCAGATGGCCGATCGCCGATTTCGTGGACGACATGGAGAGCCGTTCGCTGTCGTTGCCGAGCAGTCGGGTCACCGCGCCGAGCTCGATTTCGTCGCCGAGCGGCGTCGACGTCCCATGCGCGTTGACGTAGTCGAGATCGCTCGCGACGATGCCGGCCCGCTTCATGGCCGCCTTCATGCAGCGATAGGCCCCGTCGCCGTCTTCCGCCGGGGCCGTGATGTGATACGCATCGCCGGACATGCCATATCCGATGATTTCAGCGTAGATCCTGGCACCGCGCGCTTGGGCATGCTCGAGACTCTCGACGACGACGGCCCCCGCGCCTTCGCCCATCACGAACCCATCACGCCCCTTGTCGTAGGGGCGCGACGCTTCCCGCGGCCGGTCGTTATAGGCGGTCGAGAGCGCGCGACAGGCCGAGAAGCCGGCAAGCGCAAGGCGGTTGATCGGCGCTTCCGCGCCGCCTGCCACCATCACCTCGGCATCGCCGAGCGCCACCATGCGGGCGGCATCGCCGATCGCGTGCGAGCCGGTCGAGCAGGCCGTCACGACGGAATGGTTAGGGCCTTTCAGCCCATGCGTGATCGAGATGTAGCCGGAGGCAAGATTGATGAGGCGGCCGGGAATAAAGAACGGAGAGATGCGACGGGGACCGCGCTCAGCCAGCGTCATGGACGCTTCGTAGATGCCCCAGACGCCGCCAATGCCCGATCCGAACAGGACGCCTGTCTCTTCCTGCTCCTGCGGGGTCTTTGGATGCCAGCCGGCGTCGTCGAGCGCCTGCGTCGCGGCGGACATGGCGAAGACGATGAACTCGTCGACCTTGCGCGCCTCTTTCGGCTCCATCCATTGATCGGGAGCATAGGTGCCGTTGCTGCCATCGCCGCGCGGCACCATGCAGGCGATCTGGCACGGCATGTCGGAAACGTCGAAATGCTCGATCCGCGCCGCGCCGCTTTCGCCCGCCAGTATCCGTTTCCAGGTCGGCTCCGCACCACACCCCAGCGGGGTCAACATGCCGACCCCAGTGATGACGACGCGTCTCATAGTGCGGACCGCTTCACTCGATGCCCCCAAACGTCGGTCAGGCGACGTTTTTTTCCAGGAACTTCACAGCGTCGCCCACGGTCACGATCGTCTCAGCGGCGTCGTCGGGAATTTCGACCGAGAACTCCTCCTCGAACGCCATCACGAGTTCAACGGTGTCGAGGCTGTCCGCACCCAGATCATCGATGAAGTTCGCTGCCGGCACGACCTTTTCAGCATCCACGCCGAGATGTTCGACAACGATCTTTTTCACACGTTCGGCAATATCGCTCATATTGAGAGGTCCTCAGTTAGAAATTCAACTCCGATGCCGGAAAGCCGCAAGGCACCGGCGACGCGGTTCATGTCATGGTATCTTTTGGAAAAGTCAACGAAAGCCTTGTGACTGATCCCCGGTCCACGCGTTCTTTAAACGAGCAACATGGTGCCGTCCAGCGTGCAAGCCTATTTTGCCACCACCGCCCGATGATATGAACAAGCTTCATTAAACCATTGTCATTCCACCATTAATGTGAAGCGTCTGCCCTGTCGTGTAAGCGGCTTCGGAGCTGGCGAGATAGACAATCGCGGCGGCGACCTCGCCCGGCGAACCGAGTTTTCCCGCCGGAATGGTCGAGAGGATGGATTCGTGCTGCTTCTCGTTGAGAGCGCCAGTCATGGCGGTTTCGATGAAGCCCGGCGCCACGCAGTTCACGGTTATGTTGCGGCTCGCCACCTCCGCCGCCAGCGCCTTCGACATGCCGATCATGCCGGCCTTGGAAGCGCAGTAATTCGCCTGTCCCGGATTTCCGGTCACCCCGACGACCGACGTGACGCCGATGATGCGGCCGTAACGGCGTTTCACCATGCCTTTGACGGCGGCGCGGGACAGGATGAAGCAGGCCGTGAGGTTGACGGCGATGACGTCGTCCCAATCCGCGTCCTTCATCCGCATCATCAGCCCGTCCTTGGTGATACCGGCGTTGTTGACCAGAATATCGAGGCCGCCCATCGCGGCTTCGGCCGCCGGCACGAGCGCCTCGATCGATGCCCGGTCGCCAAGATTGGCGGTGACGACATGAACACGCGAGCCGAGCCTGACGGCAAGCGCGTCCAGCGCCTCGCGCCGCGTCCCTGAAAGCGTGACCGTCGCGCCCTGCGCGTGCAGCGCCTGTGCGATGGCCGCTCCGATGCCTCCCGACGCGCCCGTGACGAGCGCGGTCTTGCCGCTGAGATCAAACATCGAGGACCCTTCTCAAGACTGGAGCGCTTTGAAACCCGCCACATCGTCGGGCGTCGCTATGTTGATCGTCGTCGCACCTTCGACGATGCGTTTGACGAGGCCGGAGAGCACCTTGCCCGATCCGATCTCGAGAAAGCGCGTGACTCCGCTGCTCCCGAGATAGGCAATGCTCTCGCGCCAGCGCACGGTTCCGGTGACCTGCTCGACAAGCCGATTGCGGATTTCGTCAGGATCAAAGACCGGTTGCGCGGTCACGTTGGCGATAACGGGAACACGCGGCGCCTTTATGGTGACCTTGGCCAATGCGGCCTGCATCGCCTCAGCGGCGGGCTGCATCAGCGAGCAATGGAACGGGGCCGAGACCTGCAGGAGCACCGCGCGCTTGACGCCTTTCAATTTTGCGATCTCGCAGGCGCGTTCAACGGCGCCCTTCGCGCCCGAAAGGACGATCTGTCCGCCGCCATTATCATTCGCGATTTCGCAGATCTCGCCCTGACCGGCCTCTTCCGCGATCGCAGTCGCGACATCCCATTCGCAGCCGATCAGCGCAGCCATGGCTCCCTCGCCCGCCGGAACGGCGCGCTGCATGGCGTCTCCGCGGATGCGCAGCAATCGAGCCGTATCGGCGAGCGAAATCGCCGAAACGGCGGCAAGCGCCGAATATTCGCCAAGCGAATGACCGGCGACGAACGCACAGTCTGTCTCCAGTTTCAAACCCGTCTCGGCTTCGATGACGCGGAGCGCGGCGATACTTGTCGCCATCAGGGCAGGCTGTGCATTGGACGTGAGGGTGAGTTCGGATTCCGGCCCGTCCCAGATGACGGAGCTGAGCGCTTGGCCCAATGCATCGTCAACCTCGGCGAACACCCGCCGGGCGACGGCGAACTGATCAGCCAGCGCCTTCCCCATGCCGACAGCCTGGCTGCCCTGGCCAGGGAAAAGAAAGGCTGACGACATATCCGACCCTTTTCATACATTTTTATGTATTTTTGCGGGCCTCTCGCATGTCATCGGCGGCAACTTTCGTCAAGCGGAGTTGCTTTCAGAGCCCCGATTTCGGTCAATAGACGGCGCGACCGCCCGATATGTCGAAGACTGCCCCGGTGGAGAACGCGCAATCCTCGCTCGAAAGCCAGGCGATCATCGCAGCCACCTCCTCCACCTGAAGGAACCGGTTCATCGGGATTTTCGACAGCATGAAGTCGATGTGCTCCTGCTTCATCGACGCGAAGATATCGGTCTTGGCGGCGGCCGGCGTGATGCAGTTGACGAGAATGCCGCTGGTCGCAAGTTCTTTTCCGAGCGATTTGGTGAGCCCGATGACGCCCGCCTTCGAAGCCGAGTAATGCGATGCGTTGGGGTTGCCTTCCTTGCCGGCGATGGAGGCGATGTTGACGATGCGGCCATAGCCATTTTCCAGCATATGAGGGACGATCGCGTGGCAGGTAAGGAAGTGGCCGATGAGATTGACGTCTATGACGCGCCGCCAGACGTCCGGCGATAGCTCCCACGTCCTCGCATTGCCGCCCGTAATGCCGGCGTTATTGACGAGGATGTCGATCTTGCCATGTTTTGCGAGCGTCGCCTCGGTCGCGGATACGACCGATCGCTCATCGGTGAGTTCCACAGTCTCGATCGTCACGGCTCCTGCTGCGGCCAACGCGGCTTGCGCTTCGATGAGCTTCGCCTGATCGACGTCCCAGAGGCTGACGGTCGCGCCAGACGCCAGCATGCGCGTGGCGGCGGCAAAGCCGATGCCACGAGCGCCGCCCGTGATGATGGCAACCCTCCCCTTGAGATCGATCTTGTTCATTTCCACTCCCCCATTCATCCTGCCGTTCGGCTCGGCGGCTTTTCGCGCTGGCTTCATGGTAGCCGCAAAGTCTGCCAGCGCGCCAGTTTCAACCGGAGCGCATGGCAGACCTTCCATTGTGCAGTGCAACAAACACCCCTATCTTGCGTATATCTGTTCGAATGCTTCGTCGCGGTTCGCATGACATTGCAAACGTGGAAGCCGCTCAAATCGAAAGACCATCATGATCAAACTCTCTCTTGGCAGCACGATCGCGGAGCTCGCCCAGGCGCGCAAGAACTGGGAAAAGCTGCTGCCGAAATCCGTTCTCGGCACGCTCACCGGAAAAACCAAGCCGGCTTCGAAACCGAAGTTGAAGGAAGTTGCTACCTTCGGCGACAATCCCGGCAATCTGAAGATGTTCAAATATGTGCCGCGCTCGGTGCGGCCGCAGCCGCCGCTGGTGCTCGTTCTCCATGGCTGCACCCAGAACGCCGCCGATTACGATCATTATAGCGGCTGGTCCACGCTCGCGGATAAAGGCGGTTTCACGCTGCTGTTTGCCGAGCAGCAAAAGGACAACAACGCCAACACCTGCTTCAACTGGTTCGCACCCGGCGACATCGCACGTGGCAAGGGCGAGGCAGCCTCCATCCATGCGATGATCGAGCGGATGGCGCGCGATCACTGCATCGATCGCCGTCGCGTCTTCGTCTCCGGCCTGTCGGCTGGCGGAGCGATGGTCAACGTCATGCTGGCGACCTATCCCGAAACGTTCGCGGGCGGCGCGATCATCGCCGGTCTGCCTTACGGCAGCGCCGCGAACGTGATGGAGGCGCTGAACGCCATGAAGTCGGCGCCCCAGAAATCCGAAGCGGAATGGGGTCAGCGCGTGCGTGATGCATCGAGCCATAAGGGACCGTGGCCCATGATATCGATCTGGCACGGCGAAGACGACAAGACCGTGGCGCTCGGCAACGCCAAGGCCTCGGCGAGCCAGTGGACAAACGTCCACGGCCTGAAGCCTGCCGTGTTTCGCGAGATGAAGGTCAATTCGCGAACGACCCGGCGGATCTGGGACGATACCGGCAAGCGCGCCGCAGTCGAGCTTTACACGATCAAGGGGCTGGGACACGGAACGCCGCTCGATCCGGGAGGACTCTTCGGCGCACCGTCGGGCACGCCCGGTCCGTTCATGCTCGATGCGGGGATATCCTCGACGCTTGAGACGGCGAAAAGCTGGGGCCTCGCCTGATCGAAATCAGGACGATAGGTCAGGCAGGCGTCCATCCTGCGCGAGGTGGCAGGCCACGCCGTCGATCAGCGGCGGAACATCGATCCGGCAGATATCCACCGCGAACTTGCAGCGCGGATGAAAGGCGCAGCCTTTCGGAGGATCGATCGGGCTCGGGATCTCTCCGGCGACCGGCGTGCGATCCTTGCCGACCATCGAAAGGTCAGGCACCGAATCGAGCAGCATGCGCGTGTAAGGGTGCCTGGGCCGCGCAAAAAGCTCGGCTGCATTGCCGATTTCGACGAGTTTGCCGAGATACATCACACCGACGCGCGTCGCCATATGGCGGACGACGGAAAGATTGTGGCTGATGAACAGGAAGGTCAGCCCAAGTTGTTCCTGAAGGTCGCGCATGAGATTGAGGATCTGCGCCTGCACCGACACGTCGAGCGCCGAGGTCGGCTCATCGCAGGCTATGAAATCGGGGCCCGCGGCCAGCGCCCTCGCGATCGCGATGCGCTGCCGCTGTCCGCCCGAGAACTGGTGAGGATATTTCCGGGCATCGACCGGATCGAGACCGACGAGGCCGAGCAGTTCGCCCACCCGTCGCCGCGTTGCCTCCGGGCTTGGAGCATCGTCGCGCCCGCCGGCCGGCTTCGGCATGCCGAACGCAATGATGGGTTCGGCAATGATGTCTCCGACCCGCCAGCGCGGATTGAGGCTGGCAAACGGATCCTGGAAGATCATCTGGATGCGCCGCCGCACGCGCCGCGCCTCGACCGAGTCGGCGCCAGCGCGGATTTCAAAGCGATCGATGGTCACCTTGCCGGCCGTCGCCTCCAGCAGGCCGACGACCATGCGCGCGACCGTCGATTTTCCCGAACCAGACTCGCCGACGATTGCAAAGGTTTCGCCGGCCTTGATATCGAAGCTGACGCCGTCCACTGCTTTCAGAAAGCGCTGCGGCTCGCGCGCGAGCATCCGCGTCAGCCAGGGCCGTGAGACGTCGAAGGTCCGCCGCAGGCCTTCGACCTCGACGAGGGTGCGTGCTTCGCTCATCGGGCGGCCCCCGCCGGCACGGGCTCATGCAGCCAGCAGGCAACCTCGCGCCCGCCCATCCGCGTGACCGGCGGCGCGATGCTCGAACAGGGCTCGAAGCGTTTGTCGCACCGCGTATGGAATGCGCAGTACGGCCGGGTGCGGGGCGCAAGCCTCGGCATGGAGCCCGGTATCTGGGCCAGACGCACGGCACGTGTCTCAAGCGTCGGGATCGCGGCCATCAACCCCTGCGCATAAGGGTGCAGCGCCGCGTGGACGACCTCCCGCACAGGACCGGTCTCGACGACACGCCCGGCATACATCACCGCGACGCGGTCCGCCGTTTCGGCGATGACGCCCATGTCGTGCGTCACCAGCATCACGGAGAGGCCCCGCTCACGCGCAAGCCGTTTCAGGAGGCGGATGATCTGCGCCTGAACGGAAACGTCGAGCGCCGTCGTCGGCTCGTCGGCCACGATCAGCTCCGGCTCGGCGCACATGGCGAGCGCGATGACAACCCGCTGCCGCATTCCGCCGGAAAATTCATGCGGCCATGAATCGACGCGTTGTTCGGGTGCTGGAATGCCGACCTCTCCGAGCAGCCCGATGGCCTTTTGCCGCGCGGCCTGCGCCGAGAGCGGCTGGTGAGCGCGGATCGTTTCGACGAGCTGGTCGCCGACCGTGAACAGCGGATCGAGGCTCGTAAGCGGATCCTGGAAGATCATGGCGATGCGCGGCCCGCGGATCAGCCGCATCCTGTCCTCGGACAGATGATCGATCCGCTCCCCGTCGAGCAGGATTTCGCCCGACACGATCCGCCCTGGCGGATCGATAAGCCCCATGATCGCGAGGCCGGTCAATGATTTGCCAGCGCCGGACTCGCCAACGACACCGAGCACCTCGCCGCGTGCAATGTCGAACGAGACATCGTCGAGCGCAACAAGCGGACCCTTGCGCGTCGCGAACTCCACGCGAAGCTTCCGCACCGAGAGCAGCGGCGCGCTCATCGCAGCCTCGGATTGAGAGCGTCGCGCAGCCAGTCGCCGAGCATGTTGACCGCGATGACCAGCACGGCGAGCGTGATGCCGGGAAAGGCAACGATCCACCATTCGCCCGAGAAGAGATAGGCGTTGCCGATCCGGATCAAGGTGCCGAGCGAGGGCTGTGTCGGCGGCAGTCCGACGCCGAGGAAGGACAAGGTCGCCTCGGTGATGACGGCGAGCGCGAGGTTGATGGTCGCGATGACGAGGACGGGACCGAGCACGTTGGGCAGCACATGCCTCCAGAGGATCTGCGGCGAGCGAAGCCCGATCAGCCGCGCGGCATGCACGTAATCCTTGTTCCGCTCGACGAGCGTCGAGCCGCGGACCGTGCGCGCATATTGCACCCAGAAGGAAAGGCCGATCGACAGCACCATGACCCCGAACGCGGTATCCTCCCTGCCGCCCGATTTCAGAAGAGCATGCACGACGCCATCGACCAGGAGCGCGATGAGAATGGCGGGGAAAGTCAATTGAATGTCGGCAATGCGCATGATGAGCGCGTCGATCCTGCCGCCGGCATAGCCTGCGATCAGCCCGAGCGTCACTCCGATGAGCGCCGAGAGCAGGACGCCGAGGCCACCGATCAGTAGCGAAACGCGCAGCCCGTAAAAGAGAGCCGAAAGCATGTCACGGCCCTGATCGTCCGTTCCGAGCAGGAAACGCGGATCGGAGCCCGCCATCCATATCGGCGGATCGCGCGCGTCAATCAGGAACACCTGCGCCGGGTCGAACGGGTTGAAAGGCGCGATCAGCGGCGCGAACAATGCGATGATCAGAAAGGCAAACGTGACGAAGCCCGCGAGCACCGTAAGCTTGGAGGCGAGGAAGCTCGCCATGATGTCGCTGTCGAGGAGGCGCGCGAACCGCCCTCGCCGCTCGTCGGTGCCATCGGTGCGCGGCGTGATGTCCGTGTCGATCAACGGCTCCGCGGTCATCAATGCGCCTTCGACGTCGTCTTGAGCCGGGGATCGACCGCAAGGTACAGGATATCTACGACGAGATTGATCGCAACGAACATCGCCGCGACGAACAAGAGATAGGCTGCCATGATCGGCACGTCGACATTCTGCACGGATTGCAGGAACAACAGTCCCATTCCCGGCCATTGAAAGACTGTTTCCGTGATCGTCGCGAACGCGATCACGGACCCGAGTTGCAGGCCGGCGACCGTGATCACGGGCACGAGCGAGTTCTTCAGCGCGTGGCGGAAATTGATGGACCGCGCCGGCAGCCCGCGCGCTCTTGCGAAGCGAATATGATCGGAGCGCAGCACCTCGAGCATCTCGGATCGGACCAGCCGCATGATCAGCGTCATCTGGAAGAGAGCGAGCGTCATCGCAGGCAGGATCAGAGCGCGCAGGCCGGATGAGGTCAGCAATCCCGTGGTCCAGTAGGTCCCGAGCTTCACCGTGTCGCCACGCCCGAACGAGGGAAACCAGCGCAGCGTGACGGAGAACAGGTAGATGAACAGGATGCCGATCAGAAAGGTCGGCAGCGAAATCCCGGCCAGCGACACGGCCTGCAGCAGTTTGGCATACCAGCGATCCTTGCCGAGCGCGCTGGCGACACCCATCGGAATGCCGATCACCAGCGACAGCAGCGCCGAGATCAAGGAGAGTTCGAGCGTAGCGGGCATCCGTTCGATGAGGAGCTCCGCGACCGGTCGCTTGAACTGATAAGATACGCCGAAATCGAACATCGCTGCGTGGCCAAGAAACCGCAGCGCCTGCACGATCACCGAATCATTGAGGCCGAGCGACTCGCGCAACCGATCGCGATCGGCGATCGAGGTATCGATGCCGACCATCTGGTTGACCGGATCGCCGACATACCGAAACAGGATGAAGGCCAGCACGCCGACGAAGATCAGCACGATGGCGGCCGATCCCAGCCTCCGCAAGATGAAGGCTAGCATGGCCGCACCGATGCCGTCGCTCTCGTACGCACGACGAACATGACGAGCAAGACCGTCCTATTCCTTGTTCACCCAAGCGAAGATGAAGTAGTTGTCCGGCCGCTGCGGCACCTTGATCTTCTTCGACATGCCCCAGGCAAGCGCCTGCTGATGCAGCGGGATGTAGCCGACATCGTCGAACAGTGCGATCTTGTAGGCTTCGGCGTACATCGCCTCCTGTTTCGCCGGATCGGGCTCGACCAGCGCCTTGTTCACGAGATCGTCCATTTTGGGGTTGCAGTAGCCGCCGAGATTGGTCGGAGAACCCTTGCCCTTCTCATCACGGCACATCATCAGATTGCTGAAGACATTGTAGTTTTCGAGCGTCGCCGGCGTCCAGCCGAGCAGATAGAATGACGTGTCGTACCCGCCGGAAGCGAGAATCTTCGCGAAGTATTTCGACTTGGTCTGCGCCAGCAGGTTTATCTTGACGCCGACGCGGGCAAGCATGCCGACGACCGCCTGGCAGATCGCCTCGTCATTGACATAGCGGTCGTTGGGGCAATCGAGCGTCACCTCGAAGCCTTGCGGATAGCCAGCCTCGGCAAGCAGCTTCTTCGAAGCCTCAGGATCATAAGGGAAGCGCTTGAAATCATTGTACTTCGAGAACAGCGCGGGCGCGATCATCACAGGCGAGGGCGTCGCGAGGTTGCGCATCACCTTGGTCTTGATCGTCTCGACGTCGATCGCCTGGTAGAAGGCCTTGCGGACGCGCACATCCTTGAACGGGTTCTTGCCCTTCACGTTCGAGCCGGTCAGTTCCGGCCGCATCTGGTCGAAGCTGAGGTATATCGTGCGCAGTTCCGGCCCTGCGGCGACCATGGTGCCCGGATTGCTCTCGACACGCGGGATGTCGGCGACCGGCACGGGATCGATCCAGTCGACCTCGCCCGACAGCAGCGCGGCGACGCGCGTCGCCGACGACGTCACGGGCGTGAAGATGACTTCATCAAGGTTATGCTTCGGCTTGTCCCACCAGTTGGGATTGGCCTTGAAGACGGTTTTAACGCCGGGTTCATGGCTGACGATGATGAACGGACCCGTGCCGTTGGCGTGAAGCGCGGCATAGGGCGGCGTCGTGGCGGAAGCCGAGGTCGCCTCCGTAGCGCCGTTGGCGACAGCCCATTTGCGCGAGAAGATGCTGAACGTCTCCCATTCGGCAATCAGCAGCGGATTGGGAGTCTTCAGCACGAAATCGACCGTGTAATCATCCACCTTCACCGCCACGAGGTCGGCCGGAAGGTTGGCCTTGAGATCGGAGCCGGGCGTACGGATGCGATCAACCGAAAACAGCACGTCGTCTGCGGTGAAATCCTCGCCATTGTGGAATTTGACGCCCTTGCGCAAGTAGAAGCGCCAGCGCAGCGGATCGATCGTCTCCCAGCGTTCAGCGAGCGCCGGCTCGAGCTTCATCTCGGCATTGCGGCGAACCAGCCCCTCATAGACGTTGCTGAGAACGCCAAGCGAGAAGCTCTCCTTCAAGGCGTAGATGTCGACGGCTTTGAGTTCGCCCTGGAAGGCGAAGCGGAATGTCTTCGCGTTGGCCGCCTCGCCTGCAAGCGTGGAGGCAATCAATCCGACCCCGAGGGAAGAGAGCAGCGCCAGCTTGCGGATTTTCGTGATGGGCCGGCTCCAGGAAAACGTCATTCAAAACTCCAGGCTTGGTTCGTTCGCGATCCTTGGTTCGGTCGCGATCATCGAAGACCCCTGCCTGCGCAGGAGCCTGATCTCACAATGCGATGGAGCGTATCTGCAAAATTATTTTAATCAACTGGCTTGCCTGCCTCATCCCACGGCATCGCGCGGGCACCCGCCACGCTCCGCAAAAAAAACCGCTATGTGGTTGAGAAATCGCCTGTTTGTCCGACGAAAGCTTCAACCAATCTCGATGCAGCAGCCCCCGTTCCGCCTCTGAAAAAGGCATCGCGCCGATCTGGCTGCATCCTTTCGCCTCACGTCGCCAATGCGGCTGTGGCGTCCGTCTGGAACTTAATCACGGCCTCGGCGTTCGCGAGATGCACCCTGCCGATCGGCAGTCTGGTGACCCACCGTTTCCAACTCATCGGAAAGTTCACTCATGTCGCAGAAATCAGGCGCAGCCAAAATCTCGCCCAAACTCGAAACGCCGACCGACCTGCCGAAGGATACTGTCGAAGCGGTCTCGAAAGCACTGAACGGCCTGCTTGCTGACGCATTCGCCCTTTATCTGAAGACCAAGAACTTTCACTGGCATATGAGCGGGCCACATTTCCGCGACTATCACCTTCTTCTCGACGAGCAGTCCGACCAGATTTTCGCGACGACCGACCCCCTCGCCGAGCGGGTTCGCAAGATCGGCGGGCGAACCCTGCGCTCGATCGGTCATATCACCGCGCTCCAGACGATTCCCGACAACGACGCCGAGTTCGTGAGCTCGCTCGACATGCTGCGTGAACTGATGCGCGACAACAAGGCCATGGCGCAGGCGATGCGCCAGGCGCACAAAGTTTGCGACGAGCACGACGATGTCGCGAGCGCCAGCCTGCTCGAGAACTTCATTGACGAGACCGAGCGCCGGACCTGGTTCCTGTTCGAGGCGACGCGCGACGCCGACTCGACAGGCCACTGACGCATCCATTCGTCGCCGCACCAGTGAGCGCCCGCAGCGTGGATTTCAATTGACGTTTCGGGTGTTTCATCGTGTCTGTCGCTGGATGAAGCAAATCAGATTGAACGCCTTCGACATGAACTGCGTCGGACATATCCAGCAGGGCATGTGGCGACATCCACGCGATCGCTCGACCGATTATACCAAGCTCGATTATTGGACAGGTCTCGCCCGAACGCTCGAGCGCGGCCTGTTCGATGGGCTCTTCCTCGCAGACGTGCTCGGCGTCTACGACGTCTTCCAGGGAAGCTCCGACGCAGCCATCCGCGAGGCCGTCCAGGTGCCGCTCGGCGATCCGCTGCTGCTCATTCCGGCCATGGCGCAGGCAACGACGCATCTGTCGTTCGGCGTGACGGCGAACCTCAGCTACGAGCCGCCCT
Organism: Beijerinckiaceae bacterium; assembly: GCA_019753285.1. Lineage (GTDB taxonomy): Bacteria > Pseudomonadota > Alphaproteobacteria > Rhizobiales > Beijerinckiaceae > JAIELD01. The sequence continues at coordinate 55,996 of JAIELD010000008.1, read as the reverse complement.
TCACCTTCGCCCGCCGCATGAGCACGCTTGATCATCTCACCGATGGGCGCATCGGCTGGAACATCGTCACCGGCTATCTCGACAGCGCCGCCCGTGCGATGGGCCTCGACGCTCAGGTCGCTCATGACGATCGCTACGATGTCGCCGATGCTTACATGGACGCCGTCTACAAGCTGTGGGAAGGCAGCTGGGCGCCCGACGCGGTGCAACGCAACCGGACAACAGGCGTGTTCGCCGATCCATCCCGCGTCAGATCGGTCTCGCATGAGAGCGCCCATTTCCGCATGAACGGCATCCATCTCTGCGAGCCTTCGCCGCAGCGCACGCCGGTTCTCTATCAGGCAGGCTCCTCCGGTCGCGGCCGGAAATTCGCCGCGACTCACGCGGAATGCGTCTTCGTCAACGGCACCTCCAAGTCGACGGTCGCCCCGATCGTGGCGGATATCCGCAAAAAAGCGGTCGCGGCCGGGCGCAAGGCGGACGATATTCTCATCTTCGTCGGCGCGACCATCGTCACCGGGCGGACGGACGAAGAAGCCAAGGAAAAGCTCGCGGACTATCAGCGCTATGCGAGCGAGGACGGCGCGCTCGCCCATATGTGCGGCTCGCTCGGCATCGATTTTTCGACCTATGCGCCGGAAGATCCGATCACCATGGTGAAGACCCAGGCGATCGTCTCGAATCTCGAGGCCATCGCAAAGCGGCCGGAAGGCCCGCAGATGACGAAGAAGAAGCTCGTCGAAAGCCTCGTGCTCGGTGGCAGGCAGAAACCCATCGTCGGCGGGCCGCAGACGATCGCGGACGAGCTCATCGCCTGGACCACGGAGGCCGACGTCGATGGCTTCATTCTCGCACGGACGGTGACGCCGGAATGCTTTGCCGATTTCGTCGACCTCGTCGTGCCGGCCCTGCAGGAACGCGGCGCCTACAAGACGGCGTATTCGGACGGAGCCTTGCGACAGAAGCTGTTCGCTGGCGGGACCAGCCTGCTGCCCGACCGGCATCCGGCGGCAGCGAGGCGCGGCTGGTGATCGGCAATGGATAATCCCGCGCGGCCGGACGACGGCACGACGGACGCGGAAGGGCGGGCCTCCGCTGCCCCGAGACAAGTGAAGGCGGCCGGCACCGCCCTGCTTGCCTTCTGTCTTGTTCTGATCGCGTTCAACCTGCGGCCCGTCTTCTCGAGCCTATCGGTCGTCCTGCCGGAAGTGCGGCAGGATACGGGACTGGGCGCCGTCTCGATCAGCGTGCTCACCACCCTGCCCGTTCTCTGCCTCGGCCTGCTCGCGCCCTTCGCGCCGAAACTCGCCGAACGGTTCGGGCCGGAAAGGGTATTGCTCGGCGTTCTTCTTCTCGTCGGCATCGGCACCGCGCTGCGCGGCATCGACACCGTCGTGACGCTCTATCTCGGAACGGCGATTGCCGGGCTGGCGATCGCGGTCGGGAACGTGCTGCTGCCAGGCATGGTGAAGCGCGACTTCCCAGGCCGCATCGCCATGGTCACTGGCTTTTATGCCATGGCGCTTTGCGGCGGAGCGGCGGTCGCGGCGGCGTTCACCCAGCCGTTGCAACGGGCTCTTGGCGGCTATTGGCACCTGGCGCTCGCAATCTGGGCGGTTCCGGCCTTCGCTGCGGCGCTCATCTGGGCCACTCAGTTGCCGCCGCGCAGCACGGTCGCGGCGCGCACGCATCGGCAGGTGATCGGCCTTTGGCGCGATCCGCTGGCCTGGCAGGTCACGCTGTTTATGGGCCTGCAATCCGCACTCGCCTACTGCGTGCTCGGCTGGCTCGCGCCGATCATCAGGCTGCGCGGCGTCGATGCCGTCACGGCCGGCTTCATGGTTTCGTTCTCCGTGATGATGCAGGTCGCCGCCAGCCTATTTGTGCCATCTTTGGGTGCAAGATCGAGCGATCAGCGCCTGATCAACGTGGCGCTCGCCTTGCTGACGACGATCGGTCTTCTCGGTTTCATGTTCGCACCGCTCTGGAGCCTCTGGATTTGGGCGCCCATTCAGGGGATCGGCCAGGGTGGCCTGTTTGCGATCGCGATGACGATGATCGCGCTTCGCTCGCCGGATGCGTCTGTCGCCTCGCATCTGTCCGGCATGGCGCAAGGCGTCGGCTACGTCCTTGCGGCGACCGGGCCCTTGCTGCTCGGCCTGTTTCTCGATGGCAGCCACGATTTTCGCGCGCCCGCTTTGATGTTCGTCGTGCTCGGGCTCGCCCTGTGCCTGTTCGGCCTCGGAGCAGGACGCTCATTGCATGTCCGCACTCGTTCGGAGCGGTGACGCCGCCTGAGGATCAGCCATTGAAACGCTTCCTGCTTCTTCTAAGCCGCGGCTTGCTCCTTTGCACGATGGCCGCCGTTCTTGCTGCGCCGATGGCTGCAAAAACTGCAGACTGGCCGCAATACAAGAGCGATATCCCGGCCGATCCTGCCGTGCGCTTCGGCAAGCTCGCCAACGGCTTGCGATACGCAGTCATGAAGAACGCGACGCCGAAGGGCCTCGTTTCCATGCGGCTGCGCTTCGACGCCGGATCGCTCAACGAATCCGACGAACAGCAGGGGCTTGCGCATTTCCTCGAGCACATGGCTTTCAGAGGATCGAAACGTGTGCCGGAGAGCGAGGTCTGGACCGGGCTGCAGCGGCTCGGCATGGCGGCAGGTGCGGACGCCAATGCCTCCACCAGTTTCACCGAAACGATCTACAAGCTCGATCTGCCCCGAAACGACCAGGCCTCGATCGAAGCAGGCTTCCTGCGGATGCGCGAGACCGCGAGCGAACTCACGCTCGACCAGAAGGCGATGGATGCCGAACGCGGCCCGATCCTTTCGGAAGAACGGCTGCGCGCGAGCGGCAGTTACCGGGCGTATCAGGCCCGGCTGCGCTTCCTGCTGCCCGATCATCCCGGTCTTTCGCGATTCCCGATCGGCAAGACCGATATCATCCAGAACGCTCCCGTCTCGGAGCTGCGCAAATTCTATGACGCCTTTTACAGACCGGAGCGCGCGGTGTTCGTGGTCGTCGGCGACATCGACCCGGATGCGATCGAGGCGAAGATCCGTTCCGATTTTGGCGGATGGTCGCCGCTCGGCGAGAATGGTCGCGACCCGCAGCCGGCGACGGTCGGTCCGCGGCAGACGAGCATCGACATCTTCTCCGAGCCGACCGCCCCATCCTTCCTGATGCTGAGCTGGCTGACGCCTTTCGTCGAGCAGAACACCAAAGCGCTGCAGAAAGCCGACGTCCTCGACAAGATCGGCTTCGAGATCCTCAATCGTCGCCTGCAGGCGCTGCCGAACGGTCCGCAGCACCCCTTTGCCGGCACCGGCATCCAGTTCAGCCACGAATTCAACACGGCGAATGTTCGCACGCAGGTGTTCGAGATCAAGCCCGAGAGCTGGAAGCCGGCGCTCAAGGTCGCAATCCGCGAAGCGCGACGGATCGTCGAGTTCGGCGTCACGAAGGAAGAGATGGACGGCGTCACGGCCGATCTTCGCGTCCTCCTGCAGTCCGAGGCGAGCAAGGCGGGCACGCGGCCGAGTGTCGCGATCGCCTCCGAGATCGTGAATTCGGTCGGAGAGGGCGAAGTCTATGCGAGCCGCGCCGAATCGCTCAGCCAGTTCGAGGACATTCTCAAGACCCTGACGCCAGCCGACATCAACGCGGCCTTGCAGCAAGCGATGATCGGCCATGGACCGCTCGTGTTCCTTTCCAGCCCGACGCCGATCGAGGGCGGGAGAGAGGCAGCGCTAACGGCGCTGCGCGAGGCGGAGAGCGAGACCATCGCCGAGGCGAAGACCGAGGTCGTGAAGACGTGGCCCTACGCGAATTTCGGCCCGGAAGGCCGGGTTGCTGAGCGTAGCGAGGTCGCGGACCTCGGCACGAGCTTCATCCGCTTCGAAAACGGCGTGCGGTTGACGGTGAAGCCGACCGACTTTCAGAAGGAACAGGTGCTCATCAGCTTGCGGCTCGGCGACGGCCGCATCTCGCAGCCACGCGACCGGAAGAATGCCTACTGGGCGATCCAGCGCGGGGCCTGGATCGAAGGTGGTCTCGCGGCTTTGAGCTATGAGGAAATGAAACGCGCGCTGACGGGCAAGGTCTATGGCGTGCGCACCGGCCTCAACGATGACGGGCTGACGCTGAGCGGCGGAACGCGGCCAGCCGATATCGAGACCCAGCTTCAGATCTTCGCAGCTTATCTGACGGCGCCCGGCTGGCGGCCGGAGGGCATGGACAGCGCTCGCACGGAGCAATCGAACCAGTTCGACCAGTTGGCGAGTTCGCCGAGCGGCGTCTTCAGGCGCGATTTGTCGCTTCTGCTGGCCAGCGGCGACCAGCGCTGGGCCTATCCCGACAAGGCGGAGATCGAGGCGACCAAGACCGCCGATCTCGAGGCGCTTCTATCGCCCCAGCTCAAATCGGCGCCGATCGAGATCGTCGTCGCCGGCGATGTCGAGGTCGAGGCTGTCATCCGCGCCGTCTCCAGAACGATAGGCGCGCTTCCGAAGCGTGACGAGCCGCGAAGGCCGTCCGATGCGGACCTCACGGTCAAGTTTCCGCCGTCCAACGCCGAAGCGCCGACCACGCTCAACCATGGCGGGCGAGCGGATCAAGGCATCGCCATGCTCGCCTGGCCGACGACCGATCTGCTGTCGGACACGCGCCGCGCCCGCAAGCTCCGGGTGATGGAGCGCATCATGCAGACGCGCATGACCGAACAACTGCGCATCCAGGACGGCGCGACCTACTCGCCGGGGACGATCCTGCGCTCCTCGGATGTCTTTCCGGGCTATGGCTTCGTCGCGACCTATGCCGAACTGCCGCCTGCCAAGATGCAGTTATTCTTCAATGTCGCTGAATCCATCGCCCATGACCTCAAGGCGCGCGACGTAACCAGCGACGAACTCGACAGGGCGAAGCAGCCGCGCATTTCCGCACTGCGCAATGCCGAGCAAAACAACGGCTTCTGGATCGAGACGTTGAGCGGCGCGCAAACCGATCCGCGACGGCTCGATCTGATCAGGACGTCGATCCCGGAGGTCGAGAGCGTCACGCCTGCCGATGTGCGGCAGATGGCGGCGACCTATCTCGACGATCAGAAATCCTGGCGTCTCATGATCGTTGCCGAGCCGCCGGCCCCGCCGGCCAACAAATAGCGGCTCACTTGATGAGCGCCAGCGCATCCTTGAATTTGGGGTGCTCGGCAGTGCCTAGCCATTCGAACACCACCATCTCCGCCGTGACGATATCGGCGCCATATGCGCGCAGCCGATCGATCGCGGCGCGGCGGCTCGCAGGCTGCCGTGAACCGATCGCATCCTCGACGATGAACACGTGGATGCGCTTGTCGAGCAGGCCGAGCGCGGTCTGAAGCACGCAGACATGCGCCTCGCAGCCGGCGATGACGGCGCAGTCCCTGCCCTCAGGCCACAGCGCCGGAAAGTCCGGGCTGGCGGTGGCGTCGAATTCGGATTTGCCGAGCGTCTGGTGGCCATCAAGCGGCAGGTCTGCGACGGTCGCGCCGAGCGATTTCGGGTTCTGCTCTGTCACCAGAGTCGGAACGCGGAAGAGCCGCGCCGCCGCAGCCAGCTTGGCGGCGGTCGAAAGGATCATGTCGCGCTCGAAGATCGCCGGCATCAGACGCTGCTGAAAATCGATCAGCAACAGCGCCGAACGGGCGCGGTCGATGGTCTTTGGAGCTATGGTCATCGCGCTATCATGACTGGACGCCTGACAGTTGCAAGGCGACGCCCACGGCCGAGCAGACGGCAAGCAGCGACAACACACCCATGCGAAAGCGGAAGATAGCGACGATCGCAGCCAGCGAGAGCAAGCCTGCCGACAAGTTGAGGCTGTTCAGGACCGGCACATCGAAGGACAGGAGACCGGTCCTGACTGCGAATGTCTGCCTGAACAGGGCATGGATCGAAAACCAGAGAGCCAGATTGAGGACGACCCCGACAACCGCCGCCGTGACAGCCGCCAGCGCGCCCGAAAGGGCCTTGTTGCTGCGCAAGGTCTCGATGAACGGCGCACCGAGGAAAATCCAGAGGAAGCATGGGATGAACGTCACCCAGGTCGCCAGCAACCCGCCGAGCACCCCGGCCACGAGCGGCGACAGGCTGCCCGGCAGGCGATATGCCGCCATGAAGCCGACGAACTGGAGCACCATGATCAGCGGACCCGGCGTCGTTTCCGCCATGCCGAGCCCGTCCAGCATCTCGCCCGGCCGCAGCCAGTGGTAATGTTCCACCGCCTGCTGCGCGACATAGGCCAGAACCGCATATGCGCCGCCGAAAGTGACGAGCGCCATCTTGGAGAAGAAGACGGCGATATCGGTGAAGACGTTGCCGGCCCCGGCGAAGAGGGCCAATCCACCGACGGGAACGAGCCACAGGGTAAGCCAGAGCGAGGCCGAAAAAACGGCCTGCCGGGCATTCAGCCTCGCATGGGCGGGAACGTCGTCACCCATCAGGCTTGGCCCGTCCTTCGCCGCTGCCGCATGGCCTGTTGCGACATCGAACGCGGCGACGCCCGACCTCACGCCCGCATAGCCCACGAGGCCTGCACCGAGCACGATGAAGGGGAACGGCACGTCGAAGAAGAAGATCGCCAGAAAGGCGGCCGCTGCGATGGCCCGCATCACCGTGTTTTTCAGTGCCCGGCCGCCGACGCGCAGGACAGCCTGCAGCACAATCGCCAGCACGGCTGCCTTCAGGCCGAAGAACAGTGCTGCGACGACCCCCACCTCGCCGAAGAGGGCATATACGATGCTGAGCGCCATGATCGAGAGCGCGCCGGGCAGAACGAACAGTCCACCGGCCATGACGCCCCCGCGCACGCCATGCATCAGCCAGCCGATATAGGTCGCAAGCTGCTGCGCCTCTGGTCCTGGCAGCAGCATGCAGTAGTTGAGCGCGTGCAGGAACCGGCTTTCCGGTATCCAGCGCTTTTCCTCCACGATGATGCGATGCATCACCGCGATCTGGCCGGCCGGGCCTCCGAAGCTGAGCAATGCGACGCGCAACCAGACGCGAAACGCCTCGCCGACTGTGACGCCGTGAACTTGGCCCGGCAGAACGGTGGCGGCTGGTGAGCTTGCAACGGTCTCCATCTCAGTTACTCCCGCGCACGGGCCAGTTATGCGTTTCGTTCGTCGCGTCGCGGCACCACCGATAGAGCGCGTCATAAACGAGCATGCCTCCGTCGAGCTGTTCGAGGTCTTTCGAATGCATGCGAGACAAACCCAGAGAGATTGCGAGCAGTCCTGCCGCTTCCGGCGCAAGATCGAGCCGAGCGGTGTCGGCGGCCCTGACGATCGTCGCCAGCCGGTCGAGCGCGGGAGTGGAGAGGCCGAATTCCTCAATCAACACATCTAAGGTGCAGCGTTCGCCCCGATGGGTCCATTGCACATCTTCAACATCGAACGGAGTCGCGCCGAACCGCTCCGCGACCGCGATCACCTCAGCCGGCGAGACGAATAGAAACCGGGCGGCAGGGTCTATGAATCGCCGGATGAGCCAAGGGCAGGCGATGCGATCGATTTTGGGGCGCTCGCGCGTGACCCAGATCGTCGCGCCATCGACCTTTGGCGGCATCACGTCCGCCGACGTCGTTGGCAGGCCAGCTTCGGTCCATGCGAGATAGCCGCCGAAAAGGCTTTCGGCAGGAATGCCGTCGGCGCGCAGCACGGCAGCGGCCCCTTCGCTCAGCTTCTTGCCCTTCTGGCAGATGACGACGACATTGCGGCCCTGCCACGCAGAGATTGCCTGTCGCACGTCTTGATAGCCCAAACGCTCGGAACCGGGGATAAGCCGGCGAGATAGATCGAAATCCTCGTCGATCCTGACGTCGAGCAGCACCGGCGCTTTCGGCGTGCCGATCAAACGGCCGAGTTGTTCGATGGAAATGCTGTTTATGGAAGACATAGGTCGCGTCCTTGAAAACAAAAGGAACGCGATGCTTGGACTTGTCGTCTCGTGGGGAGATCGCCTAACCCCAAGAACAAGTTGATGCCTTCGCGGTCCATTCCTGTCAAGCAGGCAGGCGAGCCGCCGCGTTGCCGGCTCGTCAAAATGCGTTTAGAGCGTTGGCCAACGTAGCAACGGTAAATCTTCGATTGGCTTCAAGCGATGCAGCATTTGGCGGCGCAAGCGGTGCAACTGCACCAGTCGGGCAAGCTGGCGCAGGCTGAGAAGCTCTACCGGCAGTTCATCGCGGCTGACCCCAACCACGCCGTGGCGCTGCACCTGCTTGGCCTTTGCCTGTTCCAGCGCGGCCGCGTGCGTGAATCACTGCCCTTCTTCGAACGATCGGTCGCCATCAACGCGCGTGACCCTGGCGTCCACATCAACCACGCGCTTGCACTGACCGCCATCGGCGACGATGCCGGAGCCATGAAAAGCAGCGAGCGGGCAATCGCCGCAGATGCCAATTATCCCGGCGCGCATAACAGCCTCGGGGCCGTGCTCTACAAGGCGCAATCATTCGAGGCGGCGCTCTCCTGCTTCGAGCGCGCCGTAAGGCTGAAGCCGGACTACGCCGAGGCGTTGGCCAATCTCGGACTTTGCCGGATCGAACTCGGCGATCTGGATTTGGCGATCGAGTCCCTGACGGCGGCGCAGTCGCTCAATCCGGATGCGGTGCCCACCATATCCGGCCTCGGCAACGCGCTTGCGCTCAAGAAGGATTATGCCGGCGCGATCGTGCAGTTCGAACGGCTCGTGACGCTGGACCCACAGAACGGCTACGCCCGCGCGCACCTCCACCATTTGAAGCGTCAAATTTGCGATTGGCGCAATTCGGCTGCCGAAATTCGGGCGCTCGCGGGCAAGGACGCGCAATGGCGCAAGGATCGCGACCTGCCTCCGCCATTCATCTTGCTGTCTGCGATCGATCACCCACGCATCCAGTTCGAAGCCGCCAAACTCTATGCGGGCAAGTTTGCAACGACCCATCGGCCGCTTGCGCCAGGCGACCTGCCGGCTGCACGGCTCGATGCGAACCGGAAGATCAGGGTCGGCTATCTATCTCCGGATTTTCGGCAGCATCCGATCGGCATTCTCATAGCCGACCTCCTTGCCACGCATGACCGCGAGCATTTTGAAATCTACGCGTTTTCCTACGGCAGCGACGATGGCCGCGATCTTCGGCGGAAGATCGAGCAGGCCGTCGATGCGTTCGTCGACATCGAGGCGTTGAGCGCCGACGAGGCCGCCGCACGGATCAGAGAGCTCGAAATCGACATCATGGTCGATCTTGCCGGCTACACCACATATTCGCGGCCGGGCATCCTCGCGCGCCGGCCTGCGCCCGTGCAGGCGCATTATCTCGGATATCTTGGCTCGATGGGAGCAGACTGGATTGACTACGTGCTGGCGGACGGCGTCGTCGCGCCATCCGCCAACGATGCGGTCTTCAGCGAGACGATCGTGCGTCTCCCCGGCAGCCTTCAGGTCAACCCGCAACGGAGCGTGGCAATCGAGGCGAGAAGCCGGCGCTCGACATACGGCTTGCCGGATGATGCGGTGGTATTCTGCTGCTTCAACAACACCTACAAGCTCTCGCCCGAGATGTTCGATGTCTGGATGCGCATCCTTTCGAGAACGCCCTGCAGCGTGCTTTGGCTGTTCGTCGATACCGAAGCCGCGAAGCAAAATCTGCGGAATGAAGCGGTAAAACGGAATGTCGCGCCGGAACGTCTTATCTTCGCGGACCGGGCGCCCTACGAGGAACACCTCGCCCGCCACCGCCATGCCGACCTCTTTCTCGACACGCTGCCGTACAACGCCGGCACGACCGCCAGCGACGCGCTCTGGAGCGGCTTGCCGGTCCTGACGTGCGCGGGGCGTTCTTTCGCGAGCCGAATGGCGGCGAGCCTCGTCAGCACCGCCGGCATCCCTGAGATGATCGTCGAAGACCTCGCCAGCTATGAGGCGCGGGCGATCAGGCTCGCCCAAGACGCGATCGAACGCCAGCGTTTGCGCGACAAACTCGTTGCCGCACGCGCGTCGTCCTCGCTCTTCGATCTTCATGCCTCGCGACGCAAGATCGAGGCAGCCTATATCGAGATGATGCGGCGCTGGCGCGCCGGCGAGCAGCACAAGCCTTTCAGAATGCCGGCCTGAGCGCCGTTCAGCCGCGCCAGGGCAGGACGCCGGGCGGAAGCCGCCGCCCCATCGCCGCCGTCAGAAGCATCAGGAGCACGGTGAGCAGCACCGTCAGGACGGCAAGCGTGCAGGCCTCGCCGGCATCACCACCCTGCTCGAAGGAAAACAGCACGACGCCGAGCGTTTCCGCACCCGACGACCACAGAAGCGCCGACACGGTGAGTTCATTGAAGGCCGAGAGGAAAACGAGCAGAAAGCCGGCTGCGATGACGGGTGCAAGCGCCGGCGCGATGACATGGGCAAAGCGCTGGAACAGCGACGCGCCGATCACTGCCGCCGCCTCTTCTTGCTTGCGATCCATCTGCCGGTAGCCGCCGAGAATAGGCCGCAGCCCGAGCACGAGGAAACGCCCGACATAGGCGATGAGAATGATCCAGACAGTGTTGTAGATGCTGACGCCGATGAGGGGAACAGGCCGCAGGAACAGCAGGATCAACGCAATCGCCAGCACGACGCCCGGCACGGCGTAGACCATCTCGACGGCCGTCGTGAGATGTCTTGCGACCGCCGATCGACGCCAGACGCTGAAATAGCCGAGCGGCAGCGCGACGACCACGATGATGGCGGCAGCCGCCATCGAAAGAGCGAAGCTGTTGCGGAGCGCACGCTTCGTCGCCGCATGATCGAGCAGCACATAGGCATAATTCGAAAGCGATGCGGTTTCGGCGGTCAGTTTGACGCCAAGGCCTTTGACCAGCGACATAGAAACGAGGCCAGCCATCGGCAGGATCAGCGTGAGAGCGATCAGCAGCCAGAGCGCCGCCGCTACGAGGGGCCGCCATCGGCCGATATTGAACGGAGAAACGATGCGCGAGAGCGAGACGATGCGGACATCGTGCCGGCTCGAGAGCCGGCTCTGCACCGCGATGCCGCCAATGGCGATCCCGCCGATCACCAGCGAGAGCAGAGACACCTCAGTCAGCACGGCAGGCCCCTGCCCTGCGAGACGCTGATAGATGAGGGTTGGCAGGGTCACGATGTTGCCGGGGGTGCCGAGGAAGGCGGGAATGCCGAAATTGCCAAGGCAGGAGACGAAGCACAACGCGACGCCGGCGAAGATCGACGGCAGCATCAGTGGCAGAATGACGGTGCGCAGCGCGTAAGCGGGCGTCGCGCCGCATGCCCGCGCGGCATCGACGAGATCCTGCGGCATGCTGCGGAGGCCGGCGCGCAGCACGAGGAACATCAGGGGAGCGTATTGCACACCGAGCAGGAACACGATGCCGGTCAGCGAATAGAGCGGATTTCTGCTGCCGAGCGTCGGCGCGAGGCCAACCGCTCTCAGGAGCGCGCTCGACGGGCCGAACACCTGCAGCCAGGCCAGCGCCGTCACCTGCGGCGCGATCATGAATGGCAGTACGAAGCAGAAGACGAAGGCGTTTCGGCTTCGCATATCGGTCAACGATACGAGCACCGCGACGACCGCCCCGATCGTGACCGCCAATGCTGTGCCGCCGATCGACACGATGAGGCTGTTTTCGATCGCGATCCAGGTTTGCGCGCTGGTAAAGACGGAGCCGGCGGCGCTGCCGAACGACCCGTTTGCCGGTGCCAGCGCCTCCAATATCAGCCGCGCCATCGGCATGACGGAGACAGTCGCGACGACGATTATCAACAGGCCGAAGAGGCCATGAAGCTGGAGACGGGCCTTCAGCCCGCTGAGGCGAGCGGATCGGACGGAGACGGCGCTCAATTGCCGAAAAGAGAGGAAAAGCGCTTCTTGTCGGCTTCGCTCGTCTGGAGCACGGCCTTGATGTCGATCGGCATCAGCTTGATCGTCGTGCCGGAGGGCATCCAGGCAGGCATTCCGACATTGGCCTTTGCCGGAACATACCCCATCTTGACCGCCAGCTTCTGTCCTTGATCGGACAAGATGAAATCGATGAATGCTTTTGCGGCCGGAACGTTCTGTGACGTCTTCAGGATCGCGACGGGCTCGGTAACGGCAGGAGCGCCCTCATTGGGAACGATGAACTCTATGGGCGAGCCTTGAGCCTTGGCGTTGTAGGCCATGAAATCGACGAGGACCCCATAGCCCTTCTCACCGGTCGCCACCGATTTCAGCACGGCTCCATTGCCGCGCACGGCGGAGGCTTCGTTGGCGCGCAGCTTTTCGATATACCCCCAGCCAAGGTCCGGCCGCGCGCTCATCGTTCCGAGCATGATAGCCGCCGCGCCTGAATAGAGCGGGCTTGGCAAAGCGATTTGCCCCTTGAACTCGGGTTTGCTGAGATCCGCCCAGGACTTCGGCCGCTCCTTGGCGGCGGTGTTGACGACGATGCCGGTCGTGATCAGCTTCGAGCCGAAATAGGTGCGGTCTGCATCGAACGACGATGGTTCGAACCCCTCGACCGGCGCGCCGGGATAGGCAAGCAGGCGCCCGTCGGCCTTCAACTGCTCCATGCTGGCGGCATCCGCGATCAGGAGAACGTCGGGCTTCGGCTGCCCGGCTGCAAATTCGGCGGCGAGCTTGCTCATGACTTCGGTGGTGCCGGAGCGGAAGATCTCGACCTCGACACCCGGATTGGCGGCCTTGTACCCTTCGACCGTCTGGGTCGCATCGCGTTCGGGCTGCGAGGTGTAAAGGACGATCTTGCCCTTGACCGCTTGCGAATAGGCGGGCGGGACAGCAATAAGACACAGTGACAGGACGAGGAATTGCAGGGTGCGAAGGGCCATGATCTCACTTATGCGCGCTTGAACGGACGCCCGGCAGTTAGGGACAGTCTACGATGGTTTGATGACATTCCCCGCCCTACGCAGCGGGCGACTCCGTCGTCATCCATACGGCAACGGGTAGCATTTCGAAAGCCTCGCCGGCTGGTACCATATCTGAGCGGCGACCCAAAATGCCGAGCACGCTCTCGAAGGGGCGGTCCAAGGCGGGAAATACGATCGTCGTGTCGCCCCACCATTCGCATCGCGGCGTCAACTGGTCGCGCTGTAGTTCCTCCGCGCAATGAAGCTGGACCGCGGTCACAAGCCATTTGCCGCCTTTTTCCCGCGCGAAGGCGAGGACATTCTTCGACCGAACGCCCATCACGTTGAGAGGGACATAGGCACCGGACCGAAACAGGTCGGGATGACGTGTCCGGCACTGCAAAAGCGCCTGCAGGAGCCGCAGCTTGACAGTGCCGTCGCGCCAGGTGGCTGCACATTCAATGATCGTACGCGCGCCGGCAAGGTCCCGTCGCCGAAGATCGAAGTCGACGGGGCGGCGGTTGTCGGGATCGACAAGGCTGAAATCCCACATCTCCGTTCCCTGATATGTATCGGGCACGCCGGGACACAAACACCGCAGGGCAAGCTGAACGAAACTGTTCGATGCTCCAGCGGCCGCGATGTCGGCAACGAACGCTGTCAGGCTCTTGAGGAACGATCCGGAGCGTCCGGGATCCAACATGGCCGACAGCAAATCCTGCGCTGCACATTCCGCAGCGGCGTTGGGGACAAGCCAGGTCGAGCGGAGTTTTGCCTCCCGCAACGACTTCTCGCGCCAGCCCGCCAACCGATCGCGGAATCCCGCAAGGCCGTCACCGTCATTGGCGTCGAGATCGAGCGGCCACGCGCCGACCATCATCTGGTAGAGCTGGTATTCATCGCCCCTGTCGGCGAGTGCTGGTCGAATATGAGCGTTAAGCTTGAACCAGTGCGCGACGCTGCGTTGCCAGTCTTGCGGCTTCTCGCTCAATACGGCGAGACGCCCACGCACATCCTCGCCGCGCTTGTGGTCATGCGTCGCCGTCGCAAGCATGGATCGCGGCAGAAGACCAACGCGTCGCTCCATGGAGGCGTGGAAATCCTCTGCCGCCATGGCGAGGCGCGCCGCATCGAATCCGACATCGTTGCGTGAAATCAGACGCCCGTAGCGATAGAAAGCCGTATCCTCCACGGCCTTTGCCGCGACCGGCGCCGTGAGATTGTTGAACTTGCGGATCGCGCGTACGATCGCGCGATCGCCGCTCTTGTTCTCGAGCACCGAGCAGATGAACCCGAGCGCAGCGAGTTCTGGAGCCGGCTCAGCTTTTGCAAGTGCCAGAGCCTGCTCGACCGCCCCGCCTGCGCCCGCGCTGCCGGATTTGCCGGTCGCGTAGCTACGGTACACGCGCAGATGCGTGATGATCGAAACAAGTGCACGCAGGATCGCTCCGTACGTCAGATCACGGCTCGACCCTTGCCTTGCAGCGATCTCGCACAGCGACCGCGCGAGGTTTTCGCATTGGCCGTGGAAGTTGACGCATAACATCTGATTGCGCGCTGCGTTCTCCTCATCGTGGAAAGACAGATGGCGGCCGCTCACTTCCGACCACACGCGGTCGAGCGGCGCGCGCCCGCCCTCGTCATGCTGCAACGCGGAGACCTCATTCATGAAGTCGTAGCCGGTCGTTCCGTCGACGGGCCAGCGCACCGGCAGCGTTTCATCGCCCGCCAGAATTTTTTCGACGACGATGTAGGCAGGCTGATTGGCAAGCTCGCCCGGTCGTCGGTCCTGCACGGCGCTCAAGCGCTCGCGAAGCAGCACGCAATAGGCGGTCGGGTCAGTCAATCCGTCGATATGATCGATGCGCACACCGTCGATCAGGCCCTCGGCATACAGCTCGAACGGCTTTTGATGGACAGCCTCGAATGCGTCGGCATTTTCCATCCTGATGCCTGCGAGTTCGGTCACATCGAAGAAGCGCCGGTAATTGATGATGTCGCCTGCCGTCCGCCACCAGGCGAGGCGATAGTTCTGGCGCTCCAGCAAGGCATGCAGCGTCGCGGGGTCCGCAAACGTCTCGATGCCTTGCCGCTCGATTGCGGCCTGATCCTCCGGCCGGATCGGAAAGAGATGGTGGAAATAGGCCGCGGCAAATGTGCCGTCGCCTTTCCGGCGGATCAGGGTGATCTCATCGCTCTTGAGCGCCTCCTCATATGGCTTGCCAAGGAATGGCGCGAGCACCTTGCCGGCAAGACCAGGCTCGTCCGTGTCGAAATCGACGTCGAACCAGTCCGCATAGCGGCTGGCGCGGCCCTTTTCGAGCAGGTCCAGCCACATGGCGTTGTCTGCGCCACCCACCGCCATGTGGTTGGGCACGATGTCGAGGATGATCCCGACGCCATGCTCGCGCAGCATCCGCGCCATCGAGCGAAAAGCATCCTCGCCGCCGAGTTCCGGGTTGACGCGCGTGCAATCGACCACATCGTAGCCATGGTTGGACCCAGGCCGCGCCGTCATGATCGGCGATGCATACAGATGGCTGACCCCGAGATCGTGCAGATAGGCGGCGAGCTTTTCGCCTTCCGCGAACGGGAAACCCTTGTGGAACTGGATGCGGTATGTGGCGATCGGCGTCATCTTGCAACCACGACGCGCGTTTCAACCCATTGAACGCGCATCATCGTGGCACGCTCCGGCCCGGCCCCGCCGCTGTCGTCGCCTGCGCCATGCTCGCTGTCGACCGTTTGAGGCTTTCAAGATCATCTGCGATGAGATGCGCGATGAGTTCGTTCACGCCCTGCCCGCGCTCGCCCCCGGCCACCCAATCGACCACCTTCTTCAGCGATGGGATGGCGTTTGCAACGGCGGCTCCGAATCCGCAGGCAGCGATGAAGGCATGGTCGTTCTCCGCATCGCCGACGCCGACGACATTGACAGCCGACAGATGCAGGCGCGAGAGGGCGACCTCCATCCCCGTCGCCTTGTTGACGGTGGTCGGGAGGATCATCACGGCTTCCTTGTTGAAAACGATCTGCAGCTCGAGGCCGAGGTCGCGGATCGCGGCCAGCGCGGCGACCTCATGCGGCTTCCAGGTTGCGATGATCGAACGTCCGACGGAGACGTCATGCACGCCGGCTTCATGCAGGCGATGGACGAGCTCCATCGACGGACCGCCAGAGAGCACCTGCTCGAATTTCGTCTTTGGGTCGTAGAGGACCGCGCCGTTCTCGGCGACGACGAGGTCAAAGAGATCGATGCGGGGGCAGACATCGATCAACTGATCGAGCTCCCGCCCGGTGACCATGATGAGCAGGCGTCCAGAGCGCTTCAGGCGTTCGAGCGCCTCGATTGTCTCGGGCTCGACCACGCCATCATGCGCGATCGTGCCATCGTAATCGGTTGCAAGCGCGCGATACTGCATGTCAGGACGCCCCTGCATTGGTGAAGCAGGCATTGCCGAGCCCGGTGCCGATCGTCATCACGCCCCAGCGCTTCACATCCTGCATGAAAGGCGCCTGCGAGAGCCCCTGCACGACCGCATCATTGTGCATGATGACGAAGGTCTCGTGCTCGCCGATGGACGCAATGCCTTTGACCACCGCTCGCGGCAGATTGAAGTGGCCGCTCTCCCAGTTGCCGCCCGGCAGGTTCACGCCCCCGCGCGCGATCGAGCCATCCGCCTCGATCACACCGGGACACCCGACGCCAATGACCGGCGCGAGGTTCAAGCCTTCCTTCTCGGCGCGTTTTTTCAGCGATTCCAGCATGTCGATCAGCGTCTCGACCGTCTGCGTGCGCTTGGGGCTGTCATCCGCGTGGCGCCAAAGTTCGGACTTCAAAACACGCGCTTTGGAAAAGTCATTCGCCTCGTCGAGCATGGTGACGACGATGCCGGCGCGGATGTTTGTGCCGCCGATATCGACGGCGAGCAGCGCATCATGCCCCTTCAGCATCCAGGACGGGATGAGGTGCACGGCACCGATAAGCCCGGCCTCGTCGGAATGATGGCGGATCGGAACAATGGGGATCGCGACGCCGTTCTCCCTTGCGATGATTGCGGTGCGGGCGATCGTTCTCAGCCCGACCTCACCCTCCTTGAAGCCGCCGCCGACGACGAGGCGCTCGACGCCCTTCCATGCCTTTTCGGCGAGGAAGAGCTTGATGACCGCAGCGAAATCCTGCGCGAAACTCTCCATGACGCCATTGAGTACCGCTGCGGCCTCCCGGTCTTCGCCTTCGAGGATCGCCTGCATCTGCTTTTTGGAAAGCTCCGATGTCGGCGCATTGCCGATCGGATCGCCGCCAGCTTCCTCGAGGCGCTGGCGCAGCGCATCGAACTTTTCGGTGAAGATGCTCTTCTTGATGCGCGTATTGACGATTTCCTTGCCCTCCTTGACGTCGAGATTGTAGGAGTCGACGGAGAGGAGCGGCAGTTTGGAAGCGCCGTGGCGAATGAGTTGGGTATCGTCGGACTGACTCAAAACCTGATCACCGTTGCGGTTGCCGACCACAATCGACGCGTCCTGGCGCTTGGACGACACGCGTCGTCAGGCCTCGCATCACACTGCCGTTCGGGAATTCTAAGACGCGCGCGTGCAGCAGGAGCCGCCAGAACGCCAGTCACAACGTCAGGATGATCAGGAGGTTCCGGTCGCAGACGAGGGCGCGGGGCTTTCTCTAACGCCCTACCGATTTATGCCCGTACCCGCCGAAGCAGATAGGTGTCCATGATCCAGCCATGGCGTTCGCGCGCCTCGCGCCGCCTTTCCGCAATCTGTGCCTTCACATCGCCGAGCCGGCCTTCGATCAGGATTTCATGCTCGCTGCCGAGATACGCGCCCCAATAGATATGAAGGTCGTCATCCATCGCCTCGAACGCCTGCTGACCGTCGAGCACCACGACGATGTCGCGTCTGGTCGGGTCTGCGGCAAGGGTCGCGAGCTTGCGCGCCGGCGCGATGGTGACAGGTTCGCCGATCTCGTGGAGCGCGATCCTGTGCCGAGCTGCCAGAAGCTGCACGCTCATGATCCCCGGAATGACCGTCCATTCGAAGGCAAGCCCGCGCCTTTGAAGCCCCCTGAAGATGCGCAGGGTGCTGTCGTAGAGTGCGGGGTCGCCCCAAACGAGAAACGCACCGCATTCTCCATCCTTCAGATGCGCTTCGATGAGGTCGGCATGGATCGCCTCGATCTCCGCATGCCAATCCTCGACATTGGTGCGATAGTCGGTGAACTCCGCCTTTCGGCTCGGCATCCGGTATTCGACGAAGCGGTGACGGCTGCCGGTGATGAAGCGTTCGCAGACCGCCATCCGAAGCGCGCGCAGCTCGGCCTTCTCGGCACCCTTGTCGGGAATGAAGAACACATCGGCGGCGTTGAGCGCCTCGACGGCCTCGACCGTCATGTGGTTGGGGTCGCCTACGCCGATACCGATGATTTGAAGCCGCTTTGGCATCGTTGTCCTTTTCCCGCTGCGTCAGCCACGCGATAAAGGAAAACCGACGAACGGCAAGTCAGCAGGTAAATCGTCCGGTCGTCGTCCGGCCATCGAGCCGCTGAAGTCTGCGGTTTTGTAAAGGCTGGACCGGCCTCAGCGCTCGCGCAGCGCTTCCGAGCCGATCTTGGCCAGCGGCGAGAACAGATAATCGATGACGCGGCGGCTGTCCGTCTTGATTTCGGCGACGACCGTCATGCCCGGCGTGATCGGTACGACCGCCTGATCGATCTTCATCACCGTTTCGCTCAAGGCGAGCGTGACAGGAAATACGAAGGTTTGCGGCTGGCCCGCGCCGCTGGAGGACGACGAGCCTCCGCCATTGGTAAGGGCGGTGACGCTCGCCTGGCTGCGCTTGGCGTCCTGCTCGTCAATGGCGTCGCTTGCGATGCGCGTCACCGTGCCATGCAGCGTGCCGAACCGGGTGAACGGGAACGCGTCGACCTTCACCGACGCCTCCTGTCCGATCTTGATGAAGCCGATATCGATGTTGCTCACGAGGATCTCGACCTGAAGGGCGCCGCTGTCCGGCGTGATCAGCATGAGCTGCTGCCCGGTGGTCACCACCTGCCCGATCGTCGTCACTGCGAGCTGCTGCACCGTTCCATCGATCGGGCTGACGAGGCGCGTACGGGCAAGCTTCGCCTTGGCCTTGGCGAGTTGCTGCGCCGTTTCGTCAGCCTTGCGAGCCGCCTCGGCGAGTTTGCTTTGATTGTCGGCGACGAATTGCGAGAGTGCCTTGAGCCGCTGGCTCTTCAATTCCTCTAGGGCGGCTTCCGTCTCGATCATCTGGCCCTGGTCGCTGGCGAGCGCCGACTGCGATTTCTGCAGCGCCTCCTGAGCGTCGAACAGGTTGATCTTGGTACCGACATCGAGCTTGATCGAGGCCTCGCGCACGCCGACGCGCGCTTTCAGCGTCTCGATGAGGCCGCTCTGGAAATTCATGCTCATCGTCAGACGCTCTTTGGTCGCATCCTTTTGTGCCATCTGCTTCGCGATGTTCTGAAGCGTGTCGGCCAACTGGCTGAGATCGGCCGCCAGCACCGCCTCTTCCCGGTCGCGCAGTCGTGCGGGCACCGTCCGCGCATCGTCAGCCGACCAGTCGACGGCCGCGAATAGGTCGACATTGGGAAAGGCTGCCGGAGTCGACACGCCGCGCTGGGCCCTGATGACGGACCGCGCCGCGTCGATCGCCGTCTTGCGGCGAGCGATTTCGGCCCTTTGGGCAAGCAGCGCATCTTCATAGGCTTTTTCGTCAGCCGCCGCCTCGGTTTCGTCGAACCGCACGAGCAGGTCGCCCGCCTTGACGCGCGCGCCGTTGTCGACCGCGATCTCGGAAATCTTGCCAGGATCAAGCGGCTGGATCACCTTTGCCCGGCCATTGACCTCGACCTTGCCGGGCGCGACCGCGTGGACATCAAGCCGGCCGATGAAAGCCCAGGCGAGCGCGACGACCATGAAGCCGCATAGCGTCAGCATCATCGCGACAGGCAGTGGCGATGGCGGCGTCTCCAGGATTTCAAGAGCGGCCGGCAGGAACTCGCGGTCGCGACCGCTGATGAATGCGTTTCTCGGCGGCGCGGGGCGCGGCGTCGCGGCAGGGCCGGCTTCCGGCGCGGCATCCATTCCACCTGGCGGCTTTACGGCTTCATTCATGGCCTACTCCCGCGCCTGATCGGTCTGAAGAGCCCATAGGTGAGCATAAAGCCCGCCCTTGCGCGCGAGAAGTTCGGCATGCGTGCCCTGCTCGACGATATGGCCCTGATGCATGCCGATGATGCGGTGGCAGGGACGAACGGCGGCAAGGCGGTGCGCGATGATGATGACGGTGCGGCCGTTGACGATCGCCCGCATGTTTTCCTGAATGATCCGCTCGCTTTCATAATCGAGCGCCGAAGTCGCCTCATCGAGGATGAGAATGCGCGGATTGGTCGACAGCGCCCGCGCAATCGCGATGCGCTGGCGCTGCCCGCCGGAAAGGTTAGCCCCGCGCTCCTCGATCTCGGTGTCATAGCCCTGCGGCAGCTTGGCGATGAAATCATCCGCGCCGGCAAGCCGCGCAGCGTGCATGACGCGCGCGCGCGGCATGGCCGGATCGCCAAGCGCGATGTTGTCATGGATGGAGCGGTTGAACAGCAGATTTTCCTGCAGCACGACGCCGATCTGGCGGCGCAGCCAGGTTGGATCGAGCTGGGCAATGTCGATGCCATCGACCAGGATCTGCCCCTGCTCGACACTGTAAAGGCGCTGGATAAGCTTTGTCAGCGTCGATTTGCCCGAACCCGATGCACCGACGATGCCGATCACCTCGCCCGGCTTGATCTGCAAATTGATGTTCCTGAGAACATCCTGATTGCCTGCCTTGTAGCGGAAGGTGACCCCGCGCACGTCGATCGCGCCGCGCAGCGGCGGCAGCGTCGGCAGGTTCGGCGGCACGCGCTCGACCGGGCTGTTGAGGATGTCACCGAGCCGCTCGACGGAAACCTGGACCTGCTGAAAATCCTGAAAGAGCTGCGAGAGACGCAGGATGGGCTGCACGACCTGCGAGGCAATCATGTTGAACGCGATGAGTTCGCCGACCGTGAGCGTGCCCTCGATCACTGATTGCGCGCCGATGAACAGGATCAGCGCCGTCGTGACCTTGCTGACATACTGTACGGCGTTCTGGCCGAGCGTGCCGAGCATGGTGGCGTCGAACGAAGTGCGCACGTAGGCGGCGAGCTTCTCCTCCCATTGCGCCTGCATCAAAGGCTCGACGCTGCCAGCCTTCAATGTCTGCACGCCGACGATCGATTCGACGAGGAATTGCTGCGAGCGCGCACCGCGGTTGAATTTCTCGTTGATCTGATCGCGCAGGATCGGGCGGATCAGCGTCGCGATCAGGATGTAGATCGGGATCGCGCCGACGACGATCAGCGTCAGCTTCGGCGAGTAGACAAACAGCACCGCGACGAAGATCAGCGTGAAGAGAAGGTCGAGGACCGACGTCAAGCCCTGCCCCGTCAGGAAGCTGCGGATCGTCTCCAGTTCGCGCACGCGGGCGACCGTCTGGCCGGCGGGCCGCGTCTCGAAATAGGAAAGCGGCAGGTGGAAGAGGTGATGGAACAGCCGCCGACCGAGCTCCACATCCATTCGGTTCGTCGTGTGGTTGAGCGTGTAGGAGCGCAGATATTGCAGCACGGTCTCGAACAGGCCGAGCGTCACCAAACCGACGACCAGAACGATCAGGGTCGACAGGCCCTTGTGGACGAGCACCTTGTCTATCACGAGCTGGAAGAACAAGGGCGTGATGAGCGCGAAGAGCTGGATGAAGAATGACGCGATCAGCACATGGCTGATCGACTTCCGATATCGCACGATCGATGGCAGGAACCAGAGAAAGCCGAACGTCTTCGGGTTGACGCCCGCGCCGCCCAGCCGGCGGGCGACGAGGATGACGCCTGCATTCGGCTTGTCCGCGATGAAGCGGGCATGAAACTCCTCGACGGTGAGTTCTTCGGCGACACGGGTCGCGACATCGACGCTACGCACCATGCCCTTGCTGCTGCCGAATGCGAGGATCGAGAAGCCGCCATCTTCGGATCGGAATATCGTCGGCAGCGGCAGCGTCGCGAGGCGATGCGCCGAAGGCTGTGCGACGAGCCGCGCTTTCAGCCCCAGCGCATTGGCACCACGGATGATGTCGTCCGCCTCGGCGGCGCTTTGGGTGAGCGCAAGCTGATGCGAAAGCTGCATCGGGTCGGCGGCCACGCGATAGAAGCTTGCGATGATGCACAGCGCAGCGAGGCCCTTGTCCAGCCGCGGCGGCGCATCCTGCATGTCCGGTTGCGGCTTGTCATCCGTCGCGGGTTGGGAGAGTTGAAGCATGGACCTTTCCAGGTCGACTGATGGCCGGGATCAATGATGGCCACGGACGAGATGCAGCAGACCGGCCGCAGTTGACTGACGCGGCCCCGCCCGGACTGCAAACGCTCGTAGCATTAAATGATTGACAGAGCATTGTCGCGGCTAATTGAGCCCGGAAAATAGAAAAGCAGCTCCGGAAAAGCAACGGACCGATATCGCAAGCATGTCAACGCCGACAATAGCTTCGCAGATGCCCGTCATGCACGCGCAACGGACCGGCCGTTTTCCATTGCCGCCGTAGGGCAATGCTTCAAGACGATATGGGGAAAAATGGAGCTGGCTGGGGAGCCTTGATTTGTAGCAGGCAAGATTGACAGATGAGGGCTCTACCAAGCGCTAACCGCCTGCAAGGTTCCGGCAAGGTGCATTCAACTGAACTGAAATCTGGTAGGCGGGCAGGTTGAAGCTATTGACCCTTCCGGGGTCTCCCGGCATAGGGTGCGCCCTAATTCGCACTGGGAAATTTAATGAATGTTTGAATTTGTGAAGGACGCCGTTGACCGTGCCGAAGCTGCGGCAAGTTCGTCTGACGGCTTAAATCACTGCCTGTCAATACTGCGTGATCTGCCTCTCGACGATTTCGGGCTGATCATGATTTCCATGCCCAATCCGGACCTACCGAATCTTTCCGTCTTGCTTCCGGCGATGGCGTCACAAGAAGCTCAGCAGAATTGGACCGGCAGTCACGGCTTCACATTACTGGGGCAAACGAATAATTTCGTTCGGGTCGTTGCGCAGAATTTTCAAGCTATATGCGATCGGCCGTTAGACGGCGCTCGCATTCTTGACTACGGTTGCGGCTACGGTCGCATCATGCGGTCTATGTATTATTTCACCAACCCGGACTCAATTGTGGGGTGCGATCCGTGGGATCAATCCATAGAACTTTGCAAGGCTGCGCGCGTCCCGAGTGCAGTTGAACTGTCAGACTACCTTCCAACGTCGCTGCCATTTAATAGCAAATTCGATCTCATATATGCCTTCTCAGTGTTCACACACTTGTCCATGCGGGCCACTCGCATGGCGCTTGAGACGTTACAAAACTACCTTACCGAAGATGGCTTACTTGTCATAACAATCAGGCCTGTGGAATATTGGGCTATTGATCCGAACGTTAGCAATACCGACCGCCAACGTCTTACGGACCTACACAGAAAAACCGGATTTGCATTTTTGCCACATGATCGTCCTGCAATAGACTCAGACGTGACATACGGCGACACATCAATGACATTGAACTATTTTGAAGGTAATTTTCCACAGTTGAAAGTTGTAAAACTGGACCGTACCATGCTCGATCCGTATCAGCTTATCGTATTCCTTCAGTTGCGCCATTAGAGATGCGGTTGGGTTCATGGCCCTGCCTAGCGACCCACGTTTCCACCCATTTTGTTCGATAACGGCACTTGGTCGACGCAATTGATCTAAAAAAAGCGTCGAACGCACCGAAATTTTTAAATCGATAAGCCGTCTCTCCACGAACCTTCGGGATTGCAGAAAAAACAAATAGCTCGGGAGCCTTGATCCGCAGGCAGACTGTCCATCCATACAAAACATTGATTTATCGACGTATTTCGCGCAAAACTGTCTGCGTGTTTCACTTCTTGTTATCAGCTTTGTGTCCCAAAGCAGTGGCAATCCAGCAATCGAGCGATGACTTCATGCTGTCGTGCATTGACGACCTCAAGGCTTCGCTCACGCAGCAACGATGGCAGCGCCAATCCGAGCAGCGCAGCGAGCAATTGATATCGCGAAACGGAGCGAGAAGCAGACGGTCCGCCTCATGACAGACGCGTCCAAAGGTCAGCCATTTGTCAAGCCGGCCTTATCCTCTCCGAGCGCACGATCTTGACAGGCACGCACTTGTACGACGGCGTGAAGCTCATCGGGTCGTGGGCATAGAGCGGCACGAGAGGATTGGCCTCGGGGAAGTAGGCAGCGCAACTGCCGTCTGGAAACGAATAGGCGACCACGCGGAAATCCCGCAGGACGCGCTCGACACCATCGGTTGAATCCGTAACGACGTCCACGCGGTCGCCATCGGCAAGGCCACGTCTCGCGATTTCGTGCTCGTTGAGGAAGATGACGTCGCGCTGGCCGTAGACGCCACGATAGCGGTCCGACAGCGAATAGAGCGTGGTGTTGTACTGGTCGTGGCTTCTCATCGTGCTGAGCCAAAGCGTATCCTCGTCCGCTTCCGGCGGATCCTCGCCGCAGCCTTCGAAGACGAGAAAGTTCGCTCTGCCTGATGGCGTCGCCCAGATGCGCTCGCGCGCCGTCGATGTCAGGTGAAACCCGCCCGGCACCCTTATGCGCGCATTGTAGCCCTGGAAGATCGGCAGGACGGCTTCGATGTCCTCGCGGATCAGATCATAATTGCCGACGAGCCGCATCCAATCGACAACCGACCGATCGCCCAGCGTGGCTTGGGCCATGCCGGCGACGATGGCGGGCTCGCTCATGAGCTGCTCCGATGCCGGCCGGTTCATACCAGCCGAGGCGTGCACCATCGACATGGAGTCCTCCACCGTGACCGATTGGGGCCCGCTCGCCTGAATGTCGATCTCGGTTCGCCCGAGGCATGGCAGGATCAGCGCATCGCGGCCGTGGACCAGATGGCTGCGGTTGAGCTTGGTGGCGACATGGACCGTCAGATCGAGCTTTTGCAGGGCGGCGCGCGTCGATTGCCAATCCGGAATGGCGGCGGCGAAATTGCCCCCCATCGCGATGAACACCTTCACCTCGCCGCGGATCATCGCCTTCAGCGCCGTGACCACGTTATGCCCCGGTTCGGCGGGGGGCTTGAAGCCAAAGCGCCGCTCCAGATTGTCTAGGAACTCCTTCGTCGGCTTCTCGGTGATGCCGACCGTGCGGTCGCCCTGAACGTTCGAGTGGCCGCGCACCGGACAGACGCCCGCGCCGTCCCGCCCGACATTGCCGCGCAGCAGAGCCAGGTTGGCGATCTGCTGGACGTTGTTCGCGCCACGCGAATGCTGGGTGATGCCCATTCCGAAGACGATGATCGCCCGCTGGGCCTTCATGTAAGCCTCGGCGGCGTAGGCGATGTCCTCCTGCGTCAGCCCGGATTGCCGTTCGATGTCGGTCCATTGCGTTGTCTTCAAATCATCGATCAGCGCTTCGATGCCGGTCGTATGCCCGCGGATGAAGGTCCAATCCAGGATTTCGGGAGATTCGCTGCGGCGGGCGCTCTCATCCGCTTCCACCAGAACTTTCATGATACCTTTGAGCACCGCGACATCGCCGCCGACGCGAACCTGGAACAGCCTGGAGCTGATCGGTGTCGAGCCTAGTGTCATCATTTCGAGCGGTGCCTGCGGTGCCTGAAAGCGTTCGAGCGCCCGCTCGCGGAAGGGGTTGAACGACATGATTGTCGCACCCCGACGTGATGCATTCCTCAGGCTGGTCATCATTCGCGGGCTGTTGGTGCCGGGGTTCTGACCGAAGATGAAGATACAATCGGTGGTATCGAAATCATCCAGCAGAACCGTGCCCTTGCCCACGCCAAGCGACTTCGGCAGGCCGACGCTGGTCGCCTCGTGGCACATATTCGAGCAGTCGGGAAAATTGTTCGTGCCGTATTCGCGCACGAAAAGCTGAAACAGAAACGCGGCCTCGTTGGATGTCCGGCCAGAGGTGTAGAATTCCGCCATGTTCGGATCGGGAAGCGCTTTCAGATGTGAACCGATGATGGCGAACGCCTCGCTCCATTCGACAGGCAGATACCGGTCCGACGCAGCGTCATAAGCCATCGGATGCGTGAGGCGGCCTGCCATCTCGAGCTGATAATCGTCCCAGCCTGACAATTCCTTGACGCTGTGCTCAGCGAAGAACTCGGGCGTACACCGTTTCGAGGTCGTCTCCCAGGCGACCGCCTTGCCGCCGTTTTCGCAAAATTCGAACGACGAGGTATGCTTGGGATCTGGCCAGGCGCAGCCGGGGCAATCGAACCCTTGCGGCTGGTTCATGTGGCTGAGCGTGGCCGCGCTTTTGACCGGCGCTCCCTGGATGAGCAGCGCCTTGCCGAGCGCCTTGAGCGCTCCCCAACCTCCGGCGGGCTGATGATAGGCGCCAACAGATTTTTTTGTCATCTTGATCCTCATTCGTCGGTCTGGTGGCCAGATGAAAGGGTGAGGAAACCTTCGTCTTTTCAAATCGGAGCATTGTTTCGGATTTGCACAACTGCAGCGCTCATTTCCCATGGCCACCGCCGCCAACCAGTTTTCGGTCTTTCGAATAGAGCGCACCATTTGCGGATATGCATCGCCGCGGCGGCCGATGGCCGCGGGAGATGACCGGCGAGATCGAAGCAGAGATGGTTGTCGAAGATTTTTCGCCTCGCTGTGCGTCGTGCGTTTGAAAAACGAAACCGAGCTTTTCAGCAAATTTCAGTTGAACGCCCAAGCTTTTGCGGCGCAGCTCGGCCACGAATGGGTCTGGAGGTGACCCATGACCGACTTCAATCGCACAGTCACAATCAGCCCAGCTGCCACCAACGCTGAGGCGGAGGCGTTCTCGGCGCTTATTGCCCGCGAGCGCGCCTGGCGCAAATTGCCTGAGGCAAGCGGCCGACGCCGTCATGCGAAGATTGCTGTTTCGCGCTGGCAATCCCTGAACGAAGGCGTTCGCGAGGAACGAGCTGAGACGGCCTGCGACACCCACATCATCACGATCGTCTTGCGTCGTACGAATATGTGGTTGAGCCTGACGGGCAAGACCGTTCACGATGGCAGCGCGATGCCCGGAAGCCTGCACGTCACCTTGCCGTCGGTGGCAGCACGCTGCGTCTTCAATGGTCCGTTCGATGCGCTGCACCTGCACGTCCCGAACACGTTGATCGAAGACTGTGCGCAAGACCTCCCGCAAGGTTCGCTTCGCGGCCTTTCTAAGCAGGACGGATTTTTTCGCGCTCCGTGGATCGAGCGCTTCGGGCAGACCCTGCTCCTTGCGGACGAGTTGCACGGGGCGCTCGGCCAGCGTTACATCGACTCGCTCGGCACTGCGTTCGTCGCCAAACTGCTTTCGGAGGCTGGGCGCGCCACCTCCGGCGAAGGCAGAGGCGCCAACGAACTCGCCAAGTGGCGGCTGAAGCGCGCTGTCGACTATATCGACGACAATCTCGATGGCTCAGTGACCCTTGCCGACGTATCGGCCGCCGCAGGCCTGACACGGATGCATTTCGCGGCGCAATTCAAGGCGTCCACCGGCCTGCGCCCCCATGAATATCTGCTTCGACGCCGGGTCGAGAAAGCGCAGCAACTCCTGGCGACCCGCAATGCGTCAGTCGTGGATGTGGCGCTGTCGGTAGGGTTTGAAAGCCAGTCGCATTTCACGACCGTGTTCAAGCGCTTTGTCGGCAAACCTCCGCACGCCTGGAGGCAGTCGAACGACTTCAATCAGTCGAAATTGCCGAACTGACAAACAAGGACGACGATGTCACGCGGAGTTCTTGGCAACATATCTGACGAAATCGAGGAGAACGAAATGCCTTTGACCGAACGCACCGACTTGCCCGACTTCCAGCTGGAGGGAGCATATTTCAGCATGCAGGATGGAGCGACGATCGTTCGATGCTTCGTGCAACGGGATGCCCTCGACGATCGGGGCGCCGACCTCAATGTCGAGGCTGAAGAGGTTTTCGAGCAGGTGAGCCTGCTGATCAAGGACATCGCCAGCCGCAAGTATGACGCTGGAGTCATCGAAGGCGGCTTGGTCGTCATCACGAGCCGGGACCTTAATCCGCACCTGTTCAAGCCGTGACGGCGGGCGCTTAGCCTCATGCTGCCGGGCAGGCGCAAGAGATTGCGCACGCTATGCCCGCGCCGATCCGCTCAAAGCCACAGATCGCCGCTTGGGGCGGGCGCGCTGCTTATGCGTCGCTCACTGCTGGACCTGGACCACACTGCCCAACTGGCCTGGCGTACCCTCGACGACCACGAGATAGCGGCGCGTATCCTTCGCGTCGACGAGCTGCCGGATCGGCCCGGTCGCGTTGACGATGGCCGCGCCGGCCGGGTTCGTCATGAACGCAGAGAGAGGCTGTAGCACGCCCTTGCCGTCGGCATGCTCGGACAACGCGAGCACATAGGGTTTCGTCGGCTTGAGCCCGGTCACCGCTGCCTGTACGATCTGGACCAACCCCTGATCGAAGAACGACACGCTTGTCGGGCGCGCCTCGCCACCCTGGACGCTCGCCAGTGACAGGTGGGCGGCCTGGCCGGCAACCGCGAGCGGCACCAGATTGTCGGTCCCTGCGCCGGCAGGCACGGCATTGGGTACGTAGACGAGGGCCTGCGGGGCCTGGCCGATCGGCACCGTCGCGACGATCTTGTTCGTGCCGGTATCGATCACTGTCAGCATGTCGGCATTCTCCAAGCCGACATAGACGCGGGTGCCATCGCCCGACGGCCAGATGCCGTGCGGCAGGTCACCGACGGAAATTATCGCAGTCTGCTCGAACGTATCGGTGCGGAAGACCTTCACGAGGTTGAGCCCGCCAACGGTCACGTAGGCGAAGGTGCCTTCCGGACGATGCACGAAATTGACGTGATTCGTGATCGGCCCCGTCTCGATTGTCTTGAGCAGGCCGAAGGGGGGCTTAGCGTCGAAGACTTGCGTCTTGCCCGTGTCCTTCAGCGTGAACCAGACCTGCCTGCCATCGGGCGAGGCGGCAATGTTAGGGCAGAAGGGGCTCGCCTGGACAACCTTGCCGACGATCTTGCGGTCGGCCACCGTCACGATCGCCACCTCCGGGTAAAATGACGAGCAAACATACCCGTATTTGCCGTCCGGGGAGAAGATCTGCATCCCCGGCCCATTGGCGACCTTGATGCGGGCTGTCTCCTCGTAGCTGCTGGCGTCCAATACGCTAACGTAATCCTCGCCGCGCACTGTGACCCAGACTTCCTTCCCATCTTGCGTGAAGAAAGCTTCATGCGGCGAGCGGCCGAGATAGGTCGTATGCTTCACCGCGTTGGTCGCGGTGTCGATGAAGGTGAGGGAATTCGAGCCTATCGAGACGACAGCAAGCGTCTTGTGGTCCGGCGAGAAGCCTAGCCCATGAACCAGCACCTGGCCGCGATAGAGCGGGCTGAAATTGCCTGGCTGCGGATCGCCCAGACGGATCACGCCGAGCAGCCTGTTATCGACCGGGTCGGTTACGGATATGGTGTTCGAGAACTGCTCGGCCGCGTAGACGCGGTCGCGATGGCTGATCGGAATGTCCGGGTCGGCGAGCGCGCCGGGCGCCTGGCCGGGGAAGGCCGGGAGCGGCTGGATGAAGGCAGCGGTCGCCAGCAGCGCGGCTGAAAGGATGTGATTGGTCATTCCTCGTTTCTCCTGTTCATCTTGGCGAAGCGACTATCGGGCTGCGATGCCTTGATCAGGCGTGATGCGCCTCCGTTGCATGTCGAGAGGCTTCATTGCCGGCGGCAACCCAAGCGCGAGGCGCATCGCGGCGATCTCCTGCTGTTGCTCGACGACGATCCCCTGTGCGATGCGGCGGAGGCGCTCGTTGCGGCCGTAGCGGAGATAGATGACCGCCATGTCGATCGCCCCCTGATGGTGCGCGGTCATCATCGCTGCAAAATCAGTCTCGATGTCGCCGCCTGGCCTCATCTCCATGCCCGCCATCATCCGGTTCATCGCGGCGTTGTTTTCGGCGAGAAATTGCCCCTCCTCCGAACCCGCGGTGAGCGCAGGCGCGGTGCAGATTGGTGCAGGCACGGCGTCGCCGGCCTGTTTTTCGATCAGGCTCGACGCGGGGATGTATGCAAGCGCGAGGGCGGCAGCGGCCGTGATCGCCACGCCCCAATATTTTCGCTCATCAGAGAGGATGGTCACAAAGGTCACCGTGGATTTTGAAACATGGGACGCTTGCGTGGCAGGCAACGACTTGCAGGTCGGAGCACAGTCTCGATCAATGACGCCGGCCAACCTGGATCGCATCTTTGATCCATGAATGCCCCCACAGACGATCAACGTCTTGGCGGATCGTCCGTTACTTTGTCGAAAAGCACGGTCTGCGATCTCAACCGGCCGGTCCTGTGCCGCGATCGCTCATCTGGCCAATGAAAGATGTTTGGGATTCGATTCCAGCGTGATTGGCCTAAAAGCGACAGAACAGAAAATCGCGGAAAGCCGGCAGAACCTACGATCGGCCCTCACTCCAGACGCCGGCTGACTTCTGCGGTTCAAGAGCCAAGTGGACTGTCAAAGGCATGGGCTACCTCGACATCTTCTGCTACGCTTAGAAAAAAGGGGAGAGAAAGATGCTGCAACGTCGGCAATTCATGGCTTCGCTGGGCGCTGCGACGCTCTTCGCCGGAAGCAACGCGAGGCTCGCCCTCGCGGAACAGAAGACGACGCTTCCCTTCGAAAATGGCGCGCGTTCGCTGGTGACATTTCCACAAAAGCGCCCGCTCATCCTGCTGACATCGCGGCCGCCGCAGCTCGAAACCCCATTCTCAGCCTTCAACGAGGGGCCTATCACTGCCAATGATGCGTTTTTCGTGCGCTATCATCTCGCAGGCCTGCCCGTCGATCTCGATCCCGACACGTTCCGCCTCGGAGTCAAAGGCAAGGTTTCCACGCCGCTGAGCCTGTCCCTTTCCGATCTGCGCAACAATTTCGAGGCCTCGGAGGTCGTCGCGGTCAATCAGTGCTCAGGCAACAGCCGCGGCTTTTTCAATCCGCGCGTGGCTGGAGGCCAGCTCGCAAACGGCGCGATGGGCAACGCCCGCTGGAAGGGCGTGCCGCTGAAGGCCATCCTCGACAAGGCCGGCATCGATGCTTCTGCGAAACAGGTGACGTTCAACGGCATGGACGGCCCCATCGTCCCGGAAACGCCTGATTTCATCAAGGCGCTGGACATCGACCATGCCCGCGATGGCGAGGTCATGGTCGCCTATCAGATGAATGGCGAGGACCTGCCGTTTCTGAATGGCTTCCCGATCCGCCTGATCGTCCCGGGCTATTACGGCACCTATTGGGTCAAGCACCTCAACGACATCACGGTCATCGACGCGACTTTCGATGGATTCTGGATGAAGACCGCCTATCGCATCCCTGCAACGGACTGCGCCTGCGTGCCGCCGGGCGGAAAGGTCGCGGCTACGGTGCCGATCAACCGCTTCAACGTCCGCTCGTTCATCACGAGCCTCGCGGATGGCCAGAAGGTCAGCGCCGGCAAGGACATCGAGATCAAGGGCATCGCCTTCGACGGCGGCTATGGCGTGACCGAGGTCACGGTATCGGCCGATGGCGGCGCGACCTGGCGCAGCGCCGTTCTCGGCAAGGATCTGGGCAAATACTCGTTTCGTGAATGGCGGTCGGTGCTGCATCTGCCCAAGGGAGCGCACGACATTAAGGTCCGGGCCATCAACCGCATCGGACAGACACAGCCGATGGAGGCGCTCTGGAACCCCGCCGGCTACATGCGGAACGTCATAGAGACAACGCGCGTCATCGCTGCTTGAGGATCATCGACATGCGGAAGAAATCTTTTTTCCAGCCCTTATTGATCAGGCTTTCCATCGTTGCTGCAGCCTTTTGCGCGGCGTCGAGCGGCGCACAGCCAAAGCCCTTGCAATTCGCCTTGCCGGATGACCAGACCGAACTCGCCAAGGGACCGGGCTTCGACACGGCGATCGCCAATTGCGGAGCCTGCCACTCGGCGGAATACATCAAGTCCCAGCCGCATGGAGCATCCTTCGGCAAGGCGTTCTGGCAGGCCGAGGTCGCCAAGATGATCAATGTCTACAAGGCACCGATCGCGCCGGAGGATGCGAAGATCATCGTGGATTACCTCACCGAGGCCTATAAATAGCGCAACTGTTTGCAGCGGTGTAGCGCCTCGGAGAAGGCGCTCGCGTAAAGCAAGACGCTGCTTGGCCGCGCGAACATCGCACCATCAGCCACCAGCGTGATGGTCCGCCAGGTGAGAGAGCACGATCTGCGCAGGATCGGCCTTGGTCAGGCGAATGTCGATCTCGCGATCGATGAACGACCACTCTTTCGTCGCCCGAAGCTGAGCCAGCATATCATCGAAGGCGGCTTCGCTTTCCGGCGCATAATCGAGATAGCCGATGAAATCGAACGGCGCCTCTTCGTCAAGGTCCCTGCAGTGCAGCAGGCGGCGCGCGACTGCCGGCAGATACCGCATTCCAATCGCGATATGGTGCGAATCCTCCTCGAGGATCGCACGCCGTTCATCTTGCGTGAAGCTCCACCACTCGGCGCGCTTCCGCAGTAGAATGAGCGCGGCATGGGTGGCCTCTGGACGGCCGATCGGTGCCTGCTTGGCCACCAATTCCGTCTTCTCGGGACGCGTCGTATACCGATCATTCGTCGCGACGCCATGCAAGGCCCAGCTTGCATCCACCGGCAAGGTCGGCGAGATGCCGGCGGTCATGTTGACTGCCTCGACCCGTGCGATCGGCTCACCAACCAGCGTCGCGTGGGAGAGGACCAGCATGTGGCCCGACCGTCCACCGACGAAGGTCGTCGCGCGCGAGTTAGCGGCGGCCCGCTCGGTCGTTATCATGGTCGTGGCTCGCCCGTCGAAGACACCCGTTCATCGGGCCAGCGCGCCTCGATCTCGGCCATCTTCTCGGCAAGCTCGGTCGGCGTCAGGATACCCTTCTCAAACAGCAGGACAGCAAATGCGGTGGCCCAGCGCTCGTAATAGCTCAGCCGGTTGATGACGTCGGCACCGAGCCCTTCGACGCCCCGCCGCTTCTCCTCCGTGCTGATCAGCTTGTGGTAGTCGAGCACGTCGGCCAGCGCATGACAGCGCTTTTCCCAGGGCGCAAGCGCATGCTCCACCCTGGCGAAGGCCGGCGATGCCTGACCTCCGACGTCGTTCGGCAACCGGTGCATGAAGTCTTCGATCGTGATCATGCCGCTACCCTTTCATCGTTTGCTTTCACGGTAACGACGCCGATCATCGCATCGCGCGTGACAAGGGCCGCAAGCTGTTCTTCGGTGTAGTCGTCCGTCCCCTTCGGTCGGAGCGGCAGCACCAGAAAGCGCAAGGCAGAGGTCGAGTCGGCAACGCGGATCTCGACATCGTCGGGAATGATGGTGCCGAATTCGGCGAGCAGCGCGCGCGGTTCGATCACCGCCCGGGCACGATAAGGCTTCAGCTTGTACCATTCTGGCGGCAGCCCGAGCAGCGGCCGCGGATAGCAGGAACATAGCGTGCAGACGACGAGATTGTGGACTGTCTCCGTGTTCTCGAGAACGATGAGGCCTGTATCGTCATAGAAGGTGATGCCAAGACTTTCGCAGGTCCCACGGCCATCGGCCAGAAGCTGTTGACGAAAGTCCGGATCCGTCCAGGCGCGGGCGACGATCGTGGCGCCGAGCGCGGGCGTGCGGGAATCGAGCACGTCTATCTGACGTTCGATCTCTGCCGTCGTCACAAGCTTTCGCTCGTTCAGCAATTCCTCGAGCGCCGCCTGCAGGATGTCGAAATATCCTGGCCGTTCGGTCGCGCTGATTTCGGCGTGGTCATGATCATGGTCGTGATGATCGTGATCGTGATCGTGGTCCTGTTCATGCATCGTGAACGGCCTCCAGCCAGGTTTCGAATACCTCGATGTAGAGTTGGTCGCGCGAACTGCCGGCATAGTCGGTCCAGATGTCCGACATCGGCACGGCGATCCGGTAGTAGTGACGTTTCACGCCCGCATTCAGGCCGAAACCTTCCTCTTCATTGTCGATTGCCGGCAGCACCAGCCGTTCGACCCCA
The DNA here is from genome assembly GCA_019753285.1 of Beijerinckiaceae bacterium. Classification (GTDB taxonomy): domain Bacteria; phylum Pseudomonadota; class Alphaproteobacteria; order Rhizobiales; family Beijerinckiaceae; genus JAIELD01. The sequence continues at coordinate 21,948 of JAIELD010000008.1, read as the reverse complement.
CCGATCCTGCCGCGCAGGTAGAGCGGCACGCGGTAATGGCCGAGTGGGAAGCGCTCCAGCACGCGGACATGCTGCCCCGGCTGGAAGATCGGCGTCTCCTGGAGCGCCGGAACGATGCGGATGAACCGCGGATCATCGGGTGGCAGGTGCTGTCTCATGCTGCTCCTCGTCGCAAGGCGGTGTGTCGGTCCGTATGTTCATTGTCGGAAGCGTGACAGCCGCTGCCCGGCTCGCTTCGGTTTAGGCGTTGCTCGCTCGACCTGCTCCGTTTGACGGCGCTTATCGACGGGACCCGGCATTGCTTCCGTCTGCAAAGCCAAGTTAGCGGAGGTTGAACGCCTGCGGTTGTTAAGCGTTGTAAAAATCTGCTCAACGACGTTTCCAGAAAGTCGCGGCCATAGGGGGCAAGCCTCGTATGAGGAAGCCCGGCATCTTCCCTGCCCCGGCGCGCCTGATCGAAGGACTTTCCGGCGCTTTCTGGTCCGCCATTGCCTGGTTCTGCGACGCTGCCTGGCCTGCGACACAACAAAACCTCGCAAATTCTAACAACCCGCAAGCTGTCGTTGCACTAATGTGAAAAGGTCGCGTTGTCAGAGGACGGACGATGCATTAAGTTTCATCACAGCGGAAGCAACACATGCCGGTATCAGCGCTGCCATGGATCATGACTTTCGACACTGCGGCTACCGTCAATTCTGCAGGCGCGCGATGCTTGGGCGGACGTCGTATAACTGTCATGGCGACGTCGATAATCTACAATATTCAAACAACTCATCTAAGCAAATCTCAAAGGCGGGACCGTTTTGCGATGGTCGCCAAGTGATTGTTTATTCAGCAAGGCAAATCAGACAAACAACTGACATTTCCGCAGGTGCATGGTGCTTGCAAGGTCCTCAAGCTTGACGACCGACGGAGAATCGCAGCGCTCCGCTGAGCTAGTCACCTTCGGCGGGTTTCAGCTTTTCCCAAGCGAAAGGCTTTTGACGAGGGATGGGGTTCCGGTCACACTCGGGTCTCGTGCGCTCGACATTCTGATTGCCTTGGTCAAAAACGCGGGTTCAGTGCTGGACAAGCATGAGCTCATGGACCTGGTCTGGCCCAATGTCACCGTGGAGGAGGCAAATCTTCGGGTCCATCTCACCAGTCTCAGAAAAGCTTTGGGCGATGGCGTCGGCGGCAACCGCTTCATCGCCAACGTACCGGGCCGCGGCTATGTTTTCGTGGCGGCGGTGGAGGCAGGCAACCGGCCAGTCGCTCCTGTCGCGGTCAGGACGGTTTCAGCGGCTGCCCCGAAAATGCCGCCGCTTCTCGCCCGCATGGTCGGACGTGACGAGGCGATCGCCGTCATCGTAGAATTGCTGCGGACCAAGCGCTTTGTCAGCATCGTCGGTCCAGGCGGCATGGGCAAGACGACGGTTGCGGTGGCGATCGTCCACAACCTTATCGGCGAATTCGACGGCGAAACCTATTTCGTCGATCTGAGCCAGCATTCCGATACCGCCGCGGTAACCGCGGCGGTGGCAGCCTCCGTCGGTTGCATCGCGACCGGCGACGATCCGGTCGCCCTGCTTGCGTTCTATCTGAAGGATCGACGCGCGCTCCTGGTGCTCGATAATTGCGAACATGTGATCGAGACGATTTCAGCGCTTGCCGAACGATTGTTCCTCGACGCGCAAAGCCTGCACCTGCTCACGACGACACGCGAAGCGCTGCGGGTCGAGGGCGAAAACATTCACCTGCTTGCCCCGCTTGAAAGCCCGCCGGAAGGGGGCGCTCTCAGCGCGGTCGACGTCGCTGCCAGCCCCGCCGTTCAGCTTTTCATGGATCGCGCCGCCGCGAGCGGGCACCGCGACCTGTTGAATGATCTCGACGCACCGATCATCGCCTCGATCTGCCGACGACTTGACGGGATGCCGCTCGCGATAGAGCTTGCCGCCGGCCGCGTCGGGGTATCCGGCGTCCGGGGCACGGCCGACCTGCTCGACAAGCGTTTCAATCTGCTCTGGCAGGGACGACGCAGCGCGATGCCACGCCACCAGACGCTCAGGGCCTTGCTCGATTGGAGCTTCAACCTTCTCACCCCTTACAAGCAGGCCGTGCTGTCGCAACTGTCGATCTTCATTGGCGATTTCACCTTCGAAGACGCTGTTGCCGTGATCTGCGAAAGACCTGCAGACATTGACGAGGTGACCGACGCCATCTCCAGCATGATCAGCAAGTCGCTAATCTCGACCTCGGTGTCGTCCGGCGAGCTCTATTGCCGCCTGCTCGATACGACACGCACCTATGCGGCGGTCAAGCTGACTGAAAGCGGGGAAGAGGACGCGGTTTCGCGACGGCATGCCGTCCGTTTCAGAGCTCTTCTCCAACGTCAGCAGGCGGGAGCCGATAAAGCATTGGTCGCCGCGCGCCTCACGCGCTCGCTGGGAGACGTTCGCACGGCTCTCGAATGGTGCTTTTCAAATAGCGGCGACCGTGAGCTCGGTATCGACCTCGCCATCGCCGCAGCGCCTCTATTCCTGCATCTCTCGCTTCTCGGCGAGTGTGAGCGCTGGTGCGAACGCGCCCTTTCCGAACTGCCGGCAGCCGAGCGGTCAAGCGCCAAGGAGCTTGCCCTTCAGGAAGCACTCGCCATCGCGATGATGTTCACGCGAGGAAACAGCGAAAGCGTCTTCCGTGCGATCGAACGCGCGATGCAGCTTGCGCAATTGCTCGGCGATATTCAGAGGACTGTCCAGCTTCTGGCTGGAATGAGCGTATTCCGCATGCGCACCGGCGATTTCAAAGGAGCGCTCGACTGCGCCAACCGGCTCGTCGCCATCGCTGCCGAAGCCGAGGATGACAGCGGCACGATCATGGGCGAATGGATGCTGGGCGCATCTTTTCACCTCGTCGGCGACCAGGCCGCGGCACAGCGTCATTGCGTGCGAGGGTTCGAACTGGCATCGGCCTCAGGCGACGCGCCGGTCGACGGCTTCGGCTACGATCATCGAAATCGGGCGCTGGTGGCGCTGGCCCGAGTGCTTTGGCTGCGCGGGTTTCCGGAGCAGGCCAAGAAAACGGCGCTTCAGGCGATCGATGAAGCAATGCGCCGCAACCATCCTGTCACCGTTTGCATCGCACATATCTACACCATCCCGGTCTGGCTTTGGAGCGGCGACTTTTCCGGCGCGGAGATCCTCATCGATCGCGTCGTTGAATACGCCGCCAAGCATTCTCTTCGGCCCTATCAAACGGTCGGCCTGGCTTTGCGAGGCGAAAGCCTCGTCCTTCGCGGTGAATGGATCGCCGGCGTCGAGCTGCTGCGAAACACGAGAGCCATCCTGAATCAGGAACGCCATCACACTCTTGCCACGGTATGCGGCCGCGCCTTGGCCGAGGGGCTGGCGCGAATGGGCGAAGTCAACGAGGCCCTGGCGACGATCGACAGCGTCATCCATCTTGCGAGAACACGAAATGGCGCTTTCGACCTGCCCGATCTCCTGAGGGCTCGCGCTTTGGTGCTCATCGCTTCCGGAGCAAAACCTGATCTCGTCGAGGCATGCCTGCGCGAAGCGATCGAATGCGCCTCGGAACAGTCTGCGCCGGGATGGGAGTTGCGTGCGGCATTGCCGCTGGCAGATCTTTGGGCAACGCGCGGCGAAAGAGGGCCTGCGCAGCAGCTGATTGCCGAGCTGTATGGCAGGTTCACCGAAGGCTTCGATACGGCCGACCTGATGACGGCGAGACGATTTCTGGAACAACAGCCTGAAGGGCTCGGGAATGTCCCGCGGCAGGTTTGATTCCAGACCGTTCTCCCAACCAACGCTGGCTACCGGTTTACACGATTTTACAACTCGCAGCACGTGCGCATGAGCGTTTCCGGATAACACCGTTCGCATGACGAGGCAGTCTCGTCGCCTTCAGCGAGCGCGCCATGTCTCTGTCCAACCTTCCGACACTCATTACCCGATTTCTGCTGGCCCTCCGGTCGCGGGATGAGGCGGCCTTGGCCGCGACGTTCGCGGACGATGTCCTGCTCCATGTCGATGGCGTGAAATTCGTGGGAAAAGCCGATGTTCGCACCTGGTTTTCCGATCAGGGCAGCAACTGGACGCTTCCGCCACGCCCGATTGACGAAACGAGGCGTCAGGGTGTCCTGGTTTTGACAATGCTGCTTTCGGAGCGCTGCGACGAAGGCGATGCTCTCGTGCAGCGTGACTGGAGCCTTACTGTTCGCGACGGCGACATTTCGGAATTGCGCAGCGAGCCGAGCGCGGTTCTCGATCTGCCTCGACCGTTGGAAACATATGTCAACGCCACGAATACCAGTGACCTCGACACCCTGCTCGACGTGTTTCATGACGATGCGATCGTCAACGATCAGCTTCAGGTCTACCGAGGCATTTCTGCCATCAGGACATGGGCCGGCGGTGAAATCATCGACGCCGGCATGACGATGCATCCAGTCAGCTTGGTCGAGGTCAAGAATTGCGTGGTGGTCGGGGCGAACGTCAATAGCAACACGACGGCGCCGGGAATGCCTGATCCGCTGGTGCTCAGCTTCTACTTCGCGGTCTGCGACGACGAAGTCACGTCGCTGATCATACTTCCGGATATTTCGAACGCCTGAGGCGTTACAGCCGCTCGACCTGTTTGCCCCGACCTGGCGGGCCCCCGACAGCCGCGCCGATCCGATCCAGCGCTCTCGTGCCATGGCGACGGCTTCACGCTCATCTCGCAGGAGATGACGATGCCAAGCCGGCAGCGACTGCTGCCCGGCGGCTTCTTTCGGCAAATCATCCGGCAGATCGACTGCTGCAAATCGTTCTGCCTTGCTCGATTTAGCAGCGCTTAGCATCCCTTTACTCGCCTTGCTTGAGGCGAGCGGCGACAGTCATCACACCGGACGAGCGCTGTGACGGCGCCCCGGGACGGCGAAGGGAAAACTCCCTTCCTGTTTCAGAAGACACCCAGGCGGGGAGCCAGACAATGCCAACGATCACCACCAGCGACGGAACGGAAATCTTCTACAAGGACTGGGGATCCGGTCAGCCGATCATGTTCCATCATGGCTGGCCGCTGAGCGCCGACGACTGGGACAGCCAGATGCTGTTCTTCCTCGCACAAGGCTACCGGGTCATCGCGCATGACCGCCGCGGTCACGGTCGCTCGACCCAGACCTATCAGGGTAATGACATGGACACATATGCGGCGGATGCTGCTGCGCTCGTCGCCCATCTCGGCCTCAAGGACGCCATTCACATCGGACATTCGACCGGCGGCGGCGAAGCCACCCGCTATGTCGCCCGGCACGGCAAGGGGCGCGTCTCCAAACTCGTTCTCATCAGCGCGATCACGCCGGTGATGGTCAAATCAGCGACCAACCCCGAAGGCCAGGCGATTGAGGTCTATGACGGCTATCGCGCCGCCATGTCTAACCGCGCGCAATTCTACCGCGATGTCGCTGCCGGCCCATTCTTCGGCTTCAACCGCCCCAACGCGAAGGTGTCCGAGAGCCTCGTCGACAACTGGTGGCGGCAGGGCATGATGGGCGGCACGAAGCCCCAATATGACTGCATCAAGGTCTTTTCCGAGACGGACCTCACCGAAGATCTGAAGCAGATCGACGTGCCGGTCCTGCTGCTGCACAGCAAGGATGATCAGATCGTCCCGTTCGTCGCCGCCGCGCCGCTTGCGGTCAAGCTGCTCAAGCACGGCACTCTCAAGGTCTATGAGGATCTGCCGCATGGCATGATCTCGACCCACGCCGACATCGTCAATGCCGAAGTGCTGGCGTTCCTCCAGCCCTGAACGCCGATCGCGCAGCGCGGATGGGGGGCATCCCAAGTGGGCGCCGATCACACTGCAATCACTGCGGACGCGCCTGTCAGTGTCCGCATGTTTTTCCTGCCCGCCGGGGTCACTCGGCGGGAGCACCGCAAAACGGCTTGCAAGAAGGAACTTTGAACATGACGCCCTCCATTCAAACCCGCGCTGAATTCCCCACATTCATCGCCAACGGCGATGTGCCTGCGGACATGATCCCGTTTCGACCAAAGCCGCGCGAGAAGTTTGGTGTTGTTATCGCCCAGACTTCTTCGAGCCGGGTCGATGAATGGAAGACCTTGCGGGCGACGTCGTCATTGGACGACGCAGCCATCCTCTACATTGCACGACGCAGCGCCGGTCACGGGATGACTGACGAGCAGGGCAGGAAGCCGGGATATTCGGCGTGCATCCATCTCTCGGAGTGCCGCTCCTACGATGTCTGGTGCAATGACAGGCTTCAGGCGTGCGAGCCCGCCCAGGCCGGCACGCTCCAGATCCACGACATGCGTCACTCGTGGCTCGCCGATATCCGCAGTTCGTTCGAGGTCATGAATTTCTACATCTCGCAGGCGGCTCTCGACGAGGTCACCGATGACCAGCGCACCCGCCGCGTGGAGGAATTGCGCTGCCCAGCGGACGCCACGCAGCATGACGCCGTTCTGGCGAACCTGGCGCTCGCCTTGCGCCCGGCGCTCAACGCACCCCAGCAGGCAAGCAAGCTGTTCGTGGACTATGCCTGGCGTGCGGTCGCCGCGCATCTCGCAAGGACGTATGGTCAGCACAGCGGAGGGGCCTGTACGGCTCGCGGCGGACTGGCTCCCTGGCAGGAGCGCCGCGTCAAGGAAATGCTTCTGGCTGATCTTTCCGGCAATCTCACCATGACCGACATGGCCGACGCGTGCCGCCTGTCGTGCAGCCATTTCAGCCAGGTGTTCCGTCAGTCGTTCGGCTGCACCCCTCACCAGTGGCTGCTTTCGCAGCGCGTGGAGCGTTCGAAACAACTCATTCTCAACACGCGACAGGCGCTCAGCGAAATCGCCCTGGCGACAGGCTTTGCAGACCAGAGCCATTTCACCCGCGTGTTCACACGATGCGTGAAGGCCAGCCCCGCAGCCTGGCGGCGCGCGCAGCAGCGCTAGCGACGGGCCAACGCATTGCCCCATAGGTCGACCGTTTCACCACTCAGGAGAGCTCCATGAACCGTTTCGCGCTATCGGCATTCGCCATTGCAGTGGTGGCTCTTCCCCCTGCTCTTTTCCCGACATCGAGCCATGCCGCAGACGAGTTGAAATCGCCGATTTTCGGCGTCGGCATTCCTGAAGGTTATCGGCAGTGGGAGTTGGTCGGCGTCGCGCACGAGAGCGGACTGGACGAGCTTCGAGCGATCGTCGGCAATCCTGTTGCGTTGAAAGCCTATCGCGATGGCGTATTGCCTTTCCCCGATGGAACCGTCCTTGCGAAGCTCGCGTGGAAACATGTTCAATCGACGGAATTCGAGCCCGCCTTCGTGCCGGGCGCGGCCACCACAGTCCAGATCATGGTGAAGGACAGCGTCCGCTATGCGGACACGGGCGGCTGGGGCTTCGGCCGCTTCATCGACGGCACGCCGGTCGATGAAGCTCAGCACCAGACCTGCTTCGGCTGCCACGCGGCAGGGGTCAAGGATCACGACCGGGTGTTCACGCGCCTCGTTCGCTGAGACCGCGCGATAGCCATTCCGCGAGTCGAGGATGGGGCGCGCAGAGCGCATCGGCCCGGTCAAACCACGGACAAAAACCAAGGGGAACAGGAACGTGAAAGACCACATCGACTACGAGCAGCGAGCCTTGCCCGGCTTCACAATCGGCGATTGCAGGTTGGAGAATGATTTCTTCAACGATGCCTACCCATCCGTGTTCGTCACGGACGGAGAGAGGACAATCACGCTGTGGCAAGTCGAGACGCGCACGGGGCCCGGATCGCGCCGGTGCGAGCGAAACGCAGGCCTCGGCCGCACAGCGTTCAAGGTCCATGCGGCCGAGTTCAAAGCGCTCCGCCACGTCGTGGCGTCCTGGCCGAATGTCGAGTTCGACGGCCCGGACCCTTCCTCGCTCTGTGCCGCCGCCAGCTATTTCCAGATCCGCATGCCTGGAGGCCGGAGCATCGAATTCCTGGCGTCGCCACGCGACGCAGGCTGACCCCGCGCGATCAGGCATCGCCTCCTGTCGTCATGGCCATGCAAAGTAGAATGTGAAAATGCCAGCGGCACTTCTGCCCGCCAGTCATCAAAGCGGGAAGTGCGGCTGACAGAACTGCCGCCGGTGACAGCGTCTCTCGTGGTGAATATTCTCCGGTGCGGGGCGGCCCGCCCATGCTGAAGCGCCTTATGCCTCAAGCGGTCAGGCCAGCGATGCCCAACCAAGCGTAGAAATCGGCTGCGGTCTTACAATTTTTCGCTGAGGATTGGTGCGGCGATGATCAACAGCGACACGAGACCGAATGTCGCGAACCTGACGACGCACATGAATCCGAGGCTGCGCATGGCGGCGCTCCTTAAATTGACGATGAATTTAGCGTCGCGGCAACCGAAGCGGCGATAAGCCCTTCGCCTTTCGACAGCGGCGCGGCCATGTCGGGCGGCAGTCCATGCCGGCCTTCAAGCGTGCTCGCCGGCTGATAGATCACATAAACGGCTCCGCCGGCGTCCCGCCGGACGACCAGGCGAAGCGGCAGCTCGATCGAAAAATCTGGCGCAGCCAGCATCAGTGGGGTGCCGCCCCTGGGATTGCCGTAGATGATCAAGGTCGTCGGCGGGAGATCGAGCCCGACGGATCGCGCGGCTGCGCTCTGGTCGATGACCGCAAAGATCGTGAAGCCGTTTTTCGACAGCGCAGCCGTCAATCGTTGCATCGTCTGTTCGAACGTGTACGCGCTTTCAAGTTTCACGATCTCTGCCATATCGACCTCCGGCCATTGCCTGACGATGAACCGCCAGCGCCACTATCTTCGAAATCCGCATCGCCAGGCCTAGTGATAGGGCACTGGCCCAGCAGTCTCCGTTTCCCTCGCCCAGGCTTCGGTCGCACATCGATCCGCCTGCCGCTGGCCTGACCTCTCGACGCAACTGCTTTCCGTAGAGGCTTTTTGAGTATTCGCAGCTGAAACAGGTTCGCCGATCATCAAGATCGTTGCGAACACCAGGATTGCGTTTTTCATTGGTCTATTCCCCGATCATTACAAGGGTTCTACCCTCTTCGGGACCATATGAAATTTGCACTGGCGAGTATGTTGACCTGCAACGGTTTTTGTTGAAACCATTGATTATTAAGCTGAAATATACTTGAGCTTATACGCCGATAATTCTCACTCACCCTCGCGGCGTGATCGATGCTTCGACAGGGGCGGCCGCACGGGTCAGCTCGAGAGGTTCACTCTTGCCAACGCAAGCGCGGGTGCCTGCCGCCGCGCGGCGGAAGCTTGCCGATAGAAGGTTGAGTCCGGTCGCGAGACCGCGTTCAAAGGCCAATGCAACTCCGCCAAGATGGCCGCGTGCAATCAGCGCGGCGGGGTCACTATTTCGAAGCTGACGAGCTGGTGGTCGAGCACCCGGTGTATCGGATCGGCAAGCTCGATCAGGATCCGGTGCGGTCCGGCCTTCAAGCCCTGGATGATCAGAGGCTCGCCGCTCGCATCCACCCAATGCCACGGCACATCGTCGACCGTGATGTGGAGATGGCCGAGGCGCGGCCTCACATGCAGCGCCTCGGCCCCGAAGATGGGCTCGATGCGAATATTTTCGGCACGGTAGCCTATGACGACGAGCCCACGCGCCAGAGCATCGGCAAGCGGCGCCCAGACCGTCAGGGAAACAGCCTCGCTATCGATAAAGGTTCCGCTTGGGTCGAGCGGCATCGCCAGCGTCGCCACGGTCCGCGGCGGCGCATCCGTTGGCTTCGACCGCAGTTCCGGTGTTGAACCACGCCTGAGGACCGAAGGCGGATCGCTTGCCGGAAAGCTTTCTTCCAGCCCTTCCTCCAGCAAATCGTCGAAAAGCTGTCTCTCCGTCGGCATCGCCAAGTTCCTCATCTCGTGGAATTGAGCTGCGCGCAGACCGCGCGCGCCTGCTAATGGCTCGCCCTAGTGGTTTCGAGTAGAAACCATGCCCGGCGCTCGCCCTGGTCAATCCAGTTCTCGATCAGGCTGGCGGTGGCGACATCCCCGAATTCGTCGCAGACGCCATGCGTCTCGCGAAGCAGCGCAACAAGCTGGCGATTATCGTCGCGAAGCTCGGCGAGCATGGCGTGGGGCTCGACGAAGCTCGCATCATTGTCGAGGATGCGGCTCAGACGTCCGATGTCCCCGATGGACCGGATCGTGGCTCCACCGATCTTGCGGGCGCGTTCGGCGATCTCGTCGGTCATGGCGAAGATCTGTTCGGCTTGCTCGTCCAGCAGCAAACGATACTCGCGGAAGTGAGGCCCGCTCATGTGCCAGTGAAAGTTTTTCGTCTTGATGTACAAGGCGAAAACATCCGCCAACGTCCGCTTCAGGGCAGCTTCTATGTTGGCGACAGCATCGACGGAAAGATCGCTCGGCGTTTCCAATCGCTCGCGGGTGAATGCGGCTTTTGCTGATTGTTGCATGATGGGCTGGCTCCTCATTGGTCAATGCAGGCGATGCGGGAGACCGCAGCTTGGCGGCTTGCCTTGATCGCCACGACACGCATCCTCCGCCAGAGCGTGGCCGGCTGCTCTCCATTTCGCCCGCAGCTTGTCGCGTTCGCACGTCGGTCGTTTTGCGGCAGCCGTGAGCCAATCGTGCAATTCGGCAAGCCTCCGGTCTCGCCGGCAAGAACCCAGGCTGGCGCGATGCTAGTCCCGACATCGAGCACAGATGTCACTCGACGAACGGAGATTGCCATGAGCGGGCGAACGACACTTTCACGCAGGCGTTTTTGTCTTTGCTGCCTCGGTTCGTCCGCGCTGGTCGTGGCAGGCGATTTTCTGACTCCAAGCCAGGTCTATGCAGAAGCAAGGAACATCGTCGACATCATCAAGTCCGACGCGGCGACAGCGCCGATCACCGTCCATCGCCTGCGCGACGGCATTTCGGTGTTGGAAGGCTCGGGAGGCAACATCGCCGTGCTGACCGGGAAGGATGGCAAACTTCTGGTCGATGCCGGCATCGGCGTCTCGCGCAGGCAGGTCTCGGCCGCGCTCGATACGCTTGGAAACCAGCCGATCACCCACCTCATCAACACGCATTGGCATTTCGACCACGCCGACGGAAACGAATGGCTTCAGGCAGCGGGCGCACGGATCCTCGCGCATGAAAACACCCGCAAGCACCTTTCGGTGACGCAGCGCGTGAACGATTGGAGCTACGATTTTTCGGCCGCGCCGCTCGCTGCCTTGCCTCAGGACGTTTTCGGGCAGGAGCACGTGCTCAAGCTCAACAGCAACACCATCGAATTGAAACATTACAGCCCTGCCCACACCGACAGCGACATATCGGTCACCTTTCCCGACGCCGATATCATCCATACGGGCGACACCTTCTGGAACGGCGTCTACCCGTTCATCGATTACTCGACCGGCGGCAGCATCGACGGCGCCATCCGCGCGGCGGAGGATAATGTCCGGCGGACGACGGACAACACCATCGTCATTCCGGGCCATGGCCAGCCGGTCAGCAAAAGGATGGAGTTGATCGCCTTCCGCGACATGTTGATCGACACTCGCGCCAATGTCGCCGCGCTGAAGAAGAAGGGATTGGGGCTTGCCGACATCACCGCAGCCCGCCCGACCGCCGCCTACGATGCGCATTGGGGAAATTTCGTGATCTCGCCAGCCCTGTTCACGAGGCTGGTGTTCGAGGGCGTCTAGCGCGGGGCCACGCGTCGCCTCGGCAAAACGATTCCAGCCCATGATCCACAGCACCGGCGCGCATTCGCCGGCCAGGGAGACAGATGATGAGCAATGATTTTGAAGGCAAGGTGGTCGTGGTGACCGGCGGCAACAGCGGGATCGGCCTCGCCACCGCCAGGAAGTTTTCGGAGGCAGGCGCGTCGGTGTTCATCACCGGTCGGCGCCAGGACGCGCTCGATGCGGCGGTCACGGCGATCGGCGGCCGCATCACGGGCATCCGCGCGGACATGGCGCGGCTTGAGGATATCGACAGGCTTTATGATGCGGTAAAACAGCATCATGACCATATCGATATCGTCTTCGCCAATGCCGGCGGCGGTGAATTCGCTCCGCTCGGCGACATCAGCGAGGACCATTTCGACAGAACCTTCGCGACCAACGTGAAGGGTGTCGTGTTCACAGTGCAGAAGGCGCTGCCCCTGCTGCGCGATGGCGGATCGATCATCCTGACATCGTCGACGACGGGGACCAAGGGCACGCCAGCCTTCAGCGTCTACAGCGCGACCAAGGCTGCCGTCCGCAACTTTGCCCGCAGCTGGTGCCTCGACCTAAAAACCCGTAAAATCAGGGTCAACGTCGTCAGCCCGGGCCTGACCGATACGGCTGGGCTGAACCACCTCTTTGGCGGCGGCGATCAGGCCGAGGCGATCAAGACAGATTTCGTCGGCGGCGTTCCTTCAGGGCGCATCGGGCAGCCCGGAGAGGTTGCCGACGCCGTGCTGTTTCTGGCGTCGGATAAGGCCAGCTACATCAATGGCGTGGAGCTGTTCGTCGATGGCGGACTGGCCCAAATATGATGCAGACATGATTCTCCTGACCGACTTGGCCTTTTGGGCCAGGTCGGTTCATCTTTTCATGAATGTATCGCCTGCTGCGCGCAGGACGAAAAGCACTCAAGATCATCTCGCCGGCCGGACGTCGCTGAATTCCCTGTCCGGAACGAAGCCATCGCGGTTGGGCATCCTGATCTTCGGGAGCGTCGCCTGATCGAGCTTGGCGTCCGCGGGCAAAATTCCATTCAAGCTGAGAATATAGGCCGCGACGGCATAGGTATCGTCGTCGCTCAGCGTGCCCGGCGCCTGGTAAGGCATCGCCCGGCGGATGTAGTCGTACAGCGTCGTCGCATAAGGCCAGTAACTGCCCACCGTCTTGATCGGCATGCTGGTCGCGAGGCTCCCCTGCCCGCCGACCAGCCGCTCCTTGATGCCGCCGACGCCGCGCTCGCCATGGCAAGCCGAGCAGTTCGCTTCGTAGACCGTTTTGCCGTGCGCCACGCTTCCGCTGCCCACCGGAAGGCCGACGCCGTCGGGCCTGACATCGATATCCCAGAGCTTGATTTCGGCGGCTGACGGCTGACGGCCGAAATCATAGGCGCCGGCTGGAGCGATGGCGGATGAGGCCAGCGCGATCGCAAGGAGGACTCTATGACAAGACATTGCGAACGGCTCCCATGGCATCGATGCTCCAGGTCTGCTGGGCATTGTAGTGGAACAGGGCATTGTTGCCGGTCAGCGCGATGAAAGCATCGCGATCCGGCTGGACGCTCCCCGTTTCGTCGACAGAACGGCTGACGATTTTGGTCGGCTTTCCGTCCCACACCCAGTCCATCTGGAACCGGGTCTGGGCTTTTGGAAGCACGGGCGCGTTCAGTTGCGCCGCGTTCCAGCTTTTGGCACCGTCGGTGCTGATCTCGACCTTCGCGATCCTGCCATGCCCGCTCCAGGCGAGACCGGTGATGCGATTATAGCCCGGGCAGATCGTCATCGTGCCCGACGGCGAGGTGATGACGGAATTCGTCTCCATGCGAAGCTGGAATTGGCGCGCCTTGCCGTTCGCCAGCAATTGCGTGTAGCGCGCCGTCTCCCAGCGGGTCATCCAGGGTTGGTCGCCAAACTTCAAACGGCGCAGCCATTTGATGTTGACGTTGCCCTCCATGCCGGGAACCAGCAGGCGCATCGGGAAGCCATGGGCGGGCCGCAACGGCTCGCCATTCTGCCCGTAGGCGATGATGGCCTCCTCTAGAATCTCTTCCGTGAGCGGAATGCTGCGGGCAACGCCGGCGGCATCGCCACCCTCGGCGAGCATCCAGGTCGATCGCGCCTGCTTGCCCACGAGTTCGATCAGGTATTTGAGCCGAACGCCGGTCCATTCGTTGGTGCTGACCAGCCCATGCGTGTTCTGAACGGATAGCGTCTCATCGGCCTTCTTCCAGTTTTCCCAGCCATTGCCGGTGCATTCGATGAAGGCGATCCGCGAAACGGAGGGCATCGCCTTCAGGTCGTCAACGGAGAGCACGAGCGGCTTACCCACCATGCCGTGAACGAGAAGGCGGTGCTCTGCCGGGTTGAGATCAGGTGCGCCGGAATGGCTGCGCTCGTAATGGAGATCGGCCGGCGTGATCTGCCCGACCAGCTTGTCCAGTGGCGTCTTGGAGTTGATGGCGTTGGCGGGGTCCACGTTCCGCACCGTCGGCCCCGCCTCCGGCACACGGCCGATGGAGACGTATTTTGACCGGGGGCTGGTGGAGCCGAGATCGGCTCCAGGCTCTCTCGGCGGAACGTCTGCCAAGGTTTCGGCTGCGGCGGGGCCTGCCGCCATCGAGCCTGCCACCCCGGCGGCCACGCCGCTCAACAGCGCGCGCCGCGAGAGCGAGCGCCTGTCCGTGACGCCGGGCATGCCGTCTCCGGTCATTGCCATGATCCATCCCTTTGCCGAATGTGAAAAACAGACAAGACATAGGACGTTCAGCAGACAGGGTATTTTCCAATCGCGGCATTTTGGGACGATTCATCGCTCGCTTCGGACGTCGATGCTAGGGTGCCGCCAGTGCTCCCCCCGCCGATCCGGCAAACTTCCGCCTATCCTCCAATACGGCCTTCGCTGACTGCACTACCTTCCATCGATCGCTTGTAGCGGGACCGAGGACCGATCCAGCCGGTAATCGACCAGTCTGGATTGAAACCGCGGACCGTGGTTGGAAGGATGATTGTGATGAAAATACAAGAGAGCGCTTTTCGCCGGGCCCATGCCGTCGCCAGCCCGATGAATGGAGGTTCATGGGCCTTGTTGACGGTGCTCATCGTTCTGCTCGGCGCTACGCTCGTGATCGCCGGCCTTGGCTGGGAACGGCTGAGTGGCGTCGCAATGTCGGTGTCCGACTATGTGCTCATGCTCGTGGCGGTGACCCTTGCACTCGGCGTCGGCTTCGGATTGATGGCTCTGCTGTTTTACAGCAGCCGCGAGGGTTACGATGATGCGCCGAAATGGGACGTTTCCTCGGCCGATCAGCGCGAGCCAGGTTCACAGCAGCCGGCCACGCCGGCAAACGCCGTTCAGACCCGTTGATGCGGTGGCGGGTGCCAAGCCTCAACCGCAAAAGAGACACGTTTGCAACAGGCGCAGAGGCGTACCTCGCTCAATAAGCCTTGCGCCAAACCGTTTGTGATCATTGCCGATCGCGCCATACGGCGTCGCTTCGCGGGAACCCGATGTCAGGCTGCTCAGGATTGGCTGCTCGCCAAGATCGAGCGGCCGGTTAACGGACGCTTGCCTTCAGCGGCAATGGGAAGGCCGGCTTTTGACGTGAGTTGGCCGTGAACTTTTGCTGCCGCTCAAATCGCGGCAGCCGGTTTTTCAAGTTGGAGATGGCCTGCCTCAGCAATGCGTTCTCATACTCCAGGATCGTTATCCGTTCGGACGCCGGATCCTGCTGCAAAAGCGGCAGATCGGCAAGAACAACAGAAGCGTTCGTCAAAGCCGAAGACCGATCCGCAATGTCCTCGGTCAGCATGTAGCCGCGCCCAGGGATAGTTTTGATGGCATCCCGATCCTCGCCCAGTGCGCGTCGCAATGCAGTCATCTGGAACCGCAGATTGCTCTCATCGACAGTGGTGGATGGCCACACCCTTTTCATGATGCACGCCTTTTCCACGATGCGACCACGCGCTTCAAGCAGCGCGAGAAGCAAATCGAATGCACGGCTACCGATCTCGACCTCGACGCCATCGCGAAGAAGCTGGCGGGTCGTGGGGACGATCCGAAATCTTCGAAACGCGATAGCCTTGCTGGCGGGCGCGACCGCGTCGGTCCAGTCAAGGCCACAGCTCATCAGTTCGCTCGTCTGCAGATCCGGCATACCCATGTGAGTCTCCAGTCAATTCTGAGACGCCGCCTGCGCTGAATTTTGCTGGCGATTGCGTCGGCTTGTTGAAAATGGTCGGCATTCACGGCAGGCCGAACGATCGATCCTGGTCAGAGCCGATTTCGATGAACGGCGGAACGCACATTCTTCAGCTCGGACGATGTCGCACAGCGATCGCAATGTCTTTGGCGCGTTCCTGAAATTTCCTGAACTGCGAACGATCAGAAATTCGAGGCGGCGATTGAAACGAGCAAAATCATTTGCGGCCGACGAACCCTGTTGACGTTCTGAAGGCAGGGCAGATTGCAATGAACGCGTGCACCCATGGCCCCTAAACCAATATGTGTCGGGTCAGGTGCGACCAGACGCCTAGCGCGCGAAGTATTTCCTTTGCTATACTTCCGAAAAGCATTGAGATTTCTTCCGGGTCGATTGCCAAGCTCCTCCGCAAGTCTCGGCCTGTCGTAGGCTTGGACATTGCCATGGCGTCGCGATGCCCCCTACGCCGTGACGGAGACTGCTTCTTGCTCTGGATCGACTCATCGGCTCGCTGGACATTCGACGCGCTCAAGGGCGATTTGCGCCTGGACAATACTCGGGTGGAAATCGGCGCTCGAGCGCTTTCGATTCTGGAAATTCTGGCCCGATCGTCTGATCAGATCGTCACAAAAGATGAGATCATGCATCAGGTCTGGCCTGGCATGATCGTCGAAGACAACGCTCTGCAGGCGCATGTTTCGGCTATTCGCAAAGCTTTTGGCGATCATCGTGCGATGCTCAGGACCGTTTCAGGCCGGGGTTACTGCCTCTCCGGCGGTTGGCGTCCTCTTGATGAGGCACCAACCCGGCCGTTAGCAACATCTGCCCTGACCAACGCGCTCATCCACAATCTGCCTATCTCTGCATCTGGGCTGATTGGCCGCGATGCAATCCTCGAGAACATTATCGATTTAATGCTTGAAAGCCGCGCGTTGACCCTGATCGGACCTGGCGGCATCGGGAAAAGCCGGCTCGCGCTGGAAGTCGCCCATCGCATGTCGCAAAACTGGGTCGGTCAGGTTGTTTTTGTCGAACTGGCCTCGCTCTTCGATCCGCGTCTTGTCGCAAGGACGGTAGGGCGAATGCTTGATCTACGCTTCGATCAGGACAGCGTTGACGGCGCAGCATTGGCGATTGCGCTTGGCACGCGGCGACTATTGTTGGTTCTCGACAATTGCGAGCATCTGATTGACGCGTCGGCGGAGTTGGCTTCCGCTCTGCTGCGCATGTGCCCAAATGTTGCACTGATCTCCACAAGCCGGGAGGCCTTGAGGGTCGAGGGCGAGCAGGTCGTCGTCGTTCCGTCGCTCGAAACTCCGCCGGCTTCGATGCCCGCGTCAGCCAATGTTCAAAGCTATGCGTCTGTCCAGCTGTTCCTGAAACGGGTGAAAGATATCGATCGAAGCTACACATTCGGCGCTGAACAGGCTGCCGCCATGGCTGCGCTCTGCCGGCAGCTCGACGGCATTCCGCTTGCGATCGAACTTGCCGCTGCCCGGGCGGCCGAACTTGGCGTCGAAGTGGTGTTATCGCTTCTTGGCGACAGGCTGAAACTGCTGACTGGAGGGCGAAGATCTTCTCCAGCGCGCCATCAAACGCTTCGCGCAACCCTGGACTGGAGTTATCAACTCCTTGAATCCCGGGAGCGCAAGTTTTTGCGACGCCTTGCGATCTTCCAGGACAGCTTCACCTATGAGGCAGCGGACAGGATCTTTGGCTTGGTCGAGGAGGCCAAGACTGAATTTTCCAGCGTGCAATGTCTTCTTGGCCTTCTTGCCAAGTCCATGCTTGCACGGGATGACACGAGAGGAGGAAAAAGGCTGCGCCTTCTTGAAACCACTCGCGTTTATGCTCTCGCGAAGCTCAAGGAACTTGATGAATTCGATGAGACTGCGCGCTGCTTTGCAGCACTGATCCTCGATATGTGCACGCAGATTGCACAGAGCGGCGGGCAGGTAGAGGTCGTCGCGCGCTGCGGGCTCGAGATCGACAATGTGAGATCAGCGCTTGCATGGGCCTTGTCAGATGGAGGCGATGCCGAACTCGGACTAAAAATCGTTGTGCACTACATCCCTGTGTGGCTGCATCTGACGCTCATTGACGAGTGCCACAGCTTCGCGACCCTTGCACTGGCGCGCGGCGATCCAGCACGAGACTTCGCTCTGCGAATGCGGCTGCAGACGGTGCTCGGCCTAGGGGTCGTTCACGCCAGCCACAAATCTGCACTGACCGAAGCAGGCGTTCAGGGTGCTCTCGACCAGGCCCAGCGTGATCATGATCATGAAGCGCAACTCCTTGCCCTCTGGGTGCTGTGGAGCATGAAATTGAGGGACAGCCGCCTTTTCGAGTGCCGCCAGCTCGCGGAACGATACCTCGAGATCGCACGGATAAGGGGCAGTCCATCCGATCTCTCCGTGGGCATGCGTCTCATAGGCAGCACGTCGCACTGGTTGGGCGATCAAAAAAACTCGCAGAAATGGTACGAAGAGACGGTCTCGATGGCAGGGTCAGCCGTTGAACAGAACCATTGGATCTTTTTTCTCTTCGACCACCGCTGTCTGGCTTCCGCGATGTTCGCGCGGGCTCTGCTGCTCGGCGGCCTTGGCGAGAAGGCTGATGCTCAAGCGAAGGCCAGCCTCGCGAGGGCCGAAAGCACGGGTCATGTGCTTTCGATATGCTACGCCCTCGGTTTCGCCGTCATTCCCTTCGAGATCATGGCTGGTGATCTTCAACGGGCGGAAGAAGCGCTTGCTCGATTGACCGACCTCGCCGCTGAGAAAAATCTTACATTCTGGTCCAAAGCGGCTCTTTGCCTCAAAGGCGTTCTGCTCGTCAGGCGCGGCGAATTCGCCCGCGCGCTGGACGTGCTCGACCGCGCCACGGCGGCTGTTACCGGTGCGGGGTGGAGGTATTATCGTGTCGAGACAAAAGCAGCGACGGCCGAGGCTCTGCTTCGGCTCGGTCGCGTTGCAGAGGCGCGCGCGACGATTGACGACATCCTGGAATGGGTCGCAGAAACGCACGAGCAATCGTATTACGCCGAGTTGCTGCGTCTGCGCGGAGAAATTGAAGTGATCGTGGACGGACCGCACTCAACGCGTCTGGCCGAGGAAGATTTTCGCTTCGCCCTCGATGTGGCATCAAAGCAAGGTGCGTTCTATTGGACGCCTCGAATTGCAAAAAGTCTTGCTCGCCTGATGCTGGCTCAGGATCGTGGCAGTGAAGCGCGCGCGCTTCTTGCCGATCTGCTTGCCGGCAATGAAAACATGGCGGACACCGACGACTGGCGTGAGGCCGAGGCATTGCTGGCCATTGCGGTCGAGCGACAGGACGGGGCGGCGGCGGCGGCTCAAAAGTCATGATCGCGGCACCCGTGCCGCTCACGCGAAGAGACATATAGTCAGATTGTCAATCCACACAACGCATTGATTTACATTCGCATTTTAGCGAACAAGCTGCCGGTGTGTCACACTTCGCAATTCAAGCTACGTGTGTCCCAGATCGAGGGCGGTCCAGCAGTTGTTACTTTAGTGTTGGCTGGGGAACCTGGACTCTCTGACATTCGATCGTAAGCCTCTATTATCATTGATATCACTATTGATTTTAGCCAAATGTGTGGGTATTTTGTGTGGGTAGCGTGTGGGTAGCGCCCTGCCCCGCCGCTTCGCGGAGGCACAGCACAAATGGCGGGTTACGTAGAGAAACGACGAAATGGCTACTACGCCTTGACGGAAGTCCCCCCGAGTTTGCGTGAGGCAATCGGCCGGAAGCGGTTCTGCAAATCCCTCAAGACGAACGATCGTGCGGTCGCCAATTCGCGCAAATGGTCCGTCTTGGCGGAGTTCAATGCGGAGATAGAGGCGGCCCGGAGTCGAGTGACCGGGGACGCGGCGCTTGATGAGGCTCGAAAGCTTCGTGAGGAATTGCGCAAGGCTCCCGAGAAAGAGGCTGAAACCCTTCGTGACGTCATCGCAATGCAAGCCGAGGAGTTGAGGGGTGCTCCGATCAGCGACACCGCCGGCATCCCGCCTTGGGAGTACGAGTACGACGAGAAGCGCGAAGAACAGGCGAAGGCGTTCCATGGCCTTGCGACCGGCAGCGCCACGCCCCTCAATGAATACCTCGACCAATGGCTCAGAGAAACGACCTACACAGCCCGCTCTCAAACCGACCATCGCCGCGCCATTCGGCGGCTTCAGGATTGGGGCACCAAAACGCTTGAGGAGATCACGAGAAGGAAGGCCGGTGAGTTCGTTTCATGGCTTCTCATGCCGCATCCCGAGGCGCTCTGGTCGGGCGACCGTCGATCCGCAGCCAAGCTCAAATCATCTCTGTCGCGCTACTGGCATTGGCTCAAGGGCAAAGGGCTTGTCGATCACAACCCTTG
Organism: Beijerinckiaceae bacterium; assembly: GCA_019753285.1. Taxonomy (GTDB): domain Bacteria; phylum Pseudomonadota; class Alphaproteobacteria; order Rhizobiales; family Beijerinckiaceae; genus JAIELD01. The sequence goes on along the minus strand of JAIELD010000008.1, from coordinate 1,664 downwards.
GACTGAACAGACGATCCATAAGCCTAAGGCCAATCAGGTTGGCTATATCGAAAAGGCCCGCGCATTTACCGATGACGAGGTTCTTTTGCTTCTTGAAGGCTCAGCTAAACCCATTATCGCGGACTTCATCAGGATCGCGGCCTTGAGCGGTATGCGGATCGATGAGATTTGCCGCCTGAGGGTTCGGGATTGCGAGAACAACCTTTTTTACGTCTCCAAGGCGAAGACTCAAGCCGGGGTGCGTTACGTGCCCATCCATCCTGACCTTCATGCGATCCTTGAGCGACGGCAAAAGGACAAGGGGCCAGATGAATACCTCTTCAATGAGTTGAAGGACCCTAAGGCGGGGAGCGCCAGCGAGCGGTCAATGCCCGTGGTCAAGGCGTTCAGCCGCTATCTTCGTAAGCTCAAGCTGGAGGTCTTGGTTGGGGATAAAAAGCGTTCCCTCGTTACATTTCACAGTCTGCGCCGATGGTTCGTGACCAAAGCTGAACAGGCGGGCCAGCCTGAGGCCATCATAGCTGCAGTCGTCGGCCATAAACGCGCCGGGATGACATTGGGGCTCTATTCAGCCGGTCCAAGCGCGGATCAATTCAAAGTGTGTGTCGAGGCAGTAAAGTTGCCACAGCCCGCCGATCGTACCAATAATTGGGGATAAGGGCGCAATTACCTGCCATTATCAAAATCTTGGCTCCTTTACGATTCTTTCTTGGCGCTAAGCTAACTTTCCACTTTTAACGACCATGTAAGAGTGGCAGTTTTCGGGTTGGGAAACGCGATGAAGGCCTTAATAAACTGGCTAGCTACCGTCATTAGCGCAGCTGTTGCAGTAGTTTCGTTCATAGCGAACAATAGCCCGAGCGATATCGAACAAAAAGCCAACAGCTGGTTGAATATCCCGATTGTTAAAGAAATTCCAGCCGGTGTTACTAAAATTGCAGCTCGGTCAGATGTGCTGGCGGTATCATTTTTTGCACTCGGTCTATTATTAGGTATATTTGCGACGAAGTGGTATATGCAGCGAGATAATGAACCATGGTGGGTTGTGCTTGGGCGGGACTTAAAAATACTTAAGCAGGAAATTAAGTGGGAACGCGATTTTTCGATCGCTGAAGCTAAGATCAATGTAATGAAGGCAAAGATGTCAAAGCGCCGGTTTGACTTTCCGCGTATTGAAGATGGCTTCGATACAATCGATAAATGGATGCCGTACCTCAACCATGTAGGCAATCACCTCCAGGCAGGGCAGGTTGAAGAGGCCAGAAACGCTGCGACAAATCTGACGCAAAAGCAGAATTGAACCAATTCCTAAATTTTTATAATTCGTAGCGGCGCTGCAAAAGCTCCTAAATACGCCGCCTTGACTCTGTGAAGTCAATCATGTTCCTAATTCGTTCTCATTTGCAAGAGGACGACCATGACCGGCAAGGCATCGCCAGAACTCCCGCTGATTCGGACCTGCCTTCCGTCCGCCGCTTGAGACGGGCTGCCATGTTGGCGCGCTCGGCTGAAGTCCAGAGCGATCTCGACGCCGAAGTGGACCGTGTGAATCGGCTTGCAATATTGACCCCCTGAGTTGGGGGATCGGCGTTTAATTTTGACCCCCTTCGAACTGCTACTTCACCGCCTTTGGATTGAGCGGTGGGGGAAGGATGAAGGGCGTG